>CAXXGM010000005.1:0-187657 GCA_963677325.2 Prolixibacteraceae bacterium
TCAATTCATTTAAACAGCTTATCCAGCCCCAATTTTTTCACTGCATCTTTTAATTCCGTTCCTGCTTTTTTCTTGAATTCTGTCTCAACAAGTTTCCTCGCATCTGTCATATCTACTTTTACATCAGGTTTAGTGAAGGTTCCGTTAATCTGGATTCCAACAGGTATTAAGCCAATGTTTTCTGTTCCCGGTACAAATCCTATGTACTTATTAAGATCCTGGCTTAAATCACTTTTATTCACTTTGAAGTCAAGGCGGTAATTTAAATCTTTTGAGGCAGATTGTTTCCCTGAGACGGTTACTTCCTGACCCGCTATTTTAGTGTTGAAAGGAGAGACTTCCAATCCTCCGTCAACAATTTTAAATTTCGTGGTAAGGTCACCTACCTTAACCTGTTTAAAAATATCTTTTCTGAAATACTGAGCAATCTGATTGAATATGGATGCTCCGGCAATCTCAATATTTTTTGTAGATAACAGACCGTCTCCGTTGAGTGAGGTAAAAACGGGGGTATAACCTTTCCCGATTTTACCATTTATGGCAAGATTCGTGGTAAAGGCCCCGGTACTTTCTCCTGCCAGTGGAACAAGGTTGCGGATCGTGCTGACTGAACGGAAGGCAGAAGGAAGATCAAAGTCCTTTACATTCATTTTTAAATTAAAGGAAGGCAGTTGTTTCGCGGGGGTGTTGTATTCTCCGGACATGACCATCGACCCTCCAAGCATGTTCATGTTTAAGGCATCGAGGATAAGCTTTTTATCTTTTACAATGGCTTTCCCGGTTACATTGGAGATGTTTAGTTTATCGAAAACAAGCTGATTAATGGCTGTATTTATAGTCAGATTAACTTTATCCGGTATTTCAAAAGGCTGGCTGACTGTATCCTTTGCTGTGCTTTGAGACGTAGGCATAAGAACATTGAAGTCCAGGTATTTCGAATTAAGATTAAGATCCCCGTTTAAAGTTCCTTTCTTCATCACGTAAGGCCAGTAATTTGAAAAGGCTCCTTTTGCTGAAAAGTCACTTTGCCCCATGCTCCCTGTAAGATTGGTCAGGGTGATTGTTTTGGGATTGAAATTCATTCCTGCGTTGGAAATTTTTACTCTCTGAGTAAATGCAGGGTTACCGTATTCAAAGTTCCTTAAGGTAACATTCCCGGTAGTTTTGAAATCCTGGTATTGTTCTTTTTCGATCGAAGAATATTTGCCATCAAAATCAATGAACGCTTCCAGCAATCCGTTAAGATCCATGGAATCCATCGGAATGGCTTGTTTTAATTCGGTAAAGTCAATTTTGCCTTTCAGTTTACCTTTTACAAGAGGATCGCTTACCGGGGTTGCAACGTGCAGGGATGCCTCGATGGGATTGCCTGCAAGGGAAGCTCCGAATTTCTCTACATTGATGTTGGTCAGGTCCATATCGCCCTGGGCCTTGTTGATATTGGCAGCAACACTGATCTGATCAATTTCTTTGGGTAATTTGGGATATTTAAGCTTCCGTCAGCGATTTTAATATCGACATTGAAGCCCGGGAAAGTTTTATCATTGTATATCCCCTTGAAATATCCTGTAAAAGAGATATTACCCTGAGTCTGTACGTCTTTTAAATAGGATTGATATTTTTCAGGAATAAAACCAAGTAATTCTCCAAAGGAAGAAGCCGGTGATTTGAAGTTAATGTCAAAGTCATAGTCCTTATCTCCAAGAATAAAGGTGCCATCTGCTTCCAAAGGCAGTTCGTTGATCAAAAACTGATTCTTCAGAAAGGTAAAAGCCATCTTATCAAAATCGGCCTTTAATTGACCTTCTACAGCAGCTTTCAGGTTCTTTATATAATTTGTTCCACTGTAGTCAAAGGAAAGATTGCTGGCTGTTCCTTTAATATCGAGGGTGCTGTTGCTGCCTTTCATCTTACCCGAGAGATCAAATACAGCCTGATCCATTGAAAATAACATGGGGGTACTTTCGTCATTGTAAATCAACGAGGCATCCTGAATATGAATCTTGTCCAAATCAATGGTTGTGGAGGATTTCTTTGTTTCCACCTTTGTTGAATCTGATTTTGAAATATCCCAGTTGCTTTTGCCGCTTTTACTTACTTTCAGATTGATGATTGGTTTATCAATGTAAATTTCCGAAATGCTTAAATTATTCTTCCAAATGCTGGATAGATTAACGGAAGTGGATAATGCATCAGCCTGGAGTAATTTGTAATTCTCAAATTCGCCAATCCCGGTGACCGTTAAATTTTTGAGGGAAACATTCAAATGGGGGAAATGCCTGAATAAAGAAATGTCCACATCAGCAAAATCAATTTTGGCGTTCAATGAATTATTGGCTGTTTTCTTGGCTATTTCCGCTATTTTACCTTTGTAAATAACAGGGATTGCTATCATCAGAATGATAATCAATGCCAGCACACTTCCTAAAATGATCAGAGTCCGTTTCATTTTCTTAATTTCTTTTGTGTCAATTTTATCTCATTGCGAATTTCACGAATTAAGGACGAATTTTCATTATTTCGAATTTCACGAATTGAAAACGAATTTCACGAAAGCTCTTATCCCTTGGGTGTTATTCACAATTTTTTCTATATTCTTAATAAGGTAATAAGGTCGGGTTTAACTCATTCTTCGTTTGCTACTAAGGTTAAAAAATAATAAAATAAGGTTTTAATATAACGGACTTCATTAATCATTGTCCATTATCCATTATCCATTATCCATTGTCCATTAACCATCAACCATTATCCCTTCATGCTCCATCTTAAACCTACAGTCTTAAGCCTAAAGCCTAAAGCCAAAAGCCTTCAGCCTATCAGAATCAAACGAAGCATATTTAAAGCAGTCTGACTCGCCCTGATAATGTTTCTTTCCCTGTTATTGCCAAAGTTATAGACTTTTGAAACAATTAGATCCGGTCCTGCCACTGCAATCCAGACCATACCAACAGGTTTGGTATCCGTTCCACCTGTCGGACCTGCAATTCCAGATGTGGCTACTGCATAATCCGTGCCAAAAATATGTTTGGAATTTACAGCCATTGCTTCTACAACCTCTTTGCTTACCGCACCGTTTTTATCGATGATCTGCTTGTCAATTCCTAAGATCTTTGATTTTATTTCATTAGAATAAGCGATAACAGAACCTTTGTAGTAGGCTGAGCTTCCGGATACAGAAGTGATTGAATGTGAAATAAAGCCTCCTGTGCAACTCTCCGCTGTTGAAACGGTCAGTTGTTTATCTTTCAGTAATTTACCGGTTACCTCTGCTAAGGTATCAAATTCAAATCCGATGATATATTCGGGTATCGTTTCGGATAATTCCTTGATCTTTGATTCAAACACACTTTCAAGATAATTCTTTTCTTTTCCTCTTGCAGATAATCTTAATCTTATACCCTCGGAGCAGGGAGGTAAGCAAGATTAATAAAATCAGGAAGAGCGTCTTCCCAGTTTTTGATCTTTTCGGCTAATAAGGATTCGGCAATACCAAAGATCTGAATGGTGCGATGAAGAATAGGAGATGTTTTAAATTCGTTTCTGATTGCAGGAAGTACTTCCTTTATCATGAGATTTTTCATCTCGAATGGAACACCGGGCATAAAGATATAGACTGTTTTATCTTTTTTTAGCCATAAACAAGGCGCTGTTCCCATCTCATTTTGCAGTACGATAGCCGTTTGGGGAACCAGGGCTTGTTCACGGTTCAATTGATTGACATTAATGCCGCGGTTGCCGAGCAATCTGATGACATTTTCCAACACCTTAGGATCCTCAACCAATTCGGTATTGAAGAACTTACATATCACTGATTTTGTCCTGTCATCACGTGTGGGACCGAGTCCGCCTGTTATTAAAACAAGAGGTACTCTTTTGCCCGTTTCAGTAAGAGTTTCTTCGATGTGATCAGGATCATCTGAAATGCTATTGATTTGCCGGACATGGATACCCTCTTCATTTAATTTCTGTGCCATCCAGGCTGAATTGGTATCAACAATTTGTCCTATTAATATTTCATCTCCTATTGTTATTATTTCAGTCTCCATTTTTTTAATTACACGAATTGAAAACGAATTTCACGAAAGCTCTTATCCCTTATTTAGTGGGGTGTACGACTATTTTCCTTTTCTGTTTGGATTCAGTATGAACGCTGTTCCTTCGCTTCTAAAGCGAAGATAGAGCGAACAAAGAGCGAACAAACCCCGTTTTTATCAAATAGTGGAATTTTGCTGTACACACCCATTTGGTGTGATCGTAAAATTTTAATTCTTAATTTTTAATAAGGTAATAAGGTCGGTTTTATTGTTGTTCTTCATGCTACTAAGGTTAAAAACAAACAAATAAGGTTTTAAAAAATAGCATATCATTAACCATTAACCATTAATCATTAATCATTAACCATTAACCATTAATCATTAATCATTAATCATTAACCATTAACCATTAATTCTATTCAAGTTCAAGTGTTCCAAAGAATTCAGGACGATGGTAATCAGGAGCAGGAACATCGATCGGAGCCCATGTTACATAATGAGGGAATTTTGTTTTGTCACCGCATTTGTAAAAATTACACCTGAATGTGGATCCGGGAGTTAATTGAATCAAATCAAGTGGGATTCCAACTGTTAATGACCAATCAGCCAGGGTGCCTTCATTGGGTGGATTTTCAGGATTAAGAGAAGGATACCTGATTATCCTTGAAAGATTTTCAGTATCAAGGGGTTCGCGCGAGTGGCGGTCGGGACCAAAAGCAGATAAACATACTCCCAGACAATTGAATTCAAAATTCCTGTATTTTTCACCAATCTGAACAAAGAACTCAACACAACTATCCTGCCATACCGGATCCTGATCATGCTTGCCATTAGTCCGGATATAATCGCCTTCTACTTTAAAATGCAACCATAAGTGATTTTCAGTGTATCCGCCAAAAACAGTTGTTTCAGGCCGATGAGAAAATTCAGGCCAATTAATCTTGTTAATCTGTAATCTGATTCCGGATTCAATAAGTTTCCGGGAAATTTCTTCAGAACTGGTTTTAGAATCTTTCAGAAATGGAATTTTCAGGTCTGCCATAGGTAATATCTGATTGATAAAATTATTAAATAGTTTTTATAATTATGATACGAAGATAATCATTAAAATCTCAAATGGGTAATTAACGAAGGAAAGATTCGTTCTGTAAATGGCGGGGGGCGGGGAGGAGGGAGGAGGGAGGAGGGAGGAGGGAGGAGGGAGGAGGGAGAAGGGAGAAGGGAGAAGGGAGAAGGGAGAAGGGAGAAGGGAGAAGGGAGAAGGGAGAAGGGAGAAGGGAGAAGGGAGAAGGGAGAAGGGAGAAGGGGGTATGGAGCTTTAAAGTAAGTATCTAAAATGAAATGATGTTCTACTTACGATGGTTGAATTGTATTTTGGATAATATCATCTCGTTATATTATGTAAGTTCTCTTTAAAAAGCCGGGACGAACCTAGGACGAACTTGATACGGACTTAATACGAGGAGAGTTCAGGCGAATTCTAATCATATTATTGTTAAGTAATGAGCAGGTGTAAATGCGACATTCTTTCTCATCATTTAGTAACAGGTTAAAATGATCTTATGGTCCGCACATTTATTGAAGTGTTCTTGTTTTTAGCGGGACTTTTCCTGATGAAAATGATTGAAGCCAGCTTTTCCTATAATAAAGATCGGTTTATTCTAAGAATATTTGAAATTATTCATATCGAAGCGATTCGGCCGGTTCTGCATTGATCGTTTGTCTTAACTGCCGGAATATTGTAAAAACAGCCACAATTAATACTGCAATGAACACCAGACCGTAATTGGTAAGGCTAATATCAACATGATAGGCAAAACGTTCCAGCCAATAATGAGAAAGGAAAAATGCAACGGGTAATGCGATCAAGCCTGAAATTGCTATTAATTTGAATAATTCCTGTGTCAGCAATAAAATGAGTTCCTGTGTCCCGGCTCCAAAAACTTTTCGGATCCCAATTTCTTTTGTCCTGTATATAGTCGTAAGGGCCAGAAGAGAATATAAACCCAGACAGGCGATGAAAATAGCCAGGAAAGAAAAAATCAATGCAATCTCTCCGGTGGTCTTCTCTTCTTTATAAAAAGCGCCAAGACTTTCATCCATCGAAAATTCCGAGAATGGAATAGCAGGCATGAACATATTCCATTTGGCTTTTACCTTATCAATCAGTTCTGTGCTTACCGGCTGATCCAAGCGAATTGAAACATATCTTATCCTTTCTGTACTTAAGGGGATAATGACCAGCGGTTGTATCTTCGAATGAAGGGATTCCGTGTTAAAGTTCTGAACTACTCCCTTGATTTTCATGCATAACAATTTATTATTGCTTAAAACTTCATAGAAATGTTTGTCAAGTGGATTTTCCAATCCCAGATATTTTACAGCCTCTTCATTAATAAAGGCAACAATGGTATCGCCTTTCTGTCGTTTGTGAAAATCATTTCCTCCATAAGCCATTTTGATGGAATATGTCGATATGAAAAGTGAATCAGCTTCCATCATATACATCAGATGATTTTTCATGCGATCGTCCCCTGATTGATAACTATCCATCTGCAATGGTTTTCCCGGGACAGAGCTGGAGTAGGTGACCGAAGTTACTCCCTTAATACTCAAAAGTTCTCTCCGAAAATCTTCGCTTTTACCTTTCAACTCCAGTGCGTTTTCCAGCACAATCAGGTTCTCTTTGTTAAATCCGACTCCTTTATGCTGTACATAACGCAGTTGGCGATAAATCGTAGAGGTAGAAAAAATGATAATAATTGAAAAAATAAACTGGAAAATTACCAGTAATCCCCGAAGGCTTTTCCCTCCCGGGCTGAATTGTTTTTGCTGACGCAGAATGGTCGCAGGATTAAACCTGATAATATAAAAAGCCGGATATACTCCTGCCAATATGCCTGTAAATAAGGTAATAATAAAAATGAACGGGGATATTTTCAACAGCTGTATCTGGACACTCTTCACCGCAGTTCCATCCACCAGGTTTAATTCAGGATAAAAGAGTTCAACCAGTACTAATGCGAAAAGGAGAGATATAAAACTGATTGTTATTGACTCGGCCAGTAATTGGGCGGAAAGTTCTCTTTTCTGAGAACCAAGAATCTTCCTGATACCGATTTCTCTGACTCTTCCGGCCAAACGTGCAGTGGATAGATTGGCATAATTGATACATCCGATCAGAATAATGAGGATTGAAATACCAGCCAGTATCAGGAAGGTGTGGAAATTTACATTTTGGGATAACTCATATTTCAGATTTGAAAAAAGATGAATGTCTTCTATCTTTTGGAGCCTGATTACGTAATGATTATCTTCCCGCTGAAGGTCTTTCAGAGTCATTCCCATGGACCTTTTTAATTCTTCGCCTGCTTTTTTCAGAAAGACATTTGTTAATTTGTATTCAATGGAAGAGAGCTCCTTTATCCCTGAATCTGCAGGTTGATCTAAATCTACTCCGGGTTTGAACCGATAATAGGTGTAAAGGAAATTGGTTGTCCAGACAGGAGAAGGAAAAACAGCTGAATTCATTGAGACTAAAGCTTCATATTTTATATGGGAATCTTTTCTGCTGTTCTCAACAATTCCGGTTACTTCCCATTCTTTATCTTTATCTACGGCAATTTTTTTCCCTATTGCATCACCCTCCGGAAAGAGCTTTTCAGCAAGGGAAAACGAGAGAACGATCGAGTTTTTGTTATTTAAACAAGAGGCAGGGTTTCCATTCAGAAGTTTAAATCCAAAAATGTCGAAAAATGTAGAATCCACAAATAAAAGAGTGCGTCTGTCGAGTATATAGGAAACAGGTTTTGTTACCGGTATATCATGATTCATCCGGTAAATGCGGCAGGATTGTTCAATTTCCGGAACATCTTTTTTCATTCCGAATGCAAACAAAGGTGAAGTTACAGCTGCTTCAGATTCCAGGCCTCCGATCTTAAGATCAATGTATGCGCGGCAGACCCTTTCGGAATGAGGATGAAAATCATCGTATTCCATCTGCTCCCAGATGCTCAGCATAACCAATATGGCACAGGCCATTCCCACTGTCAAGCCAAATACATTGATCAGCAGATATTCCTTGTTCCTTAGGAGATTTCGAATTGCCAGTTTTAAATAGGTTCTCATATTACTGTTACTGTTATAGGCTTTAGGCTATAGGCTTTAGACTTTAGGTACAACACCCTTAGCCTACAGCCTTTTTTAAAGACTTACCGCAACTTTGGCGAAACTTTCTGTCACAATATGGCCGTCAAAGAGATGAATTATCCTTTGTGAACGCTGTGCCTGCACCATTGAATGGGTAACCATAATGATGGTTGTCCCGTTCTCATTGAGCCGGGTTAATAATTGAATTATTTCTTCACCGTGGGTGGAATCAAGATTTCCCGTTGGTTCATCGGCCAGTATGATCCGGGGATTGGATATTATGGCTCTTGCAATGGCCGCCCTTTGCTGCTGTCCACCAGAAAGTTCATTGGGGAAAAAATCCGACCTGTGTTTCAGATTGAATTTCTCGATAATTTCATTTACCCTTTCTTTGCGTTCCTGCGAAGTAACTTTTTGATAGACCAGCGGAAGTTCAATGTTCTCCCATATTGTCAGATCGTCAATCAGATTGAAGCTTTGAAATACGAAAGAGAAATTGCATTTGCGAATGTTTGTTCTCTCTCTTTCTGTCATATCTGATACAAGCCTGTTGTCAAGAAAATATTGTCCTGAATTAGGAGTATCTATCATACCTATGATATTCAAAAGAGTAGTCTTTCCACAACCAGAGGGCCCCATTATGCTGATAAATTCACCTTCTGCAATGGACATATTGATGCTATACAAGGCTTTTGTATCAATATCTTTATTTCGAAAGACCTTTGAAATGTCTTTTAATTCTATCATTGATTTCAAACTGTTTTTTATAAAAATATGTAAAAATTCAGATTTGATGATACTTTTCATAAAAATATCTCTTCTTATCTGAAAACAAAGTGACAATTAAGATCTTACTTTTTTCTCCATTAATACCTGAATTCCATTTTAATAATACTGTTTCATAAATTGTACCACAATTATATCTTTTAATATCAGATTCTTACTGAAAAGGAAAAATAAATTTTGTCCGGAAATGAACAACTATTGAACGATTTCGTACATTTACATTAGAATAGAGGAGGGGAATCAATTCAGATTATCTGATAATCAAAGTATTCCTCAGTGTGATAGAATAATGGCTTAATCTTTGTTTTTGGAAAATAAACAATTTATGGAAAAATTTGGCAGGATATTGGCGGTGGATGACAATGAGGATATTCTTTTTTCATTAAGGTTATTGCTCAGGCCACATGTAGAGAAGATCCTTACTGCAAATTCACCTTCCACCATTCAGGAGCTGCTCCGGAATGAGGAATTCGATGTGATTCTTTTGGACATGAACTTTACCAAAGATGCCATCAGCGGCCAGGAAGGATTCTTCTGGCTTAAAAAAATTCTTGAGATTGATCCGGATGCGGTGGTACTCTTTATTACTGCCTACGGTGATGTGGAAAAGAGCGTAAAAGCCATCAAGGAAGGAGCTTCTGATTTTATCCTCAAACCCTGGCAGAATGAAAAACTTTTGGCTACGATCAATTCTGCACTGAATCTTCGCAAATCCAGAAAGGAGATTGAAAAGCTAAAGGTGAGGCAGAAGGCTATTAATAACATGATGAATAAAACCTTCAAGGATTTTATCGGTGTCTCTTCCGAAATGCAAAAGGTATATACCACGATATCCAAAGTGGCCTCAACTGATGCCAGCGTTCTTGTCCTGGGTGAAAACGGCACGGGTAAGGAGTTGGTGGCCAGGGCACTTCATAATAATTCGCAAAGAGCCGATGAGCCTTTTGTCAGTGTTGATCTTACTTCGATCAGTGAAACCCTCTTCGAAAGTGAACTGTTCGGTCATGCCAAAGGAGCTTTTACTGATGCAAAAGTTGACCGTCCCGGACGATTTGAGATTGCCTCGGGTGGAACACTTTTTTTGGATGAAATAGGTAATCTTCCAATGCCTTTGCAGGCTAAAATATTAACCGTTCTTGAAAGACGTGAGGTGACCAGAGTGGGGACCAATAAACCCATTCCCATTGATATACGCCTGGTGTGCGCTACCAATAGTTCTCTGCATCAAATGATTGAAGAGGGAAGATTCAGACAGGATTTACTTTACCGGATTAATACAGTAGAAATAGATCTCCCTCCTCTAAGAGAACGTAACGGAGATATTCCTTTGCTTGCGATTCACTTCTTTCAGCTTTTCACTAAAAAATACAAGAAACCTCTGAAGGGATTCACCAAAGAGTCAATGAAAAGGCTCGAAGAAGCCGCCTGGCCTGGTAATGTCAGGGAATTACAGCATGTCATCGAAAGAGCGGTGATCATGAGCGAAACCGAATGGATAAATCCTGAAGATTTGCAGCTTAGGATACTGAATAAGTCCTCAGAGGACTTGGAACTTGATAATTATGAACTTGATAAAGTGGAAAAGTCAGTTATACTGAAAGTGATGAAGATGCATCAGGGAAATATTACCAAAGCAGCCGCTGATCTTGGATTGACCCGCACTTCTCTTTATCGAAGAATGGAAAAATATGGGCTCTAAAAATTTTCGTGTCAGTCTTGTTTTGAGGATATTTGCTCTTGTGGCAAATATCTTTTTGATTATGTGGCTGCTTTTTACTACGAGTTATTACTTTACGATTTTTCTTGCTGTAATGATCGCCATCTACCAGGTCTACAAGTTGATCAGCTATGTGGAAACCACCAATACCCTGTTGACTAATTTTCTTGAATCATTGAAATATGCTGATTTCTCCCGTACATTTGAGATCAAAGGTTTGGGACGTTCTTTTGACAGGCTGGCTGAAACTTTCAATCTTGTAATCAATGATTTCAGAAAAGTCAGGGAAGAGCGGGAACAGAATTATTTTTATCTTCAGACGGTTGTGGAGCATATTGGCATCGGATTGATCAGCTACAGGGAAAATGGGGAAGTGGAACTAATCAATAATTCAACAAAAAAACTCTTCAAGATCAATACTCTGAGCAATCTTAATCAGTTGAATAATTTTTCATCTGAGCTGACGGAGAAGTTGAAATCCATCTCAAACGGGGAAAATCTGATGATTAAAATCCAGAGACCCGATGAAACTCTTCAGCTTGCTATCTCCGCTGCCGAATTCAAGGTTGCCAACCGCAACATTAAAATGGCAACCATCAAAAATATTCAGAATGAATTGGAAGAGAATGAAATGGAGAGCTGGCAGAAACTGATACGCGTGCTGACTCATGAAATTATGAATTCAATTACTCCGATTGCTTCTCTCTCCCAAACAGTACATTATCTTGTGAGCGATGTTCGGAATAAATATAGAATGACTCTTTCTGAAAATGGTGATAGTGAGACATTTGAAGAAGTAGAGCTTGCCATCGACACCATTCATAAAAGGAGTACCGGATTGCTGACTTTTGTGGAATCGTACCGCAATCTTACACGAATTCCCCATCCAAAGTATTCTATTTTTGCAGTGAAAGATCTTTTTGATAATCTGAAAGGATTAATGAAAGAGGAACTGAAGTGCCTTCGTATTGAATGTACAGCCGAAGTTTCTCCTGAGAATCTCGAACTTTCGGCTGATGAGCAGCTGATAGAACAGGTATTAATTAACCTGATTAAGAATTCTGTTCAGGCACTTGAAAAAACAAAAAATCCGAGAATAGGGTTGAAGGCTTTCCCTGATTCATTTGGTAAAATTGTTATTCAATTGACAGATAACGGACAGGGAATACTTCCTGAGGTGCTGGATAAAATATTTGTTCCTTTTTTTTCAACCAAACCAAAAGGTTCGGGAATAGGACTCAGTTTATCCCGCCAAATTCTTCGTTTGCATGGTGGTACCCTGACGGCAAGATCTGAACCTGATGTGGAAACGGTGTTCACATTAAAGTTTTAGTAGGATAAATGATATAATGAGAGCGAAATTATGAAGCAGGTTACTAAAAAAATTTTAAGTTTAATGATTGAAATTTGCTATTAAAAATATAAATTTCATATGGATTAACTAAATGAAATTTAGCTTATAAAGAAAAGAATATTTGAAGTCTTGAAAAGGAAAAAGATATTAATCCTGATTATTTCAGTCGTATTTGTCTGTTTTTTCATATTCACCATATGGATTAATATTTCTGTTACCATACTTGGGAACAAGTATTCCTATGATTCCATTGAGAATATTCCGCATAATCATTGCGCTTTGGTTTTAGGGACCAGCAAATATGTTGTGGGCGGCCATACTAATCTTTATTATCTCAATAGAATTCAGGCTGCAACTTATCTTTATTTTTACAGGAAGGTTGATTACATTATTGTAAGCGGGGATAATCGTACTAAAAATTACAATGAACCGATCAGGATGTATAATGACCTGGTAGAGGCAGGTATTCCAAAGGAGAGAATTATTCTGGATTATGCTGGTTTCAGAACGCTGGACTCCGTGATCCGGGGGAAGGAAATTTTTGGACAAAACCAGTTTACGATTGTTTCTCAGCCATTTCACAGTCAGCGAGCGGTTTATATTGCAAGAAAGAGAGGCATTGCTGCCATTGCATATAATGCAGAAGATGTGGTTAATACATTTTCTCTGGAGTTGTTTGTACGCGAAATCGGAGCAAGAGTCTTAATGGCGGTCGACCTGATTTTTGAACGCCAGCCTCATTTCTTAGGGGAGAAGGTTGTAATTCCTGATTGAGAGAAAGCTGTAGGTTGGAGTCAGGCTGAAGAATCAGAAAGGTGTCATTAAGAGTTATTAAAACTTTCTTAAACCGTATGTTTTTTTAAATTTAGCTTATCCTATAGTCTATTGACTTCAGCCTACAGTCTTCAGCCTTTTTAAATATCTGCACAATGCATAAAGGGAATCAAATTTTATATCTGTATTTGGATGTTTTAATGACCAGAATGGATATGAAATTTCAATTTGCAAAACAGAATTGGCTGTGTCCGTGTCTGCTTCTGTAATGATTTCATAACCGATCCGTTCCAGCGCTTTAACAGTCCAGTTAAAGGGAGTGCCTTCTCCCGTCACGATGGCTTGACGACCTGTTTCTTTAATGATGCGGTAATCGCCCTTCTCCATATCAAAAAAAAGATTTTTATTATTGAATAAAGAGGAAAAGCTTCCGTTGAGGATTAAATCCTCGGGAGAACCTTCTTTCACCTGATCTTCGAGCATCAGCCATATCCTGTCGCATTCCGCGATGGCAGTGGAAAGATCGTGGGTTGAGAAAAGAATGGTTTTGCCTCTTTCATAAGCCAGGCGGTGAAGAATGTGTACTATTTCGTATTTATTCGAGAGATCCAGGAAGGCAGTCGGTTCATCAAGCAGAATAATGTCAGTATCCTGAGCAAGGGTCCTGGCTATCATGGTTTTCTGGCGCTCACCGTCGGAAATAAAGTTAACCGGTCTGTTTTCATATCCTTTAAGACCCACCATGCGGATTGCTTCATCCACTTTGCTGTGGTCTTCATCTGTCAGTCTTCCCGACCAGCTGGTGTGAGGATAACGGCCTAACGCAACAAGATCAAAGACAGTTAAATTGGATACACGGATGATTTCAGTGGAGACAAAACTCATGATCCGTGCAAGCTCCTTTTCCCTGTAATGATTTAAGTTCAATCCTTTTATAAAAATATTTCCAGTGATGGATGGCTGAAATCCCGTCAGGGTTCTCAATAGCGTGCTTTTACCTACTCCATTGCCTCCAATCAGGGCGATCAGCTCTCCCTTCAAAGCATTCAGGCAGATGTCCTTTTTGACAATTTTTCCAATGTTTCCCTTGACGGGATAGCCGATTGAAAGATCTTCTGCCGATATTATTTTTTCTTCTCCTGCCATAGTTAAAAGAATGAAAGAATTCGTAATTTGTAATTTAATGTCGTTTAGCCTCTGTCTGAGTGATACGGAAATTTAAAAAATAAATGTGGCTAAAGCCATTCATGATTTAAACTATCTCCGTCAGCTGAAGCTGACGGCAATGGATTCTTTCCCTGACTAAACGACACTAATTCGTAATTCGTAATTAACCATTTACCACTAACCATTTATCTTAAAGGTGTCCGATGTTTTTATTCCTGAATATGAGCCAGATCACAACCGGTATTCCAAGCAATGAAGTGACTGCATTGATCGGTAGGATTCTTTCCGATCCGGGGAGCTGAGAGATGATATCGCTGAGGAGCATTACCAAAGCACCAATGAGAATGGTTCCGGGTATCAGTTTCCCGTGACGGGCAGTTCCCATGAGCATTCTTGCTATATGAGGAACCGCAATTCCGATAAAGCCGATGGGGCCGCAGAAGGCGGTAATGCTTCCAGCCAGTATACAGGTTGAAAGAAAAATCAGGGTTCTTGCAAACCGGATATTCATTCCCATGCTTCGGGCATAATTTTCACCCAAAAGAAAGGCATCGAGGGATTTGGAAGCAAACCATGCAATAATAATTCCTATGAGAACAGAGGGCAGTAGTACCGCTAATTGGGCATTGGTCACACTTCCAAGGCTACCCATGGTCCAGATTACAAAAGATTTAAGCATGGATTCGTTGCTGAAATACTGCAGAATATTTACAATGGCAATGATTCCACTTGAAATTAATATACCAAGAATGAGAATGGTCATGATATCCCGGATTCTGGTAGAGATTAAAATTATCAGTAAAAGGATCGCTCCCGAGCCAATCCATGCAGCTCCAGCGATACCCCAGGAGCCGGCAATCGTGCTGACACCTGTTCCGAAAAAAGTTCCTGCACTTAAGACGAGCAGTGCGACACCAAGACTTGCTCCTGAACTAATGCCCAGGATATCAGGACCTGCAAGAGGATTCCGGAAAATAGTCTGCATTTGTAGTCCTGCCACTGAAAGAGCGGAGCCGGCAAGAATGGCTGTTATGGCTTTGGGGATCCTGAATTCCCTGATAATAGTCAGGATTTGTGGTTCTGCTGCGGTTGGATTAAAAATAGATTGAATGATTTTGGGAATAGGAATGTAATACGAACCGATTAGAAGGTCCAGCAGGAAAAACAAGGGTACAAGAAGCGATAAAATGAAGTAGATTTTAACACTGCTGTCTGTTCTGTATTTGATTTCTTTTTCCATAGTACAAATTTCACGAATTAAGGACGAATTAACACGAACGCAAATGATTTCTGTTTACTGACTACTCATAACTATTAATTTCCTAATTCTTTAATTCCTTGTCAAAGCAGATTTTTTATTCAATTCTTTTATAGAACGTAAAGGTCCTGCTGCTATCGATTTCCGGATGAAGAATCTTTATCAGGTCGGATAAAATCAGATCCGGCCTGACGACCCCATTTTCCCAGTAATCATTTCCTCCACTTTTATTTACAGCTAAGTTATTATTATAAATTGTTTTTTTCTTAACCTGAGGAAAGGCAGAAAACCGGCTGTCAGCAGATAAAAGTTCAGAAACCGAATTTACAGTCCCGCAATTGATCCAGTATTCAGCTTTTGATGCACGCACAATCACATCCTCTATTGAGACGACAAAAGCTTCACGGGAGCTATTATCCTTCCAGATAAATTCCCCGCCGGCATCAGTAATCAATTGTGCGAGATTGGAATTTCCTCCTGCCATCCACCAGGAGTCTTTGAATGGGAGTCCAGTCAAAACAACAGGATGAAAATTCACTTTGGCAACTTCATTTTTTTTCTCGAGGTAACTCTTTTCAATTTTGATGAAATACTCTGCTGCTTCTTTTTCTTTCCCATATAAGGCTCCAATCAATTTTATCCATTCGGTCTTGGCAAGCGGAGTTTTTTCAAGATATTCGCCATTCAGAATTACATTCTGATTAAGATCTTTCAGCTTATTGATAATACCGGTAACTTCACCTCCCACACCATAGGCCATGATAAGGTCCGGCTTAAGAGCAAGTATAATTTCGTAATTTAATCCCTGGTCATACCCTACATCTTTGATCCGATTTTCCTTTATGGCTCTCTGGATAGTTGTATCCGAAACAAAATTTGCACCGGAAAGACCTTTTAATGATGCTGTTTCACCAATGGCTTTAAGAAATCCAATGTGGGAGGTGGACAGACAGATAATGCTTTTTATCGGGATTCTTATAATCTGCTTTCCTGATAATTCTGAGGGGATTTCCTTGTTTTTGGGAATAAGATAATAATCCATGCTTACTCCCTCGGATTTTTGCCAGGGTGAAAAAATGGTAATTTTTTTATAACCGTTAAATTCATCTATTCTGAATCCTTCGGCGTAAGAAATCGGCACTGATATACTCTTTTCAAGAGGGACGGTTTTAGTGGTTTTATGACTGCAACCTGTTGATATCAGAAAAAGAAATGCGAATATTTTGAATAATAGTTCAGACATGAAGATTATTTGCACCAAAGGTAAAAAAAAGTGGTGAACGGTTTAGGAAAATGAAGTGAACAGTATATGGTGAACTGTCAAAATGAAGAAATTATTATAGAGTTTCTGCAGTGTTTATTTTTGACGGTTTATCCTTATTTTAATCACCTGCGTACCTTCCTGAGATTCAATGGTGAGGAAGTAAATTCCGGAGCTGTAATTTTCAAGGGAAATCATCTGGGGAGTGGAAGTAACATTTTGTTGTTTGATAAAGAGTTTTCTACCTGAAATGTCGTATAGATTTATTTTGACATACTCTTCAGTACCTTTATTTTTTAAATAGATGTAATCCGTAATTCCTGTTTGAGGATATAAGACCTGGAATTTATTGGCTTCTGTTCCCGGGGTAGGTGTTCCTCCCTCTGCCAATATACTTTCGCAACCATGAGAATCAATTAAAAGTGAAGCAGGTTTTGCTATTCCTGAAACGGCATAGAAAGGTTTCCAGTAACCATTTTCCAGGGCAAATGCTTTATTCTGACTTAATTTTTGCCGGTCAGTTGTTTGATACACGGCAAAAGTATCGGTGGGGTTTGTGTAGTCAATCTGGTATCCTATGAAGTACTTGCCTTTTATAACAGTTGGATTGTCCAAAGTTATAAAATTCATTTTTTGAGCACTCAACAGATTGAGAGGGAGATCTGATGATATGAGTTCTTTCCCGGGGAGACCAGACACACTATCTTCTTCAAAAACCTGAAGTTTAATGAGACTATGGGAATTATTTACAGGAGACAATGCTTTTGCTACACCGAAGGAAATGGCCGATATGAGAGTCTGATCCGTTTGAGTGAACTTTTCGGCATAATTTTGTAATTTGAGATAATTATGCCCACTCGTATATCCTCCACTTGTATTCCCAATTTGTTGCAGGGAATATTCTTCTCCAGGTTCCATGTTACTAAATAAATCACACGAAACAGAATTGTCGTAAGGATTTATTGTCGGTATTTCCTGGATCCCAGTATTATCCGGATCGAGCCAGACTTTTAGTTGTGAACCCTGTGAGTTGTAATAATTCCATTGTTTACTGAACATCGAAAAAAAATCATTTGTCGGATCGGTGCAAGTGGAATTACCGCCTGTAAGAGAGCCAATAAATAATTTTTTATCATTAAAGAGAGGTCCTCCCGATGAGCCTGCTTCTGTGGTTCCGGTTTCCCATTTGCCGATTACCCAAAAACTGTTACTTACGAATTCACTGTTGAAACTTCCGATGGCAGGAGAATTATTATCTACACTTATCTTTTTTACATCTCCAAGAGGATGGTGAATTGAAAAGGATGAGGATGGAATAGTCCCTGATTTGTTCCACCCTGCATAATAGGGTCGAAACTCCGATGGAGGTACTGTTTCCAGTTCCACCAGGGCAAAGTCAAGTGAATCCGATCTGGATTTTAATAGAGATCCATTAAGGGTTTGATTGGCATAACCATTGAGACTTCTTTTACCATTTCCGCAATAAGGACTTTCGTAATTGAAGCAGATCAAGGTTTGCTGAGCATCGGAATCGCTTGAAATACAGTGTCCTGCTGTAATCATGTAAGGGGTTTTATCCTGTCTTACGTTATTGATTAATGTCCCAGTGCAAAGTTCATGACCAGCAATAATCAAGTCGACCACAGACTGTTTTTCTTTCGAAAAAACCACTACATCCGGACAATATACATCTCTGTTGCAAAGACCAGCCTCTCCTAATGGCCTTGTACCGAAGGCATTTTTATAATCATGATTTACCTTAAAAATATGAATCTGTCCCTGATTTTTAACCTCTTCAGGTTCATTGTATTCAACTATGATCTCATCGCCGGGGATTGGATAAAAAGAAAAGTAACCTGAAGATTGTTCGTTGTCGGATGTAAACGAGCCCAATATTGTAGAATGATCCGGGGTATAAATAAAGATAGAAGACTTTTCGGGCAAGATCATTTTATCAAAGATGAGATTTAACGAATAGGCTCCTTTGGAACGGATACCAATGGTCCAGATGCGCTGACCTGATTTTTTCTCCCATCTGCCGGAATTGGATGGATCAATACTTACATTGAAAGTTTTGGCAAACTGAAATGGTTTAAGATGTGTGACCGCAGATTTTTCCTCTCTGAGCAGTTCTTCATTAGAAACAGGTTCCATTTCAACAAAGGGAATACTGAAAATCCCTTTTTTTATTGAACCGAATGAGGCAGGGATTCCTCCATGAGAAATCTGGGAATAACCACTGAAGATTAATGAATTAAGCAGCAGAAATATCAGGGAAAAACGTATTATCATAAGTTTTAATTACTTTCGCAAAAGTATTATAAATTTACAGAAAAAATAGGAAGATTACAAAGAAAAGGCTTTATAAAGAAAAGGCTTTAGACTTAAGGCTTTAGGCTTTAGGAAATCATTTCAACTGTGAAGTGCAATTTTGCCAAACCTTCAACATCTAAGCTTCTTGATAATAATCGCAGCTTCTCCTAAAGCCTAAAGTCTAAAGCCTATGGGCCTCGTTTTCTCCGGTCTCTGGCGTGAGCATCGACTAAGACCTGGTACGAGCATGGTACGGAGCAAATACGACGGAATACTGATGGGAATAAAGAAAAAAACTAATCGAATAATCCGGAGATAAACGCTTGGGGTACAAATCTCAGGAAAGATCGGAGCCGATAAGCCTTATGAATTCTTCTCTGGTAGCCACTTTTTCAAAGGCTCCTGTAAAATCAGATGTTGTTGTAACCGAATTCTGTTTTTCAATGCCCCGCATGGTCATGCACATGTGTTTGGCTTCGATAACAACGGCCACTCCATAGGGATTCAGTGTTTTTTGAATACATTCCTTAATCTGGGTTGTTAATCTTTCCTGTACCTGAAGTCTGCGGGAATAGGCCTCCACTACTCTTGCAATTTTACTTAACCCGGTAATGTATTTGTTGGGAATATAAGCCACATGGGCTTTCCCAAAGAAGGGAAGCAAATGATGCTCGCATAAAGAATATATTTCGATGTTCTTTACTATGACCATTTGCTGATAATTTTCCTGAAACATGGCCGAACGAAGAATCTTTTCCGGATCCATGTTATGACCCTGAGTCAGAAACTGCATAGCTTTTGCAATTCTCAACGGGGATTTTAAAAGACCTTCCCGTTCCGTATCTTCGCCAAGTAAACGAAGAATTTCATGATAATGCTCTGCAATTTTTAATACGTTTTCCTGATGATGTACTTCTATTTTACTATAGCCTGTATTATTCGATCTATTCAAAGAGGATTCCATATATTTTGCAAGTAAATTTTTTAATCCGTTAATTTAAACAAAGGTATGAAGATACATTGAACTAATATAATTTCTCTCCATTTTCTTATTTAGAGGGGAATTAATCCCCATATTTTAAAGTAATAAACAAAAAATAATCTGGACTAATTCCAATTAGCAGAAAAATCATTATTTTTTAAAACCTTTTTGTGAAATTAGAGTATGATATTTGAAAAAGAAGAATGAATTAACAATGTGATCATGTACCTTTGTCTATTCCTTATTCTATTTAATATAAACTTTCATTAAAAAATATTGGAGTAATTTGTTACTATGAAAATCCTTTTTGTTGGTGCAACGTGCTTTGAACTTTACCAGTTTTTCGAAAATTTGAAACAGGGGAAAGACAATACTGGTCCCATTTTTCACTACAAATGGCATGATCTTGATATAGATTTGATAGTAACAGGATTAGGTATGACCTTTACAACTTATTTTTTGACAAAAGCATTAAGTATGTCAAATTATGATCTTGTGATCAATGCCGGAATAGCCGGAAGTTTTAGGGATGAGATATCTTTGGGAACTGTAGTCAATGTGAAAAGCGAGCAGTTCTGTGACTTTGGAATCGAAGAACCGGAAAAATTAAAGACCATTTTTGAAGCAGGTTTTGCCGAACCTAATTCATTTCCTTTTGAGGAAGGTAAACTTTACAATCCCCATAAATTTAAAGGCCTGGATCTTCCAGTTGTACAGGGAGTAACGGGGAATATTTCACATGGCGATCCCAAAAGCATTGAGCGGATCAGGAGGGATTTTGATCCGGATATTGAATCGATGGAGGGCGCTGCAATTTTCTATGTCTGTCTTCATGAAAAGATTCCTTTTCTTGAAATCAGGGCTGTTTCCAATTATGTTGAATTGAGGGATACTGACAAATGGGATATCCCGAACACACTTGAAAATTTAACCACGGAACTGTATCGTTTTCTTCGCCAGTTTGCACACATTAAGCAGCTTTCTTGAGAGACTTTAGGCTGAAGGCTTTAGGCTTAAGGGATGGGTGCTGTTCACTGTTCACTATTTAACTTATAACTCATATCTCATAACTTATAACTTATAACTCATAACTCATAACTCATATCTTATAATGAATCTCACCCTTGGTTTTTCACCCTGTCCGAATGATACCTTTATTTTTGATGCAATGGTACATGGGAAAATTGATACGGAAGGACTCGAATTTTCTACCATTATTTCAGACGTGGAGGAATTGAATAATCTTGCTTTCAAGGGAGAAATTGATGTTACAAAAATGAGTTACCATGCTTTTGCTGCTGTATCGGAACAGTTTCGTCTGCTAAGTGCCGGTAGCGCTTTGGGCTATAAAAACGGTCCTTTACTGATCAGCAGGCATAAAATATATCCCGACGAAGTAAAAGATTTGAGGATAGCCATTCCTGGCGAAAATACAACAGCTAATTTATTGCTAAGCATTGCTTTCCCAAAGGTTAATGAAAAGAAGCCTTACCTTTTTTCGTTAATAGAGGAAGTGGTGCTCTCAGGTGAAATGGACGCTGGTTTGATTATTCATGAAAACCGGTTTACTTATCAGAAAAAGGGATTAAAGAAGATCCTGGATTTAGGTGAATATTGGGAAGAACTGACCGCAATGCCAATCCCTTTAGGCGGTATTGCTGTTAACAGGAAACTGACAATTCCTCTGCAACAAAAGATCAACAGGGTCATGAAGCGCAGCGTTGAATTTGCTTTTGAGCATCCAAAAGAAACATGGAGTTTTGTAAAGAATCATGCACAAGCTATGGAAGATGAGGTTATGGAAAATCATATCAGTCTCTATGTAAATCAATTCACGCGTGATTTAGGTACAAAAGGAAAAGATGCGATCTCAATTCTATATCAAAAGGCTGCCGAAAAGGGAATAATTAAAGAAGTAAGCAAGGATATTTTTGTGGAGTAGCAGATTTTATTAATTGGTTTTGATATTGATCTGCCAGTCAGCATTAAAAATCAGACTACCATTTTTTGTCGAACCCTGTTCGGAAACAAATCCGTTGATTTTGGATGTCTGACCTTTTAGAATGAGCTGTTCCAATTGAGTGAGGGTTATGTTTTTCCCCATAAAAGTAAATGGAACCCGAAGCTGACAACCTGAACGATATTGAGAACATCCCCAGGATGTATTTCCTTTTATTATAACTCCTTGTTTACAGCGGGGACAAATTAACTCTTTTGGTTTATCTTCTTTAAATTCGACTTGGAATTCGTCATTCAGAAATACAGATCCATTCACGGTTTCGCTATTGATGGTAAAGCCTTTTAGTTTTCCTGTTTTTGATTTTTTACACAGATCTTTAAGAATGGTATTTTCTATCTTCTTTCCAAGAAATTCGAATGGGAGTCTGAAATCACATCCTGCCTGGTAAGCTGAACATCCCCATGAATGCTTTCCTTTTATGATTTTACCCTTCTTGCATTTGGGGCAAACAATGGAATCACTTTCTTCAGAAGCATCAGTTTTGACCGGTTTAGCTGCAGATTCACTTTCTTCAATGGTGATAATCGTTTTTTTAGGAGAATTTTTTACCTGCATCACGATATTCGAGACCATTTCTTTCAGGTCTGTCATAAACGTGCCAATTTCATATTTACCGGCTTCGATTTCCCGTAATTTCTTTTCCCATTGACCTGTTAATTCGGCTGATTTAAGAAGATCATTTTCAATAATGCCGATCAGATCGATTCCAACCTGGTTGGCTATGATCTTTTTTTTATCCCGTCTGATGTATTTGCGCCTGAACAGGGTTTCAATAATATTGGCTCTGGTGGAAGGCCTTCCTATTCCATTTTCTTTTAAGAGATCTCTTAATTCTTCGTCATCAACATTTTTGCCTGCCGTTTCCATTGCTCTCAGAAGTGTGGCTTCTGTGTAATGTTTTGGTGGCTGAGTCAATTTTTCGCTTAAGAGCGGTTCGTGAGGGCCATGTTCTCCTGTCGTAAAAGTTGGAAGAATAACCTCTTCTTCTGTTTGTTTTCCCTGATCTTCCTTATAGACAGCTCTCCAGCCTGGCTCTATAATCTGTTTCCCCGTGACTTTAAATTCAACGTGATTAGTTTCACCCAGCACAGTGGTAGTTGCAACTTTGCAATCAGGATAAAAAACACTGATGAACCTACGGGACACAAGATCAAAGACTAACTTCTCATCCGGGGAAAGATGATCAGATAAAACGCCTGTCGGGATAATAGCATGGTGATCCGTTATTTTTTTATCATCAAATATTTTGGATGATTTTTTAATCTTTTGATTCAGCAGAGGAGTGGTCAACTCTTTGTAGGGCGAAAGCTTTGATAATATTTCGGGAATTTTCTTATAAATGTCTTCCGATAAATAGGTTGTATCTACACGAGGGTAAGTGGTTAATTTTTTCTCGTAAAGGCTTTGAATTAATTTTAAGGTAGTCTCCGCTGTAAAACCAAATTTCCTGTTGCACTCTACCTGAAGGGAAGTAAGGTCGAATAATCTTGGCGGAGCTTCATTCCCCGGTTTGGTTTCAGTGGACAAAATAAAAAAATCATGCCCTGCAATTTCATTGTTTTTCTCAATAGCCTGGTCTTTGTTTTCAAATCGTCCGGAGCTGATTGTAAAAACAGTATCCCTGTATTTAGTTTTTAATTCCCAGTAGGGTTCGGGTTTAAATTGATCAATCTCAAGCTGCCGTTTTACGATCATCGACAAGGTAGGAGTTTGCACCCTGCCAATAGAAAGAACCTGTTTGTTCTGACCGTATTTTAAGGTATAGAGACGTGTGGCATTCATTCCTAACAGCCAATCCCCAATTGCACGGGCACTTCCGGCAGCATATAAGTTGTCGAATTCCTTTCCCTCGTGCAGATTTTTAAAACCTTCACGGATGGCTTCTTCTGTTAGAGATGAAATCCATAACCTTTTTAAAGTTTTGCTGTAATTGGCTTTAGTCAAAACCCATCGCTGAATTAATTCTCCTTCCTGGCCGGCATCACCGCAGTTGATTACTACTTCAGCTTTTTCAACGAGTTTTTGGATTACTTCAAACTGCTTTTTTATCCCGTTATCGTTGATGAGTTTAATGCCAAATTTCGTTGGCAACATGGGTAAAGTTGATAAATCCCAATGTTTCCATCTTTCAGAATAGTCGTGCGGCTCTTTGAGTGTGCAAAGATGACCAAAAGTCCAGGTTACCTGAAATCCGTTTCCTTCAAGATACCCGTTCATCCTTTTGTCTGCTCCAAGGATCGAGGCTATCTCCTTAGCTACATTCGGTTTTTCAGCAATACAAACTTTCACTTTCCTTTCATCTTTTATAATTCCAAAAATACGATCTTTTACTCAGGAAATGCTCTGATCATTCTGCCGGATAATGATTGTTTTACCATAATTCAGGAAATAAGAACTTTGGGTTTTTAATAATTTTATACTTTTATGCCATTTATCAGGCTTTATTTCTTACTAATTCTATATTATTTAACTACTTATGCTGCCTAAGAGAATACACTTTATCTTTTTATTGACTTTTGCACTTGTAAGAGTGTATGGGCAACCAAATCAACCGGATAAATTCAAGGATCCCAATATCCCCATGGAGGAGAGAGTAAAAGATCTTGTTGCAAGGATGACCCTGGAAGAGAAGGTTGGGCAAACGGTTTACACTTCTCCGGCTATCAAAAGGCTCGGTATACCTGCCTATAACTGGTGGAATGAGAGCCTTCATGGTGTGGCCAGGGCTGGTTATGCTACGGTATTTCCTCAATCAATCACCATTGCAGGTTCGTGGGACAAGGATCTGATGTTCCGGGTTGCCAATGCCATATCCGATGAAGCAAGGGCTAAGTACAATGACTGGATCAAAAGGGGGAAGCATGACATCTATCAGGGGCTGACTTTCTGGTCTCCAAATATCAACATATTTCGTGATCCAAGATGGGGGAGAGGCCATGAAACTTATGGCGAGGATCCTTATCTTACCGGTCAGATGGGAATGCAGTTTGTAAAAGGTTTGCAGGGAAATGATTCAAAATACCTGAAGGTAGTAGCCACAGCCAAACATTATGCCGTTCACTCAGGCCCGGAACCATTGCGCCATGTTTTTGATGCAAATGTAAGCGAGGCCGATCTTCGGGATACTTACCTGGAAGCTTTCCGCACCCTTGTTAAGGATGGAGGCGTCTATTCAGTGATGGGTGCCTATAATCTTTTTAAAGGAAAACCCTGCTGCGCCAACCCTTATTTGTTTTCTATTTTAAGAGATGAATGGGGATTTAATGGATATGTGGTTTCCGATTGCGGCGCCATAAGCGATTTCCACACTCATCAGAAAACAGCCAGAAATGCGGCAGAAGCTGCAGCTATGGCTGTAAAGGCAGGAACTGAATTGAATTGCGGAAATACCTATCCGCATCTGATTGAAGCTGTAAAGGAGGGACTGATTACCGAAGCGGAGATTAATAAGGCCGTGGAGAGGCTTTTCATGGCAAGATTCAAGCTCGGTATGTTTGATCCCGAAGATCAGGTTCCATTTTCAAAGATACCTTTATCGGCAAACTGTTCTGATGAAAATAATTACCTTGCACGTGAGGCGGCCAGAAAGAGTATTATTCTTTTAAAGAATGAAAAAAATACGCTTCCATTGAACAGGAATCTGAGAAAAATCGCAGTAATCGGTCCTAATGCAGATAACTTCGAAGCGCTTCTTGGAAATTATAACGGCATTCCCATGCATCCTGTTACGGTCCTTCAGGGAATAAAATCCAAGTTGGAACCCGGAACAGAAGTGATCTATGCCGAAGGAAGCGATCTGGCTGACGGGATACATAACCTTGTTCCGGTTTCCGGGCGTTATCTGCAGACTGAATCAGGGCAGCAGGGAGTTGTAGGGGAATATTTTGACAATTCCAAACTGGAAGGTAAACCGGTCTTCACGCGAGTTGATGATCAGATAAATTTCTACTGGGAATCAGGATCACCTTCTCCTAAATTACCTGATGATAATTTCTCAATACGATGGACCGGATATCTGGTGCCTCCGGAAACTGGTACCTATGCTATCGGATGCTGGGGAATGCCGACTTTGGAGATATTTCTCGATGGTAAGAAAATCCTTACTAATAATAGTGTGCACGCAGCTTTCCATTCTGAAAAGGCATTTGATTTAAAGGCAGGCCAGCGATACAAGATCGTTTATGAATATAAAAACTGGACCGGTGATGCCGATGCCAAACTCTTGTGGTCGATGCCTCAAAAAGATCAGTTGCAGAAAGCGGTGGATATTGCCAGTAGTTCGGATGCCGTGATTCTTGTTCTCGGATTATCTCAAAGATTGGAAGGGGAAGAGATGAGAATTAAGGTAGATGGGTTTGCAGGCGGCGACCGTACTCATCTGAATCTTCCCAAGGCCCAGCAGGAACTAATGGAAGCTATTAAGAAAACCGGAAAACCGGTGGTGCTGGTGCTGATGAACGGGAGCGCTTTATCAATCAACTGGGCGGCTGAAAATATGGACGCTATCCTTTGTGCCGGTTATGCCGGACAGGAAGGAGGCGATGCGGTGGCAGACGTAATTTTCGGAGATTACAATCCTGCGGGCCGATTGCCGGTTACCTGGTATAAATCAGTTGACCAGCTCCCGCCATTTGATAATTATGATATGAAAGGCAGAACATACCGTTACTTCACCGGTGAACCCCTTTATCCTTTTGGTTTTGGCCTAAGTTATACCACATTTGGTTATTCTGATCTTAAAATACCGAAAGAATCAGAAAATGGTAAACCTGTAATTGTTTCAGTAACGGTTACTAATTCAGGTAAATTAGCCGGAGATGAGATTGTTCAGCTTTACCTTAAGGATGAGAAAGCTTCTGCAGTTTGTCCGATCAGGCAGCTTATCGGTTTTGAACGGGTAAACCTACTCCCGGGTGAAAGTAAAGAGGTTAGTTTTAGCGTTGATCCAAGAAAATTATCTTTTGTGAATGATAAGTCCCAGAGAATAGTAGAGCCTGGTTATTTTACTATTTCAGCTGGTGGTAAACAGCCTGGATTCAATGGCAGAACTGATGCTGCCACAACCGGAGTCGTTAGCGGTAGATTTAAATTGACAGGAAAAACAATCAAACTGGAATTGTAGTCCTTCATTGCAATAATATTTCATAAAGACCTGATAGTTTGCAATACCTATCAGGTCTTTTTTGTAGCTGTCCGGTTTGTAAGACGGGTCTGATGCCGGTTAAAGAAAAGACTTAAATTGCTGATAAACTATCCTGTCTGACTTCTTCGCTGCCGTCCTCGTATCTTGCAAATCTACCTCTTTCCTTTGGATGGACATTCTCATAATTTTTCCATGGCCAGCCTCCAAACTGTGTAGAACGATAATCTGTAAAAGCTTGGTGGATTTCTTCGGAGGTATTCATCACAAAAGGACCATGCTGTACAACAGGTTCATTGATCGGCTTTCCCTGTAGTAACAAAAAGTGAGCTTCCTTATTTCCGTTTTCAATCAGCACCGGCTGATCAGCTAGCAGATCAACGGAATGAGAGGGGAAGATTCTAATCCCTTCAATATTCGAGGCGGAACCTTCATAGAAGTAAAGGGTACGGTTCACTTCGAAAGAGGCCGAAGGCAGCGTCCATTGTGCATTGGGTTCCATTGTTATCAGCCATATCCCCAATTCATTTACCGGATCACTGGCCCATGAATCAGGTGCTGACGGAAGCGAATGAACATGATCTATTTTGCCCGCAATTACCCTTACTTTAGTGAATCTTTCATTTGCGTCCTTAGCCTCAAATACTGGAACATCTTCCGCCCAAAGCATTTTATAATAGGGCTTGGCAAATTTTCTTGTTTTTGGCAGATTCAGCCATATCTGGAATAATTCCAATGGATTTGAATCATCTTTTTTCAAAAGGGGAAACATTTCAGCATGTTGTAATCCTGCACCTGCCGTCATCCATTGTACATCGCCCATTCCATATCTTCCGTACGCACCATAGGAATCGGAATGATCAACAAAGCCATTCAGTACTACCGTGATGGTTTCAAAGCCTCTGTGGGGATGAGTCGGAAAACCAGGGACAGTTTCACCATGATACATTCGCCAACCTTCCCTAAGCGTAAAATCCTGTCCTAATACTCTGCCTTCAAGCGAGGTCGCAGGTCCCATCTGATCATTCCCGGGAGGAAAATTGTCATGATGGTGCACGCAGAACAAAAAGGGATCGCAGGTTTCCCATTGGAATCCCAGGGGTTTGATGTTGCTGATGATCTTGTTGTACATACCATTGTTTTCTTAGGTTTATAATCACGTATCAATAGCAATTAAAGGTATGGGATTTATTTCTGATAGTCAAGTTTATCAGCAACGAAAATCTGCTGAAGCCGCAGAGATAATAACCCCCGGTATCGGGAAGAAGTGGTGACCCCCGGCTGAAACTGTGGTCATCGATTCACACTGAAGCCATGAGTTATTATCTTTTTTGTTAAAAAAGAGGGTGACTTTTTGGACACCCTCTTTTCTAATTTAACGTGTTTTTTCAATCCATTTCCTTGCATTGACGAAGGCTTCGATCCAGGGAGTGATCTGGTCATCCTTGCGGTCTGAAGGGTAGAAAGCCCATTGCCATGGATAAACAGCCCTCTCCAGGTGAGGCATCATGGCAAGATGCCTTCCGTCTTCAGAGCAGATACCCGCTGTCCTGAAAGGAGAACCGTTTGGATTGCCCGGGTAATTGTCGTAAGAGTATTTAACTGGTATATTGTACTTTGTTTCTGCATAAGGCATCACGAATTTTCCTTCACCATGGGCTACCCAGATCCCCAATCGTTTTCCGGCAAGGGTTTTAAGCATTACCGATTCGTTATCCTGTATGTCCACATTCACAAAGCAGGATTCAAATTTATGAGAATCGTTGTGCGCCATTTTTACCTTATCGGGATGGGCTGGATTCACCAGATCCAGCTCAACCATCAGCTGGCAGCCGTTGCAGACCCCAAGGCTCAGGGTATCGCTGCGTTTGTAGAAATTCTCGAGTGCCTGCCTTGCTTTTGCGTTGTATTTAAAGGCTCCTGCCCATCCTTTGGCCGATCCAAGTACGTCGGAGTTGGAGAATCCACCTACAAAGACGATCATGTTCAGCTCTTCCAGGGTTTCACGGCCGCTGATCAGGTCCGTCATGTGAACATCTTTCACATCCAGCCCCGCCAGGTACATGCTCCAGGCCATCTCGCGGTCGCCGTTAACACCCTTTTCGCGGATGATAGCGGCTTTAATGCCGGAAGGTTTACGTCGTTTTGGATCGATCCCAAGATCTTTGAATTGGCCTGTAATGCTGCCAAAATCGAACCTCAGCCTATTGTTTTTATAGCTTTGGAAACGCTCCATCGCCAGTTTTTCACCGCTTTGCCTACGGTCCATCAGGTATGACGGCCTGAACCATTTTTCACGGAGTGCATCAATATCAAAGGTAAACTGATCATTCCCGTTCTTAATTGCAAGAGTACGCTCAGGTGAAGAAGTACCGATCTTAACAAAACCAACACCGTTTTTGCCGAGAAGAGCTTCAATATCAGCGTTCTGAGCTTGGATAACAATGCCCGGATTCTCGCTGAACAGAAGCTTAACGTTGTCTTTCTCACTCATCCCGGTCAGATCGGCCCGGATGCCTCCCTCTTTGTTGGAGAAGCACATCTCGAGAAGCGTGGTGACGATTCCCCCTGAAGAAATATCATGTCCGCTGAGGATTAATCCTCTTTCTACAGCTTCCTGAACGGTATTGAAAGCGGTGACAAAATAAGCCGGGTCACTGACCGAAGGGGTATTTGTTCCAAGTTTGCTTAACACCTGTCCCAGTGAACTTCCGCCAAGCGATTTCGGGGATTTTGAAAAGCCAATATAGTAAAGGGATTTAGAGCTGTCGTTCACGATCACCGGTTCCACGATGCGGCGGATATCGGAAACTTCTCCCGAGGCCGAGATAATAACTGTACCTGGGGCATAAACCACATCATCCTTGTATTTCTGCGTCATGGAAAGAGAGTCCTTTCCGGTCGGGATGTTGATTCCCAATGCACAGGCAAAATCAGAGGCTGCCTGTACGGCCGAGTAAAGCCTGTAATTCTCTCCCTGATTTTTGGCCGGCCACATCCAGTTGGCTGAAAGCGAAACTCCTTTAAGGTGATGGGTGAGGGGCGCCCATACAAGATTGGTCAGCGATTCTGCAATCGAAAGTATCGAGCCGTTTGCTGCATCAACCAATCCTGCTGCAGGAGCATGGCCCAGCGAGGTAGCGATTCCCTTTACACCCTGGTAATCGATAGTCACTACCCCAAGATTGTTCAAAGGAAGCTGAAGCTCCCCAGCGCATTGCTGCTTAGCAATCTTACCCGTAACTGAACGGTCAACCTTGTTGGTAAGCCAGTCTTTACAACCCACTGATTCAAGTTGTAAAACCTGCTCAAGATATTGGCTAATAAGTGTCTTATCGTAATCTATTTCTGAAAAAGTATCTGTTTTGGATTGGTCTTCCAGCACCGTGCGCGGTGGTTTTCCAAACATATAGGCAAGCTCCCAGTCGATGGGTCTCTCGCCATTCTTCCGGTTCTCAAACGTAAAACGCTGGTCGCCGGTGGTTTCCCCGATCACGTACATGGGAGAGCGTTCCCTTTCGGCAATGCGTGTGATCAGTCCGATATTTTCCTCTTTGGTCACAAAGCCCATTCGCTCCTGCGACTCGTTGCCGACGATCTCTTTGGCTGAGAGGGTGGGGTCGCCCACGGGAAGCTGATCCATGTAGATCTTACCTCCTGTTTCTTCCACCAGTTCCGACAGGCAGTTGAGATGTCCTCCGGCTCCATGGTCATGAATTGATACGATGGGATTTTCTCCTGATTCGGCCAGTGCACGGATGGTATTGTAAACCCTCTTTTGCATTTCAGGATTGGCTCTCTGGACAGCATTGAGTTCTATATGGCTCTCGAATTCGCCTGTATCGACTGATGATACAGCTCCTCCGCCCATCCCGATCCGGTAATTATCCCCTCCAAGCAGGACGACTTTTTCTCCTGGCACTGGATTTCCTTTAAGGCTGTCTTCCTTGCGGGCAAATCCGATACCTCCTGCGAGCATGATCACCTTATCATAGCCGAATTTCTTCTGATTCTCTTCGTGCTCAAAAGTGAGTACCGAACCATTGATCAGCGGCTGACCGAATTTATTCCCAAAATCGGAGGCCCCGTTGGAAGCCTTGATCAGGATCTCTTCGGGAGTCTGATACAGCCAGGGACGCGGTGGAACAGCATCTTCCCACGGATGTTGGGGCTGGTCGTTTCGGGCATAGGAAGTCATGTAAACGGCGGTTCCTGCTACCGGGAAACTGCCTTTGCCTCCCGCCATGCGGTCCCTGATCTCTCCTCCTGTTCCGGTGGCAGCTCCGTTGAAAGGCTCAACCGTGGTAGGAAAATTATGCGTCTCCGCCTTGAGCGATAAAACCGTATCGATATCCGTCACCTCGAAATAATCAGGTTTATCCTGGGTCGAGGGAGCAAACTGCTCGGCAACCGGCCCTTCGCTGAAAGAGCAGTTGTCCTTGTAAGCTGATACGATGGTATTGGGATTGCGTTGAGTCGTTTTCTTGATTAACTGGAACAAAGTCGATGGTTTTTCTTCCCCGTCGATGATAAAGGTTCCGTTAAATATTTTATGTCTGCAATGTTCCGAATTTACCTGTGAAAAACCGAAAACCTCGCTGTCGGTCAGCGGACGCCCGATCTTCTGTGAAACCTCGTTGAGGTAATTAATTTCATCAGGGCTGAGGGCCAATCCTTCTTTCGCGCTGTACGAGGCGATATCCTCGATATAGACAATGGGTTCGGGCTGGCGCTGAACGGTGAAAATATTTTGGTCAAGGCCCTGATAAACCACCTGTAGCATGGGATCGTATTTCGGCTTTTCCGATTTTGTCTCAAAAAATTCCTCAATTCTTGAAATTCCGCTGACGCCCATGTTCTGGGTAATCTCAACCGCGTTGGTGCTCCATGGAGTGATCATTTCCTTGCGCGGGCCCACGAAGGTACCGTTAACTGTTTCGCTGGGAATTAAACCCGCTTCGCCAAATAGCCAGTTCAGTTTATTAACCTGATCAGCATCCAGATTGGTGAGTGTTTCAACTGAAATCAGGTTTGAATTTCCTTTAAAAAAGAGGATCATTGCAATGTTTTATTTGTGTGCGGCAAAGATAAGAAAAATAGAGATGAGATAAGAGATAAGAGAGATGAGAGAAGAGTTTCTGCCAAACAAAAAAGGAAGTGCATTAACACTTCCTTTTCATTCGAATCAACTATGTTTTATTTCTATTTTTTGTTCAGTATAACTTTGCTGCCGCCCGTGCCGATGTAATACTGTTCGCCTTTGGAGCTTAAATAAACAGGCTTTCCGTTGGGAGCTTTTCTGCCCTTAACCACCTTATCGCCTGCTTCCTTCATATCTTGTTTCAGCTTGCCTTTAGCCTCTTTAGCTTTAGCTTTTCCTTCATTCGCCGTGGTGTTGGCTTCAGCTCTGGCTTCCTTTCCGGTTTTTTTTGCTTTCTCGCCGGCAGTTTTGGTCTTATTCTCAACCTTATGCTGAGCCTTGTTCACGTCAGCCTTGGCTTTCTCACCCGAAGCATTGACTTTAGCTGCTGTTTTATGGGCTTTGGCCTCCGCGTTTACTTCGCCGGCTTCAGCTTTCTTTTTGATTTCTTTTTTCTGGGCTTTCAAAGCGGTGGGCTTGTTGTTATCGCCTGCCTTTTGTTCCTGTGCGCCAGCATTGATGTTGATCAATAAACCCAACACAAGTGCACTTGCAATCAAGATAATCTTTCGCATAAAATCAGTTTTTTAGGTTTTCTATACTTATGTCTTTCGGATGGCCGCTTTCAGGGTGATCCCTGCTTCCATCCTGCAACTCTTAAAAAGAACGATTATTTCTTTGATTCCTGATCGGCTTCTTTGATCATCTGCTCATTGGCTGTAATGTAGACTTCCACTCTGCGGTTTTGTTCTCTTCCGGCTACAGTCGAGTTATCGGCAACCGGCATACCGGAAGCTTTGCCTTCGGTTTTCATCCCGGAAGTTGCGATACCGTTCTGGTTCAGGAATCCTGCTACGGCTATAGCCCTGTTCACGGACAATGGAGGGGTGAGTCTGCATTGGCTTTCTCCTCGACAGCTTTTGTTTTACTTTCTGCCTTATGAGCTTTGGCCTCTGCTTTTTCACCGGCAGCCTTGGTTTTTGCATTGGCAGTCTTGACTGTTTTGTCTTTTTTGATTTCTTTCTTCAGGGTTTGTGTGGCTGCGGGCTTGTTGTTACCGCCGGCCTTTTGTTCCTGTGCACCGGCATTGATGCCGAACAATAAACTCAATACAAGGGTACTTGCAATTACGATAATTTTTCTCATCACATCATTTTTTATTTTTCTTACTCTTGTGGCTTCCGGATTAGTCCTGTTTTTAGGGTGGTTTCCTGCCTCCACTTTATCGCTTTAAATATAGCAATTTATTTCTTTGATTCCTGTTCTGCTTCTTTGATCATCTGCTCGTTGGCAGTGATGTAGACTTCCACCCTGCGGTTTTGGGCTCTTCCGGCGGCAGTGGAGTTATCGGCAACCGGCATGTCGGAGGCTTTGCCCTCTGTTTTCATCCGGCTGGTGGCGATGCCATTCTGGTTCAGGAATCCTTCTACGGAGCTGGCCCTGCTTTTGGACAACTGTTCGTTGATCGTCCGGCTCCCGGTATTGTCGGTATGCCCGTAAATGGTTACATCCGTTTCGGGAGTTTGTTTCAGTGAAGCGGCAAATTTCTGCAGGGCCGATTTCGACGAAGCGTTCAGATCACTTTTGTTGGTGGCAAAGAGTATGCCGCTGTCAAAAGTTACGCGGATGCCTTGCAGGTTGTTGGCGTCGGTAACGGTTTCCACTTTGGCTCCTTCTATTTTCTCCAGTTCGGCTCTCTGGCGATCCATTTTTTTGCCGATGATCACTCCGGTGCCTGCACCCACAGCGCCTCCGATCGCCGCTCCGATCGCTGCACCTTTTCCGTGACCAATCAGTGCGCCGATACCGGCTCCGGCCAGTGCGCCCCCGGCGCCTCCCAGAAGGCCGCCTTTGGTGGCATTATTGGATGTTTTACAACCACTGAATAAAATCGAAATGCATAAAATTATACTTACAAATAAATTTGACTTGTTCATAGTAATTATGTTTTATTAGAATTTCGTTGCAAAAATAATTAAATGGTTTTTTCCTATAACCGCACAACATTAAGTTTACCCTACCGAAAAGTTAAGATTGAATAATTTTCAATACCCAACTAATGACTTCGGTGCTGTATCATTCAAATCACCTGAATAATTCGGGACAATAATTTTTGCAAATAATGATTCTGTTTAGTGTGTGAACCAAATCAAAACCTGATATGGAAACCCTCGAACCAAGATTGGTGAAATCAGAATCTGAAATGATAATGTAAAGGTTTATATTGAGATCGGTACATTTACTTACAATAATGTCAAATTGGTCAAATTTTTGGAAACTTCTGCCACCCAACCAGCAAATTCTGTTTTTAATAGTAATATCATTTCATCACTTACAAATCATATTCTTGTGGAGTACGCTATTCCATCTGGTTGGGAATTTTGGACTGCTAAACGTTTCTTTATAAAGATTGAAGGAAAAGCAGGTGGAACTGAAACCTACATGTTGGATTATACTTTGCAGAAAATATGTGAAGGCTGTGAAGAATCTTTTACTTATGTTGACAATAATGATGGCTCCTATACGTTTACCTATATCCCGGAAGAAGATGTAGAAGATGCAGCGCTTGTCTTCACTTTTGCACAATCTGCCTACCAGTCAGGGCTGCCTTCATCAGAAGGTTGGGCACAAACCGGCGCAGGACAAACTATGCAGACGGTCATGGACCTGAAGGCCTGCGATAAATATACCTGGACTGTAACCCTTAAAGCCAATTGCAGCGGCCATTCACCAACATCCAATGTATGGACTGATTTCAAGGTGGGGGAAGTTTCAAAGAAAAATAACCCGGAAGATAAATTTATCCAGGTTTGTCCGCAAGAATAATCATTCGTATTCCCCGGAGGGGATAAAAACACAAGAGATACACAGGGAATCAATCACGCTGTGTATCTCTTTTTTCTTTGTGCAAATCAAACTATGAAAATTGCACCCTCAGATTAATACAACCTTTATTTGGAAAGCAATACTTTAACCTGTTGGTAGATATTCTCTGCGGTGAATCCCAATTGTTGGTCAAGAACATTGTAGGGAGCAGAGAATCCGAAGGAACTTAATCCCCAAATGGCTCCGTCATCGCCAACCAGTCCGCGGATGGTGACCGGAAGACCTGCGGTAAGTCCGAATTTAGGCACTCCGGGAGTGAGTACGCTGTTCTGGTACTCTTTGTCCTGATTGCGGAAAAGACCTTCAGAAGGGGCTGAAACGATGCGTACGCCCAGGTTGTCGCGCTCACGTAAAAGAGCAGCGCCTTCCACCAGGGAGGCCACTTCAGAACCCGAAGCGACAAGGATCACGTCTGGTTTTGCACAGTTTTCAACAGTATAAGCTCCTTTGGCGGCCTGTTTGGCTTCCTCGTAGCGGTTGGCCTTTGCAGGAAGATCCTTGATGTTCTGTCTTGAAAGAATCAACGCGGTAGGAGTGTTGGTGTTTTCAAGAGCCAACTGCCATGCAACAGTGGTTTCCTGTCCATCGGCCGGCCTTAAAACGGTAACCGAATTTTCGCCGTGATGATTCTTCAGCTGTTCCATCAGGCGGATCTGTGCTTCCTGTTCCACGGGCTGATGGGTAGGACCATCTTCACCGACACGGAATGCATCGTGTGTCCAGATGTATTTAACAGGAAGTTCCATCAGGGCAGCCATGCGGACGGCAGGTTTCATGTAATCCGAGAAGACAAAGAAAGTGCCGCAGGCAGCAATAATACCGCCGTGCAGGGCGATACCATTCATTACAACGGCCATGGTTAATTCCGAAACTCCGGCCTGAAGGAAGGCTCCCGAGAAATCGCCGGTTACAAAGGCCTTGCTGTTGTTGAGGAATCCATCCGTTTTATCCGAATTGGATAAATCCGCCGAGGAAACAATCATATTTTCTACATTCTTAGCCAGGGCTGCCAACACAACGGCTGAAGCGTTACGGGTGGCCGAATTGGGTTTTTGTGTAATGGTGGCATAATCAAAATCAGGAGCCTGGCCCGAGAGGAATATTTCGAGCTTTTCAGCCAGTGCAGGATTGGCATCGGCCCAGGCGTCTTCCTGGTTGTTCTTTGTTCCGGCCCATTTGATCAGTTCTGCTTTGCGTTTGGCGTAAAGGTCTTTCACTTCAGCGAATACCTGGAAAGGATTTTCAGGATCGCCTCCAAGGGTGGCAATAGTCTTCTTAAAAGAAGCTCCTGCATGCGTCAGAGGCTGTCCGTGTGTTGAACACTGGCCTTCGAAACTGGAACCGTCTTCCTTAACAGCGCATTTGCCCATGATGGTCTTGCCAATGATCAGGGACGGCCTTTTCTTCTCTTCGTTGGCCGACCGGAGTGCTGACCTGATTTCTTCGGGATTATTGCCGTTGATGGTTATTACGTTCCATCCCCAGGCTTTGTATTTTGCTTCAGTATCCTCGGTGGTAACAGCAGAGGTACCGGTGGAAAGCTGAATGTCGTTGGAGTCGTAGAACATGATCAGGTTGCTCAAACCAAGATAACCGGCCAGACGTCCTGCTCCCTGTGAGATTTCTTCCTGAACACCCCCGTCAGAGATGTAGGTGTAGGTTTTATGAGCCATCCACTCACCAAAACGGGCTGCAAGGAAACGTTCCGCTATAGCAGCTCCTACGGCCATGGTATGGCCCTGACCCAGGGGGCCTGATGTATTTTCAATTCCTCTTTCCGGATCTACTTCAGGATGTCCGGGAGTGATGGAACCCCACTGGCGGAAGTTTTTAAGATCTTCCATTGAAAAATAGCCTGAAAGCGCCAGGACTGAATACAACATCGGTGACATATGCCCGGGATCGAGGAAGAAACGGTCACGGAAGGCCCAGGTTGGATCGCTTGGATCGTAATTCAGGAATTCTGTATAAAGAATGTTGATAAAATCGGCTCCGCCCATAGCGCCTCCGGGATGTCCCGAGTTTGCTTTTTCTACCATGGCAGCCGAAAGAATACGGATGTTATCCGCTGCTTTTGTTGCTATTTTGTTTCTGGCTTCCTGTTCAAGGAGAGTTAATAAGGCCGGATTTGTAAGACTGGTTTTTATTTCGTTACTCATTATCAAATATTTATATGTATTTTTTTCTTTTAATTCAGGCGCACGACATTATCGTGCATAGAGGCACTGCCGTGCGTCTCTACATTTTAGCCGGAAGGCTTCTTACGTTGAATACGCCTTCCACGGACCGTATTTTATTCAGAACATCGGGAGCAATCTGAGCATCCTTGGTATCAATTATGGTATAGGAAACCTCATTTCTACTCTTGTTCAGCATATTATCTATCTTAACCCCAGCTTGTTCCAAAAGAGAGTTAATCTGGGATGAGACAGGGGAGGATTGTTTACTGGTGATACAAATCCTGGCTCCGTTGTTCCGATCCATTTCAGCGACCGGAAAGTTAACTGAATTTTTGATATTCCCGTTTTCAAAGAAGTTTCTGATCTGCTGAGCGGCCATGATGGCGCAATTCACCTCTGATTCGTTCGTCGATGCTCCAAGATGAGGAACGCAGACGACCTTTGGCATATTCAGCAATTCTGAATTGGGAAAATCGGTCATGTAGAGAGCAACTTTCTCTTCTTCAATGGCTTTGCGCATATCAGCATCCATCACCAACTCACCGCGTGCAAAATTAAGGATTTTAACTCCTTTTTTCATCATTTTTAATTTCTCTTCATTGATAAAGCCTTTGGTTGCTTCCATCAAGGGAATCTGCAGGGTTACAAAATCAGCCTGAGCCATCATGGCTTCGATGCTTTTTGCTCCCTTTACTTCATGATGAAGATTCCAGGCGTTATCGACTGTGATGTAAGGATCGTATCCGATGACCTTCATTCCCAATCCAAGGGCTGCATTGGCTACAAGAACACCGATTGCTCCAAGGCCTATGACAGCAAGAGTTTTTCCCTTTATTTCATTACCGCCAAAGGCAGCTTTGCCTTTTTCAACCAGAGCAGGCACTTTGTCGTCCTCGCCAGTCAGGGTTTTAGCCCATGCTATTCCGCCTACGATATCCCTGGAAGCAAGCAGTAGCGCTGCAATGACCAGTTCTTTGACTGCATTGGAATTAGCCCCGGGAGTGTTGAAAACAACAATTCCTTTTTCGCTGCATTTGGAGATTGGAATGTTGTTAACTCCGGCACCGGCTCTTGCAATGGCTTTCACTGAAGAGGGAATCTCCCATTCATGCATACTAAAACTCCGCAAAACAATAGCATCCGGATCAGCGGTTTCATTTGCGATTTCATATGAGGTGGATGGAAATACCTGAAGACCTTCCTGGTCAATCTTGTTAAGCGTCAGAATTTTATACATAATCAAGAGGATTTTAGATTGATTAAATTTTGTTTACAAATATCAGATAAAACGATGAATTTCTGAATAGTTAACCCGTGAATTTTATAAAATAATATAAAATTAAGAGAAATTCCGGATTAGGATTGCGGTATTTTGTGACGAATTGTATGAATTCTTTTACAGTTGGGGGATAAAAAAGTGCCCCAACTTTTGATTGAGGCACCTGATTCAATATGAAGTAAATGTCTATACTACGTAGGTAGAAGAGGCAGTGTCGCCACCACGGCCAGTCCAGTTGGTGTGGAAGAACTCGCCGCGCGGTTTGTCAATTCTTTCGTAGGTATGAGCGCCAAAATAGTCGCGCTGAGCCTGGAGCAGATTGGCGGGAAGTCTCTCAGAACGAACCCCGTCAAAATAAGTCAAAGCAGCAGCAAGACATGGAGCAGAAACACCATTCATTATGGCTGTAGCAACAACCCTACGCCATCCGGCCTGTGCTTTTTCAATGGTGTTTTTGAAGAATTCATCAAGCAGCAGGTGTTCCAGTTTTGGATTTTTATCAAATGCTTCTTTGATCTTTCCTAAGAACACAGAACGGATGATACAACCGCCTCTCCACATCAGGGCGATACCGCCATTGTTGAGATTCCATTTGTATTCCTTTGCTGCTTCACCCATTAAATCATATCCCTGAGCGTAGGAGATAATTTTTGCAGCAAAGATGGCATCTTTCAAATCGCTGAGGAATTGCTTCTTATCACCTTTGTACAATTTTTCAGGACCGCTGAGACGTTTTGAAGCCTTAACCCTTAAATCTTTCTGAGCAGACAGGCAGCGAGCAAATACTGACTCGCCAATCAGGGTAAGCGGTATCCCTTGATCGAGGGCTGCAACAGCGGTCCATTTTCCTGTGCCTTTCTGTCCTGCTGTATCCAGGATTTTTTCAACCAGCGGCTCTCCATCAGTATCCTTAAAGGCAAGGATATCACGGGTGATTTCGATCAGGTAGCTGTCCAGATCGCCCTTGTTCCATTCGGCGAATACTTCATGCATCTCATCGTCGCTTATTCCAAGCAGATCTTTCATCAGCTGGTAAGCTTCGCAGATAATCTGCATATCACCGTACTCGATTCCGTTATGAACCATTTTAACAAAATGTCCTGCACCGTTTTCACCTACCCAGTCACAGCACGGCTCGCCATCCACCTTAGCAGCCACAGACTGGAAGATTTTCTTTACAGCCGGCCATGCTTCCGGAGATCCGCCGGGCATCATGGAAGGTCCTAATAAGGCTCCTTCTTCGCCGCCTGATACACCGGTGCCGATGTAAAGCAGGCCTTTGCTCTCTACATATTTGCAGCGACGGATGGTGTCAGGAAAATGCGAATTGCCGCCGTCGATGATGATATCCCCTGGTTCGAGGTGAGGAATAATCTGTTCGATGAAATCATCGACAGGTGAACCGGCCTTCACCAGCATCATTACCTTGCGGGGGCGTTCAAGATTTGCACAAAGGTCTGCGATTGAATGGCACCCGATAAATTTTTTACCGGCACCGCGTCCGTTGACAAATTTGTCAACTTTATCGACAGTACGATTATAAACAGCTACGGTGAATCCTTTGCTTTCCATGTTCAAAACAAGATTTTCACCCATTACGGCAAGGCCGATCAGGCCAATGTCTGCTTTTTTCATTTGATCTTTTTAATTTATTAATTACACGAATTATAACGAATAATCACGAAATGAGAAAAATCAGGCTTTTATTATAAAACCTAATTTCTCAAGCTTTTGGATACTATTTTTATCAATATTTTTTGCTGTGATCGTATAGACAGGAAATTCCCTTCTTAGAGGATAATCTCCACGTTGCTTTTCAAATGTTTCAACGGAACCCCTTAGCCGGTGATCGTCTTCACGAATGTCATAAGTGGCCAGAACAGCTTCCTTCAGGATTTGCTGCCCGCTCTTATTATTACCATCGATCATGATCGCGGTTGTTTGGGGAAGTTCCACATTTTTACAGGTCCAATCGTCTATCCCTAACCCGAAGAAACGGCTTAGCGCCTGTATACTCATGCTGGTCCCGTTGGCCTTTCCGTCTTTTGAATAACCTGCAATATGAGGAGTGGCAAGGTTGCTCAACCCAAGTAATTCCAAATCAATATTGGGTTCGTTTTCCCAGCAGTCAATAACAGCTCCGGATATTTTCCCCGACTTGAGAGCTTCTTTGAATGCATAAGTTTCGGTTACCTCACCTCTGCATGAATTGATCACGATGGGCTGCTTTTTTAATCTGTTGAAAAATGTCTGATCCGCAAGATGGTAGGTCTTATCAATCCCTTCCGGATTTAGGGGAACATGTAGCGTAATGATATCTGCTTTTTCCAGTATCTCCTCCAAATCAGTAAAAGCTTCCGGACCTTCTTTCTTTGCTCGCGGAGGGTCGTTCAGGAGAACCTTCATACCGAATATTTCAGCAATCCGTGCCACTTTAGATCCCACATTTCCCACTCCGATGATCCCGATGGTTTTATCAGCAAGATTAAAACCTTTCTTTTCTGACAGAACCATCAGCGCGGAGGCAATATATTGCTCTACTGAAGAAGAGTTGCATCCGGGAGCATTGGTCCAGGTAATGCCTGCTTTATCGCAGTACCTGGTGTCTATGTGATCAAACCCGATGGTGGCTGTTGCAATAAACCGGACAGAAGATTCAGACAACAGACTTTCGTTACATTTTGTACGAGTTCTGGTAATAATTGCGTCAGCATCACGGACTATCTCAGGAGTGGTTTTGCTCCCGGGCAGATAAACCACTTCTGCAAACGGTTCCAGTGCACCTTTGATATAAGGAATTTTATCGTCAATTACTACCTTCATTTGATGTGTTGATTTGTTGATGTGATGATTAGATGTGTGGGGGTTATTCGGTTTATTGTAATAATCCCTGACCATTTCGTCCAGTACTCGGTTGGTTCTCGCGGCTGTTTCACCGGTAGAAGGAGATTTATCTTCGCCTCTCAGAGCGGCAATAATTTTCTCCATCAGATAAAACTGTACATGAGAAGGTTTTTCGAAAGGAAATTCCTGTCTTCCGATTTCGTTTTCAAGAACAACCGGAATAAATTCAAAAGTAGAAAACAAGATTCGTCCCTTGTTTCCGATGATTTCTATCTCATCGAGGTTATTTACAGATGAGGTAGTAAAACACCACGATCCCGTTCCTGCAACTCCCGACTCATGCTGCCAGTTTGCCAGAACAATATCCTCTGCAGGATAACGTTCTGCCTGATTCATCGCATTGGCTTTTACATTAAGGACAGGGCCAAAAACATAATCCAGATAATCAAGCGTATGCGCCGCAAGATCAAAGATAAGACCTCCTCCCGAGATTTCAGGCTGAAAGCGCCAGGGTATTGAATCTTTATCCAGATCTCCATTAATGGGTCTGTAGAATCTGACGTTTACCATCCTGACTTCACCGATAGCACCTGATTCAACCAACTCCTTTACTTTCCAGAAATCCCGGAAGCGCCCTGCGGTAATAGGCCACAAAGACCGGCATCCCCGTTTCTTTTGAAACTTTTAGCATTTCAAGGCATTCATTATAATTGCGGCCCATGGGTTTCTCAACATAGACCGGTTTACCTGCCTGCATTGCCTTTACAGCGTATCGAAGATGTGATCCCGGAGGAGTTGCCACATAAACAGCATTAACCTCCGGATCATTGATCAGTTCATCCGCATCCTCATACCATTTCGGAACATTGTGGCGTAAAGCATAATCTCTGGCAAGACCGGGGGTGCGGCGCATTACAGCAATCAGGCTGGAATGTTTCACCAGTTGCAGGGGCGGTCCGCTCTTTACTTCGGTTACCGCCCCGCATCCAATAATTCCCCATTTTACCTGAGATAACTTCATGCTGTTAGTGTTTAAATCTTTCTTTATAAGCCCACAAACCAAGTGCAGGATTTGAAATATAATAAATTTCCTCTCCGTCAGGAAGAAGATTATAACCATCTTTCAGCTTAGCCGGATCATATTTCCTTACAACCTCATCAAGTCTGGCATACTTGAACCCGACACTTTCAATTTCCTCACGGGTCAGATTCTGGTTATCGCCTGAACAATAAGTAATGCTGAACCTGTTTTCAGAGGATCCATGAATCAGATGTGCAGCCGCACTCAAGTTGTTTCGCAGCTCTTCATTCTCTTCACACGATTTCAAAGTGGCAGGAGTTCCGTAATAACCATATTTGCGGATCAAGCGGTCTATTTCTTTGTCTTCTCCGAATTCCTTCAAAGCAGGAGCCAATACGATCAGTTCACCATTGTCTTCAATGGCCATCCGGGTCCGGTAGATGGATTTATTTCCAAGCCAGGTACTCTTGAATTCTGTGGGATCAAGGTATACCACCACTTTCTTCAGGGGTTTGTCCAGCATGTCAAAATTGGTCTGAAGAGCCAGCTTTGCGGCTTTGTCGAATACTTCAAAATCATCTCCAATAAACAAACCTCTTGTTTTGATCTTTCCGTCCGCTTTATCAAGACCCACAACCGTCTGAACATAGACGATGGGCATGTGTTGGATGAAATGCTCGGAAGCATAGTTGAAGATTCTTCTTACAGGGGTATCTGCATGACCCATCATACGTTCCATGCCGTAAGCTGCGCCGATGAAATGGCTCTTGTTGATCCCTTCAACGCCGCCGGTTCCGACAAAGATATTTTTGTTGTAATTGGCCATCCCGACCACCTCGTGAGGCACCACCTGACCAATGGAAAGAATCAGATCAAAATGGCCTTCTACCAGTAATTTGTTCACCTGTGCGGGCCAGGGAAAATCAACGGCTCCCTCTGATACTTCCTTTACGTATTCAGCAGGTACAACCCCCACTGTGACCACATCGTTGCGCCAGTCATGCTCCCTGATCAGAGAGGATGGCAATGAGCCGAACATGTGAGCTATTTGATGGATAGTCATGGGGGAATGTGTTCCAAGGGCGGGGAGAACATCGGTGAGATGTTCTCCGTAATATTGCCATGTGAATTCAGTCAGTTCACCGGCCCGGCTTGGAAGACGGGTATAATCAGGAGGAATGGCCAGAACTTTATTCCGCTGCCCCAGTTTTCCCAAAGCTTCAAATAAACCAGCCTTGAGGTCTTCTGCGGTCAGATCATTATTGACGGAACCATTTTCGTAGAGTAGCATTATCTTGTTTTTTAAATAATTTCGAATTTCACGAATTTGAGACGAATTTACACAAAAGGTTCTCTTCTAGCTAACTTCTGTGCTTAATTCTTAATTCTTAATTCCTAAAGCCTATCTCTTAACCCTGGCATTCCCCTTCCAGATGCTCCAAACCATGTCTTCGTCGGCAGGTTGTGCATAATCGGTTAGGAATGTAGTGGCAAGAGCACCGGTTGCCCATCCGAACTGAGGCCATTTTTCAGGTTCCCAACCTCTGAGTATTCCGTAAAGAAGACCTCCTACAAAGCCGTCACCGCCGCCGATACGATCCAATACATTGATCTTTCTTGGTTCAATCACGTGCCATTGGTCACCTTCAAGCATGATAGCACCCCAGAGGTGTTCGTTGGTGCTGACCACCTGGCGTAAAGTAGTGGCAAATACAGAGGCATTCGGGAAAGCCTTTTCACACGGCCGATCATCCCTTTAAAACCATCAATCTGGCTTTCAATACCTTTTCCTCCTGCTTCGGGTCCTTCGATGCCCAGGCAGAGTTGGAAATCTTCTTCATTACCGATCAGAATGTCGGAAACAGAAGCTATCTCAGTAAAAATTTCTCTCAGCTCCTTATCACGTCCTTTCCAGAAAGAAGCCCTGTAATTAAGGTCAAAAGAGATGCGTGTGCCGTATTTTTTTGCATAACGTGCAAGTTCAAGGCAGAAATTACTCGTCTCGGGCGACAAGGCTCCGATCAGTCCTGAAAGGTGTACAATCTGAACCCCTTCCTGGCCAAAAATCCTTTCGAGGTCGAAATCCTTTACATTTAAAGTCCTTCCCACTTCACCGGCACGGTCATTCTGTACCCTCGGACCTCTTGATCCATAACCGCTGTCGGCAATATTGAACTGGTGACGATAACCCCATGGATTACCCTGTTCTACTTCAGGTCCTTCATACGTCATGTGACGGCTGAGAAGATTGCTTTTGATAAACTGGGCAATAGGACTGCCTTTTACAAAGGTAGTAAGCACCTTAACCGGCAAACCTAAATAGGAAGGAATGCTTGCTACGTTGGTTTCGGCACTGGTAGCCTGCATCTTGAAAGTATCACTGCTGTGCACCGGCTGACCGTTAACAGGGGTAATTCTAACTCCCATGCTGGTTGGGACGATCAGAGAATATTTGAAATCTTTTTTTAATTCTATCATGATCCTTAACTTTTTTACGGACTTGGCTTTTAGTGTGCGAATTACACGAATTTGAAACGAATTTACACGAACTGTAATTTCATGATTCTTCTTAATTAGCTTAAAACGCCCTGTCCCATTTCTTAATTCTTAATTATAATATTTTTAACTCGGTTGAGGTTTGATTTTGAACCGCTGTATTGATTCACTTCAAACGCTGTTCCTATGCTTTTAGTGCAAACGAAGAGCGAACGAAGAGCGAATAAAATGCGAACAAATACAGAGTTGTTCTTATCCCAGATATTTTGCAAACCAAACGAAATTGATTCTTGATTCTCAATTGATTTAAACTCCGCTGTAGGCGTTAAATCCCCCATCAACCGGAATGACGATACCTGTTACAAACGAAGAAAGATTTGAAAGCAGGTAAAGAGTTGCTCCCTGGAGATCATCGGGATCACCGAATTTACCCATCGGAGTATTGGTCACGATTTTAGTGCCGCGGGCAGAATAACCGCCTGTCTTTTCATCCAGTACAAGAAAACGGTTCTGTGTGGTGATGAAAAATCCGGGAGCTACAGCGTTTACACGGATACCCACTTTGGCAAGATGTACGGCCAGCCATTCGGTAAAGTTGTTCACAGATGCTTTTGCTGCAGAATAAGCAGGTATCCTGGTTAACGGGTGATAAGAGTTCATCGACGAGATATTCACTACAGAACCTGATCTGTTTTCCAGCATGTCGCGGGTAAAAACCATGGTCGGTAGAACCGTACCTTTAAAGTTAAGGGCAAATACTTTGTCAAATCCTTCCATCTGAAGACCATAGAATGTGGAATCGAGGTTCTCGAGATCGCTTTCCTCGATCTGGTCAACTTTAGCTGTTGCCATTGGAGAATTGCCTCCCGCGCCGTTGATCAGCAATTCGATTGGTCCAAGTTTACTGTTGATAATGCTTTTAGCTTCCTCCAGAGAGGGTTTATCCAGCACATTGGCTTTTACCCCAATAATTTCAGCATTAAATTCCTCAGCAATTTCTCCGGCTACCTGTTGTGCCAGCTCTTCGTTAATATCCACAATTGCAACTCTTACACCTGCGGAAGCAAGAGCTTTTACAAGTGAAATTCCGATTACTCCGGCTCCCCCGGTAATCACACAGACTTTTCCTTTAAGATCGTCAAAAGAGATTTTTGTCATGTCCTTGATTTTTTTATATGATAAATGATTTTAAGTTAATTATTAAAAATAAGAGTAGTAATCAATGTTCTCCCGTGTTATAATATCAATGGAAGTATAATTTTCTTTCAGAACCTTCTCTTTTCTGACCAGATGATCAAAAAGCAGGTTGGTGGCTGTATATCCCTGCGACTCCGGTTTCTGGCAAAGTAGAAAATCTATTTTGCCCTGCTTCAGAAGCTCAGTGTTTCTCTTAATAAGGTCATACCCGATAATTTTTGGACTTTTCTTAAGTTGACCGAATGATTCTACAGCAAGGTGAACTTTGGAGCTTGTGACAAAAACCGCATCCACTTCATCTTCCTTCAGATCCAGTTCCTGCAGCTTTTCGGGTATTTCATTTTTTATACCGGTTACTTCGATCCGGAAGATTCTGTGTTCCCTGTATTCTACCGATTTGAAATATTCGTTGAACCCTTCTTCTCTTTGAAGAAGGTGATGAGCATTTTCAAGCTCTTTAGCCACATGAATCAACAAAATAGTGCTATGGTCTTTAATTCCGTAGTCAAGAAGTCTGGCTGCAAGATATCCGCTTTGAAATGAATTCTGAATAATAAAGCTGATGGGAGATGCCTCTTCAAGATTGAGAATCAATGAAAACGTAGGGAATCCCTTTTTGATCCAGTTCTTTAGTAAAGTGAAGAGCCTCCCTTTTAGCCCATGGAGCCAACAGCACCCCGTCCGGAGAAAGCTGAAGTATCTTCTCAGCCTCGGATGTTGAAAGTCTCCGTATCATCCATTTTAAAAAAGAACTGATTCAGTGCCACTCCGTATTGCTTCAGCTGGCCAATGGCTTTTTTTATTCCTTCCTGAGGTTTTGACCAATAAGCTTCTTTGTTGGGTGCATATAGGATTAAGCGAAGCAAATTGAATTGACTTTTTTTGGAAGCAAGTGAACTGGCCAGGATATTGGGACGATAATCAAATTCTTCAATGATTTTAAGAATTTTATTTCTTGTTTTTTCTGATACCTCGCCCCGTTCATGAATCACCCTGTCCACGGTTCCTATTGAAACCCCGGCCTTTTGAGCAATGTCCGATATCCTGATATTTTTAGTCAAAGGCCTTCCTTTTTATAAACTGTGGACAAAAATACTAAAATTTAAATTCATCGTGTGCGAACACGGAAATATGTTTTTAAACATTTTATCAACATTTTTATCCAAAAAAATCTTGTTTAACGAAAAAGAAAATTAAATTCGTAAACAGTCGCTCATAATGCAAACATTTTATTAATATTCTGTAAGTCAGAAGTTAAGCGAGCTGATCTTTTTGTCATTTTTTTTAAAAAGTATTGCCGGTTCTGGTAATAGGCTCATGATGGAATCTGGGAAATACAGTTTTTTGGAGCAGGGGATAGGTTCGGCTGGAGGAAGAAGCCCGGTTCGCTGCGTCACTCAAATCCAGCCTTCGAGTAAACTTTGTCAACAACTTGTGGAATTATTGCTACTATTAACTTATAACTGAAACAAAAATGAAAACATTCATGAACGAAGATTTCCTTTTGCAGACCGAGACAGCCAGGGTTCTGTATCATGAACATGCCTCCGCACTACCTATTTTTGATTACCACTGCCACATTCCTCCGAAGGATATTGCAGAAGATCGGAAATTCGACAATCTAACGCAAATATGGCTTAATGACGATCACTATAAATGGCGTACTTTAAGGGCTAATGGCATTGAAGAGAAATATCTGACGGGAAATGCCACTGATTGGGAGAAATTTGAAAAGTGGGCCTTTACAGTTCCTTACATGGTCCGTAATCCTATGTATCACTGGGTGCATTTAGAACTCCGCAATGTGTTCGGTATAAAAAAACTCCTCAATCCATCCACAGCTCGTGAAATTTGGGATAACTGTAATGCAAAGCTTCGTTCAAAAGGATATTCTGCCCGCGGACTGATGAGTAAAGCCAATGTACATACCGTCTGTACGACTGATGATCCTGTTGATTCTCTTGAATACCATCAGCAAATTAAAGCCAGTGGTTTTAATATCAAAGTATATCCAGCCTGGCGACCCGATAAGGCAATGACCATCGAAAAGAGTGGAGGCTTTCAACCAATATGTTGATCAACTGGCAAATGTATTGGGAATGAATATTGATAATTTCACCGATTACATGGACGCACTGGAAAAAAGACATCTTTTCTTTCATGAAAACGGCTGCCGTCTTTCAGATCATGGGCCTGCAACAATGTATTGCGAAGCATATACGCTTGAGGAGATCAAATCAATCTTCAGCAAAGCCAGATCAGGTAAATCTCCATCAACTGAAGAAGTGGTGAAGTTTAAATCGGCAATGCTTTATGAGTTTGGAGTGCAGGATCACAAAAGGGGATGGACGCAGCAATATCACATTGGTCCTATGCGCAACAACAGCCGCCGGATGTTTGAGCTTATCGGCCCGGATGCAGGATTTGATTCAATGGGTGATGAACAGGTAGCCTATCCAATGGCCAGGTTCTTCGACCGGCTCGATTATGAAAATAAATTAACCCGTACCATCATTTATAATCTGAACCCCAAGGATAATTACGTGATGGCAACAATGGCAGGCAACTTCCAGGATCATTCAGAACCCGGCAAAATGCAGTGGGGGAGCGCCTGGTGGTTTGCTGATCAGAAAGAAGGGATGATTAGCCATCTCAATACCTTATCCAGTTTAGGCCTGTTGAGCCGTTTTGTCGGCATGCTGACCGATTCGAGAAGTTTTCTTTCTTATTCGAGGCATGAATATTTCCGCAGAATTCTCTGCAATCTCATCGGTAATGATGTGGAAAATGGGGAAATACCAGATGATATGGAGCTATTGGGGCAAATGGTCGAGGATATTTGTTTCTACAATGCAGAAAGGTACTTCAAATTTGGTGAGTAAATTTTAACCATTAATAATAAAAAATCATATTATTGCATTCTTAAATTTTTCCGTTTTTAGCTAAACCTGCATTGACTTGTTTTGGCTGGACCCTAATGACTCAAATCAAACTATAATTTCTTATGGATGAAATGAACAACAAAATCGGCCATTATCGCTGGACTATCTGTTCACTTGTCTTCTTCGCCACGACAATTAATTATCTGGACCGGCAGGTTATTAGTCTTTTAAAACCTTTTCTCGAACAACAATTTCAATGGAGCGAATCCGATTATGCCAACATCGTTTTTGTATTTCAGCTATGCTACGCAGCCGGACTGATGGGGGTGGGCTATGTAATTGACAAAATTGGAACCAAACTCGGATATGCAGTCTCCCTTTTTATGTGGAGCCTTGCTGCTATTCTGCATGCGGCCGCAAAAAGCACACTCGGCTTCAGTGTATGGCGGGGAATGCTGGGAGTCAGTGAAGCAGGGAACTTTCCGGCTGCCATCAAAACGATTGCCGAATGGTTTCCCAAAAAAGAACGTGCTCTGGCCACCGGAATCTTCAATTCAGGAACAAACATCGGAGCCATCATTGCTCCCCTGGTCGTGCCCTGGATAGCTATACAATGGGGATGGCAGTGGGCTTTTATTATTACAGGAGCTATAGGATTGCTGTGGCTTGTTTTCTGGTTCCTGATCTATGAAGTCCCGGCCAAACATAAAAAACTATCTAATGCTGAATTTGAATACATCAATAGCGATACAGAAAACAATACCGAACGCGGTGAAGAAGAGAAAAATGTACCGAGGATTCCTTGGGTTAAACTGCTTGGCTTCAAACAAACCTGGGCTTTTTTTATCGGTAAATTTCTAACCGATCCTGTATGGTGGTTTTCCTTTTCTGGCTTCCGGCTTTTCTTCATGCCGAATACGGTCTTGTGGGCATGCAGGTAAGTATACCCTTGATGGTTGTTTATACTTTGTCCGCTGTGGGAAGCATCTTCGGGGGATACATTCCCCTGTATTTTATCAAAAGAGGATGGGCCGTACCAAAAGCCCGAAAGACCTCCATGCTTATTTATGCATTCTTTCCCCTGCCGGTGCTGTTTTCACAGGCGCTGGGTCAGTATAATATGTGGTTTGCGGTGATCATTATCGGTGTGGCTGCTGCAGCCCACCAGGCTTGGTCGGCCAACATCTTCACCACGGTATCTGACATGTTCCCTAAAAATGCGGTCAGCTCTGTGACCGGGATCGGTGGCATGGCGGGTGCTATCGGTGGCATGCTCATTGCTAAACTAACCGGGGGATTGCTGGATCACTTTAAAGCTCTTGGAAATATCAAAACCGGATATTATATCCTCTTCCTGATCTGCGGTTCAGCTTACCTGATCGCCTGGATCATCATGTTCAAAATCCTCATTCCCAAAATGAAACCGATTGAATTTAAAGAATAGCTCAGGGGCGACCGCCGGTCGCCCTTTTTATCATTTATTGCCGTCACTTAAGCTGACGGATGAATGGTATGATCTGAATGACTTTAGTTGCATTTTAACAAAAACATCCATGTGCCTGAAGTTATTATATATTTGTCCGGATTCTATCTTTGAATAGCTTGTTATGATGCATCAAAAATTCAGTATTCTCAGGATATTTTTAGTATTCTATCTTCTGCTGCCTTGTCTCTTGAAGGCACAGGTTTCCAACGAAATTCAATGGAAAATACTTGGCGAAGGACTGTCGTTCGTTGAAATGGATGCTCCGGAGAAATCCATTCTTAATGATTCGAAGCTGACAATTGTAAAGATAGATCCCCTGAAGTATCGCTTCAGCCTGTTGAGTGCTTCTGAGAATGGGAGAAAGAGTCGCACTGCCGAAGAGTGGGCACAAGAGTTTGGGATGAGCCTCACGGTCAATGCCGGGATGTACAGTACTTCCAACGGGAGGACCAACAAGGGGTACATGAAAAACTACAACCATGTCAACAACCATCGTTTCAATAAGGCTTACAACGTGATGATGGCCTTCAATCCAATTGAATAAAAAGGAGCCTTCCATCCGCCTCTTTGATCTGACACACACCCGTTGGGATTCGATCCGCACGCGCTATCACTCTTTCTGCCAGGGAATGCGTATGATCGATTGGAATGGGGTGCCTTTGGCCTGGGATAAGCGGGCCGGGACAGTCGTGCAGCATGGTGGTGGCTTCCACCGACATGGATGGAAACATTTATCTGGTCTTTTCCCGTGCGCCCTACACGCACCAGACCATGATTCGTTTTCCTGCTTGACCTTCCGTTGAAGCTTCGCACCACGGTTTACCTCGAAGGGGGACCTGAGGCCAGCCTTTATCTCCGTGCAGGCGACACGCTTGTCGCTAAATACGGAAGCTATGTCTCCAACTCCTATGCCCGGGATGACAACGACCATTTCTGGAAAATCCCTAATGTCATCGGCGTGGTGAAAAAATAAAAACAAGTTTAGGAGTTCAGCTGAACTAAATTCTAAGGCTGAACCTGCTTTTGATTTCACTTAATCAATCTTCAAATAACCTTGGATTAAATCTGAGCATAGGTTAGGGAAACAAACATTTCCAAGAATTTTCTCTGCTTTTCTGGCAATACAGTCGTACGGGAGTTTTTGATTGATTTTGTGAAGTAAGATTTACATTCCAAAAGAGAATAAGAATAAAAATGAGACAATTTTTCATAGGTTTACTTATTAATTATAATTTTCAGGTATTCAGATCCCATGACCCCCATTCGCCTGCTTAACTTCCAATCAGTCTTCAGTTTTCATTATTCATACTACCATTTCAAATAAGTGACCGATGCATTAAGTACCTGAGCCAGCTGATTGGCGAATGCATCCATTATATTCCAGGCTTCTCTGCCAGAATTGCCTGTATTTTCTCCATAGTGCACTTTTAACGTAAATTGTCCTGATTTACCAGCTCCGGAGATAACCCCAAGATTGGGTTCGTACACTCCGTGTATCTTAATTTCATTTAAAGCAGTTTCCATATAGATGATGATTTTTCCTTTTTCATAATCATACAGATCAGTTACAAGCGTTCCTTTTTCTGTATTTTTTTCCCTGATTGTAAATCCCTGATTTATTAATACAGAGACTGCTTTGACGAAAGCTCTTTTATCAATAGTGTCCGTGGTGACCACAATCACATTGTCGTTTTTCTGCGGATTTAAAATACTTTTTTGTGCATGAAGCATAAAAGGAAGTAAAAAAATCAAAATCCATACTGCTTTTTTCATTCAGATCAATTTTTGTAAGGAAAAACAGGATTCAATAATTTGAATGACATGTTACTCATACTCCAGAAGGGTAGGAGAATATTGGCTTGCCGGCTAATCCTTTTTCCTTTATCCGGATGATCTCCTCATCAGTAAGAGGTTTAATCCGTGGAGAGAGCTGCAAGGCCATTTTAAAGAGATCTTCATTACCCGGTGGTAATGCAGCGGTAACAGGGTGGGAGAGAGTAAAGCGCAATCCCATCAGGGCCTCTTCCGGATCCGTGAGTGGTTCATACCAGCATTTGGGTATTTTATTGGTTGTATCTTTTGGCCAAGGCCCTTTGGCCATTGCCTTTAGAGCCAATATCCCCATTTTTTTTTGCTGGGCCAGATGGAGTACCTGGGGACCAAAATTGCCGGCATACCAGGTCGTAAAATTTACAGGAAAAAGAATGGTATCGAAATTGAATCTCTTCATCATCTCCATGGCTGCTTCCACGGAATGGGCAGAGAAGCCGATAAATCGTATTTTCCCTTCTTTTTGTGCTGCGAGAGAGGTTTCCATTGCTCCATCCGGAGAAAATAAGACATTGACATCTTCGATTGTTTTAACGGCGTGAAACTGATAAAGATCCAGATGATCTGTTTGCAGTCTTTTCAAAGAAGCCTCCAGTTCTTTTCTGGACCCTTCTCTTGTTCGTTCAGTGGTCTTGCAGGCCAAAAAAACTTTTTCGCGATAAGGCTTCAGGGCCGGTCCCAGTTTCAGTTCTGCATCACCGTAGCTGGGCGCTACATCGAAATAATTGATTCCGTAATCTATCGCTTCACTCACTCTCCGGGATGCCTGTTCTGGAGTTGCATTCATCACAACGATGCCTCCGAAGCCAATGATTGAAAGTTTTTCTCCTGTTCTTCCAAGAGAACGTTTCTCAATTTTCCCCGGTAATGCATCACGTTCTATGGCAGAAAGATCGGCCGGGAAAAAACTAAGGACCGGTAATGCTGCCGCAGCAGTTTTTATAAAATTCCGTCTTTTCATATCTTTGATTCAAAAGCGTTTTCAACCATTAAAGATACGATAAAACAAAATAAGAAAATATAAAATGAGCAGTAATTGAAATGTTAAATTCAAATCAAAACCACAGAAGTATTTACCCTCAGATGCAGAAAATAGAAAGATCACTCTTTGGAGAAAGATCACTCTCTATAAGTATATTGATTAAAATAAATGCAATGGGGGAAAATAACACAGAAGATATTTAACTCTTTGTTATTCATGTTGAGAAGAATCATTTAAGTATATGAAATGAAATAACGTCGTATTTTAGATTGATGAATTTTTAGAAATGAATTCCATTTTGTAATATTATGTAAGTTCTCTTTAAAAAAGCCGGGACGAACATGGTACGAACCGAATACGGAGTTAATACGAGGAGAGTCCATGTAAAATACGGCTATATTATTGTTAAATAAAAAAGAGATTGTAAAATACGACATCAATTTATTCTCATTACTTAAAGGGTTCTTTATCTCAGGATAAATTTAACTTAAGTGTTTTGGATATTTCTTTCAAAAGGACAGAACGTTCGACCGGTTTGGTAATGATACTGTCACAACCGGCTTCAAGGGCTTTGGATTTGTCCTCAGCCGAGGAATAGGCTGTAAGGGCCACGATGGGCAGATCAGGCTTTTCCGTTTTAATCAGATGGGTTGCGACAAAACCATCCATTCCGGGCATTTTTAAATCCATGAGGATTAAATCAATTGACGGATTTCCATGCCATTTGCGAATAGCTTCGCTTCCCTCATCCGCCTCAATGGTCCTGGCATTTGTTTTTTTAAGATAACTCCTTATCAGCGACCGACTTAAAGGATCATCTTCCACAATAAGAATGGTTTTCGTATCCAGGTTCAACTCAAAATATTGAGGAGTTTGTGTGGCCTCCGGGGATGCTGGAATTACGGTCTCGGATAGCTCGACAGGCAGGGTGAAAAAAAAGGTACTTCCTTTTCCAGGTTCAGAATCGACTGTTAATTTTCCATTCAGCACCTGTGAGATTTTCTTTGCAAGTGAAAGACCTATTCCCACTCCACTGTATTGACGAGAATGAGTGTCATCTCCCTGTCTGAACCAATCAAAGATAATTTCTTGTTTATCTCCAGGAATGCCGATTCCTGTGTCCTTCATGTAAAATTTTATTTTATTTTTCTCCGGCATGGTGAACCCAAATTCAATGGTGCCACTGCTTGTGAATTTGAGGGCATTTTTGAAAAGATTTATCAGCACCTGGTTGATTTTGTTCCTGTCCGAAAGGATATAACTTTGGAGGTATTTGCTGTCAGGTCTGAAATGAAGCTTTATCTGTTCATCTTTCCCTGAAGAATGCAATAGTTCGTTGAAAGACAGTTTGTTTTCATCAAACAGATCCATTAAGGCAAATGATTTCCGTCTGACCTTTATTTCAGACTGCTCCACGAGAGCAAGATCAAATATTTCTTCAATAATAGAAAGCAATGCTTTACCGCTTGACCGTATTTTCTGAACGTATTCTTTAATTGCCTCAGGATTTACTCCTGACAGAATCAAATCACTAAAACCGAGTATATGATTGAGAGGAGTTCGCAATTCATGATTCATGGTAGACAGAAATGCAGATTTGAGCCGGTCAGATTCTTCCGCTTTTTCTTTTGCTGTAACCAGATCTGCATTTATTTTCTGAATATGTTCAAGGCTTTTTTTCAGTTCCTCATTCAACGCAAAGTATTCGACATTGAGAGCCTGGTAGTCTTTGATTTGCTGTTTAAGATTTCTTTCACTTTCCCTTAGCGCTTTGACGACTATTTGTTTCTGCCGGCGTACTTTAGCTTCCCGCATTTCCCGCTCTACAGCCGGGAGAAGACGTGATAACTGGCTTTTCATTATGTAATCATGAGAACCTGCTTTCATGGCTTCTACTGCCGTATTTTCTCCGATAACGCCGGAAACCAGAATGAAAGGGATATCCATCCCAGACTTCTTTAACTCGGTTAAGGCAGCTAATCCTGAAAAATAGGGCATGGAATAATCTGATATAATGCAATCCCATGTCTTTTCATTTAGCGCTTTATTGAAGTCCACGGGAGTTTCCACTCTTTTGTAAATTATATTGTGACCGGTGCTGCTTAGTTCATTCATTTCAAGCAACACGTCATCTTCACTGTCTTCAATGAATAGAACTCTTATTGTTTTTTCCATAATTATATTTTTTTTGCGGGCCATTCATTCAAAACAATCCAGTATAAACCAAGATATTTTATTGCCTGGGTAAATTGTTCAAAATCTACAGGCTTTCTGATGTAACTGTTTGCTCCCAATTGGTAGCTTTTAATTAAATCGGTCTCTTCCCTGGATGAAGTAAGAATGACTACGGGCAAAAATTTTGTTTTATTGTTGTTTCTGATCTGTTGCAGTACTTCGAGCCCATCCACTTTGGGAAGTTTCAAATCGAGCAAGATGACCTGCGGCATTATCGTTGAATCCCGGTCTTTATATTGACCTCTGGAAAAAAGAAAATCAAGGGCCTCCTCCCCGTCATGGGCGACAGTCACTTCATTTTTTATATGGTTATCTTTTAAAGCCTCCAGCGTTAAGAATTCATCATCAGGATTATCCTCGACAAGAAGTATTATTTTTTTTTCGCTAATCATACTATTCAATTATTTAATCCGGTAATGTGAAAAAAAATGCAGCGCCCTTTCCCACTTCACCTTCAGCGCGTATTCTCCCTTTATGCCGGTGAATGATTCTCTGAACGGTTGCCAGTCCGATACCTGTTCCTTCAAATTCTTTTGTGCTGTGAAGGCGTTGAAAAGCGCCAAAAAGTTTATCACCATATTTCATATCAAAACCTACACCATTGTCACGAATAAAGCAAATATTCTTCCCATTCTCTACTATTTTACCAAAATGGATTTCAGTGACTTCATTATTACGGGTGTATTTAAAAGCATTCTCAAAAAGGTTATGCAGAGCTACCCGGATCAGGTTCTTGTCAACCCTGATAATTATTCCGGGTTCAATATTAATATGAACTTTCCGTTGAGGTTGCGCTGATATAAATTCCTCAGCTATTGAAGTTGCTATTTCTGAAAGATTTGTCTGCTCCAGATTTATTTCTACCCTGTTCAGTCGTGCAAGTTTCAAAAGATCATCGATGAGTTGTCCCATCTGTTGTGTTGAATGCATCACTCTTTGAAGATAATCCTTTCCTTCGTCATCCAGAAGGGGTGAATATTTTTTAAGGATCAGATTGCTGAAACCATCAATGCTCCGCAACGGAGCTCTTAAATCGTGAGATACAGAATAGGAAAATGATTCCAGTTCCTTATTAATGGTCTCCAATTCAGCGGTACGGGCAGAGACGCGCTGTTCCAGTTTTTTATTAAGATCCTGTGCTTCATTGTACAGACGGCCATTCTCAATAGCCAGAGTGGCACGGCGACCTATTTCCTTTGTCATTACCAGATCATGTTCGTCGAAAATCCTTTCTTCCCCTTCCAGAAGAAGCGTCATCATCCCGTATTCTTTATTGCGCACAATGAGAGGAATGCTGATAACCGATTTAATGCCAAGATCCTGGATTATCTTATATTGCTCATTGCTCCGTGAAAGGGTTTTAAGCAACATCGCAGGAACAACAGGAATTAATTCCGGTTTACGGGTACGCAGTACTTTATATAATCCTTTATGAACAGCAGGATCGTAAGGGAATTTTTCAGACAATTCGTATCCAAACCTGACTTTTTCGGGATCAATGTGGGAGATAATGATGGGCTTTACATGGCCGTCATCCCGGACCTCATGGATAATGCACCAATCGGCTATGGTTGGAGTAATGAATTTTGCAAGATCAGATAGTGTTTTGTTGTAATCAAGGGAAGAGGAAAGAATCTCACTGACTTTTGAGAGAAAAATAAGTTTTTGTTGATTAAGCGAAGCCTGCGAAAGAGCTATCTTCTCGTTAGCCAAGGCATGCTCCAGCTCGGCTGTTCTTTCGGCTATGCGTCTGTCAAGATCTTCATTGAGCTCTTTTATCTCATTCTCAGCCTGCTTTTGTAAAGTGATATCACGTACTGCCGCAAAAACAAGAACACCTTCTTTTTTAGATAAGTCAACGGGGCTAAGACTTACTTCTACTGGAAATTCCTCCCCGTTTTTTCTTTTCCCATAAAGTTCAAGCCCAATTCCCATCGCACGGGTTTTAGGATCCGCATTATAAACCTCCCTGTGATGATGATGTTTATGGACGAATCTGTCCGGTATCAGCATTTCGACTTCACGTCCGGTCATCTCTTGCCTGCTGTAACCGAAGATATCTTCCGTACGTGCATTTACCATCTGAATTTTCCCTTCAGAATTAATGATGACAATTGCATCGGGAGCAGATTCAAGAATCCAGCGGAATTTTTCTTCAGATTGGCGACGTTCAGTCAGATCACGGGTGATTTTCGTATATCCTTGATGGACACCCTGAGCATCATAGAGTGGAGTAACTACCACACTGGCCCAGAATCGTGTACCGTCCTTACGAACCCGCCAGCCTTCTTCTTCATAGCGACCCTCTTTAAGGGCAACAGAGAGCGCTTGTCCGGGTTTGGCATCAGCAATATCTTCTTCTGTGTAAAAGATGGAAAAATGCTTACCCAGCACCTCATTCTGCCTAAAACCTTTGATCCGTTCGGCACCTTTGTTCCAGGAAAGGACATATCCATTATTGTCAAGCAGGAAGATTGCATAATCTTTGACACCCTCAACAATCTGGTTGAGGAGTTGTTCCTTTCCGGGAAATGGGTTATTCAAACCTCGATCAGTATTTATTTTCAATTACGGTACTTATTTCAAATGACAACTACAAATTTAATGTAAAAACCGGAGCTTTACTATTCAACAAAATAAGAGGACTTTGGTTTTACCAGCAGAATAAGTCTTTGAATAAATTAATGCAAACAAATCAAATGGATTGGAACATCTGAATCTTTAAGGAGTGATAATAAAATAGTTCTACATTTGCTGAATGAAGATTAGAAATAAACTTGTAGAGAGCGTGACAGAAAATCTGGGATTTTCATCACTCAATGTGATTCAAAAAAAAATGATGGAAGAGGGATTTTTATCTGAGCAAGTGGTCTTGTATTCTCCTACAGGGACTGGAAAGACTGTAAGTTATTTGCTTTTAATTCTTCATTATCTGAATAATGAAACGCCGGGAGTCCAGGCCATGGTGATTGTACCCTCAAGGGAGTTAGCCCTGCAGATTGAACAGGTCTTCAGGCAAATGAATACCGGATTTAAAGTGAATAGCTGCTACGGAGGTCATCCTTTAAAGACAGAATTGAATAATTTCAGAGAGTCTCCGGCGATATTAATCGGTACTCCCGGCAGAATAGCCGATCATCTCAGGCGCGAAAGTTTTAACACAGATTATCTCAGGTCTGTGGTGTTGGATGAGTTCGATAAATCACTTGAACTGGGATTTAATCAGGAGATGCAATTCATTTTCGGCAAGCTCAAGAATATAAAAAAGCGGATATTGACTTCTGCTACAAAAAACCTGGAAATACCAGAATACACAGGAATAAAGGAGCCCTTTCTTCTCGATTTTCTTGAGACTGAGGCTCAGCCTGATATCGTGATTAAAGCAATAAGATCTGTTGGAAACGATAAGGCCAAGTTATTAAGAAGACTTATTTGTCACATCGGAAATGAGCCGTCACTGGTTTTCTGCAATCACCGGGATGCTGTTGAGCGCATCAGCGATCTTCTGAATGAGTCAGACATAGCTCATGATATTTTTCACGGAGGTCTGGAACAGGAAGAGCGGGAGCGTGCCTTGATCAAATTCAGAAACGGAAGTCTGACTCTTCTGATTACCACTGATCTTGCGTCAAGAGGCCTTGATATTCCTGAGATCCGGAACATCATTCATTACCAGTTGCCTTCAAAAGAGAACGTATTTGTTCACCGCAACGGAAGAACGGCCAGGATGAAATCAAATGGAACAGTGTGGCTGGTTCTTTCAGAAACAGAGAAACTGCCTGTTTATCTTGATGAAAAACCTGAATTTGAAGAATTGTCTGAAAAAGTTGACCTTCCGAATCCTTCTGAATGGGTGACCCTATATATCGGCGGAGGGAAAAAAGATAAAATCAGTAAAATTGATATCGTGGGACTGCTGATAAAGCAGGGGGGACTTGCCAAGGAGGAGATAGGGCTGATCACTGTCCAGGATTATTCCTCATTTGCAGCAGTTAAAAAAGAATTGGCAAATGAAACTGCACGGAACTTAAAGGAGCATAAACTGAAAGGAAAAAAGGTAAAGATCGAAATATCCGATTAATGATTATTTGTGTTTATGTGTCCAGCTTAAAGGGCTGAGATGGCTGTGAATTGTGCCGTTATGACGATGCAGACTTTCATGAATTAAATTAACTGAAACAAGGAAATCCACATCGGAGAGTACATCGTCTGTTGCGCCTGTTTTCACCAGCTGGTGATCTTCGGACAGAACTGCAATACGGGGTTGCAGATGAGCTGCAAGCTCAAGATTATGGGTTGTAATCACTATGGTTTTTCCTGCTTCGTTCAATTGAAAAAGAAGCTCAATGACAAAGGACTGAGATCTTGGATCCAGTCCGCTCATGGGCTCATCAAAAAGAATAATTGGGGGATTGTACGTTAAGATCGATCCCAAGGCCACCTTCTTTCGTTCTCCTCCCGAGAGCATGTGTGTGGATCTTTTTCTAAGATCTGCTATTCCAAGCATCTTCATCACAGCCTCCGTCCTCGCGTCAGCCTCCTCTGCTTCCATTCCCATCTGTACCGGACCAAAATTTAATTCATCAAAAACCGTAGGACAAAAGAGCTGAAAATGAGTATTCTGAAAAATATAGCCGACTGACCTTCTGAATTCTAAATTAAAATTTCTGTCTTTTAAAGTAGATTCAGAGACTTCCTGATCATTTAATGTATATTTCCCTTTATCAGGAAATACCAGACCCGCCATCACATTTAACAGTGAAGATTTACCTGTTCCATTGGCCCCGAGCACTGCCCATAATTCTCCTTCATTAATATCCATACTTATTCCAGTGAGGGCTGGGAATAACCCTGAATATTTATAAGAGACATCTTTAAGACTGATCTGATTCATCAAGGTTACAAAATAAAGAAAAATAGTCCTACTATTATTGCTGCGGTTAACACAAGATAGTCTAAACCTGTGAAATTCTCTTTTTGCTTCAAAGCAACTTCTCCTGCATATCCCCTCGATAACATGGCCTGATATGTTTTTTCAAAGTGACGTCTTGACATTTTAAAAATGTGAGTAATTCTTCCTGCAACCAGCCGCCGGACCTCTTTATTATTCATGCGCCCTATTACTCTTGCTTTCATCGCAAGATAGGATTCCAGAACCGAATTCGACAGGATAATTATATACAGATAAGTCAAGGTGATGATCATTAAAAAGGAATCAGGAATACGGAACATTTTCAACCCTTTGATAATTTCATTAAAAGAGGTGGTGTATACAAGCAGAAAGGATAGACTGATTGAATTAAAAACCCTGAAGATAAGAAGATTCATCCCTTTTATGCCTACTTCTGTAAAGCCTATAACTGCAGGAATGTGGTATATCCAGAAATTGTATTCCCGGGGCAATTTAAATACCGGCAGAATAACCTCTCCTTTATTAATCAAATTAAGGGCTGAGGGCAAGGCTATGATGAAGCCAAAAAGAAAAGTGAAAAGGAGTACTCTTTTATATAACGTTAAAAGATTATCGGAGGTTAAAATATTTGAAAAAAGAATAACTGCTCCAATCAGTATTTCAAAGCGGATAGAGGCGGAAATACTGATTAATAGGATAAAACTTAGAAAGATGAGTAATCTGGTTTTAACTGAAATCTTTGAAAGGAATATTTTTTTTTTGGAAGTATAAAGTTGCTGATTATTTAACTGAATGATTCTGGCCAGTTTTTGAATCGTTTTATCAATAAAGGCCGTATTCGTTCTTCGGAGAACGGACGATTCTTGATAATTCTCCTTATTAAGTAAGAATTCAGGGAGTTTTTCCATTCCTGCCAATAAATTTTATTAATCCAAATGTAATCAGTAAAGTTAAGGCAATGCCTGAAACTGCTGAAAGGATGTAAAAGAGTGATTGCTTTGCCAGCGATGTGTTTTCCTCAATTTTGTAATCAGGAACCGGGGCCTTCCAGATTTCAGCATCTTTTGCCATACCTTTCGGGACTAATCCCGTTTTCTTTTGAATGGTCTTCAAATTCCATTCCCCCCATGCATCGCCTGAATGAAAATACTCCGGGAGTAAAAAGCCAACGGGGCAGGCTAATGAAAGAGCAAATAACCAGATTAATATTTTCTTCTGAAACTTATTCATTTGCCTTTGGAATATTTTAAGGAATAAATCAATTCAGGCTCATTCTTTATAAAGAACTTTAACAAAAAAGCAGTTACAAATCCTTCAATAAAACCAATCAGAATCAAATGTTCAAGCATCATGGCCGGCAATGCAATCTCCAGGCCATAGGGGGCATAAAGAGGTTGTCCTTCAGGTGTTGAGGCTATTAAAGGCTGAATCCCAAATAACACAGCCGCAATGATGGCAGCGATATTTATTCCGATGTATCCGGAAAAGAATGCCGCTAAAAATGTTCTTTTACCGTTTGCATCTTTCCCATTTATCAACCTGAAAATATAAAAAGAAACAAAAGGCATTACCACAGCCATATTAAAGCAATTAGCCCCGATTGCGGTAATGCCGCCATCACCAAAAATAAAAGCCTGGATAATCAGAGCAACTGAAACCGAAACCACTGCAGCCCATGGCCCAAGTATAATGGCTATGATGGAGGCTCCCACCATGTGACCCGTAGTCCCTCCCGGAATGGGAATATTGAACATCATGATCAGGAATGTAAATGCAGAAGCCATGCTTAAATAAGGGATGTTTCTGATCGTCAGAATTTTTTTAATCTTCTTCAATGCAATACTTAGGAACACAACAAATGTTCCCCATAAAGGGATATACGTTTGCGGACTTAAATAACCATCAGGTATATGCATTTCGTTTTACTGTTTACTGTTCACTACTAAGGTCAATAAGGTTTTGATTGTACAGAACATGCAAACAAAACTTCAACCTTATTAACCTCATTTTTATATACGCCGTTAGTTCGCACATTTTTAAATTGTGGAAATCTGTTACTGTTCACTGTCCACCACCTCAACGAGTTCATTCGTACTCAGATACCATAAATATCCTTTAGTGCCTTCAAACTTCATTTTTTCAAAATCATTCAGATAGCCTTTAACCTGAGTGATATGATTCTGATGTTTTTCACCTGTTTTGTAATCAACCAGTACCACTTTTCTTTCCTGCATCATGATTCGGTCCGGCCTGTGCTGGCTTTCATTTCCGCGAAGAATATTTCTTTCATTTAATATCTTCCAATCTCCGTTGAACCAACTTTTCTGAGGTTCAGACGATAACATTCTTTCAATAACCAATTCGTAATCCCTTGCTGTTCCGGAATCAATTTTTCCTTCAGAAATCATCTTTTTTACCGATTTACTTATATCCTTCACAGTGGAAATATTTTCAAAGATTTCATGTAGCATCCGGCCGAAATTTAATCTCTCACCAATCTCATTCTGGTACAAATCAAAATATCCTTCGCTGTGTACCCGCAGTTTCAATATATCACCGTTCCCTTTGATCCTGAAGCCTGAAATTTCCCGATTGACTGTATTATTTTTATTCTCTGCGAGAACAAATTTCTGAAGATCTCCATATTCAAAAACCCTTAAATCAGAATTCAGGTAAGGAGTTACATCCAAATATTTACCTTTCTCAATTGAATCCAGTAAAGGCGGATTTTCAATAATTTTCTGTATAAGGTTTCCTACACACCTGGAAGCATTACTGTTTTTTGAATTATAAGGACAATTGATGATTAAAGTATTTACGGAACGTGTAAAAGCAACATAGAGGAGGTTCAGATTATCAACCATGCTGTACAGCATTTCCCTGTAATATGCTTCTGCAAATAATGACCTCTCCAGATGACTGCCATATTTTATGAGTACCAGATCAAGCTGATTAAAAGGTTCCCGGTCGGGATGACACCACATATAAGGAGCTTTTTGCGGAGACGGGACGAGTTCCCAATCGCAGAAAGGAATTAATACTGCATTGAATTCAAGTCCTTTGGCTTTATGGATCGTCAGAATTGTTATCGTATTCTGCCCTTCGGATAGAGTGATGGTCTTTTCTTTACCGGTCAACTCCCACCAATCAAGAAAAGAGGAAACTCCTCCGGGTCCATCTTTTGTGTATTGAAGGATCAGATCGAGAAAAGCATCAAGGTAGATCAATTCTCCGGAAATCGTTTCAAGATTAAAACTACCTGCTATTCTTGCTGCAAGATTGTAAAGAGGCAGACTCAACAATTCTTCATCAAAAGTAACTTCATCATCTTTCCCGAACCAATGCTTAAAAATAGGAGGTGTCTCATGATGAATATCAAAAGAGGAATGAAGACTCTTATTTTCATTTTCTTCTTTTGGAACTTCCATCTGTGGCAGTAAAATATGATAATAGCTGTAGATCAGATCCGCTTTTACGATATCATCATCCGGATTTACAAACAAAGAGAAAAAATTGAGAATAAACTTAACAACAGGAGATTGATCTATAATCAGGGTGTCATTGGAAATGAAATCATAACAATAACGAGGATCAGGATGGCTGTACTTTCTTTCGAGTAAAGCATTTGCCACAAGAGCTCCCTCATTTTTAGTCCGGACAAGAACAGCTGTATCTCCGGCCTGTACGCCTCTATCCTGCACGGCTTCAATCTGGTTGATGAGTTCCTGAACAGAAGCTTGCTGAAAACTCTCTTTCGTCAGATCCTTTTCGGATTCCTCCCCTCCAATAAATTTTACTCTGATATAACCTTCGGTACTGACCTTTTCAGAGAAATTCTGGTAATGCTCTGTATAAAGTTTTTTAATAATGCCTCTCGTTTCTTCTGTCTCATATTCAGTGCCTGAAATTATCGACTCAAAATCCTCATTTAGTATCTCGGAAGATTTTTTAAAAATTATATTGTTAAAATCAATAATTTTCCTGGAACTCCTCCAGTTAGTGTTCAAAGCTTTTTCATTAGGGCTGAAATGAGCAAAATCCTTTTCCAGCTGTGTGGCTAATAGATTCCAGTCACCGTTACGCCAACGATAGATAGACTGTTTGACATCTCCAACTACCAGGTTGGTGTTATCTTCAGACAGTGAATTTTCAAGTAACGGTTTAAGATTTTGCCATTGTAAATTTGAAGTATCCTGGAATTCATCCAGCATGAAATGTCTGTAAACGGTCCCCATTTTTTCATAAACAAACGGGGAGTCATTCCCGTTGATTACTCTTTGCAGGATACTGGTTGAATCGTTAAGCAGAATGACATTTTTATCTTTTGAAATTTCATTAATTTTTAAGGCAATATCAGTCAGTAATCCGAATGAAAAAAGATTGTCAAGAATGGCTCTGGCAGAGTTTACGATTACTCCGTCTTTATTCATTTTTTCAATGGAACCAATCAATCGACTGTTCAATCCTGACTCAAATACACTCTTGATCTTACTTTTTAATTCAGGACTGTCTGATGCTTTATACCACGAATCACAATTATTACAAGCGTCTAAAACCCTCTTGCCTGGCATTGCTAAATGGCCGTCAGCCAGTTTTTCGAAATGTTTTGCAAAAGATTTATCCCCGAATTTAAACTGATCAGTTGACAGATGATGATCCCGGATCAACTGAAGGGCCTGTTTCCCTGATTCTTTTAAGCTATTTTCATATCGATCAACAACCTCTTTCAGTTGCCTGCTGTAATTTGAAAGATAATTTTTATCCGCCAGTTTATCCAGTAATACTGTACTGAACTGCTTGAATTCCTCCTTAAACAGTTCAGAGCCCCTTTTAATCAATTCATCTGTCAAATTCCATTTCTTGCCATCTCTCAGGTTCTCCTCAGTATATTCGAGCATCCATTTTCTAAGCTCCTCATTCTGATCAATTTCAAGAAAAAGCAGATTAACTGCATCCTCAAGAATCTCCTTGCTGTCAATCTGGGTACGATAATTCGGACTCAGATGCATTTCCCTTGAAAAGGCTCTGATGATCCGTTGAAAAAGACTGTCAATGGTGTTGATGGAAAAACGCGAATAATCATGCAGGATAAGTTTCAGAATGCGTTCTGCTGTCTGACGGACTTCTGTTGCCGATAGATGTATTTCTTTTTCAAGATATTCCAGATGCCCGGATGATTTGCCCGATGATAAAGTATAAAGCTCCTTCAATATGCGGTCCTTCATTTCTGCGGTAGCTTTATTGGTGAAAGTTACCGCCAATATGTTTTTATAAGCTCCGGGACGTTGGAAAACCAATTTGAGATACTCCCTCACGATCTGGAAAGTCTTTCCTGATCCGGCGGACGCTTTATAAATTTCAAGAGGCATTATGTAAGCAGGTTAATCGTTTTCTTTTATGATATGCACTAAAAGTAATAAAATATTATATCCATTCATTACTATCCAGCTGTTTTACAAAGAAATTCATGAAGCTTTTTCGCTTAATTCCAGCCAGCGCATTTCTTTCTCTTCCAATAAATCCCTTATCTCACCATGACGCTGTGATTTTGTGACAAGCTCATCGGAGGAACCCTGGCCTGAGTTGAAAAAATCTTCGATAAGATTTTTTTCCTTCTCCAGTGAGACAATATCCTTCTCCAGCTGCTCAAGCTCCTTTTTCTCATGAAAGCTAAGTTTTCGGACTTCTGCCGTACTGGTTTTTTGTTTGGGGGTACTTTTCTTCTCAGGTATTTTTTGTTCTTTAATCTTTTCACCTAACCAGTCCCGGAAATCAGAATAATTTCCAGGGAAATCCTTGATCTTTCCTTCTCCTTCAAAAACAAATAAATGATCCACAATTTTATCCATGAAATACCGGTCATGCGAAACCACAATGACACAACCGGGAAAATTACGAAGATATTCCTCCAGCACATTCAGCGTCAGAATATCAAGATCATTGGTAGGCTCATCAAGAATCAGGAAATTGGGATTCTGCATCAGTACAGTACATAAATATAATCGCCGCTTTTCACCTCCGCTGAGTTTTTCCACCAGATTATATTGCGTATCAGGAGGAAAAAGAAAATAATTGAGAAATTGTGAGGCAGTCATCCGGTTTCCATTCCCAAGATCTACCACTTCCGCAATCTCCTTGATAATATCAATCACACGTTCGCCGGGATTAAAATTTATCCCGTCCTGTTTGTAATATCCGAAGCTGATGGTCTCCCCAACCTCTATAGTCCCATGATCCGGTTTTAACTCACCCGTCAGTAGATTTAAAAAGGTGGATTTACCGCTGCCGTTTTTCCCGATGATGCCAATCTTCTCCAGACGCGAAAATTTGTAACTGAATTCATTCAACAGGGTCAGCTGGCCAAAAGCTTTTGATAGATCCTTTACATCAAGGATTTTCTTGCCCAATCGTTTGCCCTGGACTATCAGTTCGACTTCCTCATCCACTCTGCGCTGTGAGGCTTTCTCCTGGAGTTTATATGCATTTTCGGTTCGGTACTTTGATTTGTGTCCCCTCGCCTGAGGCATTCGCCTCAGCCAATCCAGTTCGGTCCTGAAAAGATTTTTTGCCCTATCAATTTCAGCATTTTGAGCCTGAATGCGCTCCTCTCTTTTTTCAAGATAAAAGGAATAATTCCCTTTGTATCTGTAGATATTATTATCATCCAGCTCAATGATTTCATTGCAGACACGATCAAGAAAATACCGGTCATGTGTAACCATAAAGAGGGTGCACTTTGCTTTCTCGAGGTATTTCTCCAGCCATTCGATCATTTCAAGATCAAGGTGGTTGGTTGGCTCATCCAGGATCAGAAAATCAGGTTCATCGATGAGAATGTGGGCCAGTGCGACTCTTTTTTTCTGCCCTCCTGAAAGAAATTTAACTTGCTGATCGAAATTGGTTATCTTCAGCTGAGTCAGAATCTGCTTTATGCGTAGTTCAAATTCCCATGCATTCAAAGCATTCATCCTCTCCATGGCTACATCCAATAAATGAGGATCATGACTCTCAAGGGCAATTTCATAATTCTTTACAGTCTGATTAATCTCTCCCGGTGAATTGAATGCTGTTTCCAAAACGGTCTCTTCAGGATTCAAATCAGGGTCCTGTCTGAGATATCCTACCCTTATGTCTTTCAGCAAGGTGACTTTACCTGAATCGGGGGTCTCCCGTCCTGCAATAATATCCATCAGAGTTGATTTTCCGGTGCCATTTTTTGCAATCATAGCCACTTTCTGGCCTTCTGTAACTGAAAAGCCAATATTCTCAAAAAGAGGCTGTTCGCCCCAGTATTTTGATAAATTTTCTATTTGAAGATAATCAATCATGCAATCTCGATTTACGGCTTAAAGTTAGCAGGAAATCAGCCAATCCGGAAACTTCAGAAATCATCTCCGGAAATTATTAATTTTAAAAGGCAAAAAACAGATCAAAATGGACCGAAAAGAAAAATACAGTAAAGTGATTGAATGGTTCAGGGAAAACAGGCCTATGGCCAGGAGTGAACTTGGTTTCCGCAATGCTTATGAACTCATAGTGGCGGTTGTACTTTCCGCACAGTGCACTGATAAACGCGTGAACATGATTACTCCTGAATTATTCAATCGTTTTCCAACTCCAAAACATCTTTCGGAAACTGAGCCGGAAGATGTTTATGAATACATTCGTTCATGTACCTACCCAAACAGTAAAGCTAAACATCTTGTTGCGCTTGCAAAAATGCTTACCATTGACTACAATGGTGAAGTGCCCGGTGAGGTGGATGAATTGTTAAAACTTCCCGGAGTAGGAAGGAAATCGGCCAATGTTATAGCCTCCGTTGTTTTCAATCAGTCGGTGATGCCTGTTGATACCCATGTCCATAGAGTTTCGGCACGGCTTGGGCTGACTGTAAATGCAAAAACTCCGCTGGAAACTGAAAAACAACTGATGAGCAATATCCCTGAAAAATATATTTCCATCGCTCACCACTGGCTCATTTTGCATGGAAGATATATTTGTGTCGCCAGAAAACCCAAATGCGGTGAATGCGGATTAAGACCCTGGTGTGACTATTATGCCGGCCATTTCCCTGACGAAAAGATTAGATAATCAATGCATTTATTCTGAACTGTTTTAATCTGTCATTACTCAAATATTAAAAAATTTGCAAAGAAAATCGTCAATAGAATTTGTTTTTTATTGATTCTTTGTACATTTGCCCTCGCAAAATAGTAAAACAATAAATTTAAAGTATAAACAAAATTCAAATCAATTATGGCTCACAAAATTTCTGACGAGTGTATTGCATGTGGAACTTGCATCGACGAATGTCCTGTAGAAGCTATCAGCGAAGGCGAAATCTATAAAATTGATTCAGATCTTTGCACCGATTGTGGTTCATGCGCTGAAGTATGTCCAACCGAAGCAATTCATCCGGAATAAGCAAAATCTGCTATATAAAAAATAAAAACCTGTCTTTTTGACAGGTTTTTTTATTTAATCTCTTCCCGGATAATACACACCTGTTTGTTTTCGGATCTCATCGAGAACAGTCATCAGGCTTATGCTCAGGGATTGGGGCATTTTTTCACTTTCTTTTTTCCCTTCACCGAGACATTTCATAGCTTCCAAAGCTTCCTGTTTTAATCCGCATTCCGGAGTTTTCCATGTAAGGTGTTTTACCTCCTGCCCCGGAATGTTTATATCGAGCCATTGATCGACAGCATTCATTCTGCGCAGCCTTAAAACACCCTTCTCACAAAGGATATCTGTCCCTACTCCCGAAGCGGACATGAAAGATGCGAAAACCGATGCCGTAATTCCTTCCCCGTATTCCATTCTGACAGAAACTGTCTGATCCACTCCGGTAGAGGTCAATTCGGCATCGGCCAATATATTTTTGGGTGACCCAAGGAAATAAAGCACATCAAATAGCGGATATAGCCCAATATCAAGCAAAGCCCCACCTCCCAACGAAGGATTCATAAGCCTGAGCGACAAATCATAGGGTGCTTTGTTAAAACCAAACCATCCCTGGATGTATTTTATTTTGCCCATAATTCCGGAATCAATCAATCGCTTCGCTTCCTGATAAGAGGGTTGTTGAGGAACCATCATGGCTTCCATAAAAAATGAATTATTTTCCTTCGCACAGGTGATTATTTCTTTAGCTTCCCTAAGGTTTAAAGCCAAAGCCTTTTCACAAAGAACAGCTTTATGGTTTTCCAGGCATAGTTTAGCATGCTCCAGATGAAATGAATGTGGTGAAGCTATGTAGATAATATCCACCTCCGGATCTGCTGCGAGGTCTTCGTATCGTGAGTAATATTTTTCAGCGCCAAATTCTTCAGCAAAGTTCCTGGCTCTTTCTGTATTTCGGGAACCCACTGCATAAATTCTGGCATTGGGAACTTCATTCAGCTCCAAGGCAAACTTTCTTGCAATATTTCCGGGAGCAAGTATTCCCCAGTTGTATATTTTATTCATAAGGTACAATCATGTTACTAACCATTAATCATTAATCATTAACCATTAAAATCCCATGTTCATCACAAAATCCAGGGTGAAATCATCCTCGTTTGACAATTCAATGTAAGTGGTCTTCCCGCGTATTTGATTTATTACATCATCAAATGTCGTTGATTTTAAAGAGAGCAGGGCTCCGGTCCCGGAAGTATTCCCAAGTGAGATAATCCTGTTTTTCATCTCCCGGGGTAACATTCCTATTGTAATGGCGCTATTCGTATCAATATAATTTCCAAATCCCCCGGCCAGGTATAGCACATCGATATCTTCAAAAGCCAGGGAAGCCTTCTTAAGCAGTATATTGATTCCAGCTCTGATGGCTGATTTTGCAAGCTGCACTTCACGGATATCCTGTTGCGTTAACACGATATCAGCGGATGTGGCTGATTTTTCTTTCGGCACGATGATAAAATCCCTTTCAAGGGATCCATCATTGGTTACAATTCCCTTTTTTACAAGGTAAGCCGCTACATCAATTAATCCGGAACCGCAAAGACCCTGAGGCGGATAATTACCAATAACACTGTACTGATCTCCGGCAAAGGTATTGATGGCGCCCTCAACGGCACTCATTCCGCAGCTGATGCTGGCTCCCTCAAAGGCGGGACCGGCTGCAGTAGCGCAGCACCATATTCTATCCGGTGTAACAAGCGCCATTTCACCATTGGTTCCGATGTCCATGAACAGATATTTCTTATATTGGTTCAGTGGTTTTATGGACGCTATGCCTGCCACAATATCTGAACCGACATAAGCCGAAATGGAGGGCAAAATCTTAATCCCGGCATCCGGGTGGCAGTGAAGATTCATTTCCTTGCCCTTGAGAATCTTTTCCTCTGTAAACGCAGGGGTAAAGGGAGCAAGCGCTATCGGCAGCGGATCGATCCCAAGTAAAAGATGGAGCATGGTGCTGTTGCCGGCTACAGTAATTTTTACCAAATCATCCATGGAAATTTCCAATAGCTCCTTAAAATGATCCAATTGTAAATTAATGGCGGATATGATTCCATTTTGAAGTGTGGATAAGCCTTCCGGGGACTGAGCCGTATAATTGATCCTTGAAATCACGTCACCGCCGTATTTGGCTTGTGGATTTATTACGGCCCTCGTTTCGATCACACCTCCCGTGATAAGATTAACAAGATAAAAGACCAGGGTTGTTGTACCGATGTCGATGGCCACACCATGGGGATAATACGATAAATTGGCTGACTCTCCGGGATTAAGAGGAAGCTGAATGGTGAAGGCATGCTGATCAATCAGAATGGTTGCTTCCCTATTGTCAGGCAGTACAATATCGATGTCTTTTGTTACAGGATACAGGCAGGAGGTAACAGATCCTTCTCCTCTGATAAAAACCTTGCATTTACCGCAGGTTCCATTACCTCCGCAAGGAGAGTACACATCAACTAAATTTTCCCGAAGAACAGGTAAAAGATAAGCTCCCTTTTCAACGGTTATATTCTTCTTTCCTTCTTTTTGAATAAGAGTGATTACAGGCATAGAATCTGTTGATAGTTGTCTGAGCAAAGATAAATTTAATCGTGGTTTAAGTAATCTTCCGGGAGAATTTAATCACAGGTGTAATAATTGGACATTAAAACTGTTTGTTTCCTATTTCGAATATGTTTTCCGGTATGTTTGTGTAATAATGATTACAGGAACATTATTCAAACATTACAGAGACGTTACACAAATACAGGAGAAGATATAGGGCTGATATGGTGATATGGTGATGTGCTGATGGGATGTGGTGAAGTGTTTGAACAGCTAATCGGCCAATCAGCGCATCAGCCAATCAGCCAATCAGCACATCAGTAATCTGATTTATTACTTTTTCAGAAGAATTTCGTTAATGGAGTTTTCAAACTGCTCTTTAATTGCAGCAGGATCATTCGGGACGCCAGCCTTCATTACAGGTTTTCCGGTCATTGGTACCCACAGAAAAGCAGGGATACCAGTGATATGAAACATGGAAGCCAGTTCACTTTCTTCATCTGTATTCACTTTATAAAAAAGAACCTTACCCTTGTATTTTTCAGACAGTTCATCCATCACAGGAGAAGCTTTGCGGCAGGGAGCACACCAATCGGCATAAAAATCAACCACACAGGGTAACGTTCCCTGATATTTCCAGTCTTTGGGATTTTTTTCAAAATCCTGGATCTTCTTCTGAAACTCTGATTTATTGATTTTCATTACCTTTCCTTCATTTGCTGCCGGAGTATTGGCATTGGCTGAAATCAGGGCCATAAGAAATATAAATAAGGAAAAAATGGAGTTCTTCATATCAAATGATTTTAATTAATGAATCATATTCAATTTTCAACATATATCATGCCAAATATGGGCATTAAAAGTAAATGTACTCAGAAAAGCAGAGTTTCAGATTCTCCTCTTTTTTGTTTGAAATCAGGTGCGTGAATTTAAGTACGACATTTCACGTTTTCTATTACTGACTTCCTATGGATCTTTGAATTTGACTCCCTGATTTTATAAATAGCCACAAATTAAAGGGAATGGAGTTATCTTATACCGGTGTCAATGTTGATATTAAAAACTGTTGTATCCCTGTTGGCTATAGAAATGATTGCCGGAAGGTTACTGCTTCCAATTGTGTGGGTATGAGCCACATCAAAGTCAATGGAATAATCACCAGAAGGAAGTTCAATTTGGTAGGTTCCATCCAGCTTCGGATTCAGGGTAGCCAATTTCGATTTTTTATTAATTGTCCACACTGCTATGGCCCAGGCTTTGTAGGTTTCCATTGTTGGAAGACAAGCAGGGTCCGGTGGTATTCTTTCAACAGGACAAAGAGGACCGATGGAAATTTTACCTTTTAACATGCCACTGCCTTCCATTCGATTCTGCTCAGCACATGAAAAGAAAATAATGGCGAGAATAGCAGATAGAACAAGATATTTTGAAGTCCTATTTCTGATAGCCATTTTCATCTCTTTGTTGATAGTCAGTATCAAAGATACGAAAATTGAAGTTTTCTTTATTAGTCTCTGAAATTATTATAACTTGTATCCCTTAATTTAAAACCCACATTTGACTTAAAAAGTCTCATTTATATATTCTGAAGAAAACATGAACAAAATTGATCTTACCCAGGCTTCCTATTTTCTTGACGTATTGAGGGACCAGAACTTACCCAAAGAAATTAATGAAGTTATACATTCTCTTCTTATTGCTGAAAATTTGTATTCATCAGCCACCAGAGCAATTACGACCAAGCTTGAAAACCTTAATGACGAATTTAAGCATGTGAAAGACCGCAACCCGATACATATTATAAAGGCCAGGGTGAAAACGCCAAGAAGCATTATAGGGAAGCTTTCACGACGCGGCCACGAACTTAGTGTCGAATCTGCCAGGGAAAATCTTACTGATATAGCCGGTGTTCGGGTCATATGTTCCTATATTGATGATATTTACCTCATAGCCGACCTCCTTACTTCACAGGATGATATCAAGGTTATCCGCAGATCTGATTATATAAAGGAACCAAAACCAAACGGTTACAGGAGCCTTCACCTGATTGTTACTGTTCCTGTGTTTTTGTCAGAAAGCACCGAACTTGTGAAAGTTGAGATCCAGATACGAACGATAGCTATGGATTTCTGGGCTTCACTTGACCATGAACTGTCCTATAAACTGACCAGTGGCAAGACTGAACTTGTTACCAAAGAACTGAAAGATTGTGCTGATATCATTTCAAATATTGATTTGAGGATGCAGAACCTTTACAATATCTCAAACCCTAAATAAGAAGGGAAAAGGGGGAACCCTCCTTTTGTATTCTTTCTAAATGGTTAACATTAAATTCCTTAAAATTAACCGGACAGGGGTGTATAGACAGAAAGTCGATCTTACATGCAATGATGGAATTTATGCCTATTTTTAATTCATGAATTGGTTAAGGAAACGCATTTATATAAATAAGGATCAAAAAGTTGAAGCTCAGCTGCCACTGATTATCTCGGCAAGCCGCTCGACTGATATTCCTGCTTTTTATGCAGATTGGTTTATCCGAAGGGTGGAGGCCGGTTATTTAAAATGGTTCAATCCTTTCAATGGCGTCCCGTCCTGGGTTTCATTCGACCAGACAAGATTGATTGTTTTCTGGTCTAAAAACCCTGCTCCGCTGATTAAACATCTTCCCTGGCTTGATGAGAGGGCCGTTCATTATTATTTCCAGTTCACCCTGAACGACTACGAAAAGGATGATCTTGAACCTTTTGTTCCACCTCTTTCATCGCGTATTGAGACTTTCACCGGACTATCGGAAAAGATTGGAAAGGATAAAGTGATCTGGCGGTTTGATCCCCTGATTCTGACCGATAAAATTGGGGTGGATGAGCTGCTGAGAAAGATTGAGCGTATCGGAGAACAATTAAAAAATCATACGGAAAAACTTGTATTCAGTTTTGCCGATATACAGATGTACAGAAAAGTGGAGTACAGTCTGAGAAGGAACTCAATCAATTACCGTGAGTTTGATGAATATTCAATGATTGAATTTGCAAAAGGTTTACAGCAATTAAACAAAAAATGGGAACTCGAGATTGGCTCCTGCGCAGAAAAAATCTCTCTTGAGCATTATGGCATCCGTCATAATAAATGCATCGATGATGATCTGATTGTAAGGCTTTTCAAGGATGATCAGCTTCTAATGGATTTTTTAGGAGTAAAGGTTTTTGCCGATGGGAGCGTGGAGAAAACAAAATACAGGAAAGATAAAGGGCAGAGAGAATTCTGCGGATGTATTTTAAGCAAAGATATTGGCGCTTATAGCACATGTCCCTGCCTTTGTACCTATTGTTATGCAAACGGCACGAAAAGTACCGTGCTGGCCAATTATAAAAAACACAAACAAAACCCCCTTGATGATTCCATCAAAGGGGTCTAAAATAGTTTTCTGTAATCGCACCTCCATGCGATGATTTCTGAATTTATTTTTTTGCTTCTGCCACAGCGCCAGTTTTTGCACAACATTTTTTACCTGCCACAGCGCCTGATTTCATGGGACAATTTGCTTTCGTGCAATCCTTTTTTCCAGCCATCGGACAGTCTTTTTTACCTGCCATCGGACAATTTTTAGGATCACCTGCCTTGGCCTTAGTTGTTTCAGCCATTGGACAATTAGCATTTTTCATGTTTGTACTGGCCGTTGAGGCTTTATTGCAACAGGCTGCCTTGGCTTTGGTATCCTGGGCTACCGTTACATTAATTGCCATAAAACTCATCCCTGTCATTAGAAGCGCTACAAAGAATATTTTTTTCATCTTATTTAATTTTAATTTTTCCTTGATACAAATTTGAACAAAAATAATTATTAATTCAATATCTCTGCCATATAAATAAACAATTATAGTAATAAATTAATGTGATTCAATTTCAGGTCATTGAATCACTATCCTGGTGAATATTTTATAAATTGACCTTAACCCACAAGGTCGATCAAACTGTTATTTATGTTTTTATTATAAAAAGAAAGGTGTTATTATTGCGATTTAATATTTCTTTTCATAGATTTGCAGAAACAATTCACAGGTATGAATAAATTAAAGTCAATATCGTTTGTGCTTATCCTGATGGCATCTGCCTGTTCAACAGGAAATGCAGAAAAACTCAGGAATAATAAGGTTATGGCTTCAGCTGAGGCCGTGAAGCCTTTGACCAATGAAACATTCAAGCAGAAGGTTTTTAATTACGATGTCAGTAAGGAATGGAAATATGAAGGTAATCTTCCTGCGATCATCGATTTCTATGCTGACTGGTGCGGGCCTTGCCGTACCCTGTCCCCTAAAGTGGAAGAGATTGCAAAAGAATACGAAGGGAAGATTGTAGTTTACAAAGTGAACACCGATGCCGAGCCCAGGTTATCACAAAGCATGGGGATTCAGAGTTTACCCACTTTGCTATTTATTCCGGTGAAAGGACAACCTCGCATTACGATGGGAGCCTTACCAAAAGAATCGCTTGTAAAGGTTATTAACGAGGTACTTCTGGTGAAATAGGTGAGGGTTTATCATCATGCTCCCTTGTGATAAGATTTTCTCAGGGTCGTTTCATCTGGCATGGGAATTGTATCAAACTTTAGGGTAAGGATGATGAAATTTGAATAAGAATTCCACATCTGATCTATAAGAAATAAATTATCTTGAATGAAAGGAAATTTCAACTCATTAATAAACGACGCGAAACCGGTATTGGTTGACTTCCATGCCCTTTGGTGCGGCCCTTGCAAAGCACAATCTCCTATTCTGAAGGAACTGGCCACTGAACTGGGAGACAAGATACATGTCATCAAAATTGATGTGGATCAAAACCCGGCGCTGGCCTCACAATACCAGATCCGTGGAGTACCGACCCTCATGATCTTTAAGGAAGGAGAAGTTAAATACCGCCAGTCCGGATTGCATACCAAACAGCAGGTGATGGAGGTTTTAAGGAAGTTGCAGGCTTAAGGCTGTTGTTAAACTTTTTTTTGCCTTAAGCCTACAGATACTTTTAATATTTTTTTGATACTTATCCTCTTTTCCTATCAAGCATTAATTAAACACAACAACTTTCTTATTAACAGAGATGTGAACCTTAAGACTACCTCAATACCTCCGATACCTCATGATATGGCAGGCCAAAAGCTTCTGCCACCCCTTTGTAGACGATCTTGCCTTTTACAATGTTGAGACCTTTGCGAAGTGCCTTTTCATCAGCACAGGCCTTTTCCCATCCTTTTTCTGCAAGCTTTATGGCATAGGAGAGGGTGGCGTTGGTCAGCGCGATGGTGGAGGTCCGCGGTACGGCACCCGGCATGTTGGCGACAGAATAGTGAATCACCTCATCAATCACATAGGTGGGATGGTCATGGGTGGTTGGTACCGTTGTTTCGATACACCCTCCCTGATCAATAGCCACATCGATCAGCACGGTCCCGGGATTCATCGTTACCAGCATATCCCGTGTGACCAGGGAAGGAGCTTTGGCGCCTGGTATCAGAACAGCTCCCACGATCACATCTGAAATTCTCACCTGGGCCCTGATGTTATAGTCGTTCGACATCATGGTTTTTACATTGGCCGGCATAATGTCATCAAGGTATCTGAGTCTTTTAAGGCTTACATCCATGATGATGACATCAGCTCCAAGACCGGCTGCCATCTTGGCTGCTTCAGTCCCCACGATTCCTCCTCCGATGATCAGCACTTTGGCAGGCAGAACACCCGGGACACCTCCCAGCAGTTTGCCGCGGCCGCCATAAGTTTTCTCCAGGTATTTAGCTCCTTCATGAATGGACATCCGGCCCGCAACTTCTGACATCGGGATGAGAAGCGGCAGAGAGTGATCATCGAGCTCAACCGTTTCGTAGGCCAGGCATACAGCTTTGCGCTTGATCATGGCATTGGTCAGTTCTTCAGAGGAGGCAAAATGGAAATAGGTATAGATGAGCTGTCCTTCGCGGATCAGTTCGTATTCGGGGGCAATAGGTTCCTTTACCTTCATGATCATGGCTGCCGAAGCATAAACCTCTTCCAGGGTTGAAAGAATCTCAGCCCCTGCATCGACATATTCCGAGTCGGCGAAACCGCTCCCGGTTCCTGCTGAAGCTTGCACAAACACCTGGTTCCCCTGTTTAACTAATTCAGCTGCTCCGGCAGGAGTCAAGGCAACCCGGTCTTCATTATTCTTAATTTCTTTTGGTACACCGATAATCATAGCAGATAGTTTAGTTTAATCAAAAATAATTATAACAATGATAAGATATTATCGCAAGAAAGAAAAATTTTTCGAATAATTTCTGGTTGCCCTAAATTAAGGAAATTAATAACGAAGAATAACCGTTGTACATAGAAAATTAAACAAAATACAGGAGTGAAATTATTATTATTGTATTTTTGCTGAATAGAATAAAGAGAAAATGCCCAAAATATCAAAAAGAGGGGAATTATTGCCCGAATCAGCCATACGGAAATTAGTACCTTATGCCGAGAAGGCCAAGGCGCTTGGAAGGACAGTTTATCATCTGAACATTGGACAGCCTGATATCAAGACTCCTCCACATGCCATTGACCGGATCAGAAATTATGATTTTGATCTGATTGCCTACGGACATTCCTTCGGAAATGATTCTTACCGGAAAAAACTGGCGCAGTATTACAGGGAAAGGCACATCGAGGTGGATCCTTCTGACATCCTTATCACAACAGGAGGCTCAGAGGCCATATCCTTTGCCTTTATGATATGTTTTAATCCCGGAGATGAGATTATTGTTCCCGAACCCTTCTATGCTAATTACCTTTCTTTCGCCATTGCCAATGATGTAGTGATCCGGCCGATTACCTCTCACATTGAAAATGGCTTTCAACTCCCCTCTGTGGATGAATTTGAAAAGGTGATCAACACAAAAACAAAGGGCATTTTTATCTGCAATCCCAACAATCCGACCGGTTACGTTTATACTAAAGCAGAACTGGAGAAATTAAAGGAACTGGTACTAAAATATGATCTTTACCTGATCGCGGATGAAGTCTACAGCGAATTTGTCTATGATGGAAAGGTACATCATTCTGTTCTGGAAATGGAAGAGATCAGCGATCACGTGATCATGATCGATTCGGTTTCAAAACGGTTTAGCGCCTGCGGTATAAGGATAGGATCTCTTGTTTCCAGGAATAAACAGATTATCCGGTCGATTTTAAAAATGGCCATGGCCAGGCTATGTCCTCCGATGTTGGGGCAGGTGGTTGCAGAAGCAGCTGTGGATTCTCCTCCCGAGTACATGGAAGAGGTCTATCGTGAATACCTGAAAAGACGTAATTATTTTATCAGGGCCCTGAACGAAATAGAGGGAGTTTATTCTCCGATGCCGATGGGAGCTTTTTATTCTATTGTCAGACTGCCGATTGACGACAGCGATAAGTTTTGCCAGTGGATGCTTGAAGAATTCCAATACAAGAATGCGACGGTGATGATGGCCCCTGCCTCAGGTTTTTATTCTACCAAAGAAGTTGGGAAAAATGAGGTGCGTGTAGCTTATGTTTTGAATACAGAGGATTTAAAGAATGCTGTGGAATGCTTGAAAGTGGCTCTTGAAGTTTATCCGGGAAGAGTCCTGATACCGGGTAAAGAGGTTCAAGGCGTGGTTGAAGGTTAATTCCTTTGTCGTTTCAAAGTTTCAAAGGTTTCAAAAGTATCAGGCCAATGCTGATTTGGAACCTTTAATTTCAGGTGCCTTCCACTATTTCTTGTTGATTAATTAATTAGCCCGGCTTGCCAAAGCATCAAATTTGTTTTCGTTGAACGGGAACAGATCAAAAAGCTCTCCTGAGTAATAGAATTCGTAAGAGATAGCCCCGAAGGAATAAGGTTTGTTGTGGATTGTCACCGTCGAGCCGCCTACAACCGGATCAGCTTTAGGCTCGGATACCTCAAAACCGATGTTGTATAGAGTGGCAATGATCTCCGGACGCTTGTCGATTGGAAAGCCAGCACGTTCCCACTGCATCTTCATCTGTTTGATGTTAAGAGCAGCATAGAGGTAGGAGTAGAAATGATTCTGGTAAGAGGTGAGCCTTTTAAAACGCTCCTCTTCGATGGCGTTGGTTTTGAAATCAAGCAGATGCGCAAATTGGGGGCCAAGATAAAAAACAGAGCCGGGATCCTTCAGGTTCTTTTCAATGGTAAGAGCTGTCGGAATTTTGATACCCGTAACTCCGAGGGAGAAGGTGGTCTCTACGGAAAGAATCTTCAGCGGACCGATCCATTTTTTGTAAGCTTCGCGTGTGGAGTTAAACAACCGGATCTGTTCCCCTACAAGAATGGACACAATCAGGCGGGGCTCTACACCTGTAAGGTTGGCCACCGAGTCGATGAGGGGTTTGTCCTTTGAGACTGCTTCTTTAAATACCTGCCATTCAGGAATATTCATCCATTCGAACACACTTCCGCTATGAGCTCCGTTTGATGGTTTTTCTTTGCTTGAATGACCGATCTCCCTGATGTAATCCGGATTGTCCTTCATTTTGAGATTGACAGCCCCCATCATCCTTTTGGCTTCAGGGAGGTTGTGACTTTTCATGTAAGCATTAAGAATATAGAAAGAATTCGCCGGGTAATATTTGTTTAAAACCACCACATCATGGAAGAACTCTGTTTCCTCCCTTTTAATGGCGGAAGTGTCAGGGGCCGAGTGATTTCCATATTTCTGGCTGATCTCATGAAAGTAACGGTCATTGTAATCGACGGCTCCCGGATCATTGGTCAGGTGTAATTTTACGGCAACAAAGGCAGAGGTAAGAAAAAATCCTATCAGTGCGAAAAGAATGGTTAAACCGTAAAGCAGGAATTTCAGCGACTTGCGGGATGTGCACTTCTTGGCGGAAGGATTCATTAAATTTTTTTTAACTGACATTATCTTCTATAAATCAGCTTTGCACGGATTTAAATAAAGGCAAAACATAATTTCTAAAACCGGTGCAAATTTAATCAAATGTAGTTCAGGTTGTAATCATAAAAAAATAAAAAAAAAGGATAAAAAAGCTGAGGGGAAGAGTGCAGTTGTGTCAGACTAAGGTATTTTAGCTTTAATTTAATTTGAGGGATGAAAAACCGGAAATTCACCAGACCATAGACTTTTAATTTTCTATTTTTTTATCAGATCGAAGCTTTTCAATAATAATGAATATATTTGTTCAATGATATTACTGTAAATCATTCTAAATAAACGATCAAATGAAATACCCGGGAATTTTTTTAATGTTTTTCGCTGTCATTTTGCTGTCAATTCCGTCTGCTGGAGCAGGTACAGAACTTAAGAAAATACTTGGTTTATGGGATTTCTCCGCCCCCAATGCGCCCCAACAATACCAAAAAGGGACTTTAATGCTTAAAGAGGTTGAACAGAAACTTGTTGGAGTATTTACCGTTGAAGGCCAGGTATTGCCTATTCCAAAGATTGCATTTACTGACGATATACTGAACCTTGACTTTGAAGTGGAGAGTACCCCCATTACCCTTAAAATGGTTCTTAAAGACGGAGTGCTTGAAGGGACAACAGAAACACCTAATGGTCCTGTTACGGTTACCGCCAGACCCTCGAAAAAAGAAGTTAAATAGACTTGACTTCTCCTGATATTCTGGTTGTTAGCCCTTGGGATAGAATTGCTTTCTGTATTGAGCGGGTGAGTAACTGGTATGCTCTTTAAATTTCCTGGACAGGTGAAACCGGTCACAAAATCCTGATAACCGGGCAATTTCATCAATTGATTCAGTTGTGTGGTGCAGTAATATGCTGGCTTTTTGAACCCTTTGCTGTCTGATGAATTGTTGAGGCGGCATTCCGATTTCTTCCCTGAAATAGCGGCCAAATGAATTTACTGCCATGTTTGCTGTTTGTGCAAGATGTTGATTTGTAAGATCTTCTGACAAATGTTCTTCTATCATTCTCAAAACATTTAAGATACGCTGGTCGGATATGGTCAGATTCCAGAATTCTTTAGGTATTTGGCTGACTGTTAAGATAATGATCTTGTAAATAATCAGACTGGACTGAACAGTGATCTGTTCAAAGTTCTCCTTGAGGTCAGATGTCAAGAGCTCCAGATCCTTTATTATATCATTATTTACATCAAAGGAAATAATCTGAGGAGAGATAAAGTCGTAAGGCATTCCCAAATTGAAATGGATATAAAGATGCAAGACGACTCCTTCGCGGGTCAAATCAAATTCAGGATTGTCCTTGTCTACACGCCCCCCTTCAAGACAATATCCGGAGGATGGAATTGTATTCGCTTTCAACCGGCTGGAAAATGCAGTATAGGGAGGGATCAGTATAATGCGATCCGGATTCAACTCGATTACTTTGCCATCATAATTAATGATGCCGCCGCTGTTTTTATTCCAGTAAATCCGCCAGTAAGGGAACGACATATCCCGGCTCTCCCAGTTTTTTAACCACCAGAACCTGCAACACAATAAATTGATATTTAAGCCTGAAAATACCTGGGGAATATTAGAAGGATCGCCTTTTTCCGGAACTTTATAGAATTTCATGTCTGATTGTTTTAATTCAATACAGCTTGATTTTTCAAAAATGCAAATATTATTCTGATATCGCATCATTTTGGTTTGTCTGTACACAAATAATTATCCTGTTTTTATATTAATTACTCTGTTTTTTAAGTCTGATTGGTAAATACTATTTTTATTAAATGTCTAAGATTGTTATTTTTATAAATGTAAGTTTTCGTAAATAGACAGTTTGTGTTTGGATTGAGATGTTTGATTTATGCATAAAATGGATTTTTTAATGCATAGTAAATACTATTTAGTCAATCTATTTTTGAATGGGAAATTTAATAAATTCATTAGTGATAGGGAAAGCAGTAATTCTTAGAGACTGTTTAAATTTAGTTCTTTTTAGATTTTAAGTAGTTCAACCCCTTCGGGGTTGAGGTCTTATATGTCACATTTTCCGTGGGTTACCCCCACGGTTATTCATATTAAACCCTTTCAGGGTATAAAGCAAATTTAAGTCCGAAGGACTTGAATTTGAATAACCTCCGGTGTAACCGGAGGCACTGAAATACATACAATACAGAACCCCGAAGTGGGTTCAACTTTGTTAAAAAGAAATTTAAACAGTTTCTTATTTAAAGGTGTAAAATTTATTTTATACATAAATGAAACGACCATGAGAAAATCTTTCTCACAAAGGAGCATGAATATTGGAGAGTTCCTTCTGGCCATTAAAATACAAATTATGAACAGATGAATATAATATTTATAAACCATTAAATTAAATCTATTGTAATGAATAACAGATTAATAGGTAGATTGCCCAAGGTAGGGATCCGTCCGGTAATTGATGGCAGGGAACGAGGAGTCAGAGAATCACTCGAAGAACAAACCATGACCATGGCTAAAGCCGCAGCCGCTTTAATCGAGAAAACCTTACGTTTTCCGGGTGGTGAGAAGGTTGAGTGCGTGATATCTGATACAACCATCGGTGGAGTAGCCGATGCTGCCTCGTGTGCAGATAAATTCAACAGAGAAGGTGTGGGCGTTTCGTTAACAGTCACCCCTTGTTGGTGTTACGGTACCGAAGTAATGGATACTGACCCCCTCATTCCGAAAGCTGTTTGGGGTTTTAATGGAACCGAGCGTCCGGGTGCCGTCTACCTGGCGGCGGCGCTTGCCGGATATTCCCAGAAAGGAATTCCTGCCTTTGGAATTTATGGTCATGATGTTCAGGATTCAACTGACACCAGTATTCCTAATGATGTTCAGGAGAAGATTATCCGGTTCGTGAGAGCAGCCTTGGCCTTCGCACAAATGAAAGGGAAATCTTATTTGTCTATTGGTTATTCTTCTATGGGTATCGCCGGTTCGATGGTTAATCCTGATTTCTTCCAGGAATATTTGGGAATTCGCACTGAATTCGTTGATTCGGTCGAGTTTTTGCGCAGAATGGAACAAGAGATCTACGATAAAGTGGAATTTAAAAAGGCAATGGATTGGACTAAAGCTAATTGTAAAGAGGGAACTGACCTGAACGCCATCGAAAGCCAATCAGATCGTAAACGAAAAGATTGGGAATGGGAAATTGTTGTGAAGATGACTTTGATTGCCCGTGATTTAATGATTGGTAATCCCAAACTTAAAGAAATGGGGTTTGGGGAAGAAGCAAAAGGCCGGAACGCCATTTTAGGAGGTTTCCAGGGTCAGCGTCAATGGACAGACTTTTATCCAAATGCTGATTTTACTGAAGCGATATTGAATTCATCGTTCGATTGGAACGGAGTTCGTGAGGCATTTGTTTTCGCCACCGAGAATGACAGTTTGAATGGCGTTTCAATGTTGTTTGGCCATTTGCTGACCAGTACAGCGCAGATTTTCTCGGATGTCCGCACTTATTGGAGTCCAGATGCAGTAAAACGGGTAACCGGTAAACAATTGACAGGTAAAGCGAGTGGAGGAGTTATACACCTAATTAATTCAGGTTCAACTGCATTAGACGCGACAGCCAAACAAAAAGATTCTGAAGGGAATCCGGTAATGAAACCCTTTTGGAAAATTACGCAGAAAGATATGCAGTCGTGCCTTGATCATACCAAGTGGCCAACTGCAAATAAAGGCTATTTCAGAGGTGGGGGTTATTCATCCTTGTTCAGAACTGCCGGCGAAATGTCTGTTACCATGTCGCGTATCAATCTGGTAAAAGGGTTAGGTCCTGTATTACAAATTGCAGAGGGCTGGACGGTTGAACTTCCGGAAGATGTTCACGAAATTCTTGATAAACGTACCGATCCAACATGGCCAACAACCTGGTTCGTTCCACGGTTGGCCGATAACGATGCATTTAAAGATGTTTATAGTGTGATGGCAAACTGGGGAGCTAATCATGGGGCCATTTCCTATGGACACATTGGCGCTGACCTGATTACCCTGGCCTCTATCCTTCGTATTCCGGTATGCATGCACAATGTGAGCGACGATAAAATTTTCAGGCCAAGTGCATGGTCAGCATTTGGGACTGAGAAAGAAGGCGCCGATTACCGTGCCTGTGCAACATACGGACCACTTTACAAATAGGACAAATTGAAAAGGTCATTAATAGTCATTAATAGTCATTAATAGTCAATAATAGTCATTAAAGGTCATTAATGGTCATTGAAAAAGGTCGTTGAAAAGTTCATTAATGATCATTGAAAAAACAAAAATGACATGAAATAAATGACAGCGAAGAAAATGACATGAAATAAATGACAGTGAAGCTTAATGACAGTGAAGCTTAATGACTCGAAGTAAATGATATTTAGATGAAACGAGAGGAAATAGTCCTTGTTTTTGACTGTGGCGCCACCAATGTTCGGGTAATCGCTATCGACACCTATGGAACAATAATCGCCGGAAAATCATTCCCTAACAATACCAATCCTGACCCTTATTACCCGGGAGGGATTATCTGGGATGTTGAAGAGATTTGGCGAAAACTGTGCAGCGCCTCACTTCAGGTTACGAATCAGATAGACACTGAGAGCATTGTTGGTGTAACTGTTACCACTTTTGGTGTAGATGGCGCTTTGTTCGACAAGAACGGTAAAATGCTCTATCCGGTTATTTCGTGGCAATGCCCCCGTACAAATCCGATCATGGCTGATATCGGACGTTATATTTCGATGGACGATCTTTATAGCACCAGTGGGATATATCCATATAATTTCAATACGATCAATAAGTTTGTCTGGTACAAGGAGAACCGTCCCGAACTATTGGAACAAGCCTCTGATTTTCTGTTTTTACCTTCTATCCTGATAAAGAAGTTATCCGGGAAAATAATCAATGATGTTTCAATGGCCGGGACTTCCATGATGACGGATATAAAAACACGTCGTTTTTCAAATAAGATCCTGGATAAAATCGGGATTGATCCGTCACTTTTTGCCAATTTGGGCGAACCAGGGCAACAGGTTGGCGAGGTAAATAATGCAGGTTCAGCGCAGACAGGAATACCGGTCAATGCGCCGGTTTGTCTTGCAGGCCATGATACAGAATTTGCGATTTTCGGTTCAGGCGCCGGAGTTAATGAGCCGGTTCTTAGTTCGGGAACATGGGAAATACTGATGACCAGAAGCCGGCAGGCCTCAACGACCAGAGAACAATTTGATCTCGCCATTACGACTGAACTGGATGCCGTTCCCGGTATTTACGATATCGGCATGAACTGGATTGGTTCCGGTTTGCTCGAATGGTGCAGTAACAACCTTTTCAGCGAGTTAAACGGAGATCATAAGTATGAAACAATGATTCTCGGCGCTGAGAAGGTTCTTTCTGGTTCAAATGGGGTTTATGTCAGTCCTGCATTTTACAGGGAATCTGCATTAGGGAAAGCTGGTGCTATCGGGGGATTGGTTTTAGGTTCGACACGTTACGAGATTTATCGCTCCATGCTTGAAGCCTTGTCATACAGGTTGAAAGATGGCATTATAGCTCTGCAGAAGTCCGGTCGTTTTAGTACTGCGGCACTCAGGGTTGTGGGAGGCGGATCAAAGAACCGGCTTTGGAACCAGATCAGGGCTGATGTTTGCGGGATTCCGGTACAATTAATTAATCAAAAAGAAACCACTGTTTTAGGTGCAGCCATGTTTACATTTGCAGGTGTCGGAGTTTTCAATTCTGTAGAATCAGCACGTCAAAATATTGACTATCGTCCTGTAGTGATTGAGCCGTCTGAAAATACTGCCATATATCAACATCTTTATCAAGAGTATAAATCTAAACAATAGAAAAACTGCCTGAATTCAGGATGTTATGTTGAAAGATATCCACTATTGAAAATATATTACATGAAGAAAAGCATTTCATTATTCAAAAGTGATAACGGAAAATCGTATCTGATTCCATTTATTCTTGTGACAACCCTCTTTTTTCTTTGGGGATTTGCGCATAGCCTGCTGGATGTTCTCAATAAACATTTCCAGGATATTCTGCATGTATCCAAGGCTCAGTCCGGGCTCGTACAAGCGGCAGTTTACGGGGGCTATTTTCTGATGGCCATTCCGGCGGGGATATTAATGAAGCGTTACGGGTACAAAAAAGGAATTATTTTTTGGATTGCTGCTTTATGCGACAGGGGCGTTGCTTTTTTACCCCGCCGTTCACATTAAGACCTTTTGGGCATTTCTTATAGCACTGTTTATAATCGCATTGGGACTTACTTGTCTTGAAACTGCGGCAAATCCTTATTCATCAGTGTTGGGGCCTAAAGAATCCTCAGCACAAAGGCTTAATCTTTCACAGTCTTTTAATGGATTGGGCTGGATATTAGGTCCTTTGGTTGGCAGCTTGATCATTTTTGGGGGCAATGGATATGATTCCGCGGTTGACCCGTTTGCTTCTCTGGCTATTCCTTATATCGCAATAGGTATTGTAGTTTTAATCATTGCTGTTTTTTTTGTTTATACCAAACTTCCTGAGATTAACGAAGCTCAGGCCGAACATGTTGAATTTACAGAGGATGAAGAAAAGGATGCCGCTGTAGACTATAAATCCCTTTTGCATTACCGTCATTTTGTATGGGCTGTAGTGGCCTTGTTTTTTTATGTAGCTGCCCAGACCGGGGTCAATAGTTTTTTTATCAACTATGTCTTTGATATTTTTAAAGGAATGGAAAACGGTTCTGTCGCAGGAAAAGGATTTTTGGTTGGATTACTGAAACTGATCGGAAATACTTCCACTTTAGACGATCAATTGTATAAGACCGCTGCGGGTATCATCCTGTCAATCGGAGGGATGGGGTTGTTCACGATAGGAAGGTTTGTAGGAAGTTTCCTGATGGGCTGGTTTAAGCCCAATCGTCTGTTGGTTGTTTATTCTGCCGTTTGTATAGTTCTTACTTCCTTAGTAATAGCAGGTGCGGGAGCATATGCTATTTTGGCCCTTTGCCTGATTTATTTCTTTATGAGCATTATGTTTCCCACTATCTTTGCCTTGGGATTACGCGATCTGGGAAGTCATACCAAACGTGCCTCCTCATTTCTGGTCATGTCCATTGTAGGAGGTGCTGTATGCCCTGCCTTGATGGGATATATTGCGGATATCAGTTCGATGAGTATTGGCTTTACTGTTCCGTTGGTTTGCTTCTCTTTTGTTCTCTTTTTTGGTTTGAAGGGATATAAAACAGAAACTAAAAAAATCAGATTGTAGGATATATTTTATCCTGAAGGGTTAGTCTGTCTTAACTTTTATCAGATTGACTTCTACAATATTCCGGGTTTCCGATTTGTTAATCATGTATGTAATTGCCTCAGGGGCGCTGCCAGTGTATATACCGTTAATAAATTGACAATTCGCTGCAGGCGCTTCCACTAAAATGAGTGATTTGCCATCCCCGATAAGATTGGTGGCATAAATATTATTTATCTTTCCGGGGATAGAGGCTTGACCATACCCTTTTCCACCAACAAGTATGGTGTAGGGACTTCCTCCATATGGCGGTGGGGTGTCTGGCCTTGCTTTGGTCATAATCCCGTTGATGTATACGTGATGAATACTTGCATTGTCACTGGCCCGGATAGCTACCCCTGTATAGTTTGTTTGGCAGTTGGTGATAAATATTTGTTCCGTATCATCGTTTGAATCTTTCCATTCAGTTGAAGTTACCTGGTAGGAGTTTATATCGCCGTTGGTATGGTAAAAAGGAGCGGCATCAAGACTTGAAAGTGCGATCAAATCATCCCCGTTTATACCTGTGATATTGTTTATCCGAAAGTATTTGCAGCCATGTCTCAAGTTGATGCCATCCTTGTTATAGACCCTTTTCTCAATACCGTCGACAAGAATGGATTCCGGGTTGTTTATTCTCAAATCCGATAGATAGGCGTTTCGCGCCCTTTCGAAGCTGATAGCCCACGCATGTGAATTTTCAATCTTTATGTTCTTTAAATCAAATCCATCCACATAGGCCATCTGGATGAGATTGTTGCGCCAATCACCTTTTTGCTTCATCCCGTCTTTGCCTGCATCACTTCCGTAGCTCACTCTTCCTTTCCCGGGGGACAAGGTGAGCGTTCTGTAAGCATCACCCGTTGACCGGGGGTTATCAGCTCCTTTCAATAATACCTCTCCAAGCCCTACTATACTGATGTTGTGATTCCATACTGGATTAGTGATTCCCACACCCACGTTGTCGCTTCTGAACATATTGTCCCTGCAGTGGTCAGAAAGCTGGATCACACAATTATCAAGGATCAGGGTCATATTGGAAGGTATTACGATCGCGCTGTCTATCTTCCAATAATTGGTTCCATTGGAATTACGCTTTGGGATTACAATTTTATGGGTTGTCCCTTTAGCTGCATTAATGGCTGCCTGTATGCGCACAATGTCGCTGCCCGTAAAGTTATTCGGAGTGATATCATTCGTGGACCAGGCAGTGCTATTTACTCTGATAGCCCGCTGTGCTATTGATAGTTGACAATAAGATAAAAAACAGAAGAGGCAGAATAAACTAACAATTTTCATATCGTTACATTTTGTAGAGTAGAAATGTTATCGTTGTAAGCTAGATCTTTACAAAGATATTAATATTGAATTGTCAATCAGTTTGGAAATGATATTCTTTTCATTCCTCCCCGATTTTTATGCTTAATGGCTTGATCCAGTACTAATGCTTTTCAATGCAAAGATTAAAGTGTTTATATCTGCTCTTAGAGGTGTCAGGGACGGTACTTTCTTCTTATTCCGATAAACTAAAATTTATGTCTGAAAATGCTTGAATATCTTTTACTCCACCTGAAATGTGAATTGATCCACAAACAGTTGGGGTTGATCATTTTTCATTTACGTAGTAAATGGGGAAGTGGGGGAAAGGGGAAAATTTCAGGAATTGTCAGTCATCTGGTCTATATACAGGAAATGAATGGCTGTTATTTACCTATATTTTTCCTACAAAACCTAAAAATCTCTCACGTTATTATGAATGCTTAAACATCTTCCTTCCGGAAATTCGGCTTGGACCTTTTATTTTCTAAACAATAATATATTTAATAAAAAAAGTTGGTAATTTGAATAAAATATTTTATATTCATTAAGTAATATGTTTTAAATTTCATATTTGTAACATCTTGGATTAACAGAGAAATAGAAATGAGATCCATTTATAGACATAGTGCGGATATTAATCCATTTTTCTACTCTCAATTGCTTTTTCGCAAGCTTCTCTTCTTGCTGGAAACTCTTCTTGCATTAATGTTTTTCCTTACTCTGATTTAATCATAAATAAATGCGTTCTTATTCAATAGAAAAATTACCTATATGTAGATACGGGGAATTGACCATAATAAAAATAGGAAATTCTACAAAATAATCACTGCTTCTGTGACAAGAATTATACCTTGTCTGAATATTATTGATAAGAGTAATAATAATTAAAAATAAAAACCTCAGATCCAACGGATCTGAGGTTTTTATTTTTAATTATTCGGTATTAAATTGAACCGTTGGAATAAACAACGTTTCCTCCAATTATTGTTGTATCAATTTTTATGTTTTCATCAAAGATGACAATATCAGCATCTTTGCCGGGAATTAAGGATCCTTTTTTATCACTTATACCCATAATTGATGCAGGAGTACTTGAAGCCATCTGAACCGCTTCGTATAAAGGTGCTCCTGCCAGATTAACCATGTTGCGTACCAGGCGGTCTGTTGTAGCGACGCTACCGGCAAAAGCCGACCTATCGAGGAGCTTGGCTACTCCATCCTCTAAAATGACTTTCATTCCCTTGGATAGACTACCCAAAATACTTTCACCGTCAGGCATACCAGCACCACGCATTGAATCAGTAATCAAAGCAATACGGGATGGACCTTTAATTTTATACACCAATTTAAGAAGCGATGCGGGGAGATGGATTCCGTCAGCGATAATTTCTACATTCATCTCATCGATAAGGTAAGCCCCCTCAATCACACCGGCATAGCGATAAGCATTCCGCCGGGTGACTCCCGGCATGCAGGAATAGAGATGAGTGATCAGTGAGTAACCATGTTCAAAAGCCTCCAGAGTTTCTTCATAAATTGCATCAGTGTGAGCGATGGCAGAAACAATTCCATTTGATCTCAAGTACTTCCCAAATTCCATTGCCCCCTCAAGTTCCGGGGCAGAGCTCCATCTTTTGATAAATGGGAAACGGCTTATGATGTCCTTGTATTCTTTTGGATCCGGATTCTTTATGTAAATAGGATTCTGGGCTCCAGCCTGGCTCTTTGCAAAATAGGGGCCTTCCAGGTGTATCCCAAGAAACTGAGAACCCTTCGTGTTGTGTTTGTTCGCCTGATTATAAAGAGAGAGAACCTCAAATAATTCATTCATATCGCCAGCCAGTGTGGTCGGAAGCATGGAAGTAGTTCCATGATTAGCATGCATTTCAGCAGCCTTAAGGAAGGCTTCTTCGGTATTATCCATGAAATCATGTCCCCCGCCTCCGTGAACATGAATATCGATGAAACCAGGTGAGACATATTTCCCTTTTGCATCAATTTCGATTGCACCAGGTTCACTTATATTCTTGTCACTTACAGAAGTAATGATACCATCCTTAACAATAATCGTCCCGTGTGGGAACATATGATAAGGAGTTATTATTTGCCCATTGACTATTTTTAATGTCTGAGATTTTTTATTCATTACTTTTCAATTTTAGTATCGACAATAACGGGATCAGTTTGAAGTTTTTTCTTTGAAAAAGAAACCCCCCAGGATTTAACCAGATGACCGTAGAAAGCATAGTAGATAAGGTAGATATAACCAGGTAACAGGACCCAATAAGCTGAATTAACATCGTAAAGATCAGCGACATATCCATAAATAAGAGGGTATATAGCGCTGCCACATAGACCCATAATCAGTATGGAAGACCCTAATTTGGTGAATCTTCCCAATCCCGCAATCGCTAAGGGCCAGATTCCTGCATAAATTAATGAGTTAGCAAGTCCCAGTAATACTATGAACCAAATTGAAATATCAGATGTATGACCAAGAAAGGTTACATTTCCTGGAACTATAAAAAACAGCAAAGTGAATACGGCACCTAATGATGTGCAGATTTTTAATGCAGTAGACTGTTTTAGATATTTAGGAATGAAAATTACACCGCACAAATACCCGACCATTGTCATGGCTAGAGTATAGGACGGGAATATTTTCGCTTCCAATATACCAATGTCCAAAGACTTGGCATAATTAATGATTGTATTTATCCCAACTACCTGTGTACCCACATGGAGAAACATCGCTATTGCACCAAGTATCAGATGAGGGAATTGAAGTATGCTGGTTTTCCCTGCATTTGCAGTGGCTACTTCAGGACTTTCGTGTTCGGTATTAATTTCCGGAAGCGGTGAAAACCGGATCATCACACCAAAGGCTAAAAGAAAACTTCCAAGGCAGGAATATGGAACAATAACCCTTCGAATTAATTCATCAAGTGCTACTGTCTTATCTACTTCCGTCATTGTTGATAACTGGCTGAAAAGAGCACTGTCTGTTGGCTTCAATATTGCTGCAGTTAACAGTATAGGAGCGAGGATCCCTGCGCCCTTATTGCAGATGCCCATTATACTCATTCGCTGAGCTCCGCTTTCCCTGGGCCCCAGAATTGTAATATAAGGGTTAGCTGCAGTTTGCAGAATAGCCAATCCTATACCAATTGTGAAAAGTCCCATAAGGAATATTCCAAATGTCCGGGTGTATGCTGCAGGAAGGAATATAAAACATCCGGCGGCCATGAACATGAAACCGATCATCATCCCTTTTTTAAATCCAACTGCATTCAACAACACCCCTGAAGGAATAGCCATAATGAAATAGGCAATGTAAAAGGCAAAAGCCACAAGCAGGGACTGAAAATTGGTCAGTTCACAGGCAATTTTAAAAAATGGGATTAAAATAGCATTGATCCATGTAGCAAATCCGAATATAAAAAACATCGCTGCCAATATGGCAATAGAGAGCCAATTACTCTTATTTTTAAGAGTACTTGGATCAATCTCATTTCCTTTTTTCATGAAAGTATATTAACTTTTTAAATGGTTAGTTAATCTAAACAATTAAATAATTTTTTTATTGACCGGATCCCATTCGACTCGCCGTTTTTCCAAATAGGAAATATTTGCCATCTGGCAAGCTACTCCTTCCTCCCAGGCCCGTTCAATGTTACAACTTGGCGTACCACCATTACGAATACAATCTAACCATTCCTTAATATGCAAATAAGTAACATCAACTTCTTTGCCATTGATGGTGGTGGTACCCAATCCTCTCGAAATGTAATATTTTGCGGTTGCTGAAGTAACTGCATCTACACTTCTGGCACCCGGGCCCGTGGAGACAATTGGCACATAAGGATTAATCGTTCCTTTTTTAATCAATTCCTTGTATTTGGTTGAATCTATATCAGCCTTAATGACCATAGATGCCCCAAGTTCCATACTTGCATCATGACCCATAAAGACCCGGCCTCTGTCCCTGCTGCTGGCAAGATCAGCACTATACAACAAGGTGAGATCCTTATTCGGATATTGAAATACGCAATGAAGTACATCCGGAATTTCACGGTTATCCTTCCAATAGTATATTCCCCCTGAAGACATTACTGATTGTGGAATTCCGATATTCAGAAGCGAGTTTACGGCGTCGAATTCATGTGTGAACAATTGGCCGATTAGGCCGATGTCGTAAGCAAAATACTTAGTCCAGTTATAATAGCGGTCAAGGCTAAATGGTACTTTTGGTGTCTTGCCCAGCCATTGGTTCCAGTCTATTGATTTTTCATCACCAGGTTTAGGATTACCATTTGCATCAAGATTCCTGATCCAGGCACCGTCAGCTGTATTGCGGTTTGTGGTTGTTTCGATCAGCGTGATCTTGCCGAGGATGTTTTTTTCAATAATCTCTTTGGCCTGTTGAAATACAGCATTCTTGGTAACCTGATGCCCGAGCTGATAAACTATTTTGCTATTTTTGACAACGTCATATACTTCATACAACTCCTCCATAGTGTGGGTAGCAGCCTTTTCACAATAGATATGTTTTCCCGCTTTTGCTGCGGCAATTGTTATTTCGGCATGATGGAAATCAGGGGTTGAAATCATGATCGCATCAATGTTCGGGTCATCGATCAACTCCTGGTAAGTACGGTAACGTTTTACGGGAAGAGTTGCCACCCCGGATTTCAATGGATTGCGATAAGTTGCAAGGCCGTTTTCCGCATGGAGATCAAATACGTCACAAACTCCGGTGACAGCCACATTCAAATCATCCTGGGCAAGCCATGAATTAAGCGTGTTTCTTTTTTTATTTAATTCGACATCTGCCGGATGCATAAAACCTAATCCATTGGCATGAGCTACTGCACGGTTACCATACCCTATGACTCCGATACGGATTAAATCACCTTTGCCGGCAGAACTTTTTACTATTGTGGGTGCATTAATATTTTCGAGTCCTAAATCTTTCAGAACGCCAACATTCTTTGTTTTATCATAAGCGTTTTTACGGAGAACTTCATAAGCAAGAGCGCCAAGTACGGGGATACCGACCAGACTCTTCAGTATAGTCCTGCGTTGTAATTTTGATTTGGGATCCAATGCCTCATTTTCCTCAGCGGGCTGATTTTGTTTTACTATTTTTGCCATTCTTATAAACTCTATTTTTTATTAATTGCATTTTTATACCGGGAAACGAACAAGTCCAAACCAAAAATCTGGCTAGTGGGAAATAAAGCCACAACAAATAATGCTATCGCTTCGATCAGTGTTTTGCTGACAACCAGGTTACTTCCTTCCAGAGGGACAGAGTATACCAGTCCAATTAGCGGTGGGTTGCATAAATAATAAATCAAGAGAAGAATTGTCCCTGCAATTGCAGCTGGGCGGCTCAATAATCCTAGTATTAATCCTATGCCAATTGCAACCAACCCCCATGCATTTAGAAAATCAACTACGTGTAGGACACTGCCGTGAGCAATTATCCAGTTGGAGATGCCCGATAAAATCCATTTCGATTCTGATAAAAAACCCTTGGCGCTCCAACCCGGAGTTATGAGTTTTGAAATACCTTCATAAAGGCAATGCCATCCGATTAATATCCTCATTACCACCAGAGTCGTCAGTTGGAGTCTTGTAAATTTAATTGTGTTATTCATCTTGTTTAATCAATTCCCTTTTTGATAGTTTAAAATAATTTAGTTTTATATCTTGTCTTACAAATTCTCTAATTCTTAATTATACCTTAGGCTCCCATCCCGGTTGATATTCCCGAGACCATAATTTTGAAGCTGCCGGGTCATTCTTGATATGTCCGTTTGTTGGATCGATATGAAGTGTATTTCCTGTACGAAGTGCGATATTACCTAACTGGCAAAGTAAACTACTTTTATGTCCGCTTAATACATCAGCCTTTACTGTTGCTTTCCTCTGGATGCTGTCAAGAAAATTACGGATGTGCAATTCGTCCAGATTTTCAGAAGGATTCATAAAATTGAGGGCATCAATAATGTTTTCACTGACGACTTCCTTTATTACTTTATTTCTGATATCGTACGCGGTAAAAGCATTTCCCAATATAACCAGAGACCCATTTTCTCCATAAAAGATCACTCCTACACTCGATCCTTCTATTGGATGATCATTGCAACTCCGGCCTTCCCAAACAATGCTGGTATTGTTATTGAATTCCATTGTTATAACCTGAGTATCAGGAGTCTGCCAATCATCCTTGTAGCGATAGCGCCCACCTCCCGAACTTACTCGTACAGGATAATCAACACCAAGTCCCCATCTAGCCAAATCGATCATATGGGTTCCATTGTTCCCGGATTCGCCCGTGCCCCAGTCCCAAAACCAATGCCAGTTATAATGAATAATATTATCTTTATAAGTTCTTCGGGGTGCCGGCCCTTGCCATAAATCATAATTCAACCAGTAAGGGACAGAAGTCATTTTTCCATAACCAATTGTGGGCCGGTTATTTGCATACCATGCTTTTGCAAAGTATGGTCTTCCAATCAATCCTGAATGAAGATCATGAATCGCCTCAATAACAATAGACCATGAACGGCGCTGATTCCCTATTTGGATGACACTGCCATATTTCTTTGCCGCCGCTACCAGAAGCTCTCCTTCGCGCGGATTGTGACTGGCTGGTTTTTCCAGGAATACATGTTTTCCGGCTGCACAAGCCAGGATGGCAGCTGGAGCGTGCCAATGATCAGGAGCAGCAACGACCAGTGCATCCAATTCCTTATCCGCAAGGGTTTTTCTGAAATCCGGAGCTGCCTTAGGACGGGTATCCTGCAGTTTAGCGACACTGTTAATACATGCATCTGAAGCACGTGAGTCAACATCAGAGATATATGATACTTCACAATTCCGCTGTTTTGCAAATTGTTCAGCCAAAGCTTTTCCCCTTGAGTTTACCCCCATTACTGCAACCTTGATCCGATCATTAGCCCCTCTGATATTAGAGTAACTTTTTGCACTAAATCCGGGTAAAATACCTCCGATCGAAAGAGCTGCCGTACCGGTAAGAGTCTTATTAATAAAATCCCTGCGATTACTTTTCATAGATTCTCAAAATTTTATTGTTAAATATTCTTCTGTCGAACTATATTTAAATCAGTTTTTGAATATAGACGTGAAAGAATTAAAAAAACAGTTTCATTCAGATGTAAATTTATGCGGAAGCAAAGATATATCTTAAGGTCGGAAAAACAAATTTTAATCTATACTTAACATGAAATTCAAATTTAAAATAAAATTCTCACAAGTGTATAATAAAAATTGATCACTCTGAACGACTACAATATTAAGAAAAGTGAAAATTAAATGACGTATTTCCAATTAAAATTTCGCACCAATAAGAAATGCCCGCAAATTTCGCATCAACAGGATTTGCAGGCTTGCCCTTTTCGATGAAGATAATCACAAAATGGTGCGTATTTGCCTTATACCAAAGATGGGTTGTCTGTACACTTACTGTACACTTACTGTACACTTACTGTACACTTACTGTACACTTACTGTACACTGACTGTACATTAACGGTACAATTAATGCACAGTCGGTACACAGTAAATGTACAGTGAGTAATACTGAAATATAGCCTGGGACATTGAAGGATAAATTAAAAGGATTAAAAAGGATGCGAATAAATGTGATTTAGATATTCTTTCCTATGAAATCCAGGATTCCGCATTTTATCTGGAAATACGACATTTGATTTTCTTCATTACTTATCTCATCACTTATCACTAATATCTAACATATTCTTTTAATTCAATGTACCGCATTTATCAATTTCTGTTCCTGATGGTGGTTTATTACGAACAAACACGAAGATGATATAGCTGAATATATGGTACACCAAGATCGATTCCTATCGTGTAGCGCCTTGTTTTTTTTATTCCTTAATAAGAACTTTTTCCAATTCTTCCAGAGATTTACCTTTAGTTTCAGGAACTTTTAACCAGACATACACCAGGTTTATAAAACAGATCAAAGCGAATATCATAAAGGTGATGCCTCCGCTTAGTCTCTCCAGCATGATCGGGAAAACAATGGTCACAATTGTGCAGGCAATCCAAAGGGCCACAATGGCTACAGACATTCCTTTACTTCTTAATCTGTTTGGGAAAATTTCCGAGATCACCACCCATACGGCCGGCCCCAGGGATGCTGCAAAAAAAGCGATGTAACCAAGGATAAATACTAATACCAGAATGCCGCTTGTCTGTTGCAGAAAATACAAAAGGGACAATCCGGTCAGCATTAAAGTCATTCCAAGAGATCCTGCCAGAACAAGAAATTTGCGACCGAATTTATCAATCAGCAACATGGCAACAACGGTGAAAATGAGGTTAGTTCCACCGATAGCAATAGTTTGAAGCAGGGCTGAATCATTGGATTGCCCTACCTGGGCAAAAATCTTAGGAGCATAATACATGATGGTGTTAATGCCGGTGATTTGCTGAAAAATTGCCAGGACAATACCCAACAGGAGAATGGGTTTGATTTTCGGAACCAGCAAGTCCTTGTATTTTGCTTCTTCTCTTTTTCCCAAAGTTTCTTCTATTTGTTTCAGTTCGGCGGTTGCAAGTTCCTCTCCACTGGTTTTGATCAAAACTTTAAGAGCCAGGGAGCTTTTTTTCTGGCCGACAAGCCAGCGAGGGCTTTCCGGAACAAAAATCAGACTGAAAAAAAGAAGTATTGCCGGAGCAGCCATTACAACCAACATCCACCGCCAGTTGTTTTCTCCGGAATCGACGAGAAGATAGTTGCTAAAGAAAGCGACCAGTATACCAACCACAATAGCGAGTTGGTTTAATGAAACCAAAGTTCCTCTCGATTTGGCCGGGGCGATTTCGGCGATGTACATTGGCGACAGGATTGAAGCTACTCCTACTCCGATTCCTCCAATAACTCTTGCTGTCACGAAATAGAACAACTGATGCGAAAGGGCGCTGCCCAGGGCTGAAATAAAGAACAGAGCAGCCGCAAACATCAATACTTTCTTTCTTCCGTACTGATCTCCGGCTTTACCGGCCATTGAAACGCCCGCAATGCATCCAAAAAGAAGGCTGCTGACTGTCCATCCCAGTCCTGCTTCCGATAAGCCAAAATAAGGCTGAATGAAATTGATGGTTCCTGAAATAACGGCGGTATCAAAACCAAAAAGTAAACCGCCAAATGCAGCCACTATGGAAATAAGAATTACATATCCTTTCATGTGTTTTAAATTTATAAGGTTATTAATTTGGTACAAATTATTCAGCAGGTATTAAAACAGGTTTATTATCGATTTCGACCAGCCGGGCTGAAAATCCATTCTTAGCTATCTCTTCATAATCATGGCCTGCATCTGAAGGCCAGCAGGCACTGAATATCAAAGTGGATTTGCCCGTCTTGGCTACCCGATGGGCGATGTTGCTATCGATGTAATGAAGGCTGGCGGGATACATTTCTTCTGCCCAGGTATTACGGTTGCGATCCATCAGGATCAGCATGCCTTTTCCCTGGACACACCAGTAATACCCAGCCCTGTCAGCTTGTCGATGGAAATGGCCTTTGGTCATGAAATATTCTTAATTTTCCTGATCTGATTAATTACAGGTGAACCTTCCAGAAAATAATCGTTCAATCTTATATCGACTTGTGCCTTCAATATTTTCAGGTGTTTCATTTCTGTTTCGTTTAGTTTTAAAATGATTGACGATTAATCAGGTAAAATGGATTATCGATTTTAAGTCTTTGATTATTAAGAATCATTTCAGCCATGTTTTTCCCCATTTGAGAAAAATCTGTTGAAATTGTTGTAATTCCTGAGTCAACTATCCCTTTCAAAGGTGTTTCGTTATAGGAAATAATCCCGATGTCTATTCCTGCTTTCATTTTATGTTCATGGCACCAACGAACCAGGATTTCCAGATCACGGTCGTCCACTACAACGAACCCGTCGGCCGGATTAATCTTAAATAACCGCAGATTACTTATGACTTCCGATGAGATGAGATATTGTTTGCAAAAGTCTTTAAATCCTTTGGCTATATTCTTGAAGTGCGACTTTTGATGAGGAATGACCAAGACCATTCTTTGGTATTTTTTTACCAAAGTTTCGTTTTCTTTCAGAATGCGATATATGTCACGTTCAAAATCCTGGCAAACATAGGGGAATAATTTTTTATATTTTTCTCTGCCCTGATCCAGAATAAATACTTTATGTGGCGGAAGTTTCTGAATGGCGTCAAAGGCCGATGGATGATCCATTGGCATGATCACATATTCCGAATATTGGCCGATTGAATCTTCCAGAATGGTTTGAAACATCTTCAGATTGTTATTATGGAAAAAGATCTGTTCGCTGCTGCCAGAAATAAGTACCGACTTGATAGCTTCGTAAAGATTCTCTTTGTAGGCAGTAAGCATATCAAAGAGAAGCAATACATTGTGCTGAACATCTGATCTTGTTTTTGAGATGAAATATCCCTTGCCGACCTGGGAAACAATGATCCCTTTTGATTTTAAATCATTATAAGCAGACAGGACGGTATCCTGCGACAAATCATATTTCTTACACATGTAATTTAAGGAAGGAATCCTATCGCCTTTTTTCAGGATACCATTGTCGATTAAATTCAGGACCGCCGCCACGATCTGGCGGTATTTTGGCCTGACTGAATTACTCCCGAATGTAAGATTAAAATCAATGGTTTTCATATAATACCTCTATGATGCACTATGCAAAAATAAATATTTTAAATTACTAAGAAAGAAAAGGATAAAATATTCATGAATGATATAAATACAAAAATAAGGCCGGATCTGTTCTTGTTCCCTATTCTTTACCAGTTTTCAGATTTTTTTCTAAACAGGTGATAATAATTCCCGATATACTTTTAAAAAACATTAAAAATCATTAATTTGTAATTATAGACACTTGTGAATTGAATATCATATAAGACCAAGTTTAATGTGCGGAATATGCGGTTTCATTGATTTTAATAAAAAAACCGATCTGGTAATCCTTCAAAACATGAACAATACTCTTACTCATCGCGGACCTGATGGGGAAGGCTATTATTTAAAAAAATGCGAAGAGGCTTTTGTGGGTTTAGGCCACCGTCGTCTCCGGATTATTGATCTCTCTGAGGGAGGATCTCAGCCTCAAACGTATAAATCTTTTCACATTACTTTTAATGGCGAAATATACAATTACAAGAAAATAAAGGAAGATCTTGAAGGTAAAGGCCATCATTTCTATACACATAGCGATACCGAGGTTATCCTTCATGCCTATGCCGAATGGGGCACGAAGTCACTGGATCATTTTATTGGAATGTTTGCTTTTGTTATTTTTGATGAAGAAAAGGGGAAAGTATTTATAGCCAGGGACAGAGCAGGCGTTAAACCCCTCTTTTATTACTGGAGTAATGGAATATTTCTTTTTGGATCTGAATTAAAATCTCTGTTGCGGCACCCTCAGTTTAAAAAAGAAATTAACGTTGACGCCGCCGCCGCATTTCTTCAATATGGTTATGTCCCTACTCCTCATTGTATCTATAATGATGCCCATAAATTGACTCCGGGATACTTTCTGGAATTGAACATGAGCTCCAGGGCCTTTACCAAACACCAGTACTGGAATGTTTATGATGCTTATAATAAACCACATCTAAAAGTCTCTTTCAGGGAAGCTGTCGAGGAAACAGAACGGATTCTTACCGATGCTTTCCGCTATCGAATGATCAGCGATGTACCCGTTGGAGTATTCCTGAGCGGAGGTTATGACAGTTCCTGCGTGACCGCCATTCTACAGAAAAACAACATGGATAAGATCAAGACTTTTTCCATTGGGATCCGTGATCATGAATTAAATGAAGCGCCCTTTGCCAGTAAGATCGCTGAGATTCTGGGTACAGATCATACTGAATTTTATTGTACTGAGAAAGAAGCCCTGGAGATTATCCCTCAGATACCTTTTTATTACGATGAACCTTCTTCGGACAGTTGTGCCATTCCGACCATGCTGGTCAGCCGGATTGCGAAGGAAAAAGTCTCTGTTGCTTTGTCGGCTGACGGAGGAGATGAAATCTTCTCTGGATACCGGAGGTACAGCTATGCTCAGAAATATGGCAAAAGATTGCAGATGATTCCACCTCCTTTACGAAGAACAATAGCGGGTCTAATGAATTTGCTATCCACCAGTGCACTACCTCTGTCAATCAGAGGACATTATTTCTGCAGCCGGTATGAAAAAATTAAAATGGTACTTCAGAATCCTTGTGAGAAAAATGTTTTGAAGTGTCTTGCACAGCAATTTAATGATAAGGAATTATCCCGCATGATGAAACCAGAGGTGAATAATATTATCACAGCTTTTGATAATTCTCAACTTGGCGAGCAAAACTATTCCCTCCCGGCCTTTATGATGGCTATGGATTACCAGACCTACCTGGTGGATGATATTCTTCAGAAAGTAGACAGAGCTACTATGAGCATCAGCCTTGAAGGAAGAGAACCTTTTCTTGATCAGCGGATAATTGAATGGGCAGCTCAATTGCCAATGGAATTCAAAACGCACGATGGAAGTAATAAATTAATACTGAAAGATATTGTCCACCAATATCTGCCAAAGCATATGATGGACAGGCCTAAGAGGGGTTTTGGAATACCTGTAAAAACCTGGTTATGCAGCGATCTTAAACAAATTGTTGATTATTATCTATCTGAACAATTCCTGACTCATCAGAATTTCTTTAATCCACAAAAAGTCCTTTACATTAAAAATTCTTTCTACCACGGTAAAATGGAATGGACAGATAAAATATGGAATCTTCTGATGTTTCAGATGTGGTATGATAAATGGATTAATAATCAGGCGACTGTAAGCTTTTAAGCTATGTTTCAGGTAAGATATTTCGAATATGGCTGATTCAGACTAAAGAAGATTGATTGGGTGATTTCCTGAAGTAAACTTATAATAATCAGGAACCTGTTTTATTACTTCACCCAATAGCATTCTTCTTTATTAAATTACATCTGTCATCCTTCAATTAATAAATTTCTTCTTTTTAATTTAAAAGATTTATTTTTGCACAACCTAAACTTCTATAATGGGTCGTGCTTTTCTTGAGATAATATTTCTATGTGGAATGGTTTTGCAAATCATTTTAAGAAGCTATTACGTTCAATATTATGATCCGGGGCCAAACAAACGCTATTTTAATAAACGGGAAAGATTGTACCTGTTTTTCATTTTTGTCAGTTTTCAGCTATTACCCTTAATTTACGTTTTTTCCACCTGGTTCGCTTTTTTTGATTATAGTTTACCAAAATGGATGGGCATTCCGGCAGCTTTGCTTTATTGTTTTGGAGTATGGCTTTTTTTTCGTTCACATTCAGATCTTGGGAAATACTGGTCACCCGGGCTGGAGATCAAAGAAGATCATCAGCTTGTTACCACCGGTGTGTTTAAATGGGTTCGGCATCCTATGTATGCAGCTTTTGTTATCATCGCGGTGTCACAAATTTTTATGCTTCAGAATTGGCTGATCGGACCGGCGTTTCTGGTATCTGCCATTCCCTTTTATTTGCAACGGGTTAAACGGGAAGAAAAGATGCTGATAAGGAAATTTGGTTCAGACTATACCGACTACATTGATAGAACAGGAGAAATATTTCCGAGATTTGACAAATTAACCATTCGGTATGTTCGTCTATCCTTTCTTGTCAGCAAAAAAAAATAAAGGACAGATGAAATATCTATCCTTTATGATGGGTGTTAAAAATAAAGAATTATTTAACCTCGCCAACTGACGGGGATTGATCTTTGGCTATTGAATCCCTCATGGCGGTATCAGCCATTATGTTTTTGTATTTCATGTAATCCATAATTCCGAGATTCCCGGATCTGAATGATTCGGCTATTGCAAGAGGGATCTGCGCTTCGGCTTCAATCACCTTTGCGGTAGCTTCCTGTGCTTTAGCTTTCATCTCCTGCTCAAGAGCAACAGCCATGGCCCGGCGTTCCTCAGCCCTGGCCTGGGCAATATTCTTATCTGCTTGTGCCTGGTCCATCTGGAGATAGGCACCGATATTTTTTCCTATATCAATATCTGCGATATCAATGGAGAGAATTTCAAAAGCCGTACCTGCATCCAGTCCCTTTTGTAACACTACTTTGGATATTGAATCAGGATTTTCCAGAACCTGTTTATGAGAGTGAGCCGAACCTATTGATGAAACAATGCCTTCTCCCACGCGGGCCAAAACTGTCTCTTCCCCCGCTCCTCCAACAAGTTGTCTGATGTTTGCCCTTACGGTGACGCGCGCTTTACATATAAGTTGTATCCCATCCTTTGCCACCGCCGAAACAGGAGGAGTATCTATTACTTTAGGATTTACAGACATGCGTACGGCCTGCAATACATCACGGCCTGCCAGGTCAATGGCTGTGGCCATTTTGAATGTCAGAGGAATATTGGCCTTTTCGGCAGAAACAAGAGCATGGACAACATTTTCAACATGTCCGCCAGCGAGAAAGTGAGCCTCCAACTCATCACGTTTAATACCTTCAAGCCCTGCTTTATGAGCTTCGATCATTGCCCTTGTAATTGTTCCCGGAGGAACTTTCCTGAACCGCATCAGGAAGAGTTGTGACAGAGAAATCTGAACACCTGAGACAAGCGCTGAGAACCAAATTCCAATAGGGATAAAATAAAGGAAAAGGATCAGGCCAACAAAAATGACAATTAAAATTCCAATCGTGCCTGTAAAATCCATAATTTTAATTTATTTGTTTAACTATTAATTGATTGTTATTTATTGCTATAATTTCAACAGATGCCCCATCGTCTATGAAATCACCGGTTGATTTTCCTTCTACAATGGTATTATTGAATTCTACTTTACCGATAGGTGCAAGTCTGCTAATTGCAATTCCATGATCACCTACTTTAAATTTTTCTATCTCCAGTACATTTACTTTACCTGTTATTGATGATTTTAACTGCATTTTTTTGCCTGGCGTACTCTTAAGAAAAGACAAGAAGAGAATAGGTATCATGGCCAAAATAAAAATAATGGTTCCAATTCCGGCCCATAAACCATAACCCGAGAACGCAAGGTACACGCTGTATGCAAGTAATGCAATTCCACCCACCCCAAAAATTGTAAATCCCGGTATTACTGCAAACTCAAGAAGCAGGAGTACAAGTCCCAGAAAGATTAACAGAAGAATTATTAAAATAGTCATTTAGCCGGTAAGTTGAATTTAAATTATTGAGTAATATGCTAAGATATGAAAAAATAATTAATTGATAATGGCTTTCAGATCACGTTTGATTAAAGCTTTTTGCATCGGAATCAGCAATGTCTTCGGTCCGCGCTTTACCTCGCATTTTTCCTTGAAATGAATTAGAAAAGTACATTGAGTGGCTTGAATGACATCGAGTCCGCAAACCTTAACCAGTGCATCAATGACATAATCGTAAGTGTGATAATCGTCATTGCAAAGAATTAATGAAAAACAATGATCCTTGTTTGTTTCTACCGGTCCAGGATCTTTATCCTGTTTGTTTGTCCTCATTTTCAAATCATCATTAGGAAATAAATGGTTGAAGTTATGAAAAAAAAATAAATTATTTAACAGGTTTTAGCTTTACTACATCGGTGACAGGAATTTTTTCTCCATTTCTATATGCCACTACAAACGGACCTTTAATTCCTTCCATTTTTAATTGGTTTTTCAGGGTGTTGGCGTCATTATAATTATCGAAATTTCCTACCGTAAAGATTTTATATTTTCTACCATCAATGTATTCGTCAATTTTTCTGAGCTTGGATAGTTTGGTGTACAGAGCCTTAAAAGAAGAGGGGACTCGTCCGTTTGCAAAGGACCCGATCTGGACCTTAAAAACGACATTGTTACCGGGTTTCTGAGTTTTTTCTTGGTTAATCTGAGGCTGCGCCTGAATTTCTCTGGAATTCTCCTTTGTGGGTATTTCTCTTGCCTGAAGTTCTTTTTCAGCATTATTATTTTTTGCTATCAATGTACTATCGTGCTCCTTTTCTCTTTTGGAATTTGAGGTTAAAAATTCATTGAGAAGACGTGAATCTGCCTTGTCCCAAAAGTTTGATTCCTTTACTCTGGCCTGTTCGAAATATTTTTCTCTGTCTCTGAGCAACTGATAAGATTTTTGTTCCGCATCAACAATCCGGTCAACGAGTGCGAGTCGTGTGGTTACATTGTTGGTTTGCTCATGAGCTTTCCTGAGAGTTTCTGTAGCCACCACTATTGAATCATTGCGCATGGAAGCCATCCATGCTTTGGTAAAGAGGACTTTAGCTGCCTCACTTTTGAAATCATCAATTTTGTGATACGTCAGCTGATCGTTAATCTGAAAATTGAACCATTCTTTTTTTAATGCTTCAGGAATTGGAAAATTTTTCTCGTCAGGTTGTTTTACTATGGTCTTTGAGGTATCCGCAAAAACATCTTTTTCTGAATCTTTGGTAATGAATGGATTTATTTTATTACGGCATAAATCTACATACTTATCAAATTCAAGCTGTTTTCGTTCCTGATCGCTTCCTTTGTAGCGGGCATAAAAGTCAAGCGCTTCCCCCCAGTTGTTCAGAGCCTGGAAGTAATTCCCAAGATAAAAGTTGACATTTGAAGGGGTATTGCTCACTACTGCATTAAGTAAGGCCTCCTTGGTTGCTGTTTCATAATGATGATTTTTAAGAAGAGTTACTCCATAGTAGTAATTATACATAGCATTATCAGGAGAATTCTTAAAGAGAATAGTAAAGAGAGGAAGCGCTTTTTCGTAATTGCCCTCATTAAAATATTCAATAGCAAGAGATTCATTTCCAGTTATCTCCTGCGCAGAAGCGAAGAAATGTCCTAAAAATAAAGTCCAGAATAATAACGTTAGTTTAAAATAAAAATTCAAATGTTTCATGATAAAAATCAAGGGAAAATAATTCAGAGCTAAAATTACATTTTTTGTACCAGTATTTTCCTTTTTGGTATTCATTTTTTTATGTTAGGGCATTTAATGACTATATTTGTAAGATTAATTAGGAACAGACTGTAGACTATAGGCTATAGACTTTAGGCATCTAGTTCGTGTAAATTCGTAACAAATTCGTGAAAATTCGTACCATGATAAAATTGATGGAAGGTTCTGCTGCTCCTGAATTTACAGGAATTAATCAGGATGGAAAAACAATTTCATTGTCAGGATTCAGAGGGAAAAAGTTAATTCTTTACTTTTACCCCAAAGATGACACCCCCGGATGTACAGCTGAAGCTTGTAACCTGAATGATAATTATGAATATTGGATTTCAAAGGGCTATGAGGTCGTTGGAATAAGTCCGGACAATGAATCGTCGCATAAAAAATTTGCTTCAAAATACGGATTGAGATTCAATATTATTTCCGACGAATCGAAGGAAATTGCCTTGGCTTACGGAGTTTGGGGCGAGAAAAAAAATTATGGCAAAACGTATATGGGGATACTCAGGACTACTTTTGTCATTGATGAAGATGGAATTATTCGGAAAATTTTATCAAAAGTAGATACAAAAGAACATACAAATCAAATTATAGAAGAATATCTGAACCGCGATTAAGCAGATTAATGGATTAAGCAGACAGGAATAAGCAAATTAAGAATTAAGTTGGTGTAAATTCGTAACAAATTCGTGTAAATTAGTAAAAATCAAAACATATCATTCAATGGAAAAAACAGATCAACAGAAAGTCAACATTGAGAAGCTGAAAGCCCTTCAATTGACTATGGAAAAAATAGAGAAGAGCTATGGGAAGGGTTCGATCATGAGAATGGGAGACAAACCTGTTGATGATGTCCCGGCTATTTCTTCCGGATCAATCGGATTGGATATTGCTATGGGGATAGGAGGTTATCCCAAAGGCCGGGTGATAGAAATTTTTGGACCTGAATCATCCGGTAAAACAACGCTTGCCATTCACGCCATTGCCGAATCACAGAAGCTTGGCGGAATTGCAGCTATTATAGATGCTGAGCATGCTTTCGATCCGACCTATGCCAAAAAGCTGGGCGTGAATATTGACGAACTTCTTATTTCGCAACCCGATAACGGTGAACAGGCACTCGAAATTGCGGACAGCCTTATTCGTTCGGGAGCTATTGATATCATCGTGATCGATTCAGTGGCCGCGCTTACTCCCAAGGCTGAAATCGAAGGTGAGATGGGTGATTCAAAAATGGGATTACAGGCCAGGTTAATGTCACAGGCATTAAGGAAACTGACCGCCAATATCAGCAAAACCAAAACTTGTGTGATTTTCATCAATCAGCTGCGTGAAAAAATAGGCGTAATGTTCGGTAATCCTGAAACCACCACCGGTGGGAATGCCTTGAAATTCTATGCATCAGTAAGGCTGGACATCCGTAAAGTGGGTCAGCTTAAAGATGGAGAAGAAGTACAGGGTAGTCACACGAGAGTTAAAGTCGTTAAGAATAAAGTGGCACCTCCTTTCCGTAAAGCTGAATTTGACATTCTTTACGGGGAGGGAATATCGAAACTTGGTGAAATTGTTGATCTCGGAGTCGAGCTGAATATCATAAAGAAGTCAGGCTCCTGGTTTAGTTATGGAGAAACAAAGCTTGGCCAGGGACGTGAAGGAGTTAAAAATCTTATAAAAGATAATCCTGAACTTATGGAAGAGTTGGAGTCAAAGATACTCGCCAATTATACTGTTGAAATTGAGAAATAATCTCTTTTTATCAGACTTGTAAACGGTTCTATAAAGTACGTGAAATGCAAGAATGTTGTTGTATTTTACAATTATCCTCTTGATATATTATGTAAGTTTTCTTAGAGATATTGATACCGGACTTAGTAAGGACTTGGTAAGGACGTGATACGAGGATGGTTCAGGTGAATTTTATTTTGTTATTGTTAAGTAATAAGTGAATGTATTAATTTGTTGCTTAATTTAATTTTTGTATCAGGGTATACAAATTTTAGTTATCCCATTATGAAGATTTTGAAATTTGGAGGGACTTCTGTCGGTTCAGAAGAGAACATCCGCAGAATAGGAGAGATTGTGTTCTCTCAATCAGAAAGCATCATTGTTATTGTCTCTGCTTTGAGCGGCATTACGGATCAATTGCAATACGTTGCCAAAGCAGCTGGCTCAGGAGCTAATCCTGAGAATGAACTGGCTGCGATCTGGAAAAGGCATGAAACTATGGCAAACCGATTATTATCCGGCCCTAACAGGGAATCAGCCATTTTTTCAACTAAAGCCCTGTTTGATGAACTGGAAAAGATTGTTCAAGGGGTAAGGTTAACAGGAGAGCTGACTCCCAAGACTCTTGATAGAATACTTGGGTTTGGTGAGAGGTTGTCTTCTGTTTTAATCAGCTGCTACCTGAATGTTCCTTTAATGGACAGCTCAAAAGTGATCCGCACGGACCGAAATTTTGGAAGAGCAAACGTTGATTTTACCGTAACTTATGAATTAATAAGAGAAGCCTGGTCTCCTCTTAACAGGATCACTGTAGCCCCTGGTTTTATCTCTTCAAGTGCAGACGGAGTTATGACCACGCTTGGGAGGGGAGGTTCTGATTACACAGCGGCTCTTTTTGCTGCAGCCCTGGATGCAAATCAGCTGGAAATATGGACTGACGTGGATGGTTTCATGACAGCTGATCCAAAGATGATCAGTAAAGCCTACACGATTCCCATGCTGACTTATTCAGAAGCAATGGAACTTTCGCATTTTGGGGCTAAAGTTATTTATCCTCCGACCATTCTTCCGGTATATAAAAAAGCGATCCCTGTGCAGATAAAAAATACCCTTGATCCACAAAAGGAAGGAACCTTGATTTGCCAGACTGTCCCATTTGCCAAAGATCATCCTATTAAAGGAATTTCATCCATCTCAGGAATAACTCTTTTTACAGTACAGGGCCTGGGAATGGTTGGAGTAACCGGCATTTCAATGCGTCTTTTCGGAGCCCTTGCCAGGGAAGATATTAATGTAATCCTCATATCCCAGGCGTCTTCCGAAAATTCGATCAGCTTTGCAATTGAGACAAACTATTCCGATAAAGCCTATCATTCGCTGTCTGCTGAGTTTGAAAGGGAAATTGCTAACGGAGGGATTAGTAAACTGTTTCTTGAAAAGGGATTATCCATTGTTGCCATTGTTGGGGAGAATATGAAACATTCTGCAGGCATTGCCGGGAAATTATTTCAGACCATCGGGAAGAACGGAATCAATGTCATCGCTATAGCACAGGGAGCATCCGAACAGAATATTTCCTGGGTCGTTAAAGATACTGATCTGAAGAAAACATTAAACGTAGTGCATGAATCCTTTTTCCTTTCTCCCTATGTTGAGCTTAATATATTCCTTGTCGGAGTTGGGACTGTAGGGCGTGATTTGTTGCTTCAGATCAACAAACAGCAGGAAAATCTTAAAAACGAACATCGTTTGATTCTCCGCCTGACGGGGGTTGCCAATTCACGGAAAATGATATTTGACCGTGAAGGTATCGATGTTTCAAATTACAAGACTTTAATGGAGTCTTCTCCATTAAAGACTGACATGAATAAATACTGTCAGGAGATGGTGGAAATGAACCTGTTTAATTCTGTATTTGTTGACTGTACGGCTGATGCAAGGATTGCAGAACATTATCATTTTGTGCTTGACAATTATATTTCAGTGGTGGCTGCAAATAAAGTAGCGGCCTCTTCAGAGTTCAGGAGATACCGTGATTTAAAAGAACTGGCAGGCAAACACGGTGTTAAATTTCTGTTCGAGACCAATGTGGGCGCCGGTTTGCCTCTTATTTCCACTATTAACGATCTGATGCGTTCAGGCGACCGGATCATAAGGATTGAGGCCGTTCTTTCAGGAACCCTGAATTTCATATTCAATACTCTCAGCGAGGATATTCCTTTCAGCAAGGCTATTCATATGGCTAAGGAAAAAGGGTATTCAGAACCTGATCCGCGGATTGATCTCAGTGGGATCGATGTGATCCGAAAGCTGGTGATCCTGGCAAGAGAATCGGGTTACCCCATCGAAAAGGAAGATGTCATCAATATCCCATTTATTCCTGAGAAGTATTTTGATTCTTCGCTGGATGAATTCTGGAACCGCATTCCTGAAATGGATGAAACTTTTGAGAAGGAAAGAATCGTGCTTGAAAACGGAAAGAAGAAATGGAGATATGTGGCTGTAATGGACAAAGGCAAGGCCTCTGTTTCACTGCAGACTGTTGATCCCGGCCATCCTTTTTATGATCTGGAGGGAAGTAATAACATCGTTCTTTTGACCAGTGAACGCTATAATGAATTTCCAATGCTGATAAAAGGATACGGAGCAGGAGCGGCTGTAACTGCAGCCGGTGTGTTTGCGGATCTGATTAAGGTTTCAAATATTTAAAATCATCGGAATTTAATTATCTTGATGGCTGAAATTATTGAATGTTTACTTACTTTTAAATGAAATATATAGTAATTCTTGGCGATGGGATGGCTGATCATCCTGAAGAAGAAAAAGGCGGTCTTACTCCTTTAATGGCAGCCGATATTCCCAATATCGATTATCTGGCAAAAGCCGGCCGTACCGGTTTGCTCAATACAATTCCGGAAAGTCTTCAACCGGGCAGTGAAGTTGCCAATCTGGCTGTTCTTGGTTATGATGTTGAAGCCATCTTTGAAGGACGGGGGGTAATCGAGGCGGCCAGCATGGGGATAAAACTCGAAGATGGAGACCTTGCCATGCGCTGCAATCTGATCTGTGTAAAGGATGGAAAGATTAAAAACCATTCTGCAGGGCATATTACTTCCGAAGAGGCGGTCGAATTGATAAAATACCTCGATGAGGAATTAGGTAATGACAGAATTAAATTTTATCCTGGTGTTTCATACAGGCATCTTCTGGTAATCAAGGGTGGAAATAAGAACATGCTTTGTATTCCTCCGCATGATGTTCCCGGTACCGCTTTCAGTGATGTGTTACCTTCAGCTGTCGATGCTGAGGCCGAAGATACGGCCACCCTTATTAATTACCTGATCGACGAATCTCAGAAACTTCTTTTGGGCCATCCGGTTAATATCAAAAGGAAATCTGCCGGAAAAGATATGGCCAACTCTATTTGGCCCTGGTCTCCCGGATATAAGCCTCAGATGAAAACCCTTAAAGAGATGTATGGGATCAAGAGAGGCGCTGTAATATCTGCCGTTGATCTGATCCAGGGGATTGGAGTTTATGCAGGACTGGATGTGATCAAAGTAGAAGGAGCAACCGGATTATACAATACAAATTACGAAGGGAAAGCTCAAGCTGCCTTTGAGGCCCTGAAAAATCATGATTTTGTATACCTGCACATTGAAGCAAGTGATGAAGCCGGCCATGAGGGTGATTATGATCTGAAAGTTAAGACTATTGAATACCTTGACAGGCGGGTTGTGAAATATTTAATTGAGAAGACTTCTGAAATGGAAGAGCCTGTTGCCATTGCCATACTCCCAGATCATCCCACACCATGGAAACTGAAAACTCACTCCCGTGATGCTGTTCCGTTCCTGATATTCAAACCCGGAGAAAAACCGGATGAAGTTGGAATCTACGATGAAAATTCAGTCAAAAGGGGTATTTATGGTACCCTCAACAGCAATCAATTCATGCAGGTTTTTCTTAACAATTAACGCTGATCATCATTTTATATTTTAATGTTTTATTAATGACTTTAATCCCCATTGTTAACCTGAATGACTTATTAACTCCAATATTGACGATTAATGAAATATTACAGCACAAATCATAAAACTCCCGATGTAGATCTGAAAACGGCCGTTACGCAGGGGCTAGCTCTTGACCGGGGTTTATTTATGCCTGAGCAGATCAAACCAATGCCAGGTGAATTTTTCAGCAGGATAGGTACGATGTCCTTCGTTGAACTTTCCTTAAAGGTTGCTGAAAGGTTCTTTGGTGACGACATTCCCGGTAGTGTTCTAAAGCAAATTGTTTCAGATACGCTCACTTTTGATACACCTCTGGTAAAGGTAGAGGACAATATCTATTCACTTGAACTCTTTCACGGACCGACACTGGCTTTCAAGGATGTGGGTGCAAGATTCATGGCCAGAATTCTGGGCTATTTCCTTCGTCAGGAAGATCAGATGGTTCATGTTCTGGTGGCCACTTCAGGAGATACCGGAAGTGCTGTGGCCAATGGATTTTTGGGTGTTCCGGGGATTCATGTTCATGTGCTTTACCCCAAAGGCAAGGTAAGCGAAATCCAGGAAATGCAATTTACAACTCTTGGTAAAAACATCACAGCCATTGAAATTGGAGGAACTTTTGACGATTGTCAGTCTCTCGTGAAGCAGGCTTTCATGGATGTTCAGCTGAAGGAAAATCTCACTATTACTTCGGCCAATTCAATTAATGTGGCACGTTTCCTTCCGCAATCGTTTTATTATTTCAATGCCTATGCCCAGTTACCGGATAAAGATGGTGAAATTGTTTTTTCCGTTCCAAGCGGAAATTTTGGCAATCTTACCTCAGGGTTGATAGCCAAAAAGATGGGTTTGCCGGTAAAGAAGTTTATTGCCGCAAACAACCTCAATAAAGTGGTCTACAATTACCTGGAGACAGGTCGTTTCGAACCCCGCTCATCTATTGCTACAATTGCCAATGCCATGGATGTGGGTGATCCAAGCAATTTTGCGCGTATCCTGGATCTTTACAAGGAAGATTACAATTCAATTGCAGAGGATATTACAGGCACAACCTATAGTGATGAACAAATTAAAGAGACTATCTCAAACGTTTACCATTCATTGGGTTACTTGCTCGATCCCCACGGTGCTGTCGGTTACCGGGCTCTAAAAGAGAAAATAGTTCCCGGACAGAAAGGTATTTTTCTTGAAACAGCTCATCCTGCTAAATTTACCGATACAATGGAGCAGATTATCGGTAAAGGGAACATCCCGCTACCAGCTAAGCTGCAGGAATTTATGAAAGGAGAAAAGAAAACAGTTCAGCTTTCATCGTCTTATGAGGACTTCAGAAGCTATCTGTCGCAGTTAAAATAATAACAAAATTTTTCTGTTAAATTTTTATAAATGCCAATCTATTTGGCATTTTTTTTGTTTATATATTACGTGGAAAGTTTAAGTCTTTTTTTTCAAGTATTAATAAAAATTTTAATGCATACTACTATGGAAAAGAAAATCAATCCTTTCAAAAAATTATTGCCGGTCATTCTTCTAACAGGGTTATTGTTGACTTCATGCGAAGATTTCTTAAATAATAATCATGATCAAAGTTATTCAGTCCTTTCTCTTGGTTTTGTTAAAACTAATGCTGCTGACCAGACTTTTTTGATCAATTTTGATAACGGCAGTATTCTTATCCCCGACAAAAATATGATCTCTGCTTTCGGAGTCCGCGACAGTGAAAGGGTTCTGGTAAGATTTAGTCCTTATAATTTTTCTCAGATAACTGATTCCACTAAAAATTATCATTCGAAAATTTTAGGGATAAATGATATTCTTTATAAGAGTGTTAAGAAAACCACTGAAGTTGCTGCGGACAGTGCAGGCCATGATCCAATCATTGTGAGGGATGCATGGATTTCAGGCAGAAACATCCTGAATCTGGATTTCCGGTTTTACACAAACGGCTCTGTACATTATATTAATCTGCTGGATAACGGCACCGGTAATGGTATTACCAATCCCTATGTACTCGAATTGCATCACAATGCAAGGGGAGATGTGGCTGCCTATTTGGTTTCCGGTCTCGTAAGTTTTAATCTAAATAATTTAAAGGTGGCTGGACAACATTCCGTTAATTTTGTTGTCAGATACACTGATTATCGCGGAAACCAGATCGAAATACCCAAAAGATTCTCTTATTAATTCAATTACTGTTTTTTATATGGTTTAACCTGCAGATACAAATGCAGGTTTTTTATTGATATCCATAGTAAAACTTTTGCCTGCTGCTCTGTTTTTTCTAATTTTACACCGGATCCGTTTTCCTGATTTCTAATTTTTTAAATTAAAACAAATGAAGAAAGTAGCAGTTTTTTTTCTTTTCCTGACTGTTTTAATTTCTTGCTCCACAAAAAGCGAAAAATCTTCTCCTGTCAATAAAAATGATTCCATTAAGGAAATAGATAGGATTCAAATCCCAAAAATCAGTTCAGACTTGTTAACTCCTGAACTCTTATGGTCAATCAACCGACTTGGCAGTTTCCATCTTTCTCCTGATAAAAAAAACATCCTTTACGATATAACCTGGTTTAATATAGCTGAAAACCGGTCTTACTGTGATCTGTTTACAATACCGGCCGAAGGGGGTACTCCGGTCAGGTTAACCAGTACGCATGAAAAAGAAAGCGAAGAAGAATGGCGCCCAGATGGTAAAAAAATAGGATATCTTTTTACCGCACCAGAAGGAATACAGCTTTGGGAGATGAATCCGGACGGAAGCGGCAATAAACAGATCACAAAGGTTCCCGGAGGAATATCCGGATTTAGATATTCACCTGATTTAAAGCATGTTCTTTACGTCAGATCTGTAAAGCTCGATAAGGATATTCACGATTTATTTCCTGACCTTCCTCTTGCCAATGCCCGGCTGGAAACCGATCTCATGTATCGTCACTGGGACAGTTGGAGCGACTATACCTACCAGCATGTTTTTGTTGCTGATTACGTTAATAACGAAATTTCCAATGATAAGGACATCATGCGGGGCGAGCGATACGACTCGCCCATGAAACCTGATGGCGGCCTTGAACAGATCCAATGGGACCCTTCCGGAAAGACTATTGCCTATAGCTGTAAAAAGAAAGCTGGCAAAGAGTATACTCTCTCTACCAATTCGGATATTTATCTTTATACCGTTGAAACTGGTAAAACGGTAAATTTAACTCAGGGACTGATGGGGTACGATAAAAATCCTGTCTATTCACCGGACGGAAATTGGCTCGCCTGGGAAAGCATGGCTCGTAACGGATATGAATCCGATAGAAACCGCCTCTTTATCGCTGACCTGAAAACGGGAAAAAGAAAGAACTGCAGTTCTGATTTTGACCAAAATGTGCAGAACCTTACCTGGACTGCTGACAGCAAATCCCTTTATCTTATTTCTGATGTGGAGGCTACTGATGAGATTTACCGGTATGATCTGAACGGAGGAAATTTTTCCCGGATTACCATGGGCATCCAGGATTATACTTCTTTAGCCATTTGTGGAAATAAGCTGATTGCCTCCAAAATGTCAATGTCTCAGCCTGCGGAGGTCTATTCGGTAGATCCTGCAACCGGTTTAGATCAGCGGCTAACTTCAGTCACAAGGGAAATCATGGATCAGCTTACCATGGGAAAAGTGGAAAGCCGATGGATCACCACCACCGACAGGAAGAAGATGAAGGTCTGGGTGATTTATCCTCCGCATTTTGATCCCTCAAAGAAATATCCTGCCCTATTGTACTGTCAGGGAGGTCCACAGAGTACGGTCAGCCAGTTTTGGTCCTACCGCTGGAATTTTCAGATGATGGCAGCTAATGGTTACATCGTGGTGGCTCCCAACAGGCGAGGTCTTCCGGGATTTGGTCATAAATGGAATGAACAGATCTCTGGAGATTATGGCGGCCAGAACATGAAGGATTATCTTATAGCCATCGACACCCTTGCCGCTGAACCTTATGTGGACAAGAAAAACCTCGGGGCCGTGGGAGCCAGTTACGGTGGGTATTCTGTATATTACCTTGCAGGGCATCACAAAAAACGTTTTAAGACATTTATTGCTCACTGCGGAATATTCAACATGGAGGCTCTGTATTCCACCACCGATGAGATTTGGTTTGCCAACTGGGACAATGGAGGTCCTTATTGGGATCTGAAAAACAAGACAGCACAGAAAACATATAAGAAATTTTCCCCACACCGTTTTGTTCAGAACTGGGATACCCCTATTCTTGTTATACATGGGGAGAAGGATTTTCGTATTCCATACACTCAGGGAATGGGAGCCTTTAATTCGGCACGCCTGAAGGGTCTTCCCGCCGAGTTTCTTTTCTTTCCCGATGAGAGCCATTGGGTAACGCAGGCCCAGGACGGTATTCTCTGGCAGCGTGTTTTCTTTCAATGGCTGGATAAGTGGTTGAAGAGATGATGTCTGAACCCGGATTAAGCTGATTAAGTTGATTAAGCTGATTTTTTTGAGATAATGGATAATGGATAATGGATAATGGATAACTGATCTTAGTTTATTAAATAGCTATTATAAGAAACTAAATATTAAGGAATTACAGAGGGATTGAGGAGGCATGTTCGTGTGAATTAGCTTCGCTGATCTTCGATTCGTCCTTAATTCGTGAAATTAGCAAAATATGAATTCACGTTACGCTGGAATATTATTACACCCTACCTCTTTACCGGGGAAATACGGAATCGGCTCCCTGGGTGAGGAAGCACGTAATTTTATTGCCTGGCTGGCAGATGCAGGTCAGACCATCTGGCAAATTTTGCCTCTTGGCCCTGCGGACTGGAGCCATTCTCCCTACCAGTGTTATTCGGCTTTTGCCGGGAATCCCGATCTCATCGACCTGGATACCCTGGTCTCCTCCAGACTTCTCAAAGAAGAGGATTTGTCGGGTAAAAAACATTTTCCCGGTGATAAAATTGATTTCAACCTGGTGCGCAAATTCAGAGAGCCGCTCCTAATGAAGGCCTTCGTTACGTTTCGTGTGGAAGGGGGATTCGATACCGAAGACTATCTGCAATTTTGGAGAGAAAACTCCTGGTGGCTTGAGTCCTGGTCCCTGTTTTATGCCTGCCGTAAAAATCTGAAGGGGAAGGACTGGAGTTTTTGGGCTGAGGATCTGGTGAACAGGGAAGAAAAGGCCCTGAATTTCAACTACCATGCCTGGCTTGGCGATGTGGAGTTTCAGAGATTCCTTCAATTCACCTTTTTTCGTCAGTGGTTCACATTAAAGAAATTTGCCAATGATCTTGGAATAAAAATCTTTGGCGACATTCCCCTTTATGTTTCTTACGACAGCGTAGACGTATGGGCCAACCAGGATCTTTTTCTGCTCGATCCGCTGAAAAAACCAATCGTGGTGGGAGGGGTGCCTCCCGATTATTTCAGTGAAACTGGCCAACTATGGGGCAATCCGCTTTATAACTGGCCGAAGCTGCGTCAGCGGGAATATGACTGGTGGATCGCCCGCCTACATTATAACCTACGCATGTTTGATCTGGTCAGAATCGATCATTTCAGGGGGCTGGAATCTTTCTGGGCCGTACCTTACCAAGAAAAGACTGCTGTGAACGGCAGCTGGATGAAAGCTGACGGAGATGCTATGCTCAGAATGCTTCAAAGCCAGCTTGGAAATCTGCCCATCATCGCCGAAGACCTGGGTACTATCACCGAAGAGGTGCATGAACTTAGGGGAAAATATTACCTGCCCGGGATGAAGGTGCTGCAGTTTGCCTTTACGCAGGACAACCGAAATGAACATCTCCCTTATAATTACAAACACGATTTTGTCGTTTATACCGGAACCCATGATAACGATACTACCGCAGGATGGCTTAAAGCGCTGAGCAAGGAAGAACGAAGTCAGTTAAAGAGATACTTTGGCCCCGGAAACATTGATCACTGGAAGATGATCCGTCTGGCTTATTCTTCGGTGGCCCAGGTTGCTGTAATCCCCATGCAGGATATATTGGGACTGGATTCAACGGCGCGGATGAATACTCCGGGAACGATAAAAGGCAACTGGCTCTGGAGGCTTCCGCAGAATCTTGATCTGGAAATTGAAGGGGATAAATTGCTTGAATTAACACAGATTTTTGGAAGATGAAGTTTGCCGATTTTTATGCGGATTCAGCCAGGATAATTAACCTAAAAGATGTAAAGCTTTAGCGGGCTGCCGGGATGAAAATTGAAAATGATGCTTGGTATGCTGATGGGAAACAGCGGCAGGCGGGGATCGGCGAAGCTAAACCCTGGAACATTTATTAAAAAATAGCTTTTTCTATTTTAAAAGTGGGAATGCACCTAATTTCCTGATCTTCTTTCTTTTATAAGCCGAGAGGTTCCGCTGCCTTTTAGAAGAATGATCTGCAAAAGTTTCGGGCAGTTGAATGTCGGATAAAGGTTGTAAAGAGATAAAATTAAATCCGATGCCAAACCGGGAATTCCTGCCTCTTTTAAATACAGGGACAGTCTGCATGTAACATTCCTCCTGTTTTGTTTTTGCATGGCACAGGAAGAAGCTGCCATCTTTTGTCATGTCGATAAAAGACAACTCATGAAAGAAATTCTGCAGCATGGAGGAGCCGTAATAATCGGTAGGCTGGATGCATACCTTTGGATTGCCTTTGGTGGTATGGCCGATTACAAGAATTGAGCAGCCGGTATTTCTCCTCATGCGGTCAAGCATGGAAATCATGTAAGCGGCGCTTCCGGATTTCAGGGAATCGGGCATCAATTTGGAGATATTGTCGATGATCACCAGTCTGGCCCGGTGGTCAACGGCGGCTTTTTCAATCTTATCCAGTAAGTCATAGCTGACCATCATCCTGTTGCCGGATTTTTCGTGCAGATAGATCAGGTTATGAATATGGGGATTATTGTCATTTAAAACGGGCCTTTGGAACAGGTCATGGGCTTCGAGTTCGAGATCGACCACCAGGACTTTCATCGGTTCACATTTCATTAAGAAGGGTATTGCAGGGTCAAGACTGGCGCCGGTAGCTGCCGACCAGGCGAACTGGAAAGCAAGCAGTGATTTGCCGTTAATGAATAATTTACAGATCCAAACTGCATTGATAAAAAGAATATTGAAAATTATGTAAGCGCCGATAATTGGAACATCAATATGTTTTTTATATTTGCTGAACCTAATAACTAATGAGCGACAGGTAATGAAAAAACTGATCCTGGCCGGAGCGATACTATTCCAGTTAACCTGCTATTTACAGGCTCAGGAGATCAAATATCCCAAAGGAGCAACCATGAGTTTTGAGGAGATTGTAAGCAAGGCTTCTTCCGGGCAGATGGATCTGCATGTATCCCGCACATATGCGCTATATGCGTATACACAATCTTAACGCCAAGTGTAAAAACGGCAGACGAGACAAACCACTAAACAAAAAATAAGTTGAAAAAGATGAACTTAAATTATTTATATACTCCTGTTCAAACAATCATTGATCCACCTATTAATACTAATTCTCAAGAATTACCCTTAGAAAAACTATCTTGGGAGGACTTTGAAAAATTATGCTTAGCGATAGTACAAGTTGATTTTCCAATAAGTGATTGTGAAATATACGGGACTAAGGGACAGGCACAAGAAGGAATAGATATTTATGCAAGAAAATCCAATGGAAGATATAATACTTATCAGTGCAAAAGGTATCAAGAATTTGATTTAGGTGACTTAAATAAAGCAATTGAGTATTTTAAAACTAAAAAATTTTACAATCTAAGTGACAGTATATATCTATGCACTTCATGCAAGTGGAGTAAAACACAAGTTCAAGATAGACTTGAAGAACTTAGAACTGAATTAGAAAAGGCTGATATTGCACTTGTAAAATGGGATAAAATTCAACTATCAAGGATTTTAAAATCACAACCACAAATAGTATTTGATTTTTTCGGGCTGGAATGGGTAAAGAAATTTAATGGAGAGCTTGCTTTGCAACAAATTTCAAAATCCAAGAAGTTTGATGCACTGCAAATAATAAAATTTAGAAAAGAATTGTACGAATTCTATTCCACAATTTTTAACATTCAAGATCCTGGCATTCCGATTAAAGAATTAAATTGTCCGTATACCATACAGGATAGATTTATTATACCGGATATTCTTTCTAATGTAAAAGATGATAATTTTGAGAACACAGGGGAAAACCCTTCAAATTCTGCATCGCCGGTATTAAGCTTAAACCAAGAAGAACTTTATTATGATGATTATTGGTACGGAGAAACTGATAATCAGTATACATATAAAAAAACAAGGTCAAATTTAGTCGAAGAAAATAGTATTAATATTCGAATTAAAATAGATGAGGCTCTGATTGGTAATAATAAAAACATAATTATCGGAGATCCCGGAGCGGGAAAAAGTACTTTGTTGAGATACATAGCTTTGGATATATTAAGCTCTAATCCAAAACTAGAAAATATATCACAAGAGTTTGGCAAGTCATTGCCTGTATGGCTCCCATTTGCATTTATTACAAAGCAGCTTAGCCAAAACGACACGTTAAGTATTTCTGAAATACTTAATCTCTGGTTTAATGCTAATGGTAAAAAACATCTATTTGAGATTGCTAACCATGCATTACAGGATGAACGTCTATTCCTTATCATTGATGGTATTGACGAATGGAACAGTGTGTCCTCTGCTCAGCAAGCAATTACAAGAATTGAAACAATAAGAGGACTTTATGATTGTAAAGTTCTATATTCAAGTAGGCCATATGGATTTAGAATGTTGAAAGATTTTTTTACAAATCTAAAAGTCCTAAACTTAGCTGGTTTTTCTAAATCACAGCAGAAGGATTTTATTGAGAGGTGGTATAATAAATGGACGTCTTTACAGAAGAATATAACAGACCAAAGTTTTTCAAAAACCCAAACAGACATTTTCATAAAAGAGTTAGAACAAACAGGAGATTTGAGGAAATTAGCTGAAACGCCTTTGTTGTTAAGCATCTTGATAATCCAAAAAATGCGGGATTCTGTATTGCCTAAAAATAAACTTGAGGCACTTAAAGAAATTACTCAATATTTGATTAATAAACATCCTTTAAAGCGAGTGAGTGATGCAGGAGTGGTCCAAGAAAAAAAAGTTGACTTAAATTTTGTAGATATTTTCTGTGAGTTAGCAATTTTTATTCAAACAGAGAGTAATGATGGAGTTATCTTGAAGAATGATGCACAAAAAACTATCGAAAAATACTTAATTACTTTCGCAGGTTATAACAAAGCAAAAGCAAAAGTGTATGCTCAGGAATTGATTGAGATAGGAGCAAACAATTTCGGCATTATTGTTGAAAAATCGAATAATGAGATTTCATTTGGGCATAAGCAATTTCAGGAATTTTTAGCTTCACAATATTTGTTTGAATCTGATGAGGATTTTGGGAATGACTTTATTAGAAAATTTGGAGCAAACCCTGCTTTCCATCAAGTAATTACAAACTTATTTGGATTGATACCATTAAAACAGGTTAAAAAGTATAAAACATATTTCGAGTCTTTAAAGAACTCTGAATGCGAAATATGTCAAGAAAACTATTTGAAACTAATTTCTTATGAAATTGCAATTAATTTAGACAATGCACCAAGCGAAATTTTAAATAGCTCCTTTGAATCTATAACAAATGAGTTTGAATACGAAACTGACCCCTTATATAAAGAGGCATTGCTCAAGCGCATTCTTAATGCTCTTCAAAACGGAAGATTGAAGGAGAAAGTTCAAAATTTCCTGATACAGTATTTTCCAAACCAAAATAAGTACAGGGATTATCGAGTAAGTACCTTAAGATATTCAGACAAGTTAAATTTTCAGGAAATAGAATTTCTCAAAAAAGCATTTATCAACGGAACAATAGAGATACGATATGATGCTTCTTTAGTATTTAAAAAACACATAAATAATGAACAAGTGTTTGATTTCATTAAGAGTATAATTTTAAATTGTTCAAATCCTGAAATTCTAGCTCTCGCAATAAACAGCATTATAACAAGTGAACTTGAACAGAAAAAAATAGATGATCTCTTAAAGTCCGTCGAAGTAGAAATTTCAATAGTTCAATTCTTTTTATATAAATACAAAGTATTTGTTAAAAAACAGACAAAAGGGGACTTAAAAAAGATATTGAGTATAATAAGCGAAATACCTTATCAGTTAAAACAAGAAGCTATTGAGTTATTAATTGATGGGTATGATAAAAGTAATAAACTCAAAGAAATATTAATTAAATCAGTAAAAAGGCAGAGTAGATTTATCGAGAATAGAATTACAATTGATAATAGTATTGCATGGAAGATTCTTTTTCATTGCTTTAATAAAGATACGGAGGTAGTTGATTTGGTAATAAATCAGTTTCAAGATGAAGAATTCCCCTTTGCTTCTCTTGATAAACTTGAAATGTTTAAGCATTTGAACTATTATTTTAAGGGTAACAGTAGATTAATACCATCAGTTGAGAGTTGGTTAGACAAAAGATTAAAAAAATATAACTTCTTCATTAATCCTGAAGTTGCATTTGCGAGTATTTTCGTCCATTCCGAAAGCATTAAAAATATACTTCTCAATGATTTACCCAATAGTGCTATTTCACATTGGAATGTAATGGCATTATTGGAAGGTTGGTCAGAGGATAAAGAAATAAAAGAAAATCTTAAAAATTACTTTAGAACTATTGAAACAAATAAAACATCAGCTTCTGCACATTTTATCTCTAAAGTATTTGAAATTCAAGAGAGAGAAGAAGCAAAGAAAATTCTGGAAAAAATTCTCTTTGATGAAAAATTGATGTTTAGAGAGAGAGCCATTCCTTCATTACTTGAAATAGACAAAAATTATTTTGAAAATAATATTCTTGAAAAGCTTTTAGGAGTACTTGAATCATTTCCTAAAGATGTTTTTGGACAATACTATACCGCCATTGAAGAAATTACAAAGAATTTCCACTCAAATACTTTGGTGCAATCTTATGTGTTAGATCATATTAAAATTGATGAAAACCTATTTGGTTTATTAGTTCGATATTTTCCTGAAAAAATAGATAAGGAACAGAAAATATTGAAAAAATCAATGCCTTTATCAAAAGAACTCAGGCTACTAATTATAGAGCAAATTAATGAGTTATCTGTTTTGCCTGAAAATATTGAAAACGTTTTAAGTTCTTTTGACAAAGAGGAACAAGAAGAGGTGAAAGCTGATATGGCAATGTGTTTATTCAACCATATAAAGCACACAAATAAGAATAAAATAATTGATTTAGTTACCCCAATCGTATTTAAACGTGGCTTTGATTTTGAAATAATGAGAAATATAGCATTTACAGGCTTTTTGGTTTCAGAGAGATTAGATGAGTATTTTAATTTGGAAGATAATGAAAGTCAAAGCAAAGAAAGAGCAAATCCTGTTGATATTTTTAATAACTATAGTTTTAAAAGATCTTGCAGTGGATTAATGATAAAATCCATAATAGATAATTTTGATTATCTCATTTCAATAACTGGCAAAGATTTTACACCTGTTTTAAAGCATGGAAAAACTGATAAAGATATAGAAAATATATGGGGCTTCTTTGCAACGCATTCTGCAAAATCCTCTCCTTCCTATCCATATATAATGGAATATATTTCAGATAATACTGATAACATTAAAAGTAATTCACTTATTAGCTTTCTAAGCAGGACTTCTCCTAATAGTGCAATTTTAAAGAATATTTTACTTAGGATAATAACTAGTGTTAAGTTAATTTTGATATGACGGTTTAATTGTGTAGCTTTACCGAAAAACACATGGTACTTTATACAATTAAATTAAGCAAGAGTGAAGTTGAAGAGCTCAATAAAGTAATCAATAAAGGGAGCCATACTTCACAGGCCTTTCGTGCAGCGTATATTTTATTGAATTGCGATAAAGGCAAGTTCGCATCCGATGCCGACATTAAGAACATGGATATATGCAAGATTTTGCGGGTTGGAGAACGGACCATTGACCGAGTCAAGAAAAAGTTCATTGAAGAAGGTTTTGATAGTGTTTTGGAACGACGGGCATCGCCACAGAATTACACCAAAAAGGCGGATGGCGATCTTGAAGCAAAATTGGTGTCGCTCTGTTGCAGTGAGCCTCCTGAAGGATTTGCAAAATGGTCGCTGAGGCTTTTGGCCGACAAGATGGTTGAACTGAGCTATATTGATTATATCTCACATGTAACAGTTGGCAAGATTCTAAAAAAAACGAACTTAAGCCTTGGAAAGTAAAGGGCTGGGTTATTCCTCCGGGACAAAGCAGTGAATTTGTAGCTAATATGGAATATGTCCTGGATATTTACAAGCTGCCGTACGATGAAGATTATCCGGTTGTTTGTATGGATGAATCACCAAAACAGTTGATCGAAGAAGTTGCTTCAACACCGATCAAGCCTGGACAGGAAGCCCGATTGGATTATGAATACATCAGACATGGAATGGTCAATATTTTTATGGCAAATGAACCGTTAAAAGGTAAAAGACTGGTTGAAATTACGGAATACAAAACAAAAAAAGACTGGGCCAAATTTATGAAGCGAATAGCCGATGAGATGCACCCTACTGCGAAAAAGATCAGATTGGTCATGGATAATTTCAAAACACATGATGCCTCTGCTTTTTATGAAACATTTGTGCCAGAAGAAGCCAAACGGCTCTGGGATAGGTTTGAGTTTATTTTTACACCAAAACATGGGAGTTGGCTAAATATGGCAGAAATCGAGCTTCACGTACTCAACGGACAATGTTTAAACCGGCATATTCCAACAATTGAGGAAATAAAATCAGAAGTAGAAGCATGGAAAAATCACAGAAACAATAAAACCGCTAAAATTAATTGGCAGTTTACAAACGATCAGGCTCGCATCAAACTTAAAAGACTTTATCCGTCAATTTTAAATTAACACAACACTAGTCCCCATGAGGGGAATAAAACTTTTGCAGGTAAATTATTAGGTACATACTTTGCCAAGGACAGTCAAGTTTATGAGGAAGTAAAAAAAGTTCAAAATTATTTTGATAGTGGCAGAATAATGGCACTATGCAATGGTTGGCCTGAAGAACCTAGTATAAAAGAAATATTTGATGAAATTATTCAACATCAAATTCATATAGACGATTATGTCGGTTATAATCTTAAATTTTTATTTAGAAGTATTGATAATCTAATTGATTTTTTAAAAAACATATTTTTAGATGCAAGCAATATTAAAAGATATCACAAATATTTTTTTATTCCGATGATTGAAAGACTAAAAAAAGATAATGAATTTAGCCTAGTAATTAAAAGTTTGTTATTATCTAGTAACTCAATAAATGAAAAAATATCCTATTACAATCTGCTATCCCATGTTAATATGGTCGATGATGATGTAAGGCTATGGAAAAGTAAAATAACAGATTTCAAAAATGACTACGGATATGATATTGTATCAAACAAGACCGTTCGTTTGAAAGATGTTTTTTACGACTATTATTTTTAAATGGAATAATTAACGTTACACACAAGCCGATAGATGCCTGATCAGCAAAGGACTGAAAAATTTATAGATTACTTTATTTTGCCCCGCAATTTGATGGTTATGACTTAAATCAGGGTGATGTAAGCCGCGGGATGAGCAAAGAAATTTCTGATTTCCGGGAAAGACAGAGCCTCTTTGGACAAATTCTGCTTTTGGCGGTATGGCTTGCCACTGGAACGATGGGTTTCCCTAAAAAATGGTACAATGAGGCTTTGTGGAAAAGTAAATAGTCCGGGAAAATGAGCAGTCGAATCAGCAATTCCTGTACGGCATTTCCGGAGATGAACAATGGCCAAAAGCATAATTAAATTTTCCCGTGTAGGAGAAGCTAATTTTAAAGTTTATGATTAATTTTAGCAAACTTTACCGAGATTGCTCATGAACATCGCCCAAATTGAAGCTAACCTGCAAAAACTGATACAAACTTTCCAGAAAGCGTCTTTTGTATATGATCTGCTTTTGGCTTATGGTCATCCAAAAGCCTCGATTACGCGAAAAGAAGTCTGAACCACTGATTCAACAGATTAAATGATTAACTATGATGTGTGATTAAATGATTAATTATGTACAACTTTTGGGAGGTTGTTGTTTGCTGGAAAAGGAGTTTTGGTCGGGCGGGGTCAACGGCTGACATTCTCTGACTCCAACGGATTTGCAACATTACGGATTAGAGCATCTGATATGAAATGGTAAAGTTTTTCTGTGTAAGAGAAGCTCTTTTTAAAGTTAATGATTAATTTTAGCAAACTTTACCGAGATTGCTCATGAACATCGCCCAAATTGAAGCTAACCTTCAAAAACTGGTGGGAACGTACTCCAATGAGTCTTTTATTTTCGATCTGTTATTGGCTTATGGGCTGCCAAAGGCTTCAATTGTCCGGTTACAGAAAGGCGGTCTGAATCTTTCGAAGAGGGAGGGCGAAATTACCTGGAAGAAAAAGCTCTTTTATAAAGCTGTTGAAAACGATGATCTTCACCGGGTGATTACCGAATTGCAAGCCGATGAGAAAATTGCAAAGCATGATCCTCGCTTTATTATTGTAACCGACTTCGAAACGCTTCTCGCCATCGACCGCAAAACCAAACAAACACTCGATATTGCTTTGTTGGAGATTCCCAAATATTTTGATTTCTTTTTGCCTCTGGCCGGAATGGAAAAGGCACAGCACGCGAGCGAAAATCCTGCCGATGTGAAAGCCGCGGAGCGAATGGCAAAGTTGTATGACGAAATTAAAAAAGATAATACTACCGAAACGCCCGAAGCAGTACACAGTCTCAATGTGTTCCTCTCGCGACTGCTGTTCTGCTTCTTTGCTGAAGATACGGGTATTTTTGAAAAAGAGTTGTTTACCAATTCGATTCATTCGCATACGCAAACCGATGGCAGCGACCTGAGCGGTTATCTCGCGAAGGTTTTCGAAGTAATGAATACCGATCCATCAGAGCGGCATAGTCTCTCTGCTTATCTTGAGGCATTCCCTTATGTAAACGGAGGCTTGTTCCGTAATAATCACCCGGTTCCCCTGTTCACACGCCGGAGCCGCCAGGCCATTATCGACAGCGGAGATCTGAAATGGTGCGATATTAACCCGGATATTTTCGGCTCCATGATACAGGCGGTCGTCACACCAGAGCATCGCGGCGGTTTGGGTATGCATTACACAAGTGTACCCAATATCATGAAGGTGATTGAACCGCTTTTCCTGAATGATTTAAGGGAAGAATTTGAATCAGCGAAAGGAAATATCAAAAAACTGAAGGCCTTGTTGCAGCGCATCTGGAAAATCAAACTGTTCGACCCGGCTTGCGGCAGTGGCAATTTTCTGATTATTGCCTATAAGGAGTTGCGGCGGTTGGAGATGAAAATTTTTAAGGAGATTGATCTCACCAATAGATATCATTCCAATCAATTCTCCGGAATTTTGTTGAGTAATTTCTATGGAATAGAGCTTGATGATTTCGCACATGAGGTGGCTACCCTTTCACTCTGGCTTGCTGAACATCAGATGAACCAGGAATTTTTTGCATCTTTTGGGCGAACCAAACCGGCTTTACCGCTAAGCGAAACAGGAAATATTGTGCAGGGTAATGCCTGTCGACTGGATTGGGAAACAGTTTGTCCAAAAAAAGAAGGAGATGAGATTTATATTATGGGGAATCCGCCATATCGTGGTTTTTCTCAACAAGAGAAATCTCAAAAAGAGGATTTGTTTTATATTTTTGGATCAACAACCAAACTTGATTATATATCTTGTTGGTTTGTTAAGGGTGCAGAATACGTGAAAAAATTTAATGCGGAATGCGCTTTTGTTGCTACAAATTCAATATGTCAAGGAGAACAAGTTGATTTGCTCTGGCCATTGGTTCTTAAAAACAATGTTGAAATCAGTTTCGCTCATCAATCGTTCAAATGGGTTAATAACGCAAAAGAAAATGCAGGAGTAACTTGTGTTATTGTTGGAATAAGGATTTCATCAGGTAAACCAAAGTTTATATTTAATGGCAGTCATATTAAAAGAGCCCAAAACATAAATCCATATCTTTCAACTTCCAATATATTGACGGTTTCAAAAAGAAATAGCACATTATCACATTTGCCGCCTATGGTTCTTGGAAACATGCCAAATGACTTTGGTTTTCTGCATTTTACAACAGAAGAAAAGAATTTGGTTGTTCAAAAATTTCCAAAATCAGAAATGTTTTTCCGAAGAGTCATTGGTTCACAGGAATTAATTAAAGGCATCGAAAGATGGTGCCTTTGGTTGGATGATTCTGACGTTAATGAAGCTATACTGATTCCTACAATCTCAGATCGACTTTCTTTGGTAAGAGGAGAGAGAGAAAAAAGTAAAAAAGAATCATACAATAAATATGCATCAAAACCTCATAGATTCATCGAAATAAGGCATCGTGATACCTGTTCTATAATTATACCAGGAACATCTTCAGAGAAACGAGATTATGTCCCTTTGGGATTCCTAAATAATGATGTAATAATAAATAATTTAGCTTTTGCAATTTATAACCCTGAGCTATTCGTATTTGGCTTATTATCATCAATAATGCATTTTATTTGGATTAGATCTGTGTGCGGAAGTTTGGAAACAAGAATTCGATATTCTTCGGTTTTAGGATACAACACATTTCCTGTCCCGCCAATTTCTGACATCCAAAAGCAGGAGATCGAAAAGCATGTGTACCGTATTTTGGAGGAGCGTGAAAAGCACAGCGAAAAGACACTGGCGCAGCTTTACGATCCGGAAAAGATGCCTGATGGATTGCGCGAAGCCCACCGTCAAAACGACCTTGCCGTAGAACGGTGCTACCGGAGCCGCCCGTTCGAGAGCGATGAGGAGAGGCTGGAATATTTGTTTAAGCTGTATGAGCAGATGATCGAGGAAGAGAAGAACAGGGGGACATTGTTTGGGAAAAAGAAGTCTGAACCGCGGATTAAGCTGATTAAATGATTAACTATGAGGATGTCGACCACTGATTAAACAGATTAAATGATTAGCTATGATACTTATAACTATCAATCAATTAACATATAAATCAATGAAATCAATTCAATCAGGTTAATCAGAGGTTCAGACAATGTCAATGAAATCAAATGATTCAGGTTCAATCTGCGGTTAAGACATTGTCAATCAGGTTAATCGGCGATCTAATAAAATTGATTAAATGATTAATAATGAGCACTCATATCACTATCAATAACTAATATCAAAATCAATGAAATCACAAGAATCAGGTTCAATCAGCGGTTCTGACAATGTGGTCAAGACAGTTTATAAATATTCCGATTTAACAGGAAGAATCATTGGTTGTGCGATGGAGGTGCATAAAATTTTGGGTAATGGATTCCAGGAGGTTATTTATCAACGGGCATTAGCACAAGAAATGACCTTGCAGGAAATTCAGTTTAGCAGGGAGCACGAAATGCCAATTTATTACAAAGGATCCCAGATAGGAACAAGAAGAGTTGATTTCTTAGTTGAAAATGTTATTTCTGTCGAAATCAAAGCAATTACAAGTTTGGAAGACGTACATCTGACACAAGCCATCAATTATCTGGAAGCATATAATTTAGAAATCGGCTTGTTGATTAACTTTGGATCAAAAAGCCTGCAATTTAAGAGGGTGATCAATTCAAAATTTCACCACTGATTAAACTGATTAACCAAGAAGTCTAACCACTGATTAAATGATTAAATGATTAACTATGATTAAATCAATGAAATCACAAGAATCAGGTTCAATCAATAGGTTGTGAAGAAGTGAAAAGAAAAGGAAATAACTATGGAAAATAGTAAATCATTGGCTGTTTTTGAAAATAAGGAGGTAAGGCGTCATTATGATGAGGCCTCTGAAATTTGGTACTTTTCAATAGTTGATATTGTAGGCGCTTTAACGGATTCACCAAATCCCACCGATTACCTGAAAAAACTCCGTAAAAGGGACATTGAATTGGGATCCTACATAGGGACAAATTGTCCCCAGGTAGAAATGATCATAAATGGAAAGAAACGTAAGACACTTGCAGGTAATGTTAAGGATATTTTTCGCATAGTTCAGTCTATCCCATCACCTAAGGCTGAACCATTTAAACTTTGGTTGGCAAAAGTTGGATATGAACGGGTCCAGGAAATAGCTGATCCGGCACAAGGCCTTGATAGAGCGCGGGAAAACTGGCAAAAATTGGGACGCAGCGAAAAATGGATACAGCAACGTATGACGGGACAGGAAACCCGGAACAAACTCACTGATTATTGGAAGGATGCGGGAATCAAAAAACAAGATGAATTTGCATTTTTAACCAACATTATTCATCAGGAATGGACCGGACTTACCGTAAAAAAGCATAAGGAGTTAAAATACTTAAAGTCTCAAAATCTGGAGATCACATGTCGGAAGCTGAGTTGATTTTTACATCACTCGCCGAATTGTCCACCCGGCAGATTGCTGAAAGCGAAAAGGCAAAAGGATTGCCTGAAAATGCTAAGGCAGGTAAGAAAGGTGGGGCTGTAGCAAAAAATGCGCGGTTAGAATTGGAGTCTAAAACGGGCAAAAGTGTAGTAACAGGAGAGAACTTCTTACCACCGGCGAAGGAAAAAAAACGTTTGAACCGCTGATTAATCAGATTAAATGATTAACTATGAATAAATCAATGAAAATCAAATCAATCACGTTCATTCAGTGGTTCAGACGTTGGGTAATCAAACAGTTTACAGAATGGTAAAGCATGCTGTTGCTTTAATTTTCACTTAAATTAATTTTAAAATGAAATCAATATAAATGCCTGACTTAGTTAACGTAACCTATGCCCAAACCGGTAAAAGCTCTAAAAACAATGCGCTTGGAATGCGGGAGATGCAGGAAAAGGCTTACCAGTCCCGTGATGCCCAATACTTGTTATTGAAAGCTCCACCTGCATCCGGAAAATCAAGAGCGCTGATGTTTATTTCCCTTGATAAATTGATTCATCAGGGTTTGAAAAAAGTAATTGTGGCTGTTCCCGAAAAATCGATCGGAGGTTCTTTCGCAAAAACGAACCTGAAAGATTTTGGTTTTTTTGCCAACTGGGAGCCAAACCCCAATTATAATCTTTGTACACCCGGAATGGACGGAAGTAAAAGCAAAGTGCAGGCCTTCAAAAACTTTCTCGCCAATGGGGAACAGATTTTAATTTGCACTCACGCTACACTTCGTTTTGCCTACGAAGAAATAGAAGATGAACAGTTTAACAACATCGTGCTGGCCATCGACGAGTTTCACCATGTATCGGCAGATTGTGACAGCCGGTTAGGTGAATTGCTGCGTTCCGTAATGCAAAAATCGAATGCCCATATTGTGGCAATGACGGGTTCCTATTTTCGGGGCGACAGTGTGCCTGTTCTTTCGCCCATGGACGAAGCCCGTTTTACTAAAGTAACTTATAACTATTATGAACAATTGAATGGTTATACCTATCTGAAATCACTGGGGATCGGCTATCATTTTTATCAGGGAAGATACACTTCAGCCATTTCAGAAATATTGGATACCGACAAGAAAACCATCTTACATATACCTAATGTCAACTCTGGCGAATCGACTAAAGATAAACACCGGGAAGTTGATACCATTTTAGATTCGATAGGCGATGTTACGATGGTTGATCCCGATACAGGCGTTATCTATCTCAAAAGGAACAGCGATGGTAAAATATTGAAGGTCGCTGATTTGGTCAATGACAATCAAACTGACCGCGAGAAAATTGTAGCCTACCTTCGTGAGATGAAATCTGTCGATGATATGGATTTAATTATAGCGTTGGGAATGGCAAAAGAGGGTTTCGACTGGCCCTGGTGCGAACATGCATTAACAGTCGGTTACAGAGGCTCGTTGACCGAAATCATTCAAATTATTGGAAGAGCTACACGAGATAGCAGCAATAAAAGCCATGCTCAATTTACCAACCTTATCGCTCAGCCCGATGCGGCTGACGATCTGGTGAAACTTTCGGTCAACAATATGCTCAAAGCAATTACAGCATCGCTGTTGATGGAACAGGTGCTTGCGCCCACTTTCAATTTCAAAACCAAACTATCGGATGATGATAAAGCGGAACCCGGCGAAATCAAAGTCAGAGGGCTAAAAACACCCTCTTCGAAACGGGTAAAGGATATCATCGAATCAGACCTGAATGATTTAAAAGCGACTATTCTGCAAGATGATACGATGTTGAAAGCGATGCCGGGTAATCTTGATCCCGAAGTGATCAACAAGGTTTTAATTCCAAAAATTATTCAGGTTAAATACCCCGAATTGTCGGAAGAGGAAATTGAAGAGGTCCGCCAACATGTAGTGCTTGATTCTGTTGTCAAATATGGAGAGATAAAGGAAGTGGGTGATCAGCGTTTTATCAGGATGGCAGGTCAGTTTGTGAATATCGATGACTTGCATATCGACCTGATCGACCGGATCAATCCTTTTCAAAAGGCGTTCGAAATATTATCAAAGTCGGTAACTACAAAGGTGCTGAAGATCATTCAGGATGTGATTGAGGGTACCAGGATAACGATGGATTTTGAAGAGGCTAAAATTTTATGGCCAAAAATATGCGATTTTAAAAAGACACACGACAGGGAACCCTCTCTTCAATCGAATGATCCTTTGGAACGAAGAATGGCTGAATGCGTTATTTATTTGAAAGAGGAAAAACGTAAACGTGCAAATGGATAAGAATTCTGTACTTGACGAGATTTTCAGTAATGATCCTTTCGGCTTGCTGAATGTAAAAGCAAATCATCCATCTGCCCGAAACGCGGATGAAAGGTTGATTGCTTCGTTTCAGGAGATCGAAGATTTTTATGAAAAGAATAATAAAGAACCTGAACAAGGCAGAAGTATACAAGAACACGGGTTGTATTCGCGATTAAAAGCTATTCGTGAAGATCAGGTAAAAACAGAAATGCTCAAAGTCTATGACCGGTTTAATTTGTTGAATTACGAACAAAAACAATTCAATTCAATTGATGATATCCTCAATGATGATTCTCTTGGATTGCTGGATGACGATTCAGAAGGTCTGTTTGATTTAAAGCATTTACCGGCAGCCGATGAAAGAGCAATGGCTGACTTTGTCGCGAGGAGAAAAAACTGTCATGACTTTCAAAAATATGAGGCTGTATTTAAAGAGGCACAACTGGACTTATCAGCCAACAAACGTAAATTGATCCAATTTAAAGAGGACAATTTGAGAGAAGGCGATTTTTACGTTCATAATGGTATCCTGCTTCTATTGGAAAAAGTTTATTTTGAAAAAGAGGTTCAAAACTTCCGAAGCGGCAGAAGATTACGTAAAGATGGAAGGACAAGGGTTATTTTTGAGAACGGTACCGAATCAAATATGCTTTACCGGTCATTGTATAAAATATTACTGGAAAATGGGAAGGCTGTGACGGCAAATGTTGATAAGATAAATGAGAAATTTATTGAGAAATTCAGCAATATTCTGGACGAAGATAGGGAAGCAGGCTTCATTTACATCCTGAAATCAAAGAGCGAAAGGCCAGAGATTAGAGAAATTCGCAACTTGTTTAAAATTGGTTTTTCAAAGATTGCTGTAGAAGAACGGATTAAAAATGCCAAAACAGAGCCAACCTATTTAATGGCTGATGTGCGAATTGTGATGGTTTACAAGTGTTACAACATGAATACTCAAAAACTGGAACAATTACTTCATAATTTCTTTGGTAAATCCTGTCTGAATATTGATGTATTTGATAAAAGCAGCAACCGGCACATCCCAAGAGAATGGTTTATTGCACCCTTAGAGGTAATCGAGCAAGCCATACATTTGATTATTTCAGGCGACATACTGAAATACCGCTATGATTCTGTAAATGAAGAAATAGTATTAAGATAGAATGGAGAAAAGGGTTGTGCAAAATTATAATTCAAAGCTGCCTGGAATTTTCTATCCATTTAAATTCTTTCAACTTCTGATTTGATTCTGTGGGAAGGTTTTAAATCATCCAAAGCTATAAAAGCTGGAAAGTAGTCTCTTAGTGTCCGGAATACGAATGCACAAAAAGGTTGTCAGTTGAGAAAATGTAGTAAAAAATAGTAAGTGGGGAAAATGGGGGAATGGGGAAAACTGCAGAGGTTATGTGGTGGTCACGTGGGGACAAAATCACACCAGCCGCTTTGATCACGAATAAAGATACTTTAATTCAAATCCTAAACATTCATCACAATCCAATTGACTTTTCATTCTTCATTTTGCTTCCATTTCCTTTGGATTTGGATGCGGATTGGTTAAATTAAATAAATGAACGACGAAGGATTCCTGAGTCGCTATCGGCCCCAGGCACGCCTATGATGGCTGAGCGTATTGTACGAGAGACGCTCGCCACGTCTCTACAATCGATCCCCAATTGATCCCGGGGTTTATTCAAAAAAACCTCCTTTTTTTATAAATTTGAGCCAAAAATAATCAGGAATTTTATGGCAATTCAGTTTGGAAAGACGTGGTGGGGTGAACAATGGCTGCGTTCACTGGAAAATGTGGATTATGACAACCGGCTGCCTCGCGGCGCTTCGTACGCCCGAAGTGGACATGTTAAAGAAGTGAAAATAAAGGAGAACATGATCAGCGCCAAAGTGGCAGGCAGCCGCCCAACGCCTTACAAAGTGAACCTGATTATTCCGCCATTTTTCGAGGAACAGGTTGAACTATTGATGAACCAAATTATTAAACGTCCTGCACTGATTTCCAAATTACTGAACCGCGAACTCGACCCCGAAATGCTGACTATCGCAGAGGAGGCCGGGCTGAAAGTGTTCCCCAAACAATGGACCGATTTTAAAATGCAATGTTCATGCCCCGACTGGGCAGTTCCCTGCAAACATCTTGCAGCCGTTATCTACATGGTGAGCAGGGAAATTGACAACAATCCTTTTCTGGTTTTTGAAATTCATAAAGTTAACTTGATTGAAGAATTGAAAAAGCGTGGAATTTTTGTCGCCGACCTAAAGAAAACGGAAATTCTCACGCTCGCCGGTATCCTGAAAACAACAAAAGGGTTAAAGGGCTTTGATGAAGAAAAAGCATACGACCGGGTCGATTTTTCAAAACTTCACGATATTTCCGAAGCCCTGGTGCAATTGTTGCCCGATGCCCCTCCCTTTTATTCAAGCGGTAACTTCAGGGAGAAATTCTCATTACAATATCTGCACAACTCCAAAGAAAGTAAACGTGTTTTGGGGAAAAGACTGGATTTTGACGTCCTTTTCGCGTCTAAAACCAATTCCCCGGAAGTTAATCATCGCTCAACCCTTTCCATTTCAATTGACAGTAATCATCTCATTCAAATTTCAGGTGAAAATCATTCCCTGAAAAAGCTGGAACAACTTATTCCAGCCATTTTCAAACTCAATCCCGACCATTTACCCGATTACCAACCTTCGGTGGCGGCCTTTCATAAAATTCTTTTCGCCTCATTGCATTTGATTGCCAATGGAAATGTCGTTCCACAAATTATTCAACTTGCCAACAAGGATTTTATCGTTCGTTGGCTTCCGGCGTTGATCGACAGTGAAGTGCGGCTGCTAACCGATAAATTGGACAAAATTCTTCCTCCCGGTTTGCTCCTGTCGCCCAAAACGATCCAAAAAACGGAACAGTTATTGCCACTGGCCAATCAAACCACTGAATTGCTTTCCATTGTTATTTCCAAATTGATCGCTCATGTATCACGGCCATCAAACGGGGATTTGTTCGAAGATATTTTCTTTAAGAACAAGGCTTACCCATTCGTGGGAGTGGGCGAAAACGCGTTGAGCGGCAGCGTGAAAGTCTGGCTTGACCGGTTTCACCTCACCGCCGGAAACTACAAGCCGGTGATCACTGTTTCGGAACTTGAAAATGAACAATTTGTTGTGCAAATCAGCATCGAAGATATTTCTGATGCAAATAATTTGCCGGTTCCGGTTTCAAAAATCCTGCAGGAAAAACAATACGAAAAACAACGGTTCAGGATATTGCAGACACTTTCGCTACTGTCGCCATTTATTCGCGGGTTGGATATGCATATTAACCTTGGAGGCAATCAACCGATACTTTTTGACATCAAGGAATTTGCCCCGTTTTTGATGGAAGTGTTGCCTGCCGTCCGGTTGCTGGATATCAAAATCATGCTGCCAAAATCGTTACAGGAATTGCTTCGTCCCAAACCGACCGTCAAACTCAAACGTAATTCGGAACAACAAGGTTACGTTCGGCTGGACGACTTGCTTTCGTTCGATTGGCAAGTGGCCGTTGGTGATACGCTAATGTCACCCGAAGAGTTTAATAAATTACTGAAAAACGCGACAGGACTTTTCCGCTTCAAAGAAAATTATATTTACGTGAATGAATCGGAAATGGAAAAGCTCCATAAATTTTTCAGTACCGACAAGCCTTTGAATTCCTTTCAGTTACTTCAAACGGCTTTATCGGAAGAATACGAGGGCGCACCCATTCTGCTTACCTCTGAAGTGCGTGAGTTGATCAACGAACTCACTTCAACTGAAAATATTTCGTTGCCGCAAGGGCTGAATGCCCAACTCCGGCCTTACCAGCATCGCGGTTACTCGTGGATGTACCGCAACAGCCGGATCGGATTCGGCAGTATCATTGCCGATGATATGGGTTTGGGGAAAACGTTGCAGGTAATTTCTATCCTATTGAAATTCAAAGAAGAAAATGCCCTGAACGATAAGCGTAAGGCGCTGGTGGTCGTTCCGACAGGTTTGCTTACCAACTGGCAATCGGAAATTGCAAAATTTGCACCGTCCGTTTCGTCACATATTTATCATGGCGGCGCTCGCGACATCAAACTTTTCGACGCTGATGTCATGCTCACCACTTACGGTGTGTTACGCGGCGACGCCGAATTACTAAAAAAGCACAAATGGGAAGTAATGATTATTGATGAAGCGCAAAACATTAAAAATCATGACACGGCACAGTCGAAAGCCATAAAAGGTATTCCCGCCAATATCCGCATTGCCATGAGCGGAACGCCGGTTGAAAACCGGCTGACTGAATTCTGGTCAATCATGGATTTTGTCAATAAAGGTTATTTAGGTAATGTGAAAACTTTCAAATCTGACTTTGCCGAACCCATCCAGGTGTTTAACGATGAGCAGGCGGTGGCAAAATTCCGCAAGATCACTTCGCCTTTCATGATGCGTCGGATGAAGTCGGATAAATCGATTATTTCGGATTTGCCCGATAAAGTGGAACAAAATCAATTTGCACTGCTCACCAAACAGCAGGCCGCACTCTACGAAAAAACCATGCAGTTGGCCATGGCCGAGATTGAAGGAATGGGCGAACCGGACGGTCAGTCCCTGTTCAAAAGGCAAGGATTGGTATTGCAAATGATACTGGCATTGAAGCAAATATGCAATCATCCCACTAACTTCCTGAAAAACGGGAACTTTGACCCAACACATTCGGGCAAAATGGAATTACTTTTCGAATTACTTGACAGCATTACTGACGCAGGCGAAAAAGTGCTTATTTTCACCCAATTCCGTGAAATGGGCGACTTACTGGAACGCTTCATCTCCGAACGTTTTGGTGAACGGCCAATGTTTTATCACGGCGGTTGCAACGTCAACCAGAGGCAGGAAATGGTGGAGCGGTTCCAGCATAACCGTGCCGACAAGATTTTCATTCTCTCTCTTAAAGCTGCCGGGACAGGGCTGAACCTGACTGCCGCTTCGCACGTTATCCATTATGATCTGTGGTGGAATCCGGCTGTCGAAAATCAGGCTACCGACCGGGCTTACCGTATCGGGCAAAAGAAAAACGTGATGGTACACCGTATGATCACTAAAAACACATTCGAGGAACGCATCGATGAAATGATCCAAAAAAAGAAACATTTGGCCGACATGACCGTCGCAACCGGTGAAAACTGGATTGGCAAACTAAGCAATAAAGAGCTGAGGGAGATCTTTGGGTAATTTATACTTTTACCTGGCTAAAATAAATGAATTACTCATGACAGTCATCCGAACACTCCTCCTGCTCTTTTAGACGCTCTTCCGGATTAATTTCAAAATAGTTTGAAGGCAATGATGCGAATACAGATGAGCAAGGAGTTTTTTAATACAACTTAAAAGCAGAGCTCATCTTCTTCTTTATGCTGTAAGGTTCAATATTAAAAAATAGTAAGTGGGGAAAAGGGAAAATTTTAAGAGGTCACATTGGCAATTGTCTGGCATATTGGATATTATGGTGATACTTAATCTATGATACTGATCGGATCCACACGATTCAGGAGGCGCATGAATGGGAACGGATCTCCAAAATTTTAAAAGAGCAAAAAAGAAAATAAGTCGTTTTAGGATTCTCCATAGGAAGCTTCCTGAGGTTTTTATTAACCTGAGCTCGATCTAAGCAATGAATAAGACAGTGCTTGATTGTTTGAGCGTTAATGTTGTCTTCGATAACCTAATCTTTAAAAAAACACCTTAGATGGGATTAATTTTACGCTTTCACTAACCTAATTACCTGATTAAATTAGGTAATTAGGTTGATTTTTCTCTCTCGACCATTACTACTGAGGTGTTTTCGACAGATTAGGTTATCTATTCCTTAGATCGAACTCACGTTATTAAGGTTTTCCGATCAAAACGACAATTAATCTAATCTATAAAGCATTTAAAGAAAATTAACCCTGTGATTAGGATTGGGAGGGATTTTCTATGAAGTAAAAGATTATGATAAAAATTTTAGGTGCAATTAATTATTTTTCAGGTAATAAGAATCTAATTCCAGCCGAAAAGAAGAGAAGGTAGGTAGTAAAGTAGGGAAAGAATATGTTAATAATTCCAATTTGTAATTGATGCATGAAACTACTTCCCGAATAATTATAAATTATTTTCTAAATAAAAAAGGAAACTGTAAAGTCTCCTTTTTCCAAATTTATTTCGCCTGTTTAATTATTTATTTCACTTTTGCCACAATTGCACTGAATGCAGCGGGATTGTTCATTGCCAGATCGGCCAAAACCTTACGGTTTATTTCGATATTGGCAGCTTTCATCTTACCCATGAATTGTGAGTAGGAGAGGCCTTCATTACGTACAGCGGCATTAATACGCTGGATCCATAATCCTCTGAATAATCTTTTCTTTGCTTTTCTGTCACGGTACGCATACTGAAGTCCTTTTTCATATGTGTTTTTGGCAACCGTCCAGACATTTTTTCTTGAACCAAAGTACCCTCTGGTAAGTAGCAGAAGCTTCTTTCTGCGAGCTTTCGACGCTACATGATTTACTGATCTTGGCATTTTTTGATGTTTTAGAATAATGGCGCCCCTTTTATAAAGGGATCTTTGGTGCTCATTACCCGGTTTAACTTAAAATTTTTCTGTGATTCCGGGAGACGCATACCATGCGTCTCTACATTATCTCATGGCAAGCAAACGCTTAACATGATTGGTGTCCACATCCTGGACCGAACCCCAGTAAGTAAGATTTCTTTTGCGTTTAGTGCTTTTCTTAGTCAAAATGTGGCTATGATAAGCATGTTTTCTTTTTAATTTTCCAGTTCCGGTGAGCCTGAAACGCTTCTTGGCTCCGGCATTCGATTTCATTTTAGGCATCTCTCTATGTCTAAGTGTTTAAATTATTTTTTCTTTTTAGGCGAAATAAATATTGACATTCTTTTTCCTTCGAGCTTCGGAAGTTGTTCTACCTTTCCAACTTCTTCCAACTCATTGGCAAATCTTAAAAGGAGAATTTCTCCTTGTTCATTATATAGGATCGATCTTCCTTTAAAAAATACGTAAGCCTTAACTTTAGCTCCTTCCTGAAGAAATTTCTCGGCATGTTTTAACTTAAAGTTATAATCATGATCATCAGTGTTAGGCCCAAAACGAATCTCCTTTACGATGACTTTAGAAGCCTTGGCTTTTAATTCCTTTTGTTTTTTCTTTTGGGAATAAAGGAATTTCTGGTAATCGATGATTCGACATACAGGTGGAACAGCATTGGGGGAAATTTCCACCAAATCAAGTTCAAGCTCGTCTGCCAACCGGAGGGCATCCTGTATCCTGCAAACACCAGGGTTTTCAATATTCTCTCCAACTAATCTAACTTCGGGAACACGAATCTGATGATTAATCCGAAATTGTGACTTATCTTCTTCTTTTGGGGCATTGGCTGCCCCACGAGTTTTTAAAACTGCTATGGCTAAATCCTCCTATATTAGTTAATACTTTTAATTAAATGCTTCCCTCAACTGTTCCCGAATTTCACTCCGGAGGAAATCCGAGAATTCTGCAATTGTCATTGTTCCTTTATCTCCTTCACCTTGTCGCCGAACTGAAACTGTCCCGTTTTCAGCCTCTTTTTCCCCTACGATCAGAAGATATGGAATCCGTTTTAATTCATTATCACGAATTTTACGGCCGATTTTTTCATTTCTATCATCAATGACGGTGCGAATATCGGAATTATTTAGTTCATTTAAAACTTTTTGAGCATAATCATTGTACTTTTCGCTGATTGGCAGTACCACAACCTGATCGGGGGTAAGCCAAACAGGGAATTTTCCTGCGGTATGTTCAATTAAAACGGCACAGAACCTTTCCATTGATCCAAAAGGTGCACGATGAATCATCACCGGTTGGTAACGCTTGTCGTCGGATCCGATGTATTCAAGCTTGAATCTCTCGGGAAGATTGTAGTCTACCTGAATGGTTCCTAATTGCCAGCTTCTGCCAAGAGCATCCTTAATCATGAAATCAAGTTTTGGCCCATAAAAAGCAGCTTCTCCCAGTACAGTAGTTGTCTTCAATCCTTTTTCGCTGCAGGCTTCTACAATAGCCCTTTGGGCTTTTTCCCAGTTTTCGTCAGAACCAATGTATTTTTCTGTGTTATTTGGATCACGCAGAGAAATCTGTGCGGTATATTCTTTAAAATCCAGCGCTTTAAAAATGATAAAGACAATGTCGATTACTTTAAGAAATTCATCCTTCAACTGATCAGGACGGCAGAAAATATGTGCATCGTCCTGGGTAAATCCTCTCACACGGGTAAGCCCGTGCAACTCACCGCTTTGTTCATACCGATATACGGTTCCAAATTCCGCCAGCCTGATAGGAAGATCTTTATAAGAGCGTGGTTTAAAACGATAGATCTCACAATGGTGAGGACAGTTCATGGGTTTAAGCAAATATTCCTCACCTTCCGTTGGAGTTGTGATCGGCTGAAAGGAATCTTTACCGTATTTTTGGAAATGTCCTGAAGTTTTATAAAGATTAACATCTCCGATGTGAGGAGTGATTACCTGTTCGTAACCAAATTTCTTCTGAACTTTCTTTAGGAAAAGTTCCAGTTGCTCTCTCAGGATAGCCCCTTTGGGCAACCAGAGCGGTAAACCGAGACCAACTTCCGGTGAAAGATGAAATAGTTCCATCTCCCTGCCAATTTTGCGATGATCTCTTTTCTTTGCCTCCTCAAGCATAATGAGATATTCCTCAAGCATCTTTTGCTTTGGGAAGGTGATCCCATAGACCCGGGTGAGCATTTTGTTTTTTTCATTGCCCCGCCAGTAAGCTCCAGCAATACTGGTTAGTTTAATAGCCTTAATGTATCCGGTATTGGGAAGATGAGGTCCACGGCACAAATCAGTAAAATCACCCTGGTTGTACAGAGTGATGGATCCGTCCGGAAGATCAGAAATCAGTTCAACCTTGTATGGATCATTTTTTTGGGAGAAATATTTCAGAGCATCCGCTTTGGAAATATCTTTCCGTACAATATCGTTTTTTGCCCGTGCCTGTTCTAGCATCTTTGCTTCGATCGAAGCCAGATCTTTGTCGGTTAACATCCGGCCCTCAGGAAGATCAATATCGTAATAAAAACCATTGTCTATAGAGGGACCAATACCAAATTTGGTGCCTGGATAAAGGGTTTCAATGGCTTCAGCCATCAAGTGCGCGGAAGAATGCCAAAAAGTTTCTTTTCCTTCCCGATCATCCCACTGGTTCAATTTAATCGCAGCGTCTGATCGGATTGGGCGATTCAGATCCCATATTTCTCCATTCACCGTTACAGAAAGCACTTCTTTTGCAAGACGGTTGCTTATTGCCTCTGCAATTTCAAGACCGGAAATCCCTTCATGAAATTCCTTCACAGAATTATCCGGAAGTGTAATTTTTATCATCCCTGGTTTCTATAATTTTTTACGAAACTGCAAAAGTAACTATTCTCTTTGTGTTCTTCAAAACTATGGACTTTTTTTTAAAACTAAATCAGAAGATATCTGAATAACTTTGAAACACTTAAATCCTGAAACTTTAATTTTATACTTTTGAGGATTGTTTTTAAATGTAATGATATGCGCAGAACTTTTTCAATCTTATTCTTCATTCTGATTACATTATGCTCCCTTCAGGCTCAGCAGATTTCTCTTGAAGACGTAATAACAAAAGCTATTTTCCGTCAGAAGACAATCGAGGGATTGCAATCTTCCCGGGACGGATTGAATTATACAATCCTGGAAAAGAACAATACACAAATTGCCAGGTACAATTATAAAACAGGCCAGAAAGAAAGTGTACTGCTTGATATTAAAGATTTTAAAAATGATACTTTAAAATACATAGAGGATTATTCAATCAGCGCCAATGAATCTCAAGTATTGCTGATGACAGAGAAAAAGGCCGTTTACAGACGATCTTTTACAGGTACTTATTTTGTATACAATTTGGTCACCAAAGAACTCTCCAGACTCTCTAAGGGACAGCAGCAGGTTGCTTCTTTCTCTCCCGATGGGGAACGCATTGCATTTGTCAGAGACAATAATCTTTTTATTAAAAGTTTGCGGTTCGGAACTGAGAGACAGATAACGAATGACGGGGCCATGAACAAAATTATTAATGGAATCCCGGATTGGGTTTATGAAGAAGAATTTGAATTCAATAAGGCTTATGAGTGGTCACCGGACAATAAACAGATTGCCTTTCTTAAATTCGACGAAGAACAGGTGCCTACTTACAACATGATAATGTATAAAGGTATAAGGCCTGAGCTGAAAAAGAATGCACTCTATCCCTCTGAAAAAGGCATTAAATATCCAAAAGCGGGAGAAAAAAATCCTGTAGTGGAAGTTTGTGTTTACGATATCAAATCAGGGCAGACCCTGTTGATGGATGCCGGTAAAGATTCAGATATTTACATTCCCCGGATTCGTTGGAGTTATAGCGGAAAAAATCTTTGCATATTAAAAATGAATCGTTTGCAGAACCGTCTGGAACTTTTATTTGCAAATTCATACACCGGAGATTCCCGGTTGATTTATACGGAGAAAAATAAACGATACATTGAAACCGATTTTCTTGACAATCTTCAGTTTCTCCCTGACGATAAAAGCTTTGTTATTTTAAGTGAACAGGATGGCTACAAACATCTTTATCTTTATGATATGACTGGTGTAAAAGTTCGCCAGCTGACAGAAGGGAAGTTTGATGTTATGAAATATTATGGATTTGATCCTCTGACAAAGATGTTTTATTACCAGGCAGCTTCAGTGTCCCCCATGCAACGAGAAGTTTATGGTGTAAGCATTGACAGAAAGAAGATGGTTTTATTATCTGATAAAAAAGGAACCAATGAAGCTGAATTTAGTTCCGGTTTCCAATATTTTGTTAATAAATTTAACAGCATTGATGATCCATCCCTTTTTGCTGTTTATGATAATAAAGGTAAACAAATCAGAATTCTGGAAGATAATTACGAATTGAAAAGAAAGCTGGCTGGGTATCGTATACCGAAAAAAGAATTTTTCACATTCAAAACCACTGATGGAATCGAATTGAATGGTTGGATGATCAAACCAGAGAAATTTAATTCAAACATCCGATATCCTTTATTGATGACTCAATATAGTGGCCCAAATTGCCAGGAAGTACTGGATGTTTTTGGTATTGGCTGGGATAATTTTCTTGCTCAGGAAGGGTATGTAGTAGTTTGTGTCGATCCCCGCGGAACCGGTGCAAGAGGGGAAGAATTCAGGAAATGTACGTACGGCCAATTAGGAAAATTTGAATCTGATGATCAGATTGAAGCCGCTAAATATCTTGCCAAACAAACCTATGTTGATCCTAAGAGAATTGCCATTTGGGGCTGGAGTTATGGCGGATTCATTTCTTCTCTATGTATGGCTAAAGGAAGTGAAGTATTCAGAGCTGGTATTGCTGTTGCACCCGTAACAAATTTCCGTTACTATGACTCTGTATATGCTGAACGGTATCTTGGATTAGTTGGACAAAATCAGGAAGGGTATGATAACAATTCTCCTGTAAAATTAGCAGAAGGCATTAAGGGGAAATTTTTGCTGGTGCATGGTTCTTCAGATGATAATGTGCACTTACAGAATACAATGGAGTTCAGTGAGGCTATGGTACAGGCGGGTGTCCAATTCCAGGAAATGATTTATACCAACCGTAATCATAATCTCTCGGGAGGGAATACCCGACTTCATCTTTATTCTCTTTTCGGCCAATTCCTTCAGGAGAATCTGACTGTCAGGAAGTAAACCATAGAGTATCATTATCCTGAACAGAGTGTAAGTATTAAAAACATAGAAAAATTCCATAAGTTATTTGTGTTTCTCAAATTCAACCTTATCTTTGCAACACTTTTTCAGGCCCAGATGGTGAAATTGGTAGACACGCTAGTTTCAGGGACTAGTGGCCGCAAGGCTGTGCAGGTTCGAGTCCTGTTCTGGGCACAAAAGTAAAGCCTAACACGTTGAATGTTAGGCTTTATTGTTTTAGTGAGGGAACGAACGGGGGAACGTTTGGGGATCAATTGGAAAACTAGGTGGAGTAGAAAATTTCATGCATAAATTTTTGTTCGTGAGAGGCTTCCATTAAATCCAGGTTTTGTCACAAATTTAACAGATTTCTTAGCTCTCTCCACCTAAAATGTCAATTGATCCAATTGATCCCTACTTCATATTGAAATAAAAAAACCAGGAACTTTATTATAAAATTCCTGGTTTGGTGGGAACTGATGGATTCGAACCATCGACCCTCTGCTTGTAAGGCAGATGCTCTGAACCAACTGAGCTAAGCTCCCTTTTTGCTCTTTCATTGATTGCTCTCTGAAAGTGTTGCAAAGATAGTTCTTATTTTAATTCTGACAAGTTCCATTGATTTTTTTCTTTACATTTTTTTACAAAAATTTTGCTGAGACTATGGATACAATCCAGAAGAAGTGCTTATTTTATTGGCTTTTACTGGTTTAATAAACCAGGGGGTATTTGTTTTATCCGCTCAATAATGATCTGTTTTATATAAAGCTCACCTCCTTCAGACTGAATCTGGATTTTCCCTTTCGAAACAGGAGTTACCACCCCATTTCCAATTTTACCGGAATTATAGTTTACCATGACTACTTTGTCGTTCACCACGTGTACCGAAGTACGGCCTTTGCAATACAGATCCACTGTATTCCATTCCCCTTTTGGTTTTTCGTTATCTGATAATTTGGATACATTTTTTGCGATCATTCCATCTCCGAACTTTCTTTTTTCACCTGCAGGGTCGTAAATGTAACTTTTGCCATCTGATGCAGGAATCGACGGAATTTCAAAATATGATTTTCCCATGCAATAGGAATCTCCCATGCGTCCGGTCATCAATTGAAATTCATGTGAACTCATCCAAACGTCAAGCCCTTCTCCAAATGGGCCGAAACTATGGTATAACAAACCGGAATTGAAATTTTTAACAGCCTTATCACCCCATTTGAAGATCATTCGTACGTGGTAGTCAGAATATTCTTTTTTAGTGGCCAGGGATCCAAAAACTTCACCTGAAATATGTATTAAAGATTGGTCGTTAAGCTTCTCCACAGTAAATATTTTCATCGGATCTTTATTCAGACCTATAGGAGTCCCATTCTTTTCGACTGGACCAATGTAAGTATCCCAACCTTTAAGGTTTTTCCCATTAAATAAATGCTTAAATCCTTTTTGAGCAGAAGAACAAACAGAGGACAGAAGAGTGAATAGAAGAGCAAAATAAATTATTTTCATAGAGATGATATACGGATTCAAATAAGTTATGAGATTAATTAAATGTCGTATTTACAATTATAAAGATCATCCAAAAAATAATGCCACCAAAACCCCAAGTCACCAAGATCCACCAAAGATTAAATGCCTGACTTATAATTTGGTGTACTTTTGTGTTTTCGTGCCTTGGTGGCAGAAAATGATCCATGAAATACACAAATTATTTTATAAGATGTACGACATTTTACGTTTCCTATTACTTATATAAAAAATGCCCCTGTAAGAAGGGGCAGTAATATGGTTAGGAATAATTTTTTCTTTACTTACCCTGCAAAATTTCCTGGGCTTTTTCAAGGATCGTTGTATCGTCAAGAAGAATTATTCCACCCTGAGGACCTTGTTCTATATGCATTCCAACGCTTTTCCCTCTTTCGTAATTGGCTCCTCCAAAATAATTTCTGACTGTTTCAACTTCAATTCCCAAATCCTGAGCTATTCGCTGCATTGAACCATTTGGAAGGTGATCCTTGATATCCCGAAGCTCATTGAAGGTTATTTTTTTAGTCATAGTAAAGTTTTTATGAAGTTAATAATGAAACCTTTTTTCAAAAAAAAATCAATAACAGTTCACCCGAAAATTAGTATTAAATATCAAATTAAGTGAACATTTTGCCTTACATTTTTCTAATTATTTCTAAATTTTAGATTTATTAACATTTGAGCTTTTTCTCTTCGTCGTTAAAACCTTGGCTTTATGTCTCTTTACATTTTTGTTACTCGTTATTAAGGTTTTTTGTTTCGTATCTGCCAACATAACTTTGGGTTTTTCTCCTTCATTCTGATGTAAAGCCTGGTAAGCAGTTTGCTGTAATAAAACCCGGAGACTTAGCTGAGAGAGCTTATTATTTTCACGGGTAGGGTAGACGCGGTTGGTAAACAAAAGATACAGCAACCCGGATTTGGGATCAGCCCATGCGAATGTGCCGGTATAACCACTGTGTCCAAAACTTTCATCACTGCTTAGCGGAGAAGGATAGGCGTCATAAACATTGTTCAGATTATTGTTGGGAACAGGTTTGTCAAATCCATAAGCTCTGCGATTTTTCTCAAAATGGCGATGAGTCCAGTCTCTCATGGTCGATTCTGAGATATAACGCTCACCGCCGTATTCTCCGTAATTAAGATACATCTGCATCATCTTGGCCGCATCATTAATTGTTCCGAAAAGACCCGCATTACCGGAAACTCCTCCTAACATGGCTGCGCCTTCATCGTGGACAAAACCCTGGAGCAGCTCATGGCGGAAAAATTGGTCATTTTCGGTGGGCACCAGTCTGTCCATAGGAAAATACAGGTACGGTCTGTAGGTTAACGTACTTGCTCCAATGCGGTCATAGAAATTTTCTCTGAGAAAGTGTTCGTAATTCTCTTTGCTGACTCGTTCAATTATTCGCGGAAAGATTATAAATCCAAGATCGGAATAGACGTATTTTCTCTGTTTCAGAAGGGACGATTTCCGTATGGATGCATAAACGGAATCAGGGTAACTATTAATTAGATACAGATTTTTGCTTACATGCAAAGAATAGACTCCGGATGAATCCTTTGAAAAATAGCCGGGTTTAAAATCACCTTGTTTATTTACTGTTTGCTTCCAAAAGGGAATCCATGCCTGTAACCGGGCCTGATGAGAAAGAATATCCGTGAGAAGAATGTTTTGTTTATTGCTGCCTTTCCAATCTGGCCAGTAATCGCTTAATTTTTTGTTGATATTTATCTTCTTTTCGTCATAGAGTTTCATGACAGCCGGCAATGGAGCCATGATCTTAGTCAGCGAGGCAAAATCGTAGAGATCATCCGGCTGAACGAGTCTATCAGCTTCATAGGTATGATAACCGTAGCACTGATTAAAGAATACTTTTCCATTTTTGGCAAGGAAGACCTGGCATCCGGGGAAGGCTTTTTGCTTGAGACCAAGATTTATTAAAGAATCTATTCTGTTTTTTAAATAAGTTGAATCAATCCCAACCTCTTCGGGAAGGGTGTATTTGAATCTGTTTAAAGAGGCCGTTTTTAAAGGTTCTTTGAATTTGGAAAAGTTCCTGAGGCTTAAAGGCAGACGACCTTCAGAACCAAAGGCTCCAAAAATCAGCTGGCCTGCCAAATCCAGAGTTTCGTTTGTTTCCTGATATGCTACAATAATACTGTTTGCTTTTTCTATTCCCTCGAGGTAATTAAGGACATAAGGATTACCAAAGATCACAAATATTGACTTATTCTGACTGGCAATTTCCCGGGCTAATTCGGCCTGAGTTTCCGAAAGACTGTATTTATTAGAAGCTCTTACACCAAGATTATTAAGACCTACAATGACGAGATTAAATTTTTTAAGCTGATTAAGTGTTTTCTGGATTGTTTGCTCTCTCGCATCCTTACTTATATTAAAATAGGCTACAGCTTTGTATCTGTTTAACGAATTCTGAAAAGTACTTATTCTATCAGATCCCAGGCTTACAGCTGCAATTTTAAGCGTATCCAGCTTTTTTAAAGGAATTATTCCATTTTTATTCTGGATTACTGTAAGCGATTTCTGAATTGAATTGCGCAAAGTCATCCGGTAAGAGGATTTGTTCAGGTCATTGTATAGATTTTTAGTCTGAATTGGTTTGAATTTGTTTAGACCTGCCCAGCGTTTTATCATTAAAATCTTGCGGCATTTCATGTTAATATCCTCGATTGAAATCTGACCATCTTTAATTCCTTTTTTAATGGCAGCAATTGATTTTGCCGGATCTGTAATAAATTCAATCATATCATTACCTGCTGCCAGAGCCATTACATCAGGACTTCCTTCTTTTACATGGTTAGCAATTCCCTGCATGTTCATTGCATCGGTCACCACAAATCCCTCGAACCCCATTTCTCCGATAAGCAGCTTTTTAATCATCTGTTTTGAAAGTGAAGCAGGCATCATCGTACTGTCAAGAGACGGAATGCTCAGGTGAGCGGTCATTATCCCTGCCACTCCGTTTTTTATACCCTCCCGGAAAGGGAACAGTTCAATGGAATCCAATCGCGAACGTGGATGAGAAATTACCGGAAGAGAGAGATGCGAATCCATATCCGTATCACCATGGCCTGGAAAGTGCTTTAACGTGGGGAGAACATTTTGTGACTGCATTCCTAAACTGAAAAGGATCGCTTTTTTTGCCACTTTGTTTGGATCATCTCCAAAGGAACGATAGCCGATAACCGGGTTTATAGGATTGTTGTTTACATCGGCAACGGGAGCAAAATTGATGTTCACCCCAATTCTTCTGCATTGTTTAGCTATATCAGCACCTATTTCATAAATCAGGGAATCGTCATTTATTGCTCCTAAAGTCATTGCATATGGGTATTTTATTGTGCTGTCAAGTCTCATTGACAAACCCCATTCAGCATCCATTGCAACGAGCAATGGGACAGATGATGCATTTTGTAATCTGTTAATCAGTTGAGCCGTATTTACCGGACCACCCTTCATGGTGATGAATCCTCCCACTTTATTTTCACGTACCTGACGGATTACTTCATCAATGTGACTTTTTCCTTTATTCATGAAGACAGGTATCATTATGAGCTGGCCTATTTTTTCATCCAGTGACATGGAATTAAAAACAGAATCTACCCATTGATCTTTTTCGTATTTGTAAAAAGGGGGTCTTTTATTTGCTTGTGAAAACAAGAGCTGACCTGAGATCAGAAAAACCAGTGAAAGGAATATGTTTTTCATTAATGATTAATTGAAACAGTATTTTGTTATCCTCAAAAATAGAGAAAAGCAAGTAAAAGGGAACCCTTTTAAATTTTTTTAATAAATATCTATTTATGCTATGTATTTTCATAGGTTATAGATATTTTCGTGCAAACTTGACCGTTAAAAATTAAAGTCATGCATCATGAATAAATGTTCTACTACTAAACAAAACCTTACAGCATTCGGCAGTCTGAAAGTATTGATATTACTGTTTATTATTTCCTCATTTTCACTTAATGCGCAGGTTAATCATATTATCCCCGGAGCTGATCAGCCGGAAAACTATTTGTCATTGCTTCAGAATAAAAATGTGGCGCTGGTAATTAATCAAACTTCTAATGTTAATGATCAGAGTCTTGCAGATTTCCTGTTGAGTAAAAAGATAAATGTAAAACTGATTTTTGCTCCCGAACACGGCTTTCGCGGTGATGCCGACGGAGGTGCAACAATTAAAAATTCAGTAGATACAAAAACCGGATTACCAATTGTTTCGATTTATGGCAGTAATAGAAAACCTTTGCCGGAACAGCTTTCAGGAATAGATATGGTAATTTTTGATATACAGGATGTTGGATGCAGGTTCTATACGTATATTTCCAGTTTACATTATGTGATGGAGGCTTGTGCCGAAAACAAAATTAAATTACTCATCCTTGATCGTCCCAATCCCAATGGTGATTATTGCGACGGGCCTGTGCTGAAACCTGAATTCCGTTCGTTTGTTGGAACAGATCCTATTCCTGTGGTACATGGCTGTACTGTTGGAGAGCTTGCTCAAATGATCAATGGAGAGGGATGGCTTAAAAATGGTGTTAAAGCTGATCTTCAGGTAATTCCAGTAAAGAACTATACTCATGCGATGAAGTATGAACTTCCCGTCAAACCTTCTCCGAATCTACCCAATTACCACTCTGACCGGCTTTACCCTTCCCTTTGTTGTTTTGAAGCCACCAGCGTCAGCGTAGGAAGGGGTACAGAATTTCCTTTTCAGGTTCTTGGATATCCTGATCCAAAATTAGGTAAATTCAGTTTTACGCCTGTAAGTATTGTTGGCACAGAAACAAATCCAATGCATAAAAACGTAAAATGTTATGGGGAGGATCTGAGAAATTTGAAAGAAGCCCCTCAATTTACTCTTTCTTTTTTCATGGACTGGTATCAAAAGTTTCCAGACGAAAAAACATTTATAAAGTCCGAACGCAGATTTAATCTTTTAATCGGCAATGACCTTGTATTAAAGCTTATCAGAGAAGGGAAAACAGAAAAAGAAATACGCCAGTCCTGGCAATCCGAACTGAATGCCTACAAAGAGATGCGCAAAAAATACCTGATTTATCCTGAAGAGAGGCTTTAGGTTTTAGGCTATAGGTAAGGGTTACTTTAGCCTATAGTCTTAAGCCTTCTTAATTATCAATTCCTAATTCTTAATTTCTCATGAATCCCTGGCTTGTCGCATCTCTTTTAGGAGGATATTTTATTCTCCTGATCGTTATCTCTCAGTTAACCAGCCGATCTGCAACGACTGATACATTTTTTACCGCCAACCGCCAGTCTCCATGGTTTGTAGTAGCTTTTGGAATGATTGGTACCACCATTTCCGGAGTCACTTTTATTTCAGTACCCGGTGAAGTGGGGAATTCTGCAAGTACCTACTTTGAATTTATTATGGGTAATCTGGTCGGATTCTGGATTGTGGCACTGGTTTTATTACCTGTTTATTATAAGCTCAATCTGGTTTCCATTTATGGATATCTTGAGCAAAGATTTGGTTTTTATTCTTATAAATCAGGCTCATTCTTTTTCTTACTTTCAAGAACAGTAGGAGCTGCCTTCCGGATGTACCTTGTAGCCGAAGTCCTCCAGTTAGCCTTGTTTAATTCGCTAGGTATTCCTTTTGTAGTCACTGTGATGATCAGTATTTTGCTCATCTGGGTTTATACTTACAGGGGAGGGGTGAAGACAATTATCTGGACAGATTCCCTTCAGACCATTTTTCTTCTCACTGCAGTAATTTTGGCAATCAGCTATTTGTTTACCTATTTTGGATGGACTCCCGGGGAAACATTCCGAAAAATTAACGAGCATCCTTTTTCAAAAATATTCGAATGGGAATGGAAATCGGATAAGAATTTCTTCAAGCAGTTTATCTCCGGGATTTTTGTCACTGTGGTGATGGTAGGTCTTGATCAGGATATGATGCAAAAAAACCTAACGTGTAAAAGTCTGAAGGAAGCAAGAAAAAATATGTTGACTTTCAGTGCCATTTTTGTTTTTGTGGTTGCTTTATTCATGGTATTAGGAATTCTTCTTTATATGTTTGCCGATGCAAACAAGATCGCTATTCCGCAAAAATCAGATTACCTCTTCCCAATGCTTGCTCTTAATCATATGAGCAGTTTAATTGGTGTTTTTTTTCTTCTTGGTATTACTGCTGCCAATTATGCAAGCGCCGATTCGGCTCTAACTTCCCTTACTACCGCTTTTTGTGTTGATTTCCTGAATATTAATAAACGTCAGGATAATAAAAAGAGTCATTTGCTCAGAAGAACTCATATTGCTTTTTCGTTCCTGCTCTTTTGTGTGATTATTTTATTCCGGATAATAAACAACCAAAGTGTGGTGGTGGCCGTCTTTAAAGCAGCAGGTTATACGTATGGACCTTTATTGGGGTTATTTGCTTTTGGATTATTGACAAGAAAACAGGTAAAAGATAAGTTTGTTCCAATCATAACTATTCTTTCTCCATTACTTACCTGGTTGATTGATATCTGGTCTGTACAACTGTTCAATGGATACAAAATAGGATTTGAACTGATCATTATTAATGGTGCTATTACTTTTCTGGGATTATTGTTAATCGAGAACAAAAATCCGTTAAAAATTGTTAATACTATCGATTAATTATTATCTTTGGAATGTAAATTCGGTATAACGTGTCCTGTATAAATTTGAAAATTATATTTTAAATGATCAGGAGCTGTATTATAGGGCTGATTTTAGTCATCTTGTTCTCTTCCTTTTATTCCTGTGAAAAAGAAAAGATGAATTCTTCCTCAGAGGCGGTGCTCCGTTTTTCGACTTCAGTCATAAACTTCGACACACTTACTTCCATTGACCCAGCCATTAAAAATTTAAGGATAAGCAATCCTACGAATGAGAATGTTGTAATTTCTTCTGTTCGGCTTGCAGGTGGTAAACAAAGCAGGTTTAAACTGAATATAAACGGGGAAGTAGCCAATGAAACCGGGAATGTGAAAATTCCTTCCAATGACAGTATCTATATTTTTGTTGAAGCAGGAAGGAAAAAAGGATCAGCAGATGTTCCATCGGTTGGTGAGGATTCGATTATTTTTGCCTATAATGGCATAGAACAGAAAGTCAAATTACTGGCATGGGAGAATGATTTTAAGCTTATCAAATCCTCCATGATCAAAACCACTACCTGGACCAATGAAAAACCCTATCTTGTTTATAATTATGCTTATGTAGATTCCGGACAAGGACTAACCATTGAACCGGGGACAAAAATATTTTTTCACGAGAAGGCAGGTTTATTCATAAAAGGCAGGCTCGAGGTCAAAGGAACCGCAGAGGAACCGGTCGAATTCAGAGGGGATAGAGTTGACAATTCCGGGAATGATGGTTATGAAAGATGGAATGGTATTGTATTGTTTTCAGGAAGCCACAATAACAAAATTGATCATGCGGTAATCCGGGATGCTAATATTGGCTTGCAGGTGGGCACTATTGAGCATGGTGGTTTTGCCTCCTTGACGTTATCCAATACGAGAATAGAAAATATGAGCTGGTCTGGTATATGGGCCATGAAATCAAAAATACTGGCTTACAATAATGTTATTTCGAATGTGAGATATTACAATACTGCTCTTCTTCTTGGCGGAGATTATCAATTCTATCAAACTACATTTGCAAATTATTATAACGACACATCAACTGGAATCAGAAACACTGAAACCCTTGTTCTTTCAAATTACCTTGTTGATAACAAAAGTGGCAGAAAGTATGTTGGTGATATGAAAGAGGCGGTTTTCGGTAACTGTATTATTACAGGGAACCGGGCCAATGAGTTATTGATTTCAATGGATAAGCGCGGTGGAACCAATTATTTTTTTGACCGCTGTCTGATCCAGGTTTCGGATACTTTTAAATTTGACGGTTCCAGTCATTTTAAGGAAATATTACGTAATGTTAATCCAAGATTTAAAAACCCATACAAAGGTAATTTTGAGCTGGATACATTATCGATCGTCAAGGATTTTGGTAAATCTTCTTATGCAAGACTTTATCCTTTTGATATAAAGGATATCTCCCGTTTTACAGATCCAGGTCCTGATCTGGGTGCCTATGAACGTATAGAACGGCGTGAAATAAAATAGTAACAGCAAGATCATTGAAAAGGATACTTCCTGCCTTTTTTCTCTTTTTCTGTCTGATGATCATTTTTATGAGCTCCACGGCTCAGAAGAGTCATTATGTGATTTTTTATAATGTGGAAAATCTGTTTGATTATTTTGATGATCCGCTTACAAATGATGAGTCTTATACTCCCGGAGGTGAAAATCATTGGACAAAAGAAAGGTTTTATGAAAAAATACGAATGATCTACAAGGCAGTCATTACAGGTTGTGAAGGTAATTTTCCGGATATAATAGGTCTTGCAGAGATAGAGAACAGATGGGTTCTTGAACAGCTGATAAACAAGACTCCGTTGAAAGAAGTTCCTTACGGTATTATTCATAAAGAATCACCCGATTTACGTGGTATTGATGTGGCTCTTTTGTACAGGAAAGATCGCATCGAGCCTGTTGATTTAGATTTTTTGTCCATTTCCGCTACAGGCAAACATGCTTTTCAATCCAGGGATATTCTTTACTTTAAAGGCAAGGCAGATGGAACAACTCTCCATTTTTATGTCAATCACTGGCCTTCAAGAAGTGAAGGGTACATGGAATCAAAGGAAAAAAGGGACCTTGCTGCACGAGTTCTCAGGTCAAGCATTGATGCACTCAGAATGAAAGAAACAAATCCCAGGATTCTGATCATGGGTGATTTCAATGCCACTCCCAAAGAAGATTGTTTGTTGAAAATCCTTAAGTCAAAAATTATTTCAAAAACTGCCGGAGAAAATACTCTGATTAATCTTTCCGGCAGATGGCTTAAAAACAGAGGAGGCACAGTTTGCAGAGCGGGTCAATGGGAAGTATTTGACCAGTTTATCTGTTCGGAAAATTTAATACATGGTGATACCGTACTAATCAAACCGGTTGATGTCAGAATTTGCCATCTCCCTTTTTTATTGGAAGAAGAAAAAAATTACATGGGGCAGAAACCCTTTCGTACTTTTCTTGGACCTGCTTACCATGGAGGGGTGAGCGATCATCTGCCGATTATCACAATTTTTACAGTTAACTGATCCCTATTTTATTACCCAAGACTTCTGATTCGCAGTTTTCGTAATTAAGAACTGGAGTAGCATACATCTTCAACCATAAATCCATTGCTTCGTCCTTGTCCTGATTTATTAACTGAAGTCTTTGATGAGTCATATCGAAAAAGGATTCCTTTTCTTCAAGTGTATATTTACTGAGATATTTTGAGGAATGAAAATATGAATCGTATGCTATGTAATTATTCGGATAGAGCCTGTAATTGGTATAAATCTGCTTATCTATATATTCAGCAAGATTTTTCAGGTTTTCGTTAATAGAACCTTTCACGTCAATTCCTTCTAATGTTTTTTGGGTAATTGGAGGTGCGAACTGGATTTGAACCCGTCCCTTTGGGTTTTTCAATCCGCTTGCCATGCTGAGCAGATCATCCATCTCTGTTTTCCTGAATTCATGATTCGATTGCCGTTCCAGAAGTTCTGCCACTTTCTCGTTGCCGCAAGGCTCAATCTCGTATGAAATAGTCATAGGCACTATTCTCAAGTCGCTAAAACCTTTTACAAAAGAGGATTTTTTATTCGACATGTTAAGCATCTTAAGCAAAGAAGGCTGAGTTTGGTCAAAACCATCCTTTGCTCTTCCTTCACGTTGAGCAATCCAAATGGAATCTCCGTTATTTTTTATTGAATACCTTATGTATTCGGATAATTGTCTTGAAGATTCCAGCATTTGCTTAACAGGAATGTTTCTCTTCACAATGATGGAACGGTTAACCCGGGAAAGGTCCTCAATCCACGGCCAGATAAGCAGGTTGCTTCCCATGGCGATTTGTGTGGATTTGTATCCGTAATGGTACATTTCAAGGTTCAGCAGGGCTGAATCCAGCACGATATCCCTGTGATTGGAAATATATAAATAGCTCTGATTTCTATCCAGATTTTCAAGACCCGATACGAAAAGACCATCGGTGCTCGTGTTGACAATATTCCGAAGAAAGGGAACCATGAACTTAAGCTGAAAAGATTCAATGGTCCTGGTGTTGGCCATCTCTTCCTGAACTTTTTTAAGTTCGATTTCGTCATGAAACAACTTTTTCAAAACCTTCGTGAAGACCGGATCTCCCAGAAGTTTATTCATCATCTGAGGTATTTCTTCATCACGGTAAGGACGAATTTCATCGAAATTATGCCGAATCTGCATGTCTGTATATATTATAATCTTCGATTTCAAACAAATGTACAAAAATAGCAGTTAAGACGAATTCTTTTATAAAAACACCAAATATTTATTTCCGGTTATTAAAAACATGGTATGGAAAGCACTTGCAAAGACGAAATCAGAATTTAAAAAACAGCTCTGCTCTCAACTCTGTTCGTGAGTTTCCCTCGGTCTGATCATTGCCACTTCCCCATGATTTTGCGCTGGAATGGATGGTGTGACCTGCTTTGAAATAAGCAGTTATGCTTCTTGTGGGCTGCCATCTGAGATTCAGATAGACCCGGTGTCCTGTGCCATGAAATTCTGGGATTGAGAAACTATAAAGCAGATCATTTTCGTATGTATAAATCCTCGAATTGTAGCCATCGGTATTGAAAAATGCATACCTGATTGTCCAATCAAGGTGTGGAATCGGGGTAAAATCAAAATCCTGGTATGCTAAAAATCCATTTTCGGCTGTTTGATAAAAGCGGTAATGAACATGTTCAAACCTGTTTTTTAATGAAAATAGGTTGTTTATTCTCCATTCGAGATGCAGCCGTAATTTATTAACCGATTCATCAAAATCAAAAGGCTCATCCGGCCCTTTGGTATATTTTTGGGGTTTGGTTTCAAACTTCCCCTTTATATAGAAATAAAACTTTTTAGAAAGTGAAAATTCAACCTGTGACATTAAATCTCTTCCGCTTGAGGTCGCCAATGTCGAATACGTGAGCCATGGGAAATGATAAAAATCTGCATAACCTGAGATCTTTACTTTGGCAAATGGATATACTTCAATCCCTGTGTAAAAACCTCTTTCATTGCGACCCTCGGATCCTTCGGAAAGGGGATTCCCATAGAAAGAATGGAATCCGGGATCAAAATACCGGTAGTAAAAGGACATATTCAATTGCGGATGCACATGCCATATCAACCCCTGAACAAAGGCCGGTTTTTGATTCATCGACATGGCCGCTTCCCCGAAAAGCTGAATTCTATGGATGGCCCATTGGTAATCAAAGCCCGTATTCGTATTTTCATTCCCTGAAAAACTTTTAGTCCTATAAGCTGCTGTTCCGGTGATCATGTTCAGATTAAACTGCTGATGACTAAACAATCCTCCCAATCTGAAATTATTCTTTCTCCACTCGGCATAGGCCCCGAAATCTCGTTCTGACACTGCTTTCTCATCTTCGATTTCTGATTTGGTCCGGTGATAACCTCCGGTTTTTAAAGAGGTGAAAACCGTATCCCCCGACACTTTATCCAATGCCAGGTTGGCATCTCTTTTTTTATCCGAATAAAACAAGGTCATTTTTATGGATTTTTTACCCAGAACTGCAGCCATTCCCCTGAAATATTGATTCTCATCAGAAGAGGTATATGGACGGATGCCTTGTCCTGTTTTTACAATGTTGATCGCATTGCTTGATTTACCGAGTCCTGAACCGCTCCAGAAATTCAGACCCTGTCCAAATTTTAAATAATAATCTCCAACTGTAATTTGCTGTACAATTGATTTGCCTTGCCATGAAATGAAACCTGAATAGAAATCAAACCCCTTGCGATTGCTTCCCTTAAAAAGGTCTTCTCCTGGGTCATGATCCGTGATAAAACCTAATTCCAATTTACCCTGAACTTCGAAATTATACCTTGTGTAAAGGCTGATTGGAAGTCCTGGGTATGCAGCAGGTTTATTTTCAGAAACTGATGAGTATCCCTTAGCCAGTGGAAAGGTGGTTTTGGCTCTCACCAAAAGCTTCTGACGGATTCTTTTTTCTTCGTTTTTATGGTCAGCCTGGATAAAAGAAATAAAAGGTTCCAATGCTTTGATGAGGCCTGGGGTCAGGGTCTTTAACGCATGAAGCTCATACGAAGAAATAAAATACCCGTAATTTTTCCGGTAATTCAGGATTTCATTTATTTGGTTGAGATCCAATAAATGGAGCTGTTCCAGTTCCTCTGAGCTGGCGCTGTTGATGTCGAGAGGATTTCCGGAATATTTTACAAGATCATCCAGAACCTGTGGATTATCATTCTCCCCATCGTCTGATTCACTCAGAGATTCAATGAGCTGTTCGATTTGCCTCTCTTTTTCATCGGTTAATTTCTGTGCGCTGACTTTTGCACAGAATGTTATCAAAGAAATTAATATTAAAAGATACCCAACTTTATCAGCCATCTTTTATGAATTAAATTTCAAAATGTCCGGAACAACTGAGAAAATGACCGGACATGAATAAAATTCCTTCGGTTTATAAAAATAAAAAGGAGGAAGTAAAAACTTCCTCCTAATATATAACAAAAATAAATATAAATAACTAAAGATTAATTTGTTTTGTAATTAAATTTGACATTCGCAAGTTCTTTGTTTGCATCGACAATTTTGCCCTTGAGATCTTCCTTGAAGCGAATAACTTTAGTCATGAGGTTTTCATCGCCTAAAGCAATCATCTGGGCGGCCAGAATGGCTGCATTCCTGGCACCGTCCACTGCAACAGCCGCAACAGGGATGCCGGGAGGCATCTGTAGAATGGAAAGGATGGCATCCCAGCCGTCAAGAGAGGCCTTAATGGGTACTCCGATCACCGGAATTGGAGTCATGGAGGCAATTACTCCCGGCAGATGAGCAGCCATTCCCGCAGCAGCGATAATGACTTTTATGCCCCGGGCATAAGCGCCCTTTGCAAACTGTTCCACTTCAGCCGGTGTCCTGTGTGCTGAGAGCGCATTCATTTCAAAGGGAATTTCAAAATCATCGAGAATTTTAGCAGCGTCCTTCATTACAGGTAAATCGGAAGTGCTTCCCATTATAATGCTGACTTTTGGATTCATGAGGTAATTAAGAATTAAAAATTATGAATTAACACCTGTTTTTGAAAATGATTCACAAAATTCTTTTGATGTGCCATATTTATCTTAATGTCCGTGTTTCATTTTCTGAATCAGATAGGATAAAAATACAAAAATATGTTTATTAAAAAGATGTTCTTACTATTATCCGGCAAATTTACATTGGTCCATTTTAATATTTGACCCTAAAGTTTAAATAATTATCAAATATCATCTATATTGGTCTCATTGATTTCAAATCGTCAAAATTGTACCTTTACTTTCGGAACTATTATGGAAAAAGCAATGAAAAGGATCCGTCTTTGGGACAAGGAATTTGAACTCTCCCTTTCATTTGAGGAGATACGACAGGCCATCAGGAACATAGCTGATCGAATGAGAGAAGATCTTGAGGGGAAGAATACGCTCTTCATCTGCATTCTCAACGGTGCGTTCATGTTCGCATCCGACCTGCTCAAGGAGCTTGAGATGGAAGATGCCGAGATTTCCTTTCTGAAAATTTCCTCCTATCACGGAACCAATTCAACCGGAATCGCCAGAGAACTGATCGGATTGGATGAAGATCTCTCGGGAAGGACTGTGGTAATTCTGGAAGACATTGTGGATTCAGGGCTGACCATGGCCAGTGTCACCAAACAGATTTTAAGCAAAGGGGCAAAGGAAGTGAAAATTGCTGCTTTACTCTTTAAGCCGGATGCTTTGCAGGTGGATATCGCCATTGATTACAAAGGCCTTGTGATTAAGAATGATTTTGTAGTAGGTTACGGTCTCGATTACAACAGGCGAGGACGCAACTTTAAAGATATCTATACTTTAATTAGTTAACTGTTTTTATTAAAACCTTCTGAAATGCTTAATATAGTTCTTTTTGGCCCTCCGGGAGCCGGTAAAGGTACCCAGGCAAAGTTTTTGGCAGAAACATTTAATCTGACCCATATTTCTACCGGAGATTTATTAAGAGAAGAAATTGCTGCAGGCACTCCTCTTGGTATAGTAGCCGATGAACTGATCAGTGCAGGAAATCTCGTCCCGGATTCGATTGTAGTCGGAATGATTGAATCAAAACTTGAAGAAAAGAAAGATGTTTCCGGTTTCATTTTCGACGGATTTCCACGTACAGTTCCCCAGGCGGTCGCTTTGGATGATCTTCTCACGAAATACAAGTGGCGTGTCACGTTAATGCTCTCTCTTGAAGTAGCGAAAGAGGAACTGATCAAGCGCCTGCTTCTTCGTGGTGAAACCTCCGGGAGAGCTGATGATCTTGATGTGGCCACCATCGAAAACCGTATTCACGTTTACAATGAAAAAACAGCCCCTATCATTGATTATTACAACAGACAGGGCAAACACCGGCCAGTGAAAGGCGTCGGAACCATACAACAAATTGCAGAAGATCTGAAACGAACCGTAGAAGAGGTTTACGACAAGCAGCTTTCCTGAATTTCTGAACAGACTTTCCAACATTTAATCCGGGTTCTGCATTATATTCTGGCTATACCATGCTCGTGTTGTCTGTACATTGTCTGTACACAGACTGTACAAAAATGGTACAGAAAATGTACAGAGAGTGTTCAGACAGTGATTAAACAAACCGGCGAAGACATTTCTTTATTCAAGAGTCTGTTCAATTAACAAGTAAGTTATATCATTAACCACACAGTTACATAGAACACATGGTTTTTCTTTCTTCTCATATGTGTTCTATGTGACTATGTGGTTTTGGGGAATCTTTTCTTATTTTTGACAATGCGAAGAGCCTTTATGAATGAATATGATTCCTTTGCTTAGATATCGTCTTTTGTTATTACTGATCGTTGGCTTTAATGCAGGCTATTCTCAATCAGATACAACCTCCTGTAATAGAATATCAACAAATATTAAAGTCAGCTATAACAGTTCTTTGATTTATCCGGGGGCAAGATTTGGAATTGAATCTCCATTTTCAACCGCCTCTGTTACCCGGATACTGAAATCGGGAAGAGAAAAGAATTTTGTGAAAGATCAGTTTGTCACAACGAATATTTCCTTTTATCATCATTCAGGTTTTCATGATAATCTCTACTTCACGGTAGGTTGGCTGAAAAGAAGAACGAAGTCAAAGGGATTTTTTAATGAGTTTTCGCCCGAGATAGGTTACAGTCGTACTTTTTTAGGAGGCACCACGTATACAGTTAATGAAAAGGGAGATGTATCGGTTAAAAAGCTGGCAGGATACAGTTATGCGCTTGTTTCGGTGGGAGAGGGTATCGGGTATGAGTTTAAAACAAAGCCTTTCCTTCTCTATTCAAGGATTAATTTATTGTGCATGTTTCCGTACAACAGTACAATTTATTTAAGACCTGCATTGGAAACGGGATTAATTTATAAGCCCTCCTGTTTTTTAAAAATGAGAGTGAAATCAAAAAGAAATAAATGAGGTTTACCGTCTTCATCGTATTTTTACTTCTTGTCGGCTATTCGTGTCAGAAAGAGCAGATTACATTTGGAACAGATGTGTCGGATACCTTCTACCTGGACAATGCCAATGCTTCCATGCGGGTTCTTGTGGAGGGAAATACCTTAAGCCGTGTTTTTATTATCGTGGTTCACGGAGGGCCGGGTGAAAGCTCTTATTTCTATAACACAGATTACATCAGCGATCATCTTGAGAACAAATACTCCCTTGTATACTGGGATCAGAGAAACTCGGGTGCCTCGCAGGGGAACTCAAACAGCGACAATCTCAATCTGCCGCAGATGACCGAAGATCTGAAAAAACTTGTTCAACTCATTAAAGGGAGGTACGGGCAGAATTCTGATGTATTTATTCTCGGGCATAGTTTTGGAGGTCTGCTGGCTTCTTCTTTCATGACCACCGGTAATTATCAATCGATGGTAAAAGGGTGGATTGTTGTGGACGGCAGCCATAATTATCCCTTAAATGATACCTTAACCCGGAAGGCGCTGATGACTGCAGCCGAACAGCAGATCACTCTAAATGACCACGTCAGCGAATGGAGATCCATTCTTTCTTACTGTAATTCACATACGGGAAATTTTACGATCGGGGAGTCCCAGCAGCTGGAGGCTTTTGCGGAAGATGCGGAGACTTATATCGAAGGGGTTAAAGAATTTGATGTTGCACAGATTGTTAAATCAAATCTGTTCAAAAAAGATTGGCCTCTGACCTCCATTCTTTTCAATTACTTATTCTCCTCCGGTTCAGATTTCATTAAAGATTTATACAAGACGGAATTTTCATCTTCCCTGAATAAAATCAATTCCCCCACTTTGTTACTTTATGGGCAGTACGACTTTATTTGCCCGAAAGAGCTGGGAATGGATATCTATAACCGCATCAATACCTCAGATAAAAAGATGGTCATTTCTCCCATAAGCGGCCATAATCTCATGAGCCAGGATGAAGAGTTGTTCTGCAGGGAAGTTGAACAATTTTTAGAGCTACACAAATGATGTGCTAATTTGTTGATGTGCTTCTAAACCCCGAAGTTGGTTAAATTATGAATAACCATGGGGAGAACCCATGGTAAAGGATCGCCAGTCTTCCAATTCAATACCAAAGATGTTGACAGCTATATTTGATGGGGAAGTGCTGATGGGTTAAAGGAGTTTTTTAAATGTGTTTGGCTGTGTCTATACAATATAAAACCTTTTAGTAATGGATATAATTTTTATTGTAAATTAGCCGGATCAAATAACTTACTCTATGAAAATCTTATCTGTTTTGCTTCTGCTCAACCTTGTGACAACAGGGATTTTTGCCCAGGATTCGGAATTTACTCTGAAAACTGCGACAGGGGATATTTCAGGAACATTGACTTTCCCTGCCAATCTGAAGAGTGCACCGGTTGTCCTGATCATTGCGGGTTCAGGGCCTACCGACCGGGACGGCAATTCAACCATCGGGTTGAAAACCAATACTTATAAATACATAGCCGAAGGTTTGGTGAAGGAGGGCATCGCCTGTGTTCGGTTTGATAAAAGGGCCATCGGAAAAAGCAGGCTGGCTACAACGAGTGAGGATAAGCTGAGGTTTGAAACCTATATCAACGACGTTGTACAATGGGTTTCCTATTTAAAAAATGATAAACGTTTTACCAGGATCATCCTGGCCGGTCACAGCGAGGGCTCGCTGATCGGGATTGTTGCTGCCGAAAAGGCCAAAGTATCAGGATTGATTTCCATTGCCGGGGTGGCTGTGCCTGCGGATCAGCTATTAAGGGAACAGCTTAAAGGAAAATTTCCGCCATCGCTTTTAATGGAATCCAATAAAATATTGGACAGTCTGAAAGCAGGAAAGACCATAAAGATCCAAAGTCCGGAGTTGAACAGCTTATTCAGGCCTTCGGTACAGCCGTACATGATTTCATGGATGAAATACAATCCTTCAAATGAGATCAGTAAGCTGAAAATTCCTGTTTTAATCGTTCAGGGAACAACAGATTTACAGGTAGCGCCCGAAAATGCCAAACTGCTTAAGGCCGCGAAGCCGGATGCCAGACTGAAGATTTTTGAAAACATGAATCATGTTCTGAAGGAATGCGGCCAGGATACCCAGACAAATATTTCCACTTACAAAAATCCGGATTTGCCATTAAAATCCGGACTGATGGAGGAGATGGTGAAATTTGTAAAATCGATTAAATAACATCGATCCTGATTCCTCGTTTTGTAAGGATTGCTCAGGCAGTGAGATTTTCGACGTGTCTTTTAAAGTTGTCTAAAATGGCCTGCCAGCCGGTGCGCTGCAATTCAGGGGGATTTTCGTCTTCCAGATCAAAGCTTTCAATGACATTGGTTCCATCCTGGTTTTCCCTGAAATCAATCAGTACTCTGCGCCCGTCTCCCAAGGTGTATTCGATCCGTTCATTGAGTTTCACTACATCGTAAATCCCGGTAAAGTCGAATCCTGTACTTCCGTCCTTTGCCTCCATCCTGTAAGTAAACTGACCTCCTGTACGAAGATCGTTTTCGGCACGGGGAGTATGCCAGTCTTCAGAGGCATTGTACCATTTCTCTACGTCCCGGGGATTGTTCCAGAGCTTCCATACTTCCTCAACCGGGGCTTTGACAGTGGTCTGAACCGTAAGTCTCGTTTTTTCCTTCGTTTCCATATTCATAAAATTTTACTTTTCTGCACAGTTAAACATCCATTGAATGCCAAACTTATCGGTGCAACTGCCATAATATGCTCCCCAGAACATGTCCTTGAGCTCCATTGTGACTGTACCTCCTTCTGATAATGCATCAAACAGGCGTTTTGTTTCAGCTTTTGTATCCGGTTCCAGATTAATGTAGATGTTATTCCCGGGAATAACTTTAAAGCCCATGGATTCGGGAGCATCTGTTCCCATTAATAAATGTACGCCGCCCAGTATGGGCAATTCGATGTGCATGACCAGATTTTTATCTTGTTCTGCCATCTGCGGGACTCCTTCTGAAGGAGGAATATCTTTGAAGCGTGCTACACCTCCGCGGGTAAACTCTCCTCCGAAGACAGATTTATAGAAATTGAATACTTCTTCGGTATTTCTTGTGAAATTTAAATAAGTACTTACACGTGCCATATTGCTTTATTTTTGATTTTTACGTTTTAAAACAAGCTGAACAGTCCTAATGTTTTGAGGAGATTTCATTTTTAACATACCATCCGGAATCGCCTCTGTTAAATGATGCCGTATTGAACTCAGGTTAAATAAATAACGGATTATCTTTGCTGTAATAAAATCAGGAAAAAGAATCTGTTTATAAAACTCACCGGTGATGAAAATCAAACATGGTTTTAAAGGTGAACATTTTTTGATCGTTCCATATCAGTTTGTTTCAGCAATGAACAAGAATCAACTTGTGGGAGAAGCGTATATCCATTCTTTGGGACATTTTGCCAATGCACGGTATCATTACATCAATCGTCCAGAAGGCCGCAACGAATATATTTTTATCTATTGTATTTCCGGTTGCGGCTGGGTTTGCATTGGTGGGGAAAGATTCACTCTGACCGAAAATCAGTTTATCATCATTCCACCCGGTGTAGCCCACAGTTATGGTGCAGATGATTCAGATCCATGGTCTATCTATTGGATTCATTTCATGGGGAAAAAGGCAGGATTGTTTGCAAGAGATTTTGAGCGGCCCGTGACAATTGTTCCTTCTGAAACCTCAAGAATCGAGGATCGTTTGAATCTTTTTGAAGAGATGTACACTGTGCTATACAATGGATTTACATACGAACATTTATGTTATGCCAATCTTTGCCTGGTACATTTTCTTGGGACATTCAAATTTCTCAGGCAATATCATTCCGCTAAAAAAAGGGCAGAATTCTCGAGTAACTCCATAAATATGGTGATTTACTACATGCATGAGAACATCAGCAACAAGATTACCATAAAGGATTTCGCAGATTATTTAGGCTTTTCAGAGTCCTATTTTTATCGTATATTTATTAGAGAAACAGGCTATCCGCCAATTGAGTATTTCAATCGGCTGAAAATGAATAAAGCGTGCGATTATCTGCTTCACAGTACTATGAAAATTATTCAGATTTCACATATTCTTGGTTTTAATGACCAGTACTATTTTTCCCGGACTTTTAACAGGATCACGGGGTTGTCCCCGATAAAATACCGCAAAAGCAGCGTTGAAGTAACGAATGCGATCAGTAATCAGTTATTTCAGATTTAAAGAAATTTGTTTTTTGGAAGCTGCCAGATCTTCCAAGGGAGATCAGGGATGGTAGGAGTCATCTGTCCACAATGGGTGAGAAATAGCGTTAGAAACGTGATAAACGGTACTGAAAATGTGATGTATGAATATCAGTTAAAGTACGTATCCGGATGTCCATATTCATTTATGTTGGCAGAGATTTAATGCTCCATTAGTTGTCAGGAAACTACATAGATAGATTATAATTGTAAAAAAGATGGATAATAATTGCACATTTCCACTGCTTATTTGTAATCTTCTTTTTGTTTATATGAATTTATTTAATTGATCCATAATTGTTTATGTAATTATGGGGATGGATTTAAAAAACGGTTTTTTGACCTGGCGTGTGTATTTGGGTGCATTATTTGATTTTTACAATAGGATTTTATAATTATATATTTGCTGTTGGGAAACGACAACAAATTGGTCTTCATTCCCAGATTTGATTAAACCTGTATTATCAACAAATATTTTAATTGTCAATTTTAAAATTAAAAGTAAGATGAAAAAACAAACTGCTGCAATTTTATTGGGTCTGCTGGTTTTGCTTTCTCTATCTTTTACCAGGGACAAGGAAAAAGATCCTCTTATGCTTTACGGTCAGATTAATAATTCGGCCCTGAATAAACTGACTTCAAAAGAAAAGGCACATGGATGGAACCTGCTTTTTGATGGTAAAACAACCGCAGGATGGCATGGTTATAACTTAAAGAATTTTCCAGATTGCTGGATCATTAAAGATGATGCATTTACAACAACGACTAAAGGAAGAGCCGAAAGCCAGGATATTATCACCAATAAGAAATACCGCAATTTTGCACTAAGTGTGGATTTTAAATTAGAAAAAGGAACAAACAGTGGAATTATATACCAGATTTCAGAAGATCCCAAGTATAAATTTCCTTATGAAACAGGTCCTGAATTTCAAATCATCGATCAGGCCAACTGGCCTGATCCACTCGAGAATTGGCAGATAATGGGAGCTAATTATGCCATGTATCCTCCCAAATCACTTCCTGCAAAACCTTTTGGCGAATGGAATCACCTGATGTTGATTGTGAATGGTAATCATGTGACTCAAATCATCAACGGTGTTGTGGTTGTGGAATTTGATAAATACAGCCCGGAATGGAAAAAACTTCGGGACAGCGGCAAATGGGCCAACTTTCCTGATTACGGGAAATTTGATGAGGGATACATCTCTTTGCAAAACCATGGGACACAGATCTGGTTCCGCAACATCAAACTAAAGGAGTTGAAATAAATCTATACTAAACAGAATGGGAAAAAATAAAGAAACAAGAAGAAATTTCTTAAAGCAAAGCAGTTTAACTGCCGCTGGAATTTCAATCGTACCAAGCCTTGCTGTAAGTGGTTTGGGACATAAAGCTCCGAGTGACAAGATGAATATTGCCGGAATTGGAATCGGTGGTAAAGGTCATCCCAATCTTAAGGGCATGTCGAAAGAGAATATCATCGGCTTATGTGACGTTGACTGGAAGTACTCAGAAGGGTGTTTCAAAGATTTTCCTAATGCCAAACGTTACTGGGACTGGCGTAAGATGTTCGATGAACTGGGGAAATCCATTGATGGAGTAATGGTGGCAACTGCCGACCATTCACATGCGATTGTTGCAGCCACCGCCATTACCCTTGGGAAACACGTTTATTGCCAGAAGCCGCTTACCCATTCCATTTACGAATCGCGGCTTTTGACAAAACTTGCTGCAAAGCATAAGGTAGCCACCCAAATGGGAAACCAGGCCAATTCCGGCAACGGGGTTCGCCAGGTCTGCGAATGGATCTGGAATGGTGAAATAGGGGAAGTTAAAGAAGTCCATGCCTGGACTGATCGTCCCATCTGGCCTCAGGGGCTCCAGCGTCCTACCCAGACAATGAATCCTCCCGGTACTTTAAATTGGGATCTTTTCATTGGCTCTGCCCCGATGCGTCCCTATAATGAGGTTTATACTCCATGGAACTGGCGTGGCTGGTGGGATTTTGGTACAGGAGCTTTTGGTGACATGGCTTGTCATGTCCTGGATCCGGTATACCGGTCCTTGAATTTAGGCTACCCCGAAAAGGTACGCGGCAGTTCAACGGCTATCAACACAGAATCGGCTCCCCAGGCTGAAACGGTTGAGTTTACATTCCCCGCCCGTAAGAAGATGCCCAAAGTTGCCATGCCTGCTGTTAAAGTGTACTGGTATGACGGGGGCCTCTTCCCCGCAAAGTCTGAACTTCTCCCGGAAGGTGTGAACCTGATGGCTGATGGTTTGGGCGGGTGCATCTTTGTCGGGTCGAAGGATACCCTGATATGCGACTGCGGAGGCTTCAAGGCCCGGCTGGTTTCCGGACGGGTTCCAAATGTGACGCCTTATCTTCGCCGTATTCCGGGAGCTACAGGTTATATCGACGGGCCTCATGAGCAGGATTGGATACGGGCCTGCAAAGAATCGCCGGAGAACAGAGTCGAAGGAACCTCAAATTTTTCCTATTCGGGTCCGTTCAATGAAATGGTCCTTCTGGAGTACTGGCAATCCGGTTACAAGGTTTGAATAAATCATTGAGATGGGACGCAGAAAAAATGCAGATTACCAATATTTTGCCCACCGATGAACTGAAGCTTATCACTTCCAATGATTTTAAAGTAATTGACGGACATCCTCATTTCAGGACGAAATATGAGAAATTCAATGCTCTTGAGCGTGCTAACGAGTACATCCGACACACCTACCGAGAGGGTTGGAATCTGCCGGCAATGCCCTTATAATTGATTGAAGGTTTATATGGGAATAAAGAGATAATTTTAGTTTTTAAATTCAGACCTGATAACCGAACGGTCAAACAATAGAATGACTGACTTAACAACTAAATTAACCTGTATTTCCAATTATTTATTTTTGAAAATTTAAATTATCGAAATATGAATTCCAGAGAAAACTTAAAGAAAACATTGAATCACCAACAGCCGGATAAAATTGTGGTTGATTTTGGTGGTACTGCTGTGACCGGCATACATGTAAATGCGATAAGAAATCTTCGTAACCACTATGGATTAAAGGATATTCTCATCAAAGTAACCGAACCATTTCAGATGCTCGGAGAAGTTGATAGTGAACTTATGGAGGCCATGGGAATCGATGTATTGGGGGCTTACGGAAGAAATAATATTTTCGGATATCCAAACTTTGAATGTGAATGGAAGCCTTTTACAGCCAATTGGGGGCAGGAATTGCTTGTGCCGGTCGATTTTCTTTATAAAAGAGATGCGGATGGGAGCCTTTTGATGTATCCTGCCGGGGATGATACGGTGGAACCTTGTGCAAGGATGCCGCATACAGGCTATTTTTTCGATGCAATTATTCGACAGGAACCCATCGATGACAGTAATCTGAATGTCGAGGATAATCTTGAAGAATTTACTCCCGTTACGGATGAAACTCTTGACTACTGGAAAAGAAATATCGAAACCTTATCCGGTTTGGGGAAAGGAATTATTGCAAGTATGGGTGGTACGGCACTGGGGGACATCGCCTTGGTTCCCGGAATGAATCTGAAGCATCCCAAAGGCATTCGTGACGTGGCTGAATGGTATATGAGTACGGTCATGCGTCCGGATTATGTTCATGCTATTTTTGAAAAGCAAACAGAAATTGCAATAGAGAATTTCAAGAAGATTTACCCGGTAGTCGGGAACAGGATTGATGCCGTTTTCATCTGCGGAACTGATTTTGGAACACAGAACTCTACCTTTTGTTCTCCTGAACAGTTCAGGGAGATGTATTTGCCTTACTATAAACGGATCAATGACTGGATCCATCAGAACACCGAATGGAAGACTTTTAAACATTCCTGCGGGGCGGTTGAGACCTTTATACCTCATTTTATCGAGGCCGGTATTGATATCCTGAATCCGGTTCAGATCAATGCAACAGGCATGGATCCGCATCATCTGAAGAACACCTACGGGAAAGATATTGTTTTCTGGGGTGGGGGAGTTGATACACAAAAAATGCTCTCTTTTGGAACTCCAAAGGAAGTAAAGAAACAGGTGATTGAAAACTGTGAGATCTTTGGCAAAGACGGAGGATTTGTCTTTAACACGGTGCATAATATCCAGGCCAATGTTCCTGCAGAAAATCTGGCAGCCATGATGGAAGGGATCAAAGAGTTTAATGGAAATTAATTTTCAATATCCGTTCCCGGAAAAAGTAGGAAGGTAGGAAAGTAGGGAAATAATATGTAAACTATTTGGAAATATTGCATAAAGAATAGAAACATACATTGTATAATGATCTGTATTTCTGTGACATGAAAATTTAAAAATGGTTTGCAATTTATAAAAGGTTAAAAATTCATTTTAAGATGGGAAGGTTTCTGTCTAATTTGTTACTGTCGATGTTGATAACCTCGGCAGTTTGTGCCAAAGAATATCATGTGTCGGTAAACGGGAGCGATAAGAATGAAGGTTCAGCTTCAAAACCATTTAAGACGATCAATTTTGCGGCTCAATTGGCAAAACCTGGTGATGTGATCACTGTTCATGCCGGAACTTACAGAGAATGGATCAATCCTGCCCGTGGTGGTGAGAGCGATTCAAAAAGAATCATCTATCGTGCTGCTAAAGGAGAAAAGGTAGAGATTAAAGGATCTGAGATTATAACAGGATGGAAAAGTGAAAAAGAAGGGGTGTGGAAAGTAATTATTCCGAACTCCTTTTTTGGCGATTACAATCCATACAAGGATTCAATCTACGGAGATTGGTTCACAAGCTATGGCAGGATTCATCATACGGGGGAAGTTTTCCTGAATGGTAAATCATTGTATGAGATGGCTAAAATGGATAAAGTTCTCAACCCGGTAGCGAATACAAAAATTAATGATCCTGAAGCATCAACCTATAACTGGTATTGTGAAAGTGATGATAAAAGCACCACTATATGGGCTAATTTTCATCAATTCGATCCTAATAAAGAGTTAGTTGAAATCAGCACCAGGAAGACTTGCTTTTACCCGGATAAACCTGGAATAAATTATCTTACAATTCAGGGCTTTCATATCAGCCAGGCGGCCACACAATGGGGTGCTCCTACAGCCGAACAAATTGGGATGATTTCCACACATTGGAACAAAGGCTGGATTATTGAGAATAATGTAATCAGTGATTCCAAATGTTCCGGCATTACATTGGGAAAAGAAAGAGGAACAGGTCATAATGTGTGGTCTGCAAACAGAAGCCTTGATGGTTCGATCCATTACATTGAGACCATATTCAAAACACTACGGAATGGATGGAGCAAAGAGAATATCGGTTCTCATATTGTAAGGAACAATGTTATTTTCAATTGTGAACAAACAGGTATTTGTGGCAGCATGGGGGCAGCGTTCAGTATAATTGAGAATAATCATATTTATAACATCTGGGCTAAACGACAATTTAGCGGAGCCGAGATTGGAGGAATTAAATTTCATGGAGCCATTGATACAAAAATAGAGAAGAATCATATTCATGATTGCGGTCGCGGTATATGGCTTGATTGGATGGCGCAGGGAGCGAGAGTCACAAGAAATTTATTGCATAATAACGATGTTGAGGATCTCTTTATGGAAGTAAATCATGGGCCGATACTTGTAGATAATAATTTGCTTCTTTCCAGAATAGGCATCAATCAAATGTCGCAAGGTTCGGCTATTGTTCATAACTTAATTGCAGGTCAACTTTTTACAAGACCTGAAATGAGCCGTTTTACTCCATATCATCTTCCACATTCAACGGATGTTGCGGGTTTATCCAATATTTTTTCGGGTGATGACCGTTATTATAATAATATTTTCCTTGGGATAGGACCCGAATTAAAAGCCGGTGATATAAGATATAACTACGGTACGGTTGGTTATCAGTGGGCTAAACTACCGACCTGGGTCGATGGCAACATCTATTTCGGGAAAGCAGTTCCTTACAAACTTGAAATCAATAAAGCCGAAATACATGATTTCATACCTGAATTCAAAATAACGGAGGAGAGTGGACATGCATATCTGAATATGACCTGGAACGAAAAGAATGCTTTGCCGAAAACTAAGTTAATTACTACTGAGCTGCTCGGGAAAGCCAAGATGCCCAATGAAGGATTCGAAAATCCCAATGGAACACCGATCTTGATTGATCATGACTATGCCGGAAAGGTGCGATCAAAATTAAATCCCACTCCGGGGCCTTTTGAGGATATAGAAGCGGAAAAGATCCGAGTATGGTAATTATCTATCTTCTTTTATAGTGAAAAATAGTTTAATAATAATATTTTTGAGATTAATAAAAATAAACCTTAACTGTAGAAATTTTAAAAAATAATAAACAATGGAAGAATTACTTGAAAAACTTGCTTATTGTGTTGAATTCGGAAAGATTAACCTTGCTTCACCGTATCCGCCGGATATGCGTGGTCAGGAAGGTGCTGATGAATTAACAAAAAAAGCATTGGAAATGGGAATCACCCCTAACGATGTATTGAATAAAGGTCTTGTTGTGGGAATGGGTAAAGTAGGTGTAAAATTCCGTGAAAATAAGGTATTCGTTCCTCAGGTGCTGATGAGTGCAAAAGCAATGAGTTTTGGTATGGCACATTTGAAACCATTCTTTACAGACGGCTCGGTTGTGCGCAAAGGGAAAATGGTCATCGGAACTGTTGAAGGTGACCTTCATGATATAGGCAAAAACCTTGTTGCCATGATGGTTGAAGGCAGTGGCTGGGAAGTCATTGATCTTGGTACAGACGTTAAAGCTGAACGTTTTGTTGAAGCAGTTCAAGCGAATCCTGGTGCTGTTGTTGGACTCTCAGCTCTTCTGACTACCACAATGGTTAATATGGAGAAGATCGTTAAAGCCGTTAAGGAAGCTGTTCCCGGGACTATCGTTGCAATAGGTGGAGCTCCTGTAACTCAGAACTTCAGTGATAAAATTGGTGCAGACGTTTACTCTGCTGATCCACAGGGCATCATTGATTATTTAAAAAAGTTGAATTAATAAATGTTTCAAGGTTCCAGTGTTTTAATCATTGAGACTTTGAACATAGTTGGAACATAAAATGACAGGTAAAGAAAGAATTCGAAAAGCCTTCCGACTTGAGAAGACAGATACCGTTCCATGGGTACCTTTTGTGGGAGTTCATGGGGGAAGTTTGATCGGAGTGAGCGCTAAAGAATATTTATGCTCATCGGATCATATTATCGATGGAATAACCAGAGCTGTTGATCTATACGATCCTGATGGAGTGCCTGTTATGTTTGATTTACAGCTTGAGGCTGAATTGCTTGGCTGTAAATTAAACTGGTCAGAACAAAATCCACCTGCAGTTATTTCTCATCCTCTGATTGATGGCAAATCCATAGAGGACTTAGTTATTCCGAATGTCACTGACGGACGTTTGCCTATTGCCATGGAAGCCACAAGACGTTTACGCGAAAAATATCCGGATCTGGCAATTTATGGACTAATAACAGGTCCGTTTACCCTTGCTTTACATTTGTTGGGAACAGATATTTTTACCCGGCTTTTTGAAGATCCGGAATACATTGAACAGCTTTTTACTTTTTGCAAGAAAGTAGCAAAAAGAATGATCGATTATTATACCGAGTCAGGCTGTGATGTAATTGCGGTAGTTGATCCCATGACCAGCCAGATTGATCCGGGTACTTTTGAAATGTCCGTGAGCCCAATGATGACCGAGATCTTTGAATACATCAGAGAGAAGGGAGTCCTGAGTTCTTTTTTTGTCTGCGGACATGCCCAGCAGAATATTGAGGTGATGTGTAAATGCAAACCGGACAACATCAGTATTGATGAAAATATTCCGCTTGATTTTGTAAAAGAAATTGCCCTCAGGCATAAGATCAGTTTCGGAGGAAATCTTCAGTTGACTGTTGTTCTTCTAATGGGAACACAGGAAGATGTGAAATTTAATTCGCTGGATTGTCTGGATTTAGGGGGAGACCTTGGTTTCATTCTCTCCCCGGGCTGTGATCTTCCAATGGCAACACCTCCTGAGAATCTTATGGCTGTTACTAAAATGGCCAGAGATCCTTATGAAAGGGAAGTGGTAAGAGCCATGACAAGACAAAATCAGGGACTGAAATTGCTAAACATGAAAGATTACGGGCAGACCGAGAAGGTAGTAGTGGACATCATCACTCTCGATTCCGAATCGTGTGCTCCCTGTCAGTATATGGTTGAGGCTGTTAAGAAAATTGCACCCCATTTTGACGGAATCGTTGAATGGAGGGAACATGCCATCAAACAGATGTCGGGAGTGACTTTTATGGCCTCTCTGATGGTGAAAAATATACCCACGATCTGTATTGACGGGAAGATCTCTTTTGTCAGCCAGATTCCCCCTAAAAACGATCTGATCGCTGCAATTCAGAAAAGGATCAATGAGAAGTTACGGCTTAAGATCCAGGCAAAAAATGGCGAATTCATTGTGATAGGAAAGGATGAGGAGGAGATAAAAGAATTGAAATCAAGGATTAAAACTGCTTTTCTTCAGACCGGTAAAACAATTGATGTTAAATACATTACCGGTAATGATAAAATGTCTGAATTTGCACTGAATTCTTCTCCTGCGGTTATTCTTCGGACAAATACAGTAAAATCACAGGGAAAAATTCCTTCGGTGGACGTGATCATTGAATGGCTTAAGGAAGTTTAAATTTAAATTACGAATTACGAATTACGAATCGAAGAATTAATGAAGAAGATCACCGAGAAGGTTAAGCAAGGCAGGGTATTAATTTCTGACGGAGCATGGGGAACTTTTTTGCATGCCAAAGGATTGGGTCCATCAGAATGCCCGGAAAAATGGAACATTGATCATCCTGAAGATGTAAGAGATATTGCAACTAGTTACATCAACGCCGGAGCAGATATGGTGGAAACGAACAGCTTTGGAGCTAACAGCTTTAAACTGTCTCATTATCATCTGAGTAATCAAGCTTCTGAATTGAATGAAGCCGCGGCCGCAATTTCACGTAAAGCCGCCGGAAACAGCAGGATTGTTTTGGGATCTGTTGGACCTACAGGTAAGATTCTCATGATGGGAGAGGTGACAGAAGAGGAGATTTATGATTCTTTTAAGGACCAGGTTATAGCCCTCGAGAAAGGTGGCGCCGATGCCATCATCATTGAGACTATGTCTGATCTGGATGAAGCTAAACTGGCCATTAAAGCCACCAGGGAAAATACTTCCTGTGAGATTATATGCACCATGACTTTTGAACGGACCGTAAATGGAGAATACCGGACGATGATGGGAGTTTCGCCCTCTGAAATGTTACAGGTATTGGTGCCCGAGGGTGTAGATATCATTGGAGCCAATTGCGGAAATGGGATTGAAGGGATGGTTGGAATAGTAAAAGAGATACGATCAATCGACAAGGATATCCCAGTTCTGGTTCATGCAAATGCAGGAATGCCTGTTTACCAGGATGGTAAAACGCACTTTCCTGAATCTCCTGAGCAAACAGCCAGATTTGTAAGAGCAATAATCAATGCAGGAGTTAATATTATAGGTGGTTGCTGCGGAACAACTCCTGAGCATATCAGACAGATTGCGAAAGTTGTTTCTGAATTGAATTAACGGATCATGACAAAGATTCCTTTCTATCTTGTAACCGGATTTCTTGGCAGCGGTAAAACAACTTTACTGAAAAGATATCTTGAGACTTTTTCTGAGACAAGAAAGATTGCAATCATCCAGAATGAATATGCAGAAGTCAATATAGACACAAGTGAATTAAAGAAAACGGGGAAATCTTTTGATATCCTCGAGATGAACAATGGATCTGTTTTCTGTGTCTGCCTTTTGGGTGATTTTGTCCGCTCACTGAATGAATTCATTCTTGAGTATCATCCTGATGTGGTGATACTGGAAGCATCGGGGCTTTCTGATCCAATCAGCGTCAGTCAGATGTTGTCAGCACCTGCGCTAAGAAATCTGGTCTGGCTTTCTCATACTTATACTGTTGTTGATGCACTGAACTTTGAGAAAACGTTGCAGCGGGTTAGAAGAAATCTGCATCAGATACAGATAGCAGATACCATTATTCTTAATAAATGTGATTTAGCAGCCGATCATATAGCCGGAATTGAGTCCAGGATTAAAAGTATCAACCCCTTCGCTGATATCATAAAAACTGCTTATTGCGATATTATTTTCGATGAAAAATTTAAGTTCCGTCCACCCTCCTTTGCAGTAAATGGTTCAGTCAGGGAAGATGGAGGAAGGCCGGATATAGATTCTGTTGTTATTAAAACAACAAAAATCATATCGTCTGCCAATCTTGATCTATTCCTGCATAAATGGACAAGAAGGACCTATCGGATGAAAGGTTATGTAAATACCGATGCGGGTGGAATGGCCCTTCAGAGTAGTTTTGAACAATTCGAATTATTTGAAATTTCCAATTATAACAATCCCACTCAACTTGTTATCTTAGGGCCGGATCTTGGCGATAGATTGGTGCAAAAAGAATTTGAAGAATTATGTATCACGAAGTAAGAAATTTTGCCTTCTCATTTGAGGAGTTAAATATTACATCTGGTCAGGTTGAAGAAGTATTGGGATATCTGCCCGGACAATCACCTGAGCCTTTTCCTGAAATTATTAATTTAGCTTTGGCTAAAGGTCCATCCTTGTGTGACATAAAAGCAAGTATTCTCGGTACTTCCAACTTTTCAGTTGACGAAGAAGCTGGTTTTTTCTCTTTTGAGGATTCTATTTTCATTGCTAATCAAAAACTGCTTTCTCAGCTTTCCCGTTCAGAAGGGGCCATTATTTTTATTTGTACGGCAGGGCCTAAAATAGGAGAGAAGAGCAAAGAAATAATGTCTTCTGGTGATTTTATGGAAGGTTATATCCTGGATTTATTGGGATCAGTTTCGGTGGAGGCAACTATTGAAAAAATTCAGGGTATCTTAATTTCTGAATTTGAAGAAAAAGGATTGTATATTACAAATCGATACAGCCCGGGCTACTGCGGATGGGCCTTAACGGAACAGAAGAAAATATTTTCACTATTTCCATACGGGCATTGTGGCATAAAACTTTCTGAATCCTGCCTGATGGAGCCCATAAAATCAGTCAGTGGAATCATCGGTTTTGGCTCTCAACCAACTAAAAACCTTCATGAATGCCAGTTATGCGAACTGGAGACCTGTGTATACCGGAAAATGAGAATTGCAAGGCAGAAATAAATTCTACCGGAGTTTACTATATTGTAAATCAGTGCTATTTGACATAACCTCTTAGGAATGATAGTTATTTTGATTTTAAATGTTGCATAATGATAAAAAAAACATATGTTTTATTTTTAGCTTCATTTAAACAAGAATTAACAAAAACTTTCATAAAAATTAACATTATTTTCAAAAAAAGTTTGGATTTCATGTTTTAAAGTTATATTTGCATGATTTAAAATTAACAAAATGCAATCAGGAAAAGTAAAATTTTTTAATGAATCCAAAGGTTTTGGGTTTATTAAAGACAATGACTCTGAAAAAGAGTATTTCGTACACGTCACAGGTCTTGTCGATAAGATAAGAGAAAATGATGAAGTTACCTTCGAAATTACCGAAGGAAGAAAAGGATTAAATGCGGTAAATGTAAAACTATCATAGTTTTCCCACATTAATCGATCAAAAAAAGAGCCACAAGACTGGCTCTTTTTTTTGCCTGTTAAAGAGGATCCTACTTTCTTACCTCTTCATCTAAACACTTCCTTACGTCCTTATTACCCTTTCCCTTTTTTCCGGCAAATTCAGCATATCTTGATGACACGTTTTTTAAAGAATCAATTTGAATAACCTATAAAAATGACTTTATTCTTAACAGGGAAATAATCATTATTTTATCCAGATGGTTTTAATATTTACAAATTCTTTTATTCCGTAAGACGAGAGTTCGCGACCATAGCCTGAATTTTTTATTCCTCCGAAAGGCAAACGCGGGTCTGATTTTACAATTCCATTAACAAATACACAGCCGGATTCTATCTCGGTCGCAATGGTTCTTGCTTTCCCGGTGTCTTTTGTCCAAACAGAGGCTCCTAATCCAAATTTACTCTGGTTTGCAAATTTTATGGCTTCAATTTCATCTTTTGCAACAATTACCGCTGCCACAGGACCAAAAGTTTCTTCTTTAAATGTGGGCATTTCCGGTGTAACTTCCGTGATAATGGTGGGCGCAAAGAAATTCCCATCAGATGCTATTCTGTTTCCACCTGTTATTATTTTTGCTCCCATATGGACAGATTCTTTGACTTGTCTTTGAATTTCATTGACCAGATCAGGTTTTGCAAGAGGAGCTAAAGTGGTCGATTCATCCAGGGGATCTCCCGGTTTGAGAGATTCAAATATTTCTTTCATCTGAGAGATTAATGGATCAGCCATATCCTTAACCACGATAAAGCGTTTAGCTGCAATGCAGGATTGGCCGGAACAGATCAGCCTTGAACCTGCTGCATTTTTAGCAGCTGCTCCAATATCTGCATCCCCGCAGATGATGAAAGAATCTGAACCTCCTAATTCCAGTACTGTTTTTTTAAGATATTTTCCTGAAAGTGAGGCAATTTGTCGTCCTGCTCCCTCACTTCCGGTTAAGGTAATGGCCCGTACGTTGTCATTTGAAATTACAGTTTCAATCGGAGCCGATGAAATGATCAGGGTCCTGAATAAATTTTCAGGGAAACCAGCTTCTTCAAAGACCGATTCAATGGCAAGTGCACATCCCTGAACATTGGATGCATGTTTCAACAAAGCTGAATTTCCTGCCATCAAAGTGGGAGCAGCAAACCTGAAAACCTGCCAGAAAGGGAAATTCCACGGCATAATTGCCAGAACAGGACCGATAGGCTGGAAGGATACAAAACTTTGTCCAGCGTCCGATTTGATCGGTTCATCCGAGAGCATGCCTTCAGCATTTTCAGCATAATATTCGCAAACCCAGGCACATTTGTCTATTTCCTGGCGTGATTCTTCGATTCTCTTTCCCATTTCTATGGTGATCAATTGGGAAAACTCCTTTTTTCTGTTTCGAAGAATCTGCCCGGCAAGGAGCATTTTCTCCTTGCGCAGCCTGAAGTCCGAGGTATTCCATTGTTGAAATGCAAGGAAATTCTTATCTATGATTTCAAGAATTTCCTCTTCTTTCATTTCAGGATATTCCCTGATCAACTTATTATTAAAAGGATTTATTGATTTCATATTGACAAGTATTCCCGGTAAATTTTATGGTCAACCAATTCCATTCACCAACTCAGATCACTTAGGATTCCCGAAAAGAAGGGAGTCCTTTTTCCATGGCATTAACTCTTTTTTCCATGGCTGTAATTCAGGTTGTAAGCCTTTTTTCCGTGGCATAATTTTATTTGTATATGGTATAATTTTCAGGTGGTAATGAACGCCCGGAGTTGTGACATTTGCATTAGGCATACGATCCCTCGATGCCCCCGGATCAAAAACCAGTATATCACCTGTTTTATTAAAATCTGATGAGATTTTGTCTTTTAATCTAAAGCTGTCATTATTATTAGGGAAACCAATATGAATGGTGCCTGACTTAACCGTTACAGAATCAGTTTGCGGTTTGATTGCAGGTATTTGCTTATCTAAGCTCTGACCTACGCTTGACATTGAAATAAGAATCAGGAATAATCCAGATAGAAAGGTAGTTTTCATGATTTTTAAAATCTAATGTATTTATCCCAAAGATATAAATTTTAATATGGATTCTAAAATATGATAATAAGATTTTGATTGTTTTTTGTCTGTTAGGCTGCCATAAGATTATATTATTCTTTATAATTGAACTGAACATTCTTCGATTCATATGATAAGCAATGACTAAGCCTCGTATTGGACTTGGTACGGAGATGATATAGAGCTGGTATAAGGAAGTTTCCATTAAACTCCGTTTCTTTTAACTATTATATGAAAAAAAACCGCCCTAAATTGGGCGGTTCCTATAATTAAAAATTAATCATTTATTGAATCTGAATCTCTTTCGCAGGTTTTGACCTGATTTCCTCGCGTTTGGGCAGAGTGATAAAGAGAATCCCGTTATCGTATTTGGCGCTTATGTTATCGCCGTTGATTTGTCCTTCCGGCAATGAAAAAGCACGCTGGAAAGTTTCGTAGGAAAATTCGTGACGTGAATAGTCTCTGGAGGACCTCTCTTCCTCAGATTTCTTTTCGCATGAGACTAAAAGTTGATTATTAACGATACTGACTTTAAAATCATCCCTTTTTAAACCAGGGGCAGCAACTTCAATCATAAAATGATCATTTTCTTCTATAATGTTGCATGCAGGAAGAGTCGAATTTATTCCCGAGAAGTTCATGTTGTTCCAGTCATTCCAATCCCTGTTAAAGAAAGAATCGATAAAAGATGGAATCGAAGAAGACAATCTTTCATTTGATCTTGTAAGTAATGCCATAACTTAAACCCTCCATTTTTAATTTATAATTATTTTTCAAACACAAATTATGAATTTAATTCATCTTAAGCAAAAGAATGAATTACACACTGTATCTCAAGAATTATGCCTTTTAATTTTTTGAATAAAATTATTGTCAAAATGATTTAAATATCTTATTGTAATGCAATTATGGCAGTTCTTTGCTGACAAAATCAGACATTTTAACATGCAAAAAATGAAAGTAAACCATTCTGCAAAAAATGTCTTTAAAATCGTGAATTCCTTAACAAAAAAATGTAATTTTGAAGAGTAATACTCATTTAAATTATAAACATGTTACCAAAGTTTCTTTTAGCTGACAATTCGCAGGTGCTTCCGGATAAGATATTTGTAATACATACAGAACAGCCGAGATTTATTGTTGGCTGTGACGTGGAAGCTTTTTCAGTTGACCAGGAAATTCATTGGATTGATGATGAGCCGGAAAGTGATGAATTAAAGGCTGAGTTGCTCGAGCAGGCTGAAGAATTCATGGAACTTGAGCTTGAGTACGAAGAAGAACTTTACGATCAGGAAGAACAGGAAAACGAAAACCAAAAATAAACGGGGATGGAAATTCTTGAACCTAAACGATTGATGCGGTCCAGGAAAGACAGGATGATCGCAGGTGTTTGTGGAGGTCTTGCCAACTATATGGCTGTTGATCCAACTATCGTCAGATTGGTGTTTGCATTAGCCACATTTTTCACATTTGTTGGTCCAGGAATCCTTATTTACTTTGTAATGTGGATCATAATCCCCAAAGAACCAGGGATGTAATTTCTGAAGTGTATTTTTACCTGGTTCCAAATCCAAATTAACAGATAACCTATGGACAGGAGAAATTTTATTTTTAAAACTGCTGCCGTTTCCTCTCTGGCAGGGATGGGCTCTTTGGCGTATTCAAATGGAATGGCCAATGAATCTAAAACATCCAATTCAGCTAAATTTAAACTCAATTATGCGCCTGGTTTTGAAATGTTTTCAGAATCAGCAGGAAAAGATCCTATTGATGCTATAAAATTCTGCAATGATCAGGGATTTACGGCCATGTTTGATAATGGACTGATGGGAAAAACTCCTGAACTTCAGGAGAAAATTGCCTCTGAATTATCTCGCAGAAATATGGCTATGGGCCCCTTCGTGCTTTATGCAGATTTCAAGGTGGAATCTATGGTTCTGAAAGATCCGGTTATTCGCGAGATGCTGATAAAGAAGGTAAACGATGGGGTTGAACTTTGTAAAAGGACAGGATTTAAACAGGCATTAATGGTTCCGGGCCGGTTTAATCTAAATATGGCATGGGATTATCAAACCGCTAATGTAATAGATATCATGCGGGAATTAAGCGAGATAGCTGAAAGGGGTGGTATGACCATCATGCTTGAACCCCTGAACAAAAGAGATCATCCGGGGCTGTTTCTTTCAGGTATGCCTCAAACCTACGCTATCTGCCGGGCTGTAAACAGTAAAGCCTGCAAAATTGTTGATGACCTTTATCACCAGCAGATTACAGAAGGGAATCTGATTCCTAATATTGATTCATCCTGGACAGAGATTGCCGCATTTCACCTTGGCGATAATCCTGGACGAAAGGAACCCGGAACCGGAGAGATAAATTTCTTAAATGTTTTTAAACATCTGAAAGAGAAGGGATATACTGGCGTTCTTTGTATGGAACACGGGAAGAGTAAACAGGGTAAAGAGGGTGAGTTTGCTGTAATTGAGGCTTATCGTAAAGCCGACAATTTTTAAATCATAATTTGTTACTAGAATCAACTATTATTCGAACATTGGTATGAAAAGTATTCTTTTATCAGTTTCCCTGGCTGTAATTGCTGTTTTGTCTGCGTGCAGTCCAAAAAATCCTGCGACATCCAAAATTGAGCAAACTGTTGCGCCTGCTGAAAATATCGCTGTTGCAAACAATGTTTTAACCGATCAGGAAAAAGCGGAAGGCTGGAAGCTCTTATTTGACGGACAAAGCTATGATCAGTGGAAAGGGTTTAATGGCGAAGATGTTTCAGGCGGCTGGGTAGTAAAGGATGGATGTCTGATGTCCCTTGGTCACGGAGCCGATATTGGTGGTGATCTTATCACGAAAAAGGATTATGAGAATTTCGAACTCAGTCTGGAATGGCGCATCGCTCATGGGGGCAACAGTGGCGTTCTTTATGGGGTGATCGAAGATCCAAAATATAAGGCTGTTTATTACACGGGTCCTGAATATCAGCTTTTGGATGATATCGGTTTTCCTGATAAAGTTGAAGAATGGCAATTGACCGGTGCCAATTACGGGATGTACAATGCCGATAAATCAAAAAAGAAACTTCAAATGGTTGGAGGTTCTGAATTCAATACAACAAAGATCATCGTCAATAAAAATCATGTGGAACAGTGGTTAAACGGCGAAAAAATTGTGGAATTCGAAAGATGGACTGATGACTGGAACAAACGTAAAAGTGAGGGGAAATGGAAAGATTTTCCTGATTACGGGATGGCTAAAAAAGGTAAAATATCATTGCAGGATCACGGTAGCTATATTTGGTTCCGTAATATAAAAATTAAAGAGCTTTAAGATTAATCATTCACTAAAATAACCAGTTAAAAATGAAGAAGATATTAATTTGTTTGGCTGCTTTGCTTGTCTTCGGTTTTACTTCACAAGCTAAAAAGAAATCCCTTTTCAATGGGAAAGACCTGACGGGATGGACTGTTTATGGTACAGAAAAATGGTTTGTTGATAAAGGGAATCTTGTCTGTGAAAGTGGTCCCGATAAACAATATGGATACTTATTGACCAATAAGACGTATAAGGATTTTGATCTGACTGTTGAATTTCTGCAGGAAGCCAATGGAAATAGCGGAGTTTTCTTCCGTTCAAGCTGCGAGGGTACAAAAATCTCGGGATGGCAGTGTGAGGTAGCGCCCAAAGGAATGAATACAGCGGGTATCTATGAATCCTACGGCAGGGGCTGGATAAAAGAAATTCCTGATGATAAGGAGAATATTCTGAAACCCGGGGAATGGAATAAAATGCGTCTTAAAGTTGTAGGTGATCATATCCAGACCTGGTTAAACGGCCAGCCAATGGTTGACTTTATGGATGCCAAGGTCGGAAAAGGTAATGGTTCTATTGCTTTGCAAATACATTCAGGCGGTGGAATAAAAGTACGCTGGCGTAAACTGAAAATTGTAGAATATTAAAAATAAGAAAAAAGGAGCCTAAAGCTCCTTTTTCGTTTTAATCAAAATACTTTTTTACTTTCTCCTTTCAAAAAGTTATTTTTGGATTCTCAAATACCGACGATAATGACAACTGAATTCGCTAAGACGAAATACTACCTCCAATCCTTGTGCTGCGGAGCAAAATTTGAAGATAAGAATTGGGAATTAAATTGCCCCAACAATGAAGAACCAGGGTTAGTTCGTGCAATTTATGATCAAAAGCAGCTCAGAATTCATAATGATAACCCTGGGATCTACAGGTTTTCTGATTGGCTTCCAATTCACCGGATCTTAAAAGGTTCCGGATCACCGGTAACTTACAAAAGTTTCGGATTGGCAAAAGAGCTTGGATTAAGAAATCTTTACATCACTTTTAACGGGTACTGGCCTGAAAAGGGAGCAATGATGAAAACCGGTTCCTTTAAGGAGTGTGAGGCTTTTTCGGTTTGCGCCAGGTCAAATGAAATGAATGGATCCGTTATGGTGGTTGCCTCCGCCGGAAATACAGCCAGAGCTTTTGCCAAAGTATGTTCTGAAAATAAAATTCCTGTTCTTATATGTGTTCCCAAAGATTGCCTTAAAGCTTTATGGTTTTCGCAGGAAATTGATCCATGTGTTAAACTTATCGCCTGTGAATCCGGAGGTGATTATTTCGATGCTATTCATCTTTCAAATATCGCTTGTGAAATTACCGGTTTCTTCCCCGAAGGTGGTGCAAAAAATGTGGCTCGCCGTGATGGAATGGGAACGACTGTATTGTCAGCCGTAACAACGATAGGAAAGATACCTGATTATTACTTCCAGGCTATCGGAAGCGGGACAGGGGCTATTGCAGCATGGGAGGCCAACATCAGGCTGATTGAAGACGGAAGGTATGGCCAAAATAAAATGAAACTGATATTGTCTCAGAATATTCCTTTCGTACCTATAAAAGAAGCATGGGATGCTGGTTCGAGAGATATGCTTCCAATAGATAATGCTTTGGCACGGAAACAGGTCGAGGAAATTATCGCTAAAGTCCTTTCCAACCGAAAACCTCCTTATAGTTTAAAAGGAGGCTTGTATGATGCAATGAACGACATGGGAGGAGATATAATCGCAGTGACCAATCAGGAAGCCCAGGAAGCCAACAATCTCTTCCAGAGTACCGAAGGTAATGATCTTGAACCGGCAGCAGCAGTGGCTGTAGCTTCATTAATCAAGTCAGTACAAGAAGGATCATTAAATTCTGATTCTGTTATCATGCTTAACATTACAGGTGGCGGGATCAATAAGTTCAAGGAAGAAAATTCAATAAACTATCTTGAGCCTTCGCTTGTATTTCCGTTAAATCCTGATCCGGAGATGGTGAAAGAAAAAATCCTTCAGCTTTTTGAAAAACAATAAAATGTCTGATTTTTAAAAATTTCTTGCTGTTTCAATCATCATCCTTAAATTTTCCTCGGGGGTGTTGGAGGGTATAGCGCATCCGGCGTTCAGGATAAATCGGTTGGAATTTTTATAAATGTTTAATAATTCCAAAGTTTTTTGTTGAACTTCATTTGCAGTTCCCATACATAATATACCGCTTGGGTCAATGTTGCCAATAAAAGTGGCTGTTTTATTGAATAAATCGAAAGCTTTGCGGATATCGGTTTTGTAATCCAGTTCAAAAGCATCGGCCTCTGTCAACAACATGGATTCCAGAATCACATCCGTATTTCCGCAAATGTGCAGAGCGTAAGATACATTTGATTGATGGGCTGCCTTTACCAGTTTTCTCTCATAGGGCATAGCGTATTTAAGATACATTTCAGGAGATATCATATCCGGCCCGGCAGGGCTGTCTCCATTTGAAACCATATCACAACCGGTTTGAGCCATTAATTTTATAAACTGGATACCTGCATTGGTACAGTATTCAAGTAATTGCTCAAGCAGTTCATCAGGACCAATCATTAAATCGAGCATCCAGTTTTCTGTCCCTCTCATCATGCTGGCCAATGAAAAAGGCGCTTGATCGCAGTTTCCCCGGATATATATTTCATCTTTAAAATATTCCTTCAGCATGCGCACGGCTTCAAGCCAGATCCGGATATACTTGTAATCCTCCACGTTAACCGGCTTAAGACGCTCAACATCCTCCAGGTTTATTAAATTGCCTGAAACAGTCCGGGCGGGCGAATCAACCGGAAAATCAACCTTAACGCCCACTGCGCCTGCCATGGTTGAGGTATCGATATCGATAAGGATGCCATCGTACCCGTATTTCTCGATGGAAGCCTTAAACACATCGGCAATGACGGAAGGGCTGTTCCTGTATTGCTCCATGCTGACTCCGCATTCTTTGGCTGCCATCATAAAATTGTGCAGCATTACCGGCGTCCTGTCTGGTTTCTGACCTTTTAAAGCAGCTTGAATTCTTTGGTTTCCGTTCATGTTTGTTAAAGTTTCAAGAGTTACTAAAGTTTCAATGTTTGGGGTTTAGGGTTCGGGGTTCAGGGTCTCAAAGTTGCGAACCAGGTACCCAATTTTCTCATTCCCCAAGTCTCTAATCCTATACCCTATAAGCGATACTCCTTCTTCAGCATAGCACTTCCTTTTCTATGTGCTCCAGTGTTTTACCTTTAGTTTCAATCAAATATTTGTTCAGATACAGAAATCCGATAAAGGTTAATACGGAGAAAAAGATAAAGGCATAACTTAATCCTATTTGCTGTGCTGAATGTGTTGTTCCAAAAAATCCGATGATTAAAGGAAAGGAGAAATTGAGTGATGCACTGATAGCCCAGTTTGAGAATGATCCTAACGAGGCGCCCCTGGCCCTGATAATGTTGGGGAACATTTCTGAAAGCAGTACCCACACCACCACACCCTGCGATGCCGCAAAAAAAGCAATATAGGCCACTAACAAGGATACCAGCCAATAACCTGTAATATTCCCGGTAAGCAATCCATATCCGAATAAACCAAGTACAGCCGCCATCCCCAGCTGACCGGCTAATAGTAATTTTTTTCTTCCTACTTTATCGATTATGGTCATGGCAAGGAGAGTAAAAACAAGATTTGTAACACCCAATATTACGCTCTGTGCCATCGAAGTGTCATTGGAAAATCCTGCAATACTGAATATCTGGGCCGAATAATAGAATACTACACCAATGCCTGTCAGTTGGCTGAAAATTCCTACAAATATTCCGATGAAAACGATCCTGCGGAAAGGTTTTTTGATCAGATTTATCTTTTTCCCTGCCTCTTCCAGTTTGATCGATTCCTTTATATCCAGGATGGTCTGTTCTGTATCAATCTCATGAGAGGACAATTCTTCGATATTTTTTCTTGCCTCCTCGATGCGTCCTTTTTTGACCAGCCACCTTGGACTTTTCCTGATCATCAGAAGCATTGAAAAAAAAGCCACTGCCGGAATGGCCCCGCTTGAAAGCATCCATCGCCAGTTATTCTCCCCAAAATTCAGAAGCAGGTAATTTGATATCAGCGACAACAGGATCCCCGATACAATGGCGAGCTGAAAGGTAGAGGCCAGTACTCCTCTGTGTTTGGGAGGAGCAATTTCAGAAATATAAACAGGACACAGTACCGATGAACCGCCAATGGCAAGACCGCCGATAAAGCGGAATACAATGAATGTGCTGATGTTTGTGGCTAAACCGCATCCTACCGAAGAAGCTAAAAACAAAACAGCCAACATCTGCAGTAACTTCTTTGAACCATATAAATCTCCGGGTTTCCCAATAATCAGGGTGCCAATGATACATCCCACAAGGGCCGAACTAACGGCCCATCCTTGTAGAGCAGGACTAAGCCTGAAATATTCTATCAGTCCGAGCATGGCTCCATTAATGATTACGGTATCATAACCAAACAAAAGCCCGCCCAAAGCGGAAGCGATCGTACATTTTAAAAGAACTTTGTTCATGTGTTTTTTAGTCAGGTAATTAGAAATCCATTTTCATTCTAAAAGGTTTCAAATCTAATTTAATTTTTTTAGAAATAATAAATGGCCTGGAAATATATTAAAGAATCGGATTACTGAAAATGAATATGAGACTATAATCCAAAATAGCTTCAGACAGTTCTTTCCCGCTCTTTATTTGTACTTTGTTCTTACCCTAAATGGTACCTTGACG
>CAXXGM010000006.1:0-340726 GCA_963677325.2 Prolixibacteraceae bacterium
GCTGACGATCTGGCGCCTTTCTATCACACCCGGAAATGGAAATACCTGATTGATTTCAATACTGAAATCCAGGATGTAATCCTTGATTTAATCAAAATAGAACCGGGAATTGCCTTTACAGAATCCTATCTGAAAGCGGAAGATGTTGCTGAAGACACAAAGGATTTCCGCTACACGATTCATCCTAAATTGCATAAACAGGAAGCAGATGAAGATTTCGAAATCATACCCTATTCACAGGTCTTCCAGGATAAAGCCCCATTCTGTCCGAATCTGAGTATATTGGATCTTTTGTTGAACGAAGGCCCCGAAACCGTATCTGTTCTTAAAGCCAGCATAAAACAGGCAGTGAAGGGTGAACAGTAAAAAGCTCCGCTGCAGCACGATTTTATCGTGTGGCTCTGTTTCAAGCTTCCCTGAAAATCCCCCCCCCTCCGTCCGGATTCTTTATTTAACCGAATCTTTTTTATAATATTTTCTTTATTATTTGTTTGTAATAATAATTCTGTTTAGTAGTTTTGAACTAACCAATCAGAACCAATTAATTATGGAAACTTACAACGACCTCATTTTACAATTTGAGAAAATCAAAACACAGCCCGTTACTCCCGAACGCAGCTGCCGCACGATTGTATCGTGTGGCTCTATTACTAATAAAACCACGCGATACAATCGTGCGGTAGCCAGGGGAATAAGTATCACGGCTCAATAGGAAGATCACCTACTTAACTGAAAAAATTAAAAAATTAAATAATAACCAACATCAAAAAATTAAATCCTGTAAAATAAGATTAAATCTAAAAGAAACGGAAAATGAAATTTACTCGTCAGTTGATGATTTTTATGATCTTGATGATATTAAAAAAAGATTAAAAGCACTACCATAAACAGTTTTCAAAGTAAATGATAGCACATTAATTGACTGTACATCTTTATTTTACAATAATTATTTTACAAGATGCAACCTTAATATCAATTTTGAACGGGAAATTTATACAAATTATAGTCTTTTGTAATTATTTCTAAAAAAGTACATCAAAAATATCAATTTCTGTCGAAACATTGATATGCTTGTAAAAGAATTGATATATAGTTAGTTATCCTTACTTCCATTGATTTTTATTGTATACTTTTGCCTTTGTCAATGACAAATAAAGGGGTAAAGGTAGTGCACACCTAAACCCATATTATTAAACATAAATTAATAATTTTATGGACAGTTTAGTATTAAAATCATTGAAAAAAAAGGGGGAAAGTTTTGCTAATTCATTACCACGTGAGACCGCCATTCTAAGGTCTCATCTTTCCCGCTTTCAGCGGATGCTTATCCAGAACCTTGAACGGACCGATGATCCTTTCACCGAAGAGGAGGCCTTTTTATTCTCTACCGTAGCGCTGGCAAAATTCCTTAACTGCAGCCTCTCAACCGGCAAACGCCTAATAAAAAAAGGGCTGATCAAAAAGCACCGCCACGGGAATCATGTGTTTTACGTATTATCGGAAGTGCTCAAAGCGATCGACGATCACCCACAGATTGCCGCTTACCTCACCCGCAGCCCCAAACCCAGAAAACCGGTTGTGCCGAAAATCTATTACCGGTGCTTTCTCTCACCGGGTGAATGCCTGTTTGTCGATGTCCGCCACCAGGGATGGGAAGCTTCCATCGTTTGTAACCCTGATCTTTGGGGCAGGCAAGAGGAAATCGAAAACCTCGTCCATACGATCGTCGATATCCGCCATTCCATCCGGCCATTCCGGATTGCAACATCGCGGCCTGTGGCTGCAGAATCTGCGAACTGTTTTAATCAACCTTCTAAAAAATCAGCCTAATGTCAGATAAAAACATCATCAGTTTTTTCAACAGTTTAACCCGTGTTACCCCGACTGTTGCCGTGAGCCTTGCCTTTATCTACAACCTGATCAAAGGTGACACGTTAAAGGATCTTACCCTGAAAATCAGGCAGGATATCAGCCTGAAAAAGAAATTGGCCTGCGTTACCTTTGCCGGAGAATTTTTCCGCCGCTGCAAGGACGGTTTAAAAGAGTGGGCATCCCTGGTGGCCATCGATATTGATCACCTGGATTTCACCCCGGCCCTGAAAGAGCGGCTATCGAAGGACTGTTTCCTGAATCCGGTGCTTGTTTACGTTACCCCCAGCGGAGAAGGACTGCGCCTCGTGGTCAGGGTAAAGGGAGGCACGGCGGATAAGTACGGATTGTATTATGAATTAATAAGCTTTTATCTTCAGGGAGCCTACGGTATTCCCGTGGACGGGGCCTGCAGCGATGTGTCGAGGCTGTCGTTTATCTGCTGGGATCCTGAGGTTTACTTCTTTGAAGACGGGTTCGTCAGCGAAGAATCCCTGCTCAGGCTGCAGCCAAAGACGGAAGAAAGGCAGGAAACGGAGAAAATGACGAAAGAGACGCCCCCCGGCGTCTCTTTCGTCTTCGTTGATGCTTTAAGGGAGCGCCGTAAATCAGCCGTGAGAAACCTTCCCCCCGCGTATTCTCCTTCTGATCCAAAGCCAAGCGAATTGCTCAACCGCATTCCCGCTGTGCATGCGCTGGCGGAAGATGCGCTCAGGAGGCATGGCTGGAAACAGAAAGGTGAGCTCTGGACACGGGCCGGGAAAGAACTGCGCGAAGGGAGCAGCGCCAAATACAACCTCTACCCTGCTGAAGGAATTCACATCATGACCAATTTCAGCTCCAATGCCAGGCCTTTCCTGAAAAACAAGGGGTATTCAGACGTCCAGATTATCTCAGAGCTTGATTATAACGGCGATTTTAAACAATGCATCGGCGATCTGGCGCACAAATACCTGAACTCCAATTAGAGATTCCTCACTCCGCTTCGCTTCATTCGGAATGACAATTAAGCGAATTTTTTAGGGTATGGGGCGGCTTCGCCGCCCCATACCCGCCCTCTAAGATGAAATGTCATTCCGAACGAAGTGAGGAATCTCTCCGCAATTCTTAATTCTTAATTCTTAATTCTATGACAGACAATACAAATAATTATTTCCACGTCCGCCCCATCGCCCAGGTGATCGAGGAGGGCAGGCTTGAAAAACCCCGCCGCAAGATCGTCGGCGCCTTTGTTTACGAAAATACGGTCAGTTATTTTTATGCTCCGCCCAATTACGGAAAGTCGATGGCCGTGTTTCAATTCGCACACGCAGCAGCGACAGGTACGAGCGTGGCCGGCTGTTCTGCCTTGCTCAATGAATGCGAGCCCAAGGTGGTGCTGGCAGTCGATTTGGAAAACGATGCACAAACCCTCTATGAACGGCATGAACAGGTGATCGCCTCGGGAGACCCCCTGCTGCTTGAAAACCTCATCTACCTGCACGAACCGGTTTCGGAAAGGCCGTTGTTTAATTACGACCTTCTTTTGAAGATCCTGGATATAGCCGTCGAGAAAAAGGCGGAGCTGATCATTATTGACAATATATCCAAGCTGCTTCCCGATCTGCTGAAAGCCGAGGAAGTGACCCGCTTTATCGAGTTCCTCAACCGCATGAGAATCCAGACGGGCGCGTCGATCGTGATCATCGCCCACACGGTGAAATTCAATCCGGCGGTGGCGGTGCTCCCCACCTCGTTTTACGGTTCCTCGATGATCGGGAACTTTTTCAAGGAGATCTTTTACCTCGATAAAACACGGGATGGAAGGTATTTTTTCTGCCATGCAAAGACCAAACACCGCGAGATTTACAATGAAAGTGTGCCGGTCGTTACCCTTGGCGATCACCCGGTGGTGGGTACCGGTTTCACGTACGAGGCGCTCTTTCCGTTAAGCGATGTTCAGCTCCCTTTGAGCACAGCCCCCGAAAAGAGTACCCGGAAATACAGCCTGTCGAATTACCGGAGCGAGTTGGCAAGGATCGAGCAGATGGGCATTAAACGAAATACCATCGCCGAAATGTGTAACGTCACCCGCGCAGCAATCAGCAAGATACTCAGCGCTCCCGATTGATTTTTGGAGTTAACAAAAATACCCTTCTAAGTTATTGTTTATTAATAATATATATAAAAAAGAGTTAACAAACAGTTGACAAAATCAAAGAAAAGCACTATCGTCATTTGTCAACCAAATGTCAACTAAATATTTTATAAGTAATTAATATACAATATAATAAAGGTCTTTTTTTGTCAACTGAAAATAAGTATCGTGAGAAATATTCATCAAGATTTTTAACCCAAAAATGATCATAAAAATACCATGGAAGAAATATTTGAAATCGTAAAAGCTGTTAACCGGCTGAAAGAAATGATCATTGAACTGATCGGCAAAATAGATTTGGTTTTAAAATCGCCTGTTGCCGGGCAACCTTGTAGAGACGCAAGGCCTTGCGTCTCAGATAGAGACGCGATAAATCGCGTCTCTACGGCGGATGGCTACGTAGAAGAGGGGGCCTGCCGGATCCTGCATATTAGTCCTCGCACCCTGGCTTATCTCCGTGCAGACGGATCAATACCTTACATTAAAAAAGGAAAGAGAATTCAGTATCTGGCCAGTGATTTGTGCTCCTATATGGAACAGATCAAAATCAGGGACAGGCTTTAGGTCTTCACATTCAACCCCTTCGGGGCTGGAGGCAGATAGGATGCGATTGCCTCCGGCTTCACCGGAGGTTATGCACGTTAAAGCCCTTCGGGCTACATAAAGACGCACCGCCGTGCGTCTCTACGTAGAGACGCGATTAATCGCATCTCTACCTGCACACAACTGCACAGCACTGCATACAACTGCAAATATCCCTAATCTTCAGGCTATTACCCCCATTCATCGTACCTTTATATCAATCGGGAACCCCTCGTGTTTGCGTCGTACCAAGTCCGTATCAAGTCCAGTATGATGCTCACGCCAGGGACCGGAGAATTGGAGTATGAGGTATGCAAATGTCTAGGAATAATTAAAGAGAACATTTTATTACTAACAGCAAACTAAATTTAAAGCAAAATGGGAACAATTAAACAAGGAGTGTTAGGCGGTTTCTCGGGAAAGGTAGGAACCGTAATCGGGGGAACCTGGAAGGGGATCTCCTACATGAGGGGCATCGCAGCCAGCGTGAGCAATCCGCAGACGGCAGGCCAGCTGGCGCAAAGGCAGAAATTCTCAGTCACCATGGGCTTTTTGCAGCCACTGAGTGAATTCCTGAAAACAGGGTTCAAAAACTACGCGGTGAAAAAGACCGGGATCAATGCCGCGATGGGGTATAACATCAAAAATGCGATTACCGGGGCGTACCCCAATTTCGCCATCGACTATCCGAATGCATTGGTCAGCCGGGGTTCTCTGCCTGCAGCCCTCAACCAGGCAGCTGCCGCAGGGGTGGCCGGGACGGTGACCTTCACCTGGGACGACAATTCGGGCGAGGTAGGGGCCAGCGCCCAGGACAAGACCCTGCTGGTGGTGTACAACCCTGTGAAGCACCAGGCTGTAACGGTCAACGAGCTGGCCGAGCGTGCCGACGGCACCCAGACGGTCACCGTGCCCGACAGCTGGTCGGGGGATCTGGTGCAGTGCTACATGGCCTTTATCAATGCCAAGGGCGATGATGTAGCCAGCAGCCGGTTTGCAGGGGCGGTAACGGTGGTGTAGGCTTTAGGCTGTAGGCTTTAGGCTGTAGGCAGGGTTTTTCCATTGCCGTCAGTTTTAACTGACGGGAAGATGTAAGTTCTTTAAATGGCTTTAGCCACATCTGTTTATTGATTCAATAAAATGCGGCTAAAGCCTCTTTCAGCATAAATTCAGGTCCGTCAGCTAAAGCAGACGGCAATAGAGCAAGAACTTACATTTAAATTCTTAACTAAAAAATATTTATATCATGAAAAACATTAAAATCTTCATCATCGCAATAATTACCTTCTTATTGTTTTTTGCAGGGTGTATCGTGAATATCAACAGCGACAGCACGATGGTTCTGCCGTCGGAGCACCCGGGGATTTTCAAGGTAGCTGCAGGGGCGCTGATCGCCATCTACGAACTGGTGGTCAGGATCATCCCTACCGTGGGAGATTATTCGGGGATATCGTGGATAATCAAGACATTGAAGAAGATATCGGATGCGCTGAACGCAAGGAGATAGAAGTGATGTGCTGATTGGTTGAGGTGCTGATGTGCTGAATGGTTCAATTCTTAATTCTAAATAAGGTAATAACGTGAGTTCGATATAAGTAATATTAAAAGTGACATCTGGTTTGTTTGATTCAAATTTCGTTTTGGTAACCTAATCTGGTGAAAACACCTAAGTAGAAGATGGAAATCCCACGACATTCCTGACCTAATTACCTAATTTATTAATTTAGATTAGGTAATTAGGTAAAATATAGAGGTATTCGATCTCCTACTTAGGTGTTTTCGACAGATTAGGTTATCTATTCCTTACATCGAACTCACGTTAATAAGGTTGGTTTGTTTTTTGTTTCTTCAATTCTCTACTAAGGTTAAAAGAATAGGATAAGGTTTTAATATAATGGACTTCATTATCCATTATCCATTGTCCATTATCCATTATCCATTATCCATTGCCTTAAGTCTACAAACCTACTTATTACTTCCCCGTGATCAAAGGCCAGCTCGGGCAAAGCATCCAAAGGAAACCATCTCGCATCCTGTGCATCATCGCTTCCTTTTACCGGTAAAATTTTATCCGTAAAACCATAATGAACAACTGAAATGGTTCTTTCCCTTGGGTCCCTGTCAGGGGCATCAAACACCCGGAACTGCTCCAGATCGATTCCCTCAACCCCGGTTTCCTCTTTTAATTCACGGGCAGCAGCTTCTTTCAAGGTTTCATGCACATCAACAAATCCTCCCGGCAGTGCCCATTTCCCTTTATAAGGATCGTTTTTCCGCTGGATAAGGAGAACGGAAACCGGAGACTGGAGACCGGAGACCGCTTTGCGTGCAATCACAATGGCATCAACGGTCAAGGCTGGCCTGGGGTATTTGTAGCAATATTCCATCTCGTGCAATTTTAATTCTTTAGACTATTTAATAAGCGAATAAGGGAAGTATTTTGTTTACCATTCTTGCTACTAAGGGAAAAAATGAACATCAAAATAAATAACATTGTTTATGCCACCAAATCTCAAAATCTCCAAAGTTCACCAAAGTATTTGGTGAAAATTTGGTGTCTCGTGTCTTGGTGGCGTTTTGTCCTTTAATGAAATAGTAATCATTATATTAGGAGTTTTTAAGTTGCCAAAGCAGTTTTAAAAACCTAATCTGGTGTTGACACCTAAGTAGAATGGTCGAGAGAGAAAAATCCACCTGATTACCTCATTATTTTAAAATCAGGTAATCAGGTTGGTGAAAGAGAAAGATCAATCCCATCTACTGAGGTTTTTTTAAGGATCAGGTTATTACTTTCCCAACGACCCTAAAGCCTGCAGCCTTAAGTCTAAAGTCTATCCGTCTTTTATAATTCGGCGCATTATTCTCAGTTTATGTGAATACCTTTTGGAATCCACATTATAAATTCCGAACTGATCGATATTGTCAATACGAACCATTCCTGAAGAATGAATAATTTTGTTTTTCTCCCAGATCACTCCCACATGAATAATATTTCCCTCATCATTGTCAAAGAAAGCAAGGTCTCCCGGTTTACTCTCTTCCAGGAAACCAAGAGTGTCGCCCAGGAGTGATTGGTCTGAAGCATTCCTTGGGATCAGAATTCCAGCCATCTTGTATAAAATCTGTGAAAATCCTGAACAATCGATTCCGAAGGGTGATCTTCCCCCCCACAGATAGGGAGAATTGAAATAATTCAATGCCTTCTCAATAATGACCTCCCTGATATTCCGATCGGTAGACGAGAGAATATTTCCCTGCATGACATACATGGTCTCACCAATCCGGAAAGTCTTATTTTCAGGGTCAAAATCAGGAAGAGAACTTCCTGCAACAATTAGAAAATTCTTATATCCTCCCAACGGTTGTACAATATTGAATATATCCGTTGTGACTAAAGGAAGATTTTCATTCAATCGTGTGAAATTTTCTTCGGGTATTTCATTCACTATTTTCTGGTCAATCCATCCTTCAAAACCATCGAATCCAAGCTTTACCCGGCACCATTTGGTACTCTCCTCAACGATTGTATAATGCTCTCCGAAAAGAATCTGGGTACACATTTCGCTTTTTTCTCTTGGTTCTGCCCTCATCGGGACAATACTTAAGTTAGATATGCCGTATTTCATTAAAAAAAATTACTTTTGAATCATTCCAAATATAGTATATTTTGGTATAAATTTTAATCTTTATGTAATTGTATTATGAACAATGAAAAGAGGGATTGGTTTAATTCCTCCTCATGGCACTCAATATATCTGTCTCTCATTTTTTGTCTCACTTTGGTTGTTCTTTACTTTTTAATGCCCCAGGAGAGACGGTTCCGTTATGAGTTTCATAAAGGCAGGCCCTGGATGCACGAAACATTGATCGCCCCTTACACTTTTGCTATCCTGAAATCAGACAAGGAGATTAAAATTGAAAGGGACTCGGCACTCAATAAGCTGACTCCTTACCTCTCCTTCCGGGATTCAATGGCCCAAAATCAAATCACTTCCCTTTCAAATAAAATTGATGAGATATTCAGAAAAGAGACAACCGAAATCATCTATGCCAGGGTGGTTAAAGCAAAAGTGCTTGAAGTCTTTGAAAAATTATACAACACGGGAATCCTGGAACAGTCACCCGGCAGTTATCCTTATCTGAGCAACAGGAAAAAAGAAGTCTATGCAATAAGAGGAAACGTAGCTCAAAAAATACCGGTCAGCCAGATCCATTCACTGAAGACGGCTTATACCAAAGCTGTCTTTGAATTAAATGATTTAAAGGATTCAGACAAAGATCTGAAGCTGACCATTGAAAAGCTGAATCCTGAAGACTTCATCTCGGCCAATCTGATCTACGACGCCGTAAAAACAGAAGCAGAACGGAATAAGATTCTTGATAACGTATCCACGACCAGAGGAGTCGTTCAGGAAGGAGAACGGATTGTGGCTAAAGGCGATGTCATCTCTCCTCGCACCTATACTATTCTGGAATCGTTAAAAGAGAGTGTTGAAAGCAATCATGGCGATCTGAAAAAATATTACCTTATTGTATTGGGAAAACTGATCTTTATCACAGTTTTACTTCTCACTTTATTCCTGTTCATCTTCCAGATAAGGCGATACCTGTTGAAATCAAAACGAGACATAACGTTTACACTGGCCATGATGATCCTGATGATCTTGTTCTACAGGATCGCCATTTCGTACGATACGTTCCCTATCTATCTGGTACCCTTCACAGTGCTGGCCCTGATCATCCGGACTTTCCTCGATGCCCGTCTGGCCATTTTCGTTAACACCATCACAGCCCTCATTATAGGATTTATGGTTCCCAACGGATATGAATTTGTTCTTCTTTCCATCCCTGCCGGCAGTATCGCGGTCATCATCCAGAATAAACTGCAGCGCCGTGAACAGATCATCCTGACGTCCATTGTCATTTTCTTCACTTATGCAATTACTTACACGGGGATCTCACTGATGCAGGAAGCAAACCTGAACATAGATCTTAACCAGTTGAAATGGTTTCTTGCAAATGCAGCACTCACATTAATCACTTACCTGTTGGTATTTGTAATGGAGAAATCCTTTGGCTTCGTGTCGGATGTGACTCTGATTGAATTGTCTAACTCAAGTCAAAAGTTACTTCGCAGACTTTCAGAAGAAGCTCCCGGAACCAATCAGCATTCTCTGCAGGTAGCCAATCTGGCCGAAGAAGCGATTTTACGACTGGGAGGCAATCCTTTATTGGCCCGTGCGGGAGCGATGTACCATGACATTGGCAAAATAGCACAGCCACAATATTTCTCTGAAAACCAAGCTATGGGTTTAAATCCCCATCAGAATCACACGGCTCTCGAGAGCGCTCAGATTATCCTCGAACATCTGGACCACGGGGTTGAACTGGCCCATAAACATAAATTGCCCGAACAAATCATTGATTTTATCAGAACCCACCACGGAACTACAAAAACGGCCTATTTTTTCAATCAAAGCGGAGGGCTGAACAGTGACACTGATGAAAAGAAATTCACTTATCCCGGACCTTTGCCATCAACCCGCGAAACAGCTGTGGTCATGCTGGCCGACAGCATTGAGGCTGCCTCCAGGTCGCTGGTTGAGAAATCCAGCGATAATTTCAAGAAGATCATCGATTTGGTTTTTAACCAGAAAATAGAAGCCGGACAGTTAGATGAGGCTCCCTTGACGTTTAAAGATATCACTTTATTGAAAGATGTCTTTCTTGAAAAACTTCAGAATATCTATCATGTGAGAGTTGCGTACCCCCAATAATAACACCCGTTATGAATGTTTTACCGATCATGAATAAATCAAAAGTTCTTTTCTTCATACTGAATCTTCTTTTGCCTCCGTGGAGTGCAGAGGCTCAGACAAACGACAGTACAGGACTTAAATTTACTGTAATTACAGAATTGCCTCACACATCTGTTAAAAATCAATCTCATTCTCAGACTTGCTGGTCCTTTGCCGGACTTTCATTTTTAGAATCGGAAATGCTCCGTAAGGGAAAACCTGAAGTCGATTTATCGGAAATGTTCATTGTCAATCATTGTTATCTTGACAAGGGACAAAAATTCATCAGGATGAAGGGCCATACCAATTTTGGCCCCGGAGGTATTTTTTATGATCTTCTATACGTAATAAGGAATTACGGATTGGTGCCTGAACAGGTTTATCATGGTATAAATTACAATCAGGATATTCATGACCATACAATCATGGATAGTATTCTGAGAAAGGAAGTAGAAACGGCCATAGGAAATAAATCATCCGTCATTTCCATGGCATGGCCTGATACATTGAAAAAAACACTGAATTCCTATCTCGGTGAAATGCCCGAAAATTTCACTTACCAGGATAAAAACTATACTCCAAAAACATTTGTATCCGATTATTGCAACATCAACCCCGATGATTACGTGCAAATAACATCTTTTACTCACCATCCGTTTTATAAACCTTTTAGGCTTGAGATTCCGGACAACTGGCTCTGGAGCGATTTCTACAATGTGCCTCTCGATGAGATGGAACAAATTATTGACAACTCGCTGAAAAGCGGATATACTGTTGCCTGGGCAGCTGACGTTTCGGAAAAAGGTTTTAATACCACCAATAAAGGCATTGCAGTGGTTCCCGTTGAAATGCCCTTGTCCTTAACAGGAGCTGAAACCAGTGAAAGAAATATTCAGACCATTTACGAAAACGAAATAACGCCTGAAATCAGGCAGGCCGCTTTTGATGATCAGGAAACTACGGATGATCATGGGATGCATATCATTGGATTAGCGAAAGACCAGTCCGGAAAAGAGTATTATATAGTGAAGAATTCCTGGGGTGATTACAATGGGTACAAAGGATATTTTTATGCTTCCAAATCATACATCCGTTATAAAACTACCGGCCTGATGGTGAATAAAAGTGCAATTCCGGATACTATTCTTAGCAAACTGGGACTATAATGGATAATGGATAATGAAAATTAATTATCAATCGTCAATTATTTTTTCTTAAATTGACTTAAAAAAATGAAGACGAATAATATTTTGTCTGAAAAGAGTTTTGCATTTGCAGTCCGGACAGTAAATCTTTACAAATTTCTGACGGAATCGAAAAAAGAATACGTACTTTCAAAACAATTTCTAAGAAGCGGAACAGCGATTGGGGCCTTAAACCGGGAAGCTCAGCAAGCCGAGAGTAAAGCCGATTTTATTCATAAACTTTCCATCGCACTGAAAGAGCTGAATGAAAGCGAGTATTGGCTGTTGCTTTTAAAAGAAACCAATTTTCTTAAACCAGATGAATTCGATTCTGTTCACAAGGACTGCACTGAATTGTTCAGGCTTATAACCAGCATCATCAAAACGTCAAAAAACAACAAAATAATGGACAATGGGTAATAATTATCAATTTTCAATTGTCAATTTTCAATTTGTTTTAGAAAAATACTACTTTTGCACCATATTTCGTACGTAATCTCTGACAGCAAACAAATAGACACTGTGAATATTGCGTTCGTCAAGCTAATAGCATAATTCATTAAAGATGGATCTGATTAAAATTGCAGAAAACGCATTTTTAGGTGAACAAAAAGAATTACCTACATTTCATGCGGGTGATACTGTAACTGTACGTTACAAGATCGTTGAAGGAACAAAAGAGAGAATTCAGAATTACAAGGGAACTGTAATTCAGATTAAAGGTACTGGTACGACCAAAACATTTACCGTGCGCAAGATGTCCGGTAATGTTGGAGTAGAAAGAATTTTCCCTTTACTCTCCCCTTTTATTGATGGTATTGAAGTAAACCGTATGGGGCATGTTCGTCGTGCCCGTCTGTTCTATCTTCGCAAATTGACAGGGAAAAAAGCAAGAATCAAGGAAAAAAGATTCTAACATTTCTAAAGATTTTAAAAAAAGGGTTTCGTTTTGGAGACCCTTTTTTTATTTCCCCATTAACCATTAAATGCTTTAATCCCTAACTTCCTTAATATTTTCATTGTAATATTTAGTAAAAAGAATAAAGAAACAGAAGGATATCACTATCGAAAATATCAAATCAGAAAAAATGATGACATCGTTGAATTTCACTTTTAACTCAGTAATATTCCGTAATGACATTCTTGAAACAGGTAAAAAGATGTTGTCGATGATGCCGAGTAGTATTGTTGTGAAAAATAGTGCGTAGAATTTACCAGAATTAATTTCTTTTAATTTTTGCAGCAGATCTTTGTCTTTAATGTATAAACTGGTAGTAAAAAAGATCAGCAATAGATTAAAAGAAGCAATGTACCATTCAGTCCATCCGAAATTTTTCACCGGCTCATTTTCAAAATACTGTAAAACACTCAGGAAAATCCGGGTGGTAGAATTCAGTAAATAATAGAGGAATAAATAAATCAAAGGGCCCGAAAGTGCGATTAGGGGAAATTTAACCGCTTTGGTGTTATAGACAGGCCTATTTACCTTTTTGTTATCAGAAGGAGTTGAAATTTTATAACGTATTTTAATCAGGGCAACCGCTTCTTCTTCGTCCCATCCTTCATTGGTTAATTCCATGAATGGCTGACTGTAACTGTTCTTAATACATTCATCAAAGCCAGAATGATTCTTTTCCGCCTTTCTGTTTTGACGCCGGCTAACGTAATTATTCCTTTTAAGTAAGATCAAAAAACAAACTGCAGCTAAAAACGAAAAACTATAACTGGAACAGCTTATCATTTCAGGGTACTTCGCCGTATTAAAATAAATGTAGGGAATTTCTGTCCTGACCAGATAGATTAGTTTGTAGTTCGTAAATCCAAGAACAAATACAAGAAGCATCAGAAAGAGAACATGCAATGGATTTATCCTGAAATCATCAATTTTTTTAAAAAATTCTTTATTCCATTTAAACACTGCAATTGTTGCTAAAAGAAATATAAGATGATAACCTATAAGAAAGTTAAGAGTGTACCGAAAAATTTTATGGGGATTGAGTATCAGATCGTGTAAAAAATAGAACATTGATCCTTCGCAAACAAGCATTGAATAATGCAGGAGAAAAAAGATCATCATTCCGGTGAAAACCAGGAGAATTTTCCGGATAAGAAGGGTGTCCGAATTGAGCATTCCGCACTCTTCTTCAAAATCAGAATTTATACCCAGACGGATGGAAGCAATTTCAAAGGCTTCTTCCTCATTCAGCCCCGAAGCTTTGAGATCATCCATAGAATCCAGCAAAATATTTTTTAATGAGGCAGAATCCTCATTGGTCAGGGATGGCATGGATCTTATTTGCGCATACCACTGCTCCACCGGATTTATGTTATTGATGTCCGATTCCATAATTCAAAATGGACGGCTAAATTAAAGAATTTCCTGAACCGAGCCATATAAACATTATGAAAATAATCGATTTCACCGGATATACACCAAAATGGATGCATATAGGGAAGCCGGCATATTCTCCAGGAGCAATGTCCTTAAGCAAAGGAATTTTAGTACGATGGTTTAATCATTACTAAAGATGTTCAACAACATTATAAAAAGATGGATAATGAATTAATTTTTAGCTTTATTTATAAGTTTTAATAATAAGAGACTGTTTAAATTTAGAAAAAATAAAATTTAAACAGTCTCTTATTATTTCCCCTGTAATATTTAGCAAACAAAATAAAGAAACAGAGTGATATCACCATCGGAAATATCAGATCTGAAAAGATGATCATATCGTTGAACTTTTCTTTCAATTCAAAAATATTCCCCAATGATCTTTTTGAAATTGCTAAAAAGAAACAATTAATTATGCAAAGAAGTATTGTGGTGAAAAACAGGGTATAAAATTTTCTGCGATTTATTTTTTTTAATTTTTGCAGCAGATCAGTGTCTTCGATGTATAGACTGGTTGTAAAGAATACCAGGATTAGATTAAAAGAAGCGATATACCATTTGATCCATCCAAAATTTTTCATCGGATCATTTTCGATGTGTTGTAAAACCGTCAGCAATATCCCGATGGTGGAATGCAGTAAATAAAAAAGAAATAAATAGACCAAAGGACCGGACAGGGCAATCAAAGGGAATTTTACCGACTTGGCATCATTTGCAGGAATATCGACCTGTTTGTTATCAAACGGGGGTAAAATTTTATGTCGGATTTTAATCAACCCAATGGCTTCTTCTTCATCCCATCCTTCATCTGTTAATTTCAGGAACGGCTGGCTGTAACTTGTCTTAATAAATTCATCAAAATCAAATTGAGTCTTTACGCCCTTAATGGAATGTGGCCCGGTACTGAATAATTTAATTTTTTTCAGTAAGATCAAAAAACAAACGGCAGCTACAAAGGAGAAACTATAATCGGAATAATTTATCATCGCGTAGAACCTGGCGTTCGTAAGATATTTGATCGATATCTCGGCTCTGATCAGATATTGCAGTTGGTAATCAATAAAAGCCAGGCCAAAGACGAAACACATCAGGAACAAAATATGCAATGGTTTTATGTTGAAATCATCAATTTTTTTAAAAAATTCCTTATTCCATTTAAATACAGCAGTTGTTGCTAAAAGAAATGAGATATAATAACAAATAATGAAATTAAGGGTGTACAGGTATAATTGCTGAGGATCAGGTATCAGATCATGTGAGAAATAAAATATCGACCTCTCGCAAACAAGCATGGAATAATGCAGGAGAAAAAAAATAATCATTCCTGTAAAGACCAGGAGAATTTTCCTGATGAGGAGGGTGTCCGAATTGATCATTTCACATTCCTCCTCAAATTGTGAATCAATTCCAAGGCGCATGGAGGCAATCGCAAATGCCTCTTCCTCATTCAAGCCTGAAGACTTAAGTTCATCCATGGAATCCAGCAGAATACTTTTTAACGAGGCAGAATCCTCTTCTGTCAGAGATGGCATGGATCTTATTTGCCCGTACCACTGTTCTACCGGATTTAGGTCATCGGTGTTCGTTTTCATAGGTGACAAAAGAATTGCTAAATTACATAATACTTTAATAAAAATTATGGGAACAAGGCAGAGATTTAACCTTATGGAAAGATGCGTTATAGAAAAACCTTAATCCTTTAATCCTTTAATCCTCCTTAAACGGTCGGGATTAATTACGTGAATCTGATTTTTCTCCCATCGGATGATGTTCTCTGATTCCATTTCCGCGATGGTCCTTGCCAAAGAAGGCCTGGCAACTCCCATCAATCCGGCTAACTGAGTCTGATTCTGATCCATATTAATGATCGGATTGTCTTTTTCAAGCTTTTGAAGAAGATAAAAAGCTATCTTTTCGCGAATGGTCTTTAAACTGAGGAAAGTTATCTTATGAGACAAAAATTGGGCTTTTCCCGAAATGATGTTAAGATAGTTATTCAATAGCTTTGGTTCAAGAGTCAACATGGCGGTAAAATCATTTTTATAGATCACCAGGAGTTTACCGTCTGAAAGAGCTGAAAGATTGACAGGGAAAACATTGTTCGGACCGTAAAGAAATGCTGAAGCCACCATTTGAGGGGGTTCCATCTCTTCTATTTTCAAGCGGTTACCTGATAAATCGAGCATTTCACCACTGAGTTTACCTTCCATCAGCAACATGGCTTTTTCAACTCGCTCACCAGCAAAAGCGATGATTTCCTTGCTTTTAAATTGTTTGAACTGATACGGTGTTTTGAGGAGCAGATTTTCTATCTCATCCAGGTTCAAATTTTTGAATAATGGCGATTCTTCCAATAACTGAAACATACTTTTTTATACAAATTTAATCAACCTGTAACAATTGTTACAGGTTGATTAGTGCTTTACGGCTATTTTTGACACAAATAACGGTAAAGAAGTGAAAAGATGAAGCGGGATATCATTAAAATAGATGAAGAAAAGTGTAACGGCTGTGGTAATTGTGTTCCAAACTGTCATGAAGGCGCTCTCCAGGTGATTGACGGAAAAGTCCGCCTGATCAGCGATCTGATGTGTGATGGTCTTGGCGCCTGCATAGGTCATTGTCCTGAGGGAGCCATCACCATTGAACAAAGAGAAAGTGAACCTTACGATGAGATAAAAGTGATGAAAGTCATGGTTACAAAAGGACTAAAGACTGTAACGGCCCATCTGAAACATCTGAAGGATCATAACGAGACACTCTTCCTCAAACAGGGAGTTAATTTTCTTGTTCAGAATCCCCATCTCCTGGATTTCACTATTGATGATGTAAAAAGAGCCTTGCATCAGCCTTCTCCTGAAGAAGAGGTGTCCGAATGCCATGGAGGGTGCCCCGGATCAAAAACAGTGGTATTCGATCCTTCAGACCTAAAAATGGATCACGATAAATCCCAGGGTTCGCTCAAGTCCGAATTACGGCAATGGCCGGTACAGCTTCATTTGATTAATCCCTCAGCCTCTTATTTTATTGGCTCCGATCTTCTGGTAGCTGCAGATTGTACAGCATTTTCACTGGGCGATTTTCACCAAAACTGGCTTAAAGGAAAATCTCTTGTCATTGCCTGCCCGAAACTTGATCAGGGAAAGGAAATATATCTGCAAAAATTAATAACTTTAATCGGATCATCAAAAGTAAATACAATCACCGTTTTGCTGATGGAAGTTCCCTGTTGCGGCGGGCTGTTGAACTTAGTCGAAATGGCGGTCGAAAAATCCGGTAGAAAAGTTCCTGTCAAATCCGTGATAATAGGAATAAGAGGAGAAATTCTGCAGGAGGAATGGATCTGATAAATGTATTTAATTCAATCTAAATCATTAAAAATGGAAAATTCAAAATTATTCCGGTTAGCTGATGATATCGTATATGCCGAAAGTTCAGTTGTGAGCAAGACTATCATCAAAAAGGAAACCGGAACCGTTACTCTCTTTGCTTTTGACAAAGGTCAGGGACTGAGTCCGCATATTGCACCATTCGATGCCCTGGTTCAAATAGTGGATGGTGAATGTGTGTTTACGATAAGCGAGAATAAATACCCGATGACGACGGGTGACTGCATTATCTTACCAGCCGGCGAAGTTCATTCAGTAGAAGCCGTGAATTCTTTTAAGATGCTGCTTACCATGATAAAGGTATCAAAAGATTAAGATTTCATTGTATTTTCTATGGATTTCAATTAGATTAATCCATTTTCGTATCTTTCGGCTGGAAAGATAAAATTTGAATAATGAAAAGGTTATTTACATGGTTTCTTCAGGGGCTCTTGTTCATCGCCCCTTTATTTGTAACTGGTTACGTAGTTTACAAACTATTTGTATCCATTGACGGGTTATTCAGCATTTATATTGAAAAATATTTGGGCTACAATCTTCCGGGTTTGGGAATTTTGCTGATGTTTTTCTCACTGGTGCTTTTGGGAATTATTGGAGGAACCATCTTAGGAAGACCTATCAGGAGATTTATAAATGAAGTTCTTGAAAGACTACCGTTTTTCAAATTAATTTACACCTCTGTCAATGATCTGTTTTCCGCTTTTGTTGGGAAGGAAAGAAAATTCCACCGCCCCGTACTTGTATTGCTCAACAAGGAAAACAACCTATGGAAGATTGGGTTTGTCACCCAGGATACACCCGTTGATTCAGGTTTTGAAGGCCTTGTGACCGTTTATTTTCCGTATTCCTATGCCATGTCAGGAGAAATATTCTTTGTTCCTGCAGCGAGCATAAAACCCATCTCCATGAAACCCACCGATGCAATGAAATTTATAATATCTGGCGGAGTTTCAGGAGGAACTAAATCCCTGCTGAATTAACCAAATGGTCTGAAGCTGTGAATCCGGATAATGAAATGACTAAAGATTTCCAGAATTCATCAGACAAAAAATATTTTAAAATCAAAGATGTTAAAGCTTAAAAAAAAACAGCCGGTATTCCGGCTGATATTTTTTCATTGTCTTTTCTTATAGTGCATCAAGATAACTTACGATAGCCCATCGTTCTTCCTCGTCAGGAATTTTCTTTTCGAAGTTAGGCATGTCTCCTCTTCCAACGATTGACATGTAATACTTTTCTCCATCAGGAAGAGATTTAAATTCCTTTGAGGTTAAATCCGGCATTTTTGTCTTTAAAGAAGCAGCTTTAGGTCCATCGCCTTTACCAGCCGTTCCATGACAGGATTTGCAGTTCTTGGTATAAAGATTTTTCCCCAATTTAATACCTTCCTGATCTCCCTTTTTCTTGTTCTTCATGGCTTTATATTTAGCCGGAACGTCCCATGCTTTCTTTGCCTGTGGTGCAACAAATGAAAGCATGCTCATGGTAATAACCATTGAAAAAACAGCAAACAAAAATCTTTTCATAATTTCATTTTAAAGTTAAATAAGAATAAAACAAAACTTTAATGACTCCAAACAAATTTAAACCTTTTTAGGTTTGAAATCAAGTTTTTGTATTATATCATCAAATATAGATATTATTATCTATACATATTATAATTCAATAAAAAAACGGCACTATTTCAGCCGTTTTTTTTATTCAAAGAGTATCAAGATAGCTAATGATGGCCCACCTTTCTTCCTCATCAGGAATCTTCTTTTCAAAATTTGGCATTTCATCTCTGCCAACGAAAGACATGTAGTATTTCTCTCCATCTGGCAAAGCCTTAAATTCCTTCGAAGTAAGATCATCCATTTTGGTCTTCATGCTCGCAGCTTTGGGACCGTCACCCTTACCCATACCATGACATGATTTACAATTTTTAGAGTAAAGCATTTTACCCATTTTAATGCTTTCGGCATCACCTTTTTTCTTGTTTTTCATGGCCTTGTACTTGGCAGGAATATTCCATGCCTGTTTAGCGGAAGGTGCTATAAAGGAAACCATGCCAAACATTACAATCATTGACATTACAGTAAATAAAAGCTTCTTCATAACTTTAAATTAAATAAAATTGAACATATTAAATGAAAGGACTTTATAAACCAGTTTGTTAAAAACAGATACAATTAATGACCTTCATGATATCCCGTAATCATGGATTTGAAGTTTTTTAAGGACTCGTTCCAATGGTACAGAAATAGATATGAATGATCAGAAATATGGATACAAGAAACCCGATCACCATGTGCAAAATATCAGTATAAAAAAGGGCTTTATTCCCCAAGAGCTCCCGAATAAATGTTCCCGAATAAAGAAGTGAAAGACCTGATATAAAAAGAAGGGGTACTAACACAAACATAACTATAAAATAGGTACCCTGCTGTATGGGATTGAATTTACTTTTCTTGGTTACAGGAAAAGGAGGCGGCATATTTCTGAACATACCACGGGTATAATATCTGAATTGCCTTTTTAACCTGCCGACAAAACCTACCAGCTTAATTTTATAATGCCGCGCATTTCCAGAAGTGATATTCCCAATGATAAAAAGAGAATAATTCAGTGTCAGTAAAATGCCTAAGAAATTATGAAGAGTAACTGCGATATCAAAGCGAAGAATCGGCCGAAGCGGGTCAGAATATTGCATGCTCACACCGCTGGCAATCAAGACAAGTATCAGAATAGCATTGATAAAGTGCCAGAATCTTATTAGGGTAGGGTATAAATATAATCGATCTTCCATACCTATTTTTTTGTAATTATTCGAATTGTCAAGTGTATAAGAATTCCACTCAGGACCAAAGCAAGAATGACAAGGCTTATTATATTGAGGTACTCATTGCGGTTAGCGCCGATTACATAGCTTGAGTTAAGAATGATTTCATTTTCAAAACCAGGGAGGAGACAATAATCTTTGACCTGTTATAGTTGTAAAGTGAGGCCAGGAGTATTGAATTTTTAGAGTGACATTCCACACATAGTTTAACAGCCTTCTCTTTCGGCTGAATATTATGAGCGACCAAGAGTGAATCAGTAGCCCTTGCATGACATTCGATGCAGCGGACATTCTGGAAATGACGGCTTTGATTGGGGAGCCAGTCGTGTTTATCAATGATGTTTGGTTTTGGTTTGTCGCTGATCAATTCGTATCTGTTCACATTATTATGACAGCTCAAACAAATATTATTGTCGTAGGCAATGACATTCTTTGTTATGGAATCGGATCTTGCACTAATTCTGTATGAATGTGGTTCATGACACATGTAGCAGGTAAAATCCTGGCTGTGTTTGGTCGAATGAACGCTCAAAGAAAATTCCTTTTCTATTTTTTCGAATTGAAATTTGGCATACTGCTCATCCCCGCCATGGCAGTCAATGCAATTATTCTTTTGTTCCATCCTTACTTCAGCAGAATGGGGCCAAACTTTGAAATCTTCAGAATGACAATCCGTACATTTGAAGTTCCGGTGGTTGGAGTTATAAAACAAATCCGGATTGATGATATTTCCAGGCTCCATTTTATGCTTTACGGTCTGAGAAGTAACTGTATTTTCAAACGTAAATTTAGTGTTGGCATGACAGGAAAGACATTTCTCATTCTCAGCCTGATTGGCCGGTTTTTTATCCCGAGCCGGAATACTATCCTGGGCCATAGAGACGAGATGGAAACAAACTGAAAATAAAATAACGGATATAAAAATTATTTTCCTCTTTTTATTCATCTTAGACACAAAAACAAGTAATAAATATTTGGTGATATAAATATTGAATTTTAACAAATTATTAAAATATTCGAATTATGAACGTTAAAAAAAGCCACTGTTGAGTGGCTTTTTGCCTTTCAATAAGTAAGTATCAAAAACTCCAGAGTCTGGTTATTACAAATCCAAGAGAAAAACTCTGGTATTTAATTTTATTTAAGTTATTCATCATCAGATCCTGTGGAAGCAATGAATTGGAGGTCCCGGCGAAAATCTGGAATGCATGACTGCCGGTTGAAACCTCATAGCCAAAGGCAATATTGGATTTGCTTTTATTGGTTTTCTGCCCTTCTGATATATCTTTAATGTGCAATGGAAAATCACCGTTAAAGATAATCGAACCCTGAGGCGAGACTTTATATCTGCCGCCAATATGAGCACCAATCATATCGTGATCCATTCCTGTTCCGACAGTGTTATAATGAGAAAAACTTACCCCACCCTGGAGAGTAAGAGATTCGGTTAATTTACTCCCGATAAGGATTTCTGAAAAGTAAGAGATTCGGTTTGAAAAACTGTATCCGTAAAAATTAGAAGGATCGGAATAATTATAATACAAAGTATCCCATACCGCTTTATTTCTTCCGTCAATAGCCAGATTTCCCAGCAAAGTCAAAGAGATGGGCATGGATTCGGTCTTCTGTTCAAAAAGGTTCCATTTTGCATTGAAATCACTGGTCATATTTGCTTTGATGATTCCATAACCAATCTGGACTCTTTTGTAAATGACATAATCAAGGCCGAGTCTGACATTAGCGCCGGGAGAATATACACCCCACAAATCCGATTTCCCATTTTCAACACTTCCAAAACGGTGCTGAATAACGAATTCAAGTGTCTTGACAGGGGAAATCTTAGAAGTCTGCTGATTGATTAAATATTGGCTTTCCCATGAAAATTTTACAGGTTTATCGGTAACTTCAGGTTCTTCTACGGTGGCGGTATCTGCCACGGCTGTAGAATCTTTCTTTTGATCCTGTGCAAAAAGAAACCCGGAAGGCAAAAGACTTATTAATAAAAAGGTCAATAAGATTTTCATAGCGGCTTATTATTTAATTATTTTTTGCCCCTTGTTGTATCCAGAGCAGGATTAATTGAGCCTGAGTGGCCGTATATTTCTTCCAGGTGTGCGTACCGGTTGTCGGAGAAGGGACTGTATAAAGAAGACTTGAAGCGGGTGCAGCAGTATTAACCACGTTATTGTTCATGATGCTGGTATATGCATTGGCAGCAGTATAATCCGGACTTGTTGCTCCCGGCTTATGGCATGAAGTGCAGTTGTTGTTATTATTAAAGATAGGTAAAATCTGCTGTGAAAAGCTTACCTGGGTCCCCGGATTGACCGGTGTGGTATCTTCCTTGATAAAATCATAGGCACAGGAAGAAACAGCAATACCCGCTATCATTAGAAAAATAAGTTTTTTAATCCTTTTCATGTGGTCTATTTTTTAGCACATACATTATTCAGCAACGAGTTTGATTAATCTTATCAAATTAGTAAAAAAGACTTCAATTCCTGGAAAAAGAAGTCTTTTTTACCCTTGGTAATATAAGGAGAATTATGGAAGTATTGCTATTGAATTGGTCAACAATGCTTTTGAATAATCCAGATTATGAATTCCAAGACTGAATTCGCGTAAGCAAAGCTGGAAGTTGATAAGCGCTCCCATCTGTGCATTAGTCAGAGTAATCTTTGGAAGGGAAGCATTCGTATCCTTCTGTGCCTGTGTCCATGAACTGGATGGACTTGGATTCTGGAAGGTTCCTGGATTATCAGTTGTACCAGTAGGATTAGTTACCGGATCGTAGATATTGAGGTAGCCATCATAATGGTTGCTGGTTAAAGCGTACCAAAGATTGCTTTCCGAATTTGGATTGCGGTTCAATATCTCAACTCCTCCTATATTCAATTTAGCAGCTAATTGCTCAAGCAAAGTTTTGATAGCAGCTCTTGGATTAACCCAATATTTCGCACTGGTAGTGGAAACAGTGTTTGCACCATGACATGCCGCTACATTACAGCCATTGAAATTACCTGCCGCGCTGAAAGTATGTCCGCCTGATGTATTGTTTAATGCTGCCATATGACAATCACTGCAAGAGGCTTTAGTTGCGTGTATAGCATTAGCGTACGCCACTGGACCGGTAAATTCGATTCCGCCCATTCCAGCTACAATAGCGCCTACAGTACCATAATGAGTATGAGTTCTGTATGATGGTTTAAGAATACTGGTCGAAAGAGTTGAACTGTAGAAAGTAGCAGTTGGATTCGTTTTCAAAGCATTATAATCAATCACATTGCCATCCGCTGCATTAGTGAATGGACGGGGTTGGTGACATTTGATACATAAGTTACTCTTTCCGCCATCCTGGGTAAGATTGATCGTTTTTGCTCCACCCCACATGGTCATGGGAACAGCCGCTGTGGTAGTGAAAGGATTAAAGTCGGCATAAGTATACGTGGTATGCAGACTTGAATGGCAGGTAAAGCAGCTAAGCTCACCTATATCACTGCTTGCAGGAGCAGAATAGGGATTGGAATATCTTCCGGTAGTCGCATCTTTTACAAAAACAGTAGATACATTATTGGCAACTACATACTGGAAAGCTTTCTCAGCATGACAAGGAGAGCAGCCAGGGTTACCGCTTTCTTCAAAAGCTACTTCACCATAGTGATGTTTTGAGAATTGGAATTCTACATTTTTCTGATCAACAACAGTAGGATTATGACATTGTTTACAGGTTTCATTGGCATCTCCACCCGGCTCTCCGGCTGGTCCGGGAGGACCCTCTTTAACACAGGAGGTACCTATAACAACCATGGCCAAAACCCAGGGTATCAAACTGAAAAAGTCACTTAGTTTCATACGGTTTATTGTTTAAATTTTATTTCACCTTAATTTATTACTTTTTTTTTAAATAATGTCAAAATTTTGATGATAAAAGTAGAATTGGTAAATCAAGAAACAAATATAAATAGATTGATATATTAACACATAAAACAGGAATAATATCAATCATATACTCAGAATATATCAATACATACATTGATATATATCAATTACCCGTTTTTACTTATTTCTGTAAGATCTTCTTCTTTAATAATTTCCATGGTATTTCTGGAATGTCTGATAATACCGCTTTCTTCTAATTCTTTAAGATTCCGGATAAAACTCTCTTTAGTCATACCTGACATATCAGCCAATTCCTGTTTGGTAAAGACAAAATGATAAGGATTGGAATTAAAAATCTGGTCCTTTAAATACAGGAGTGTATCGGCAACTCTCCCGGGCATATACTTATGAGTAAGATTGATTAAGGTATTCAACATTTTTAAATGCTGACTATTACAATGCTTCAGCAGTTCTACGGAAAAAGAACTGTTTTGGGTTAATAATTCAAATAATTTTGAAGATTCAATAAAACAACAATCAAGATTAGTGACCGCCGTAACACTGAAATGGCGAAAATCGTTAATAATTGCGCCACCTCCGGTAAAGATATTATTCTCCTTCACAATCTGAAGAATTAGATTTTTCCCTTTTGGACCTTCTGAAACGACTTTGGCTAATCCGCTTCTGATGCAGATTATATGTGTTAACGGCGTATTTTGTTTAAGGACGGTTTCTCCGGGTTTAAACCGGATCTGACGCTTATTCCCCATCAGGAAATGCAGCTCCTCTTTGGAAAGATGATTAAAAATATGAGAATCACCACAATCACGCCTGTTAAAGCAGCAATCATTCCTGCAACCCTCGCATTTATCACAACCATTGACAGATAAATAATCAGACATATATATCTATATTAATGGGACGAAAATATATAATTATTCTGAAGGTTAAATATTAAATGATGTTAATTTATTGTATTTGGGATGGTTCAATATCATTACTGAGGATAAAAAATTCTCTCCGTAAACTTTCTTCACCATTTTTCAACAATAATCGAGCCTCAGAATACTATTATGTTCTTAATTTTTTAATAATTTCGGACCAGGAAAATTTAATTATTATTTATACCAAGATAAGTATATGAAATGAAATAACGTCATATTTCAGATTGACGCATTTTATTTTAAATATGAATTCCATTATATTATGTAAGTTCTCTTTAAATAGGCCAGGGCGAACCTAGTACGAACCGAATACGGACTTAATACGAGGAGAGTCCATGTGAAATTTAGCTGTATTATTGTTAAATAACAAAGAGATTGTAAAATACGACATCAATTTATTCACATCTCTTAACTATGATGAAAAAAACTTGTCAGATTATTTTTGGTTTGATTTTTGATGATTATTCTAGTGTTAAGTTAATTTTGATATGACGGTTTAATTGTGTAGCTTTACCGAAAAACACATGGTACTTTATACAATTAAATTAAGCAAGAGTGAAGTTGAAGAGCTCAATAAAGTAATCAATAAAGGGAGCCATACTTCACAGGCCTTTCGTGCAGCGTATATTTTATTGAATTGCGATAAAGGCAAGTTCGCATCCGATGCCGACATTAAGAACATGGATATATGCAAGATTTTGCGGGTTGGAGAACGGACCATTGACCGAGTCAAGAAAAAGTTCATTGAAGAAGGTTTTGATAGTGTTTTGGAACGACGGGCATCGCCACAGAATTACACCAAAAAGGCGGATGGCGATCTTGAAGCAAAATTGGTGTCGCTCTGTTGCAGTGAGCCTCCTGAAGGATTTGCAAAATGGTCGCTGAGGCTTTTGGCCGACAAGATGGTTGAACTGAGCTATATTGATTATATCTCACATGTAACAGTTGGCAAGATTCTAAAAAAAACGAACTTAAGCCTTGGAAAGTAAAGGGCTGGGTTATTCCTCCGGGACAAAGCAGTGAATTTGTAGCTAATATGGAATATGTCCTGGATATTTACAAGCTGCCGTACGATGAAGATTATCCGGTTGTTTGTATGGATGAATCACCAAAACAGTTGATCGAAGAAGTTGCTTCAACACCGATCAAGCCTGGACAGGAAGCCCGATTGGATTATGAATACATCAGACATGGAATGGTCAATATTTTTATGGCAAATGAACCGTTAAAAGGTAAAAGACTGGTTGAAATTACGGAATACAAAACAAAAAAAGACTGGGCCAAATTTATGAAGCGAATAGCCGATGAGATGCACCCTACTGCGAAAAAGATCAGATTGGTCATGGATAATTTCAAAACACATGATGCCTCTGCTTTTTATGAAACATTTGTGCCAGAAGAAGCCAAACGGCTCTGGGATAGGTTTGAGTTTATTTTTACACCAAAACATGGGAGTTGGCTAAATATGGCAGAAATCGAGCTTCACGTACTCAACGGACAATGTTTAAACCGGCATATTCCAACAATTGAGGAAATAAAATCAGAAGTAGAAGCATGGAAAAATCACAGAAACAATAAAACCGCTAAAATTAATTGGCAGTTTACAAACGATCAGGCTCGCATCAAACTTAAAAGACTTTATCCGTCAATTTTAAATTAACACAACACTAGTTGGTTTTTTATACTTTCATAACAGAAATACTAATTCTTATTTAACTTTAAAAATTATGATGAAAAAGATTTTTGCCTCAGTAGTTTTTATAGGTTTTTGCTTCTCTCTCTCCGCCCAGACCTTTAATTTAGGAATCAAAGGGGGGATAAATTCTCAGAAAATCATTACCGGGAACAATGCCGGAGGAAATTCTTATACACTATCAGACTTGCGGTCTGACGCAAAAATGGGATTTAACATTGGCGCCTTTGCGCGACTGGGGGGTAAAAAATTATACCTACAGCCTGAGATTTTGTATACGGTAAAAAAGGCCAGCAACGAAATGAATCTGTATGGAAATCAAACCTTTGCCGTACCTGCTTCCAGTCAATCTTTTAATCTGAAATCGGTGCAGGTGCCTTTATTGCTGGCTTACAAACTTATTAATCTCAAAGTCGTTTCGTTGAGAGTGTTTACAGGTCCGGCCATGTCAGTGATTTTGGATAACAGCGAGATAAAATTAACCAATTCCGGCTCTGTAATTGTTGATCCGACGGTCTATGACCCCAAATATTTAAAAAACAACGTTTGGGACTGGCAGGCTGGCGGTGGTATTGACATAGGAAACCTTGTCTTTGACGTTCGCTATGAATGGGGTCTGACCAATGTCACAGACCTGAATCCGGAGAAAATCAGTTTCAACAACAAAGGCAACACATTTACTTTCTCTGTTGGATTGAAATTCCTGTAGCGACAAGGCGGTGCCTTGTTACTGTCACGATGATTGGTGATGATATTAGGAAGGAAGACAAGGCAATGTCTTCCTTCTACAGTAGCGAATTTGCCTTACGGACAGCCTTCCAGGTGATGCGTCTGTAAACCATTACACCGTTCAGAAAGTAGAAAAAACGAATAGACAGGAATAAAGATGGGATTTGCATGATTACCCCGGTGCAGCAAGAATCTGTGAAAGTAATCGAGAGGCAGCATTAAAATCAGGAGGAAAATCATTTTCATTGTTCTTTCACCGCCTCTTAGAGCCTCCTTATCCATTGTAAACGGGAAATTCAAGTCCTGGAAATAACATAATATGATGGTGAGGAGATAAATCAGAAAAAGAACGATGATCAAACAGGTAAACCCAATCGATTCGATCCATTGAATGTATAACAGCTCAAATCACCATTTTAAAAGGATGGACCTTAAATCTTTATGTAATGAATCAGGGACATGGCAGAAATTTCTACCTGATTAAAGTTTTGAGGAACAATAAACTTTTTAACAGACAGTATTTTCAAGTATTCCATAGGTGACAACACCGGTTTCGAAGGAAAGTATTATGATGGCTTTCCGGTTTATAATGCGAGGGAAGACCGTGCTGATGAAAACTGGTCAAGGGTGATACCGTAACACCGGAATTGTATGCAATTAAGGAAGATTAGAACTCTTTTATTAACCTGAGTTCGATATAAGCTATCGGCTAAAAGAGGGCAAGTTGACCATGTAAAGATTCGGTTTCAAATTTGATTGATGGTTTTTCAGGAAGGAAGGAATAAGCAAGTAAGCCACAAATCAGTTTAGATAGCCTATTGCTATTTGTCCAAAAACCCTCCCTGAACCTGGAAATAATTGATGATAAACTCGTTCACAACATGGCCTGGATCGGACTCACGTTATTTAAAAAATTTATAATTAATACTTTAAAATATTTATTTAATTTTGAAACATATACAAATACAAATTGTTCAATATTACTGAGGGAAGGAATTAAAATAAAATGAGATTACCTATTTCATCAGAGGAAGGATCTTTCGTTTATATGGTAATGCCATTAAAAATTCAAGGTTTTCAAGTTAATTCCTCTCTGTTCTATACTTTTTTAATTTTAATCGGGATTGGATTCATCCTATTTAAAATAATTGAGCATAAATATAAACAGATATTTTTACTAAAAGAGAAGGAAATTCGGGAACAAACGATCAAAGAACTGAAAATTGATCATCAACTCATCGCATCAAGAGCTGTTATAATGGGTGAAGAAAAGGAAAGGGGAAGAATTTCAAGGGATCTACATGATGGATTGGGTGGAAGATTATCAGGTGTTAAATTTTTGCTTTCAACGCTAAAGAATAATTTAACGGAAGCAGAGTCAAAAGAAAAACTGGAACAGGCAATGATTCAACTTAATTCCTCCATTGCAGAGTTAAGGATGATAGCTCATAATATCATGCCTGAATCCCTTGTTAATTTTGGATTAAAAGATGCTTTAAATGATTTATGTTCAAATTTAAAAGATAATAAGAAAACCGTTGTATCATTTGTGTTTTACGGAGAACCGTACAGATTTGATAATTCTATTGAAACTTCATTTTTCCGCATTGCACAGGAGGCGGTTAATAATGCTTTAAAATATGCCGGAGCATCAAAGATTGTCATTCAGCTGATACAAGATGAAACCTGGGTCAATTTAACCATCCAGGATGATGGAAAAGGTTTTGATATCGAAGAATATCAAAATAAAAAGGCCGGAGGATTGAAAAATATTCAAGCCAGGGCCGAATCTTTTGACGGCCGATTTCATATTGATTCACGTCCGGGTATTGGAACCGAAATTATTGTTGAATTTATTTACAATACCGAGGTTGTATGAAAAAATATTCCAAGTGTAAAAACATAAAATATTTTTGTAACTATTTAAAATTAAATTAAGTATATTTAGGAGGACTTTTATTCTTCACATGATGCAAAAAATTCTTATTGTTGATGATCATCCAATAGTGGTTGAAGGGTTAAAAATGATTTTGACAGAATATGATTGTCGAACTGCAAGTTCCGGGAATGAATGTCTTGAATTGTTTCGCTCCTTTGACCCGGATGTTATTTTGCTTGATATCAATTTACCTGATATAAGTGGGATTGATTTATGTAAAACCATTGTCGAAAAAAATAAAAGGATAAAGATACTTGCCATCAGTTCTTATAACCAAAGGTCCTGGGTAACAAGAATGATGGATAATGGAGCAAAAGGATACATATTGAAAAATGCAACTGATGAAGAAATAAAATTGGCTGTTCAGGAGGTACTGGAAGGGAAAGATCATTTCAGCCCCGAAATTTCAGATATGATCATTAAAAAACCTCATCATGAAGAAACCTTTCTTACAAGACGGGAAATAGAGATACTCCGGCTAATTGCGGATGGGGATACTAATTTAGTCATAGCAGATAAATTGTGTGTCAGCCCATTAACCGTTGATAGTCACAGGAAAAATCTTATTATGAAATTAGACGCAAAAAATACTGCATCCTTAATAAAAATTGCACTGACCAAGGGACTTATTGAATTGCAAGATTTTTAGATTCTAAATTGATTATAGCAGATGATTGTGAAACTGTATAAAGTAAAAATACGTAACAAAAAGGAGAGCATAAAGGAGGATGAGTTCTTAGAATCAACGTTTGAAAAATGATATTTAAACCTTGTAAAAATTATAAAAATTCGTACCTTTGTGAACTTTTAATCGGAGAGCATGAGACAATTAAAAATCACAAAATCAATAACAAATCGCGAAAGTGCTTCGCTTGATAAATATCTTCAGGAAATAGGGAAAGAGGAATTGATCACTGTTGAAGAGGAAGTCGAGTTAGCGCAACGCATAAAAAAAGGTGATCAGGCTGCCCTTGAAAAACTCACACGTGCCAATCTAAGGTTCGTGGTTTCTGTTGCAAAACAGTATCAGAATCAAGGATTAAGCTTGCCTGACTTAATTAATGAAGGTAATTTAGGACTAATTAAAGCTGCAGAGAAATTTGATGAAACACGTGGGTTCAAGTTTATTTCATACGCAGTATGGTGGATTCGTCAATCCATTTTACAAGCTTTAGCCGAACAATCAAGAATCGTTCGATTGCCACTAAATCAGGTTGGATCTTTAAATAAAATAAATAAAGCCTATTCAAAATTTGAACAGGAACATGAAAGAAGACCTTCACCGGAAGAATTAGCAGATCAGTTGGAACTTCCTTCAGATAAAGTTGCGGATACTTTAAGAGTTTCAGGTCGTCATGTTTCCGTTGATGCTCCGTTTGTAGACGGAGAAGATAATAGCCTTCTGGACGTTTTGGTAAATAATGATTCTCCGAATGCGGACAGAGTTTTAATTGATGAATCTTTATCAAGAGAAATTGAAAGGTCTTTAACGACTCTTACAGAAAGGGAAGCAGATATTATAAGAATGTTTTTTGGAATTGGTTGCCAGGAAATGACCCTTGAAGAAATTGGAGAGCGCTTTGGGTTAACCCGTGAAAGAGTCAGACAAATAAAAGAAAAGGCAATACGAAGATTAAGACATACTTCTCGCAGCAAGCTATTAAAAACCTATTTAGGATAATTTATAAATAGTGTAAAATAAAAAAGCAATGGGACATAAGTGCCATTGCTTTTTTATTTTACACTGATTTGAAGAATTACTGATTTCTCAGGATTTAAATTAAGAACTAAATATTTTTAATAATCTATTCCTTTTTTTATTCCCGGAAAAATTCTCTTCCGGACAGATCATTCTATAGATTTCTCCCCATGAGGGGATCCCACCTAAATTTCTATCATCTATATAAATATCAGCATGAATTTTTCGAGGCGTTTTATCGTCATCCTTTTCTTCAGGATAATTTTTATTTATTGCGTAAAACTCTAATCCTTGACTAAGACAATAATTCACAGCTTCTTCCAGTTCCACGCCAGATCTGTAGGTCCACAAGATAATCTGATGCCCTTTTTTCTGAAGTGCTCTCAAAACTTCAATTGCAAATGGAAGATTATGTCCAATTTTAGGATATCGATGTTCCACAATAGTTCCATCAAAATCAACTGCTATTTTCATAAAAATAATTTTTATAGATTTAAATAAAATTTTACTCCATATCCAGGGAAATGGGATTGCTCATCTTTTTTAAGAAGAATGGGATTGTACAATTGAAATGGTTTCAAAACCGGAGATTAAAAATAATATTATTTACAACGATAGAATTTTGGGTTCTCTGATTTAAATAATCATTTCATAAATGGACTCCCAGATATTGGAACAATAAAATATGGAGACCTCAGACTGAAACAGATAATCAAGATTTATAATATATCGATTTAAATGTCTGAATAATTCATATCCAGTATTCTTATTTATTTAAATAAGTTAAAATAAGAATTGAAGTAGTAATAGCTGAAAGCGTCATAGAATAAACAGATGAATTCAATCCAAAATTTTTATATTTATCGGGTTCAATATATACAATATCATTGGGAAGCAGATAATAAGCCTCCGAATAAAGAACATCTTTTTTGGTCAAGTCCAATCGATAACTCTTTTCCCCATTAACTGTTGACCGGATGACCAAAACGTTACGTAAATGCGCATAATCAGACATTCCATTCGCCATGCTTATTGCTTCCAAAATCGTCAAATACTTGTTATAATTGTGGTAAACTCCAGGATTTCGGACCTCTCCTAAAATGCTGAATTTATAAGTTAAAATTTTTAGTTTTATCGTTGTACCCTTATAATATTCTGATACTTTTGTCTGAATAGCATTTTTTGCTTCCTCCTCGGTTTTATCTACAACTTTTATTTCCCCAATCATGGGGAGGTTAATCATACCTCGTTCATCAACTTGATATCCATTTAGATATTGACCTGTCAGATCCCCATAATTCGACTGTGTACCATAAGCACTTGTTTTAGTTGGTGCAAACATTAGATCGACTTCGGGATTCATTGTTTGAATATCTATATAAAGATTATCATCCGTCCTGATTTTATATTCAGAAGGTTTAACTGCAGTTTTATTGATTTGACGATCGTCCATATTCTGGAATAACTTCATGTCGCGAGTAGATCGACAGGAGGTAAAATCTGTCATTATTATCAGATATAAAAAGAAAAATGGTAATTTTTTCATTGAGATACTATTTTAATTATTTATGCTTTAAAATCGAAAATATTTATTTTAAAATCCAGCTTTTCAAATTTTGAATTCTGAGAAAAATATTCAGGTACAAGGTCTTTCATTCTTGCAACAATCATTTCATCAGATTCATTATTTAGCTTGAAAAGCATTTCTGAAATTTTGCTATTTACTTCTTCATAGATTTGGAATCTTCCTTTTGCGATCATGATTTTTTCGTGTGGTGTCGATTTGCAATTTTCTTTAGATGCCAAAAGTTCTTCATATAGCTTTTCGCCAGGCCTTAATCCAGTCACGACAATTTTAATATCTTTATGAGGTTCATAACCAGCAAGAGAAATCATTTTTTCTGCTAAATCATAAATTCTCATAGGTTTCCCCATATCAAAGAGAAATATTTCACCACCACTTCCCATGAATCCAGCTTCTAAAACTAATTGACTTGCCTCAGGAATAGTCATAAAGAAACGGGTTATTTCTTTATGAGTAATGGTGACAGGTCCTCCTTTTTCTATTTGCTTTTTAAAAATGGGAACTACTGAACCATTGGATCCAAGCACATTTCCAAATCTTGTAGTAATAAATTGAGTTTTAATATCCTCGAGCTGTGAAAGTGATTGTACATAAATTTCACAAATACGTTTTGAAGCCCCCATCACATTTGTCGGATTAACAGCTTTATCCGTCGAAATCATTACGAATTTATCAACTTCAAACTCCACCGAAAGATCGGCCAGGATTTTAGTTCCTCCTACATTATTTTTTACTGCTTCATAAGGATGATCTTCCATTAAAGGAACATGTTTGTATGCAGATGCATGATACACTATATCGGGATATTCTGTTAAAAATATTTTTCTAATCCTCTGAGAATCTGTAATATTAGCGACAATAGCTTCGATTGATTGATTTTTAAAATTTGCACGTATTTCATTTTGAATCTTAAAAAGTTCTGATTCAGCCTGATCAATGAGTATTAATTTTTTAGGTTTGAATTCCATAATCTGTCGAACAATTTCCGAACCTATAGAACCGGCAGCTCCGGTTACAATTACCGTCTTTCCAGACAATCCTTGTGAAATTTTCCTGATATCCATTGAAATAGGCTCACGCCCTAACAGATCGTCGATATTTATATTTTGTACGCTCGCTTTACGTCTTGGGAAATTCAACCATGCAGATATTTCCTGAATTTCTTTAACTTTGATACGTTTCTCAAGACAAAGATTAATAAATTCAACCTTTTTCTCTTTTGTAATTTCAAAATCATTAACGGCAATAATTATATCATTAATATTTTGCTCCCTAATTATTTTTTTGAATGTTTTTGAAACAGAATAAACTGGAATACCTTCCATTCTTTTCCCAACTAAATTCGGATTGTCATCAACAAATCCCAAGATATGATAATTATAAGAATCATCCCTTTCAATAATAGACCTTGACATCAATCCCAAACGTCCAGCTCCAAATATCAATGCTTTACGAGTTTTCAGAGGTCCCTGAAGAAGATAGCTGCTAACATATCTAAATAGAATTCTTAAAAATATCAATAAAAAACCAGAGATAAAAAAATGAATTACGATTTCTGAAAACAGTATTTTATACTTAAAATAATCCGAAGTAATACGATTAAGGAAAACTAAGATTAGCAGCCCAAATGAACAAAGCCCCTGTACAAAAATAATTGTAATAAAATCCGGAATCGTTGAATGCCTTATAATATTATGATGAGGCTTTACAATAAGATATATAACACTGAAAATTATTGCACTACCTATAAGTTGGAAAAGATGTCCCGATAGAATTTCCTGAACTTTCCCTTCATGTGAAATGAAGATTGTTGTCAATAAAAAAACTGACCACATTATTGAAATATCGAAAGCAAAGATAAACCACCTTGGTGCAATATTCTTTTCTAAAATTCTTTTTAAAAATTCTAGCATAATTTTAATAATAAAGTGAATTTAAATCATGGGTATTTCATTATAAAAATTCAATACAGTACAATATAATATTAATGTTAGTTTAATATTATATATTGTCATTTTTACTCTTCATAGTAATTATTAGCATTTTTGCTGTAATAATTTCCTGCTGAAAAATTTTCTTTTATAGCATCATTTAAAACAATGGCTAATGATGGAAGGTTTTCAATAGAATTAACAAATTGGACCTGGTCTTTGTCACTGAAGCGAAAGCGTATTACGAAAAGATTTATATCAGCTTTCCGACCTGTGATTATCCCATCCGCAACTAAAGAAACGGGGGGGCTATCCAAAATGATATAATCAAATTTTAATTTAGCTTCTTCAATAAAATTTTCAAAATTCCCATTCTCGAGTAATTCAGCTGGATTTGGAGGGATTGGACCACTAGGAACAAATTTTAGATTATTAATTAAAGTGTTCTCGATAACATCTTGGAAAGTATCCTGATTACTTAAAAATGTACTAAGGCCTTTTTTATTATCTTTTTGAAAAATCTGATTTAATTTCGATCTTCTCATATCCACACCAACTAATAAAACTTTCAAATTATTCATAGCCAAAACAGAAGCAAGATTGGATGAAATAAAAGACTTTCCTTCTCCGGGGACTGCTGATTGGACTGCAATTACTTTCTTATTCTTTTCATTAAGTAAAAACTTCAAATTTGTTCTTAATAAACGAAAAGATTCTGTAATATTTGAACGAGGATTATCCAATACAACCCAATCTTTCTTATTTTTATTATGAATTATCATTCCCACGATAGGTAGCTTTGTAAGCTCTTCCATTTCATCTTTTGACTGTATAGTGCCTCTGAAAAAATCATTCCCCCATATAAAACTTAAGGGAATTATAAATCCAATGAATAATCCAACTAAATAATTGACCATTGTCATAGGTTTGGTTTGCTTTATTGTTTCAATTCGGGCTGGATCCAAAATTTTTACATCAGGTTGATTTGAGGCATAAGTAATGGCGTTTTCCGCCCTCATCTTTAACAGATAAGTATATAATTCATTATTAAGATCAAAACTTCTTTTCAATGAAATTAATTGTTGTTCAGTTCTAGGTAAAAGCGATAATTGATTACTGGTTCCTCCCATCCTTTTGTGTAAATTGTTCAGGTCCTTTTCGGTTGCAGTAAGGAACGCTGTTATATTCTGTGCTAAATTTTCATAGGTTGATTGAATTTCCCTATTTAAGGCAATAAATGAAGGGGCTTTCTCCTGCACAGAGAATGAAAGTACCTCACGTTTACTATAGAGATCAATCAATTTTATAACCAAAGAATTCAAGGATTGATCATTTATTCCAAAAGCGGAAGGCAGGACCACTCGTTTCATTTGTCTTGAATCATTCATATTGTCACGCAAATTCTTCAAATAGTCCAATCTATTCTCTAAAAGAGCCTTATCGGATTCAAGATTTTCCCTTTTATTCATAGCAATATCACCTTCTTGATTTAGATTCATAGAATGAGTTCTTGTGCGAAAATTTGTAAATCTATTCTCTGAATCAGAAAGTGAATCTGTTACATTTCTGAGCTGATTATCAATAAAACGAATAGTATTTTCAGCAACACGATTCTTATCAGCTAATCCATAATCAATATATGTCTGTTCCAACTTATTTAAGAAATCAACACCTCGCTGAGGATTTTGTTCTGATAAAACCAATTCCATTATATCCGGTAATTTTTCATTATAGATAACTTTTATCTTATTTTGATAAATTCTTGCGAGATTACTTTGGTTATAAATCACAAAAAAGATATCCTTTTTAGAAATGTCATTCGGATTTCTTTTTTCAATAATAAAGTTGAAATAACTATTTTCAAAAGGCTCCCCGAATTTTCCCTTTTTAGAAAAATTAAATGGAATCTTTCCATCACCAGACTTCCCCTTTATCTCAATAATATATTCCGAATTCGATATTTCTTTAATTTGAACCGGAATACCGGTCGTATTATTTTTATTTGATAATAATTTCATTTGATATGGTTCATTATTATACAAATCCTTATCATATAAGGGCATTTTCTGAAACCAATAAATATTCCATCCAAGATTCTGAAGGGTATTTAAATTAATCATATGAGATTTAATTCTACCTGGATGATCCTGAAGAAGGATATTCATGTTTGCCTCATTATTTACTCCCTGATTAAGATCAAATTTTTTGATTCCTGTTTCATATTCATTGACAATTAATGAAGAGTGAATTGAATATTCAGATGGCGTATACTGATTATAAAACCATGCGATCAAAACACATAAGGAAACAGATAATGCAAACCAAGGCCATCTTCTAATCATGCGAAGAAAAAATTTCATGTAATTAAATGAATTTTTTTGTTCAGGATAGAAGGCAGAATTGTTTATATCATTTTTCATCTGTAAATATATTTGTATATAACTTTTTACTCTTTATTTTTAGAACTATTAAATCAAAAAACTTTTATCTTTTCAATTATTTTTGATAGTACATTCATTATCTTTTCGCGATCATTATCAGTAAGATTTGAACCACTGGGCAAACAAATTCCATTTTTAAAAAGTTGATCCGAAATCCCTCCCCCATAATACGGGCAATTCGAAAAAATTGGCTGAAGATGCATTGGTTTCCATAATAATCGACTCTCAATTTTTTCATTTTCCAAAGCCAATCTGACATATTCATTGTTTATTCCAGGATTTGCTTCAGGGTTAATGGTCAATGCTGTTAACCAGAAATTGGACTGAAAGTCTTGATTCGGTTCTGTTTGGAAATTAATGCCTTCAATATCACTCAATCGATTACGATAAAAAGCATTATTTTCTCTATGTTGATTAACTCTCGTATCAATAACCTCCATTTGGCCTCTTCCTATTCCAGCTAAAATATTACTCATCCTATAGTTGTAACCAATTACAGAATGCTGATAAAATGGGGCATAATCCCTTGCCTGAGTTGCCAGGAATCTTGAACGCTCAATTAATTCTTTATGATTAGAAACGATAGCTCCACCTCCCGAAGTCGTAATAATTTTATTCCCATTGAAAGAGAAAACTCCCATTAGACCAAAGGTTCCTAATGATTTTCCCTGGAATTTACTTCCGAGGGCTTCTGCTGCATCTTCAATAACAGGAATTTCATAATGATCAGCAATTTCAAGTATTTCGTCAATTTTTGCTGGCATTCCATAAAGATGGACAAGAATAATGGCCTTTGGTTTTTTATTTTTTTTAGAAATTCGATCAAGGATAGCTAATTCAAGATATTTTGGACTCATATTCCAGGTTTCAGGATCGCTATCAATTAGTACAGGAAGAGCCCCCTGATAAACAATGGGATTTACGGTTGCAGAAAAAGTAAATGAAGATGCGATTACTTCATCTCCAGGGGAAACACCTAACAAAATCAGAGCCAAATGAATAGATGCAGTCCCGGAGGATAAAGCAGCTACATGCCCCGCCCCGGTATAACCAGCGATGGCATTCTCGAATTCCTCGACGTTATGCCCCAATGGAGCTATCCAGTTGGAATCAAAAGCTTCCTGTATATATTTTTGTTCTGCCCCTCCCATATGAGGAGAAGAAAGCCAAATCTTATATTCCATTTTAATAATTTTTTCTAATAATTGTTTTAAAAAATATTTTCAGGTCGAGTAGAAATGAGTAATTATGAAAATAATCCAGATTAATTTTTACTTTGTCAGGGAATATTACCTCTTCATTATATTTAACTGGATCAGACACTTTTGACAATATTTTTTCTTCATTGGCATATTTAAGGCTTGCAGGCCCTGTGATACCCGGTTTCATTAAAAGAATTTTTTTGTTTTCTCCGATAAGTTTATCAGCAAATCCGGGAACATCTGGGCGAGGGCCGACAATACTCATGTCACCTATTAATACATTCCATAATTCAGGTAACTCATCCAATTTATACTTTCGAAGAAAAGCTCCTAAAGAAGTAATTCTTGATTCACCCGCAACCGAAATTGAATTGCCACCGTGCTTCACCAACATAGTTCTGAATTTATATATAGTAAATAAGTGTCCTTGTAAACCGACCCTTTGCTGTTTAAATAAAATTGGGCCATCAGGCATCTTAATTTTAATAAGAATAGAAATTATTATAAAAAATGGAAGAAAAATTAAGAGTCCTATTGTAGAAATCAGTTTATCGAAAATATTCTTCAAGAGCATAATTGATATATAAAAGATTATTTTTTGAGAAAGGGAAGTTTGAAAATAGCTATTAGAGATCCGGAGCCATAAGAAAAATGCAATAAAAAGAAAGAAATGAATAAAAAATAAAAATTAATTCGCTTTGAATATGATGTGTAAAGACTATTAATCAATATTACAAATGCATAAGTTAGAAAAGTTATTAAAGTTAAATATATCAGAGGTTTATAACTTATTGAAAGAAGTGCAGGAATCAATAGAGATGAAATAAACAAAAGTGGGATAAGATGTCTTGGAGATAATGATTTAAAAGTATTCGTATAATAAAGTGTATAGACATTCCATAATCCATTCAAAAAATTATTTTTTACAAATTCCCAAAGGGATTCACGAGCAAAATAGGTACATTTAATATCAGGAACCTGATATAATTTTCCACCACCCCTTTTTATCCTTTTGTTTAATTCAATATCCTGATTTCTTATTAACCTTTCGTCATATAATCCAAACCGATCAAAGACGTTTCTCTTAAAACACCCAAAAACGACAGTATCAACTTCCGCAATTTTATTAGTTCCTATTCTGAACATTGAATTACCCACCCCCAATCGATTGCTTAATACTTCTTTTATGGCTAAAGATTTACATGATTTATTCTTAACATCAGTTATAACAAATCCACCAATATTATCACTCTTTAGTTCTTCCGCATATTTAATAAGTTTTGAAAAATAATCCATTGGATAAACACTATGGGCATCAATACGAATAATGTAATCACCTTTGGATTTTCTTATTCCAATATTCATTGCTGACGGGACATTTCGAAAGGGATTTTCAACATATTTAAAAAAAGGATATTGTTCACAATATAATTTTAATTTATAAGGTGTTTTATCCATACTTTTGCCATCAATAAAAAAAACTTCTAAATCATTATAGCCATAATCTTGGTTTAATATCGAATTTACGAGAGTATCTATATATTTCTCTTCATTAAAAACAGGACATATAACCGAAATAAATTTTTTTTCTCCTATCATAATATTTCAGATTTTAATCCATCTTTTCACAATGAAATAATTCGTACCTAAAAATTTTTTCAAAAGAGCCAACAATTTCCAAATTGCAATTTTTCTTATCCTCAATAATGAGAAAGCGTGCATTAACTTCGGAAGATCTTCGATTCTAGTCCTTTTTGTAATTGCAAATCTTCCTAAGATTTTCACACCGTTTTTTTCGTTAATTGTTGAGATAGGATCGGATGTAAAAATGATTTTAATTCCATTTTCCTGCAAAACTGATAATGATCGTTTTGAAAAAAATCCACCAGGAATAGACGCATACAAAATATCTTTTTTTAAAATATCTCTTAATATTTTTAATGATTTTTCCCATTCATACCTAATTTGATCCTCTCTCAGCAAAGAAATATTTTGAGGATGCGTATGGGAATGAATTCCAATAAAATGGCCTCTTCTATAAAGTTCCATTATATTTTCTCTGGAGATAAAACCTTCCTTGTTAATAAAATTGGTTGTAATAAAAAAATAGCCTTTAAGTCCATATTTTTCCAGAATTGGCGCTATAATATCAATAAAAGAGATTCCGCCATCATCAAAAGTCAGAAACAGGTTATTCTTATCAATTTTATTTGTTTCTATATTTCTCGATATTATTTCAATTTGTTCCTCGAATATTCGCTTTTCAATTTTATATTTGTGCGCTTCAGGATTTTGGAATCCGCTTCTTAACAATTTATGATCAAGTACATCATGATACATCAGAGAAAAAGAATTATTATTCATCTTCGATTAATTTTAGACTTTAAATTTTGTTCTTATTTCTCTAATTCCATAATAGGTTTTCTTAGCCAATGCTTTGAGTTCTAGGATACCCATAAACTTAGATGCTATAATTTTGGGCTTTTCAAAATAATCCGGACCAAATTTTTCTTTAAATTTTCTAATTCCTCCTAAATCGAATTCACTATATCCTCTCGATTTAAAAATTTTTATTGCTTCATACATCAGTGGTTCATTAGGGCATAGACTTTGAAATTTACTATAACTGGCTCCCCCCCAATAATAGGCTAATTTATTTTGTCCAACAAAAATTCCGGTGGCTAAACAAACTCCGTCAGAAGATTTTGCTTCCAACAACAATATTTTATTAGAAAATTTTAAATTTTCAATTAAGGCAATTACCCGATTTTCATTGTAGGTCGGCTTTAACTTTTGTTTTTCGAAAACTTCCGAAAGCTGAGTATAATAATGATGAATAAACTTATCCGTATCTTCAGTCTCTAAAATTTTGACTCCATTCTTTTGAGATTTTCTAATTGCATATTGACAAGAACTACTACTAAAATTCTTATATAGTTGTTCAGTTGATTTAGTCAAATCCAATCTGTATCCCTTTACAATTTCAAATTTCAGATTAGAATTTCGAACAATATTTATATCCATTTGCCAATCTGATGCCTGAAATAAAGAACACAATTCATTACGGAATAAAAATTGGATCAGACTTTCATAGATTTGTATTCTAATTTCATTCGAAACAGGAACAAGCATTGATAATCCCTGATAATCTGTAGTCCATCCTTCAAAAGGACTTGCTACGACTTTAAAAAATTTCTTAAATTTTTCTCCAATAAAATAACCCACTAATTTTTCAGAACGAAAGATCTCAAGTATTAATGGTTCAATTTTTTGAGTATTAACCAAAAAATTTATCCATTCTTTTGATTTAAAGACTGTATGATCATAGCATAATTCAATTTGTTCCCAATTTATTTTATTTCCATCAACTACTTTAAAATTATAATTCACCATACTAAATTAGACTTAATGACCACATTTTAATTATATATTCACTGTACATTAAATGTACTTTTACTGTACAAAAATGGTACAGTCAGTGTACAGACAGTGTACAGACAATGTACAGACAACCCAACCATGGTATTGTACAAGTACGTTCCAAATTCTTTTTAATAATATCATTTTAGTTATGCAAATATTCTGTCAGAATCCCCCATGCCAGGTCGGATGAGTAAGCTTTGCTATGTTCGAAAGCATTATGTTTCATTTCAAATAATAAATTTCTGTCTTCATATAAGGATAAAACTGCTTTAAGAAATTCATCCTCACTGTTTTCAAAAGGCACAATAATCCCAGTAATTCTATCTTGAATGAAATCGGTAGCATGCTTCCAGTGCGTAGTGATTACAGGTATTCCAGAAATATAAGCATCCAAAACAGATCCGGGAAAACCTTCAGTAAAATATCTCGTTGGGAAAACCATCAAATCATAGTTATTCAAGGTTGTATAGATTTTTTCAGGATCTAAAACGCCCTTATAAGTGCAATTTTTATATTTTTCTAATTCATTAAAAAAATAATCTTCATCTTTTTTAAATTCAAAAGGTCCATAAAAATCTATATTTATCCTTTTATCGCTATTTTTTTTCAAATAATTTGCCAGGTAAAAAACATAATCTATTCCCTTCATCCTATTAATTCTCGCCATAAAAACGATATTGAAGGAATCATTGTTCTCTATAAATCGAGGCATAAATGAATGGATTCTAAAATTCGGAAAAGTTCTAACGTTTTTAAAATGATATTTGACAATAAGAGATTGATTTAAATCATTACTTTCCGTCAGTATAGCGTCGATTTTAGAAAGGAGCGAAATATGCAATTTTTTATTTTCTAAATATTCTTCAAGCCAACCTCCCACAACAAAGTATAAAATCTGAGAACTTTTCAACTTACACACATAATAGATTAATGGAAATAAATATTTAAGATTTTTATGGGCTGGAATATAAACTAAAGTATTACATCTTAATAGTTTATATAACATTTTAAAAAATGAAATCTTAGAATATTGAAATTTCTGTGTGTCAAATTTTTCAATACTGAGGTTGTGTTCATCCTTCGAAATGAGTAATTCATAAATACTTCTGGTTTTAATAGTCTGGCCATCCAACTCATTATTTCTAATACCAAAATATCCCAGTACAAGAATTTTCTTCTTCATCCATTATTTATTTTCTGAAGCGGATAATTTTGGCGGGATTTCCGCCAACGATAGCATAATCTGGAATATCTTTAGTAACGATTGAACCCGCTCCTATTATCACCCCATTTCCGACTTTAACACCTGGAAGGATTATTACACGTGTTCCTATCCAAACATCATTTCCAATAATTACTGTTTTCTGAGGTAAAGATCCCTGCAGATTCATAGGAACATCAATACGATTAAAACTATGATTTGAAGTAATTATAATCACCTCAGGTCCCATCATCACATTATTTCCAATTACAAGGGGTCCTCGGATTGAACAGCGTACTCCAATCCCTGAATTATCTCCAATCTTTATACCATTTCCATTCCCAAAATTAGCATTCTGTTCAACATTAATATTTTTCCCGGCCTGATCTAAACATTTTGCTGCTACGAAGGACCTTATTGGTCTTATAAAGTAAAAATACCGGTTATTGGTTGGAGGTAAATACTTTAATAAACCATAGTAGAATATTAAATTAATAAGTCGTATGATAGTCTTCATTAACTTAAAAGCTTCAAATATTGATCGATAATGTCTTCTTTGTAAAAATATTCGTTAGCCATGGTTCGGTTGATTTCTCCGATAGAAATTAATTGTTGGTCAGAAAGGGAAATGATATATTTTAGAGTCTTATTTATAGAATCACTTTTTAAAGGATTAAATAATAAATTTTTATCATAATCGAAGAAAGCTGGTAAATCAGATACTTCTGAACAGATAATCGGCTTAGCACATGCCATTCCTTCACAAACAACATTAGGAAACCCTTCATAAAAGCTGAATAATCCAAGGACGTCTGAATTCTGTATTTTCACATTCAAATCTTTTACAGCAGGATAAAAGGAAAAAATATTTTCTAAATGATTCTCTTTAATTATTTTTTGAGCCTGTATAAATGATTCATCGAAAAATGGTTCGATAATTCTATCACCATACCAATCAATTTCCAATGCCGCTTTTTCATAAGGTTCAAGAAGAACAACTGCTTTGATCAACCCTATTAAATTTTTCAATTTCTGGTGACTTGCTGCTACAACTAATTTTAATTTCCCATTATTTCTTGGGACGTATGTTTCAGAAGGGCTCCAAGTATTGAAATCGACCATGTTATAGATAACTTTACATTTCCCTGAATTCAATAATGGATTTACTGATCTAACCAAATCAATATTAGCATGTGAATTTGCAACAATGTAATCTGCTAAAAAATGAAACCACCGGTATAGAATTAATTTTATTGATCTTTTTATTTCGGGTTTTGAACTTCGTTCACCAACTACCAGACTCCATTTTTTTTTCGGCAATGAGGCAACTTCACAGATAAAATTAGAACCTTCCAAAAAAGAAATAACGGCATTATATCTTCCTCGTCTGATGAAGTGTCTCATTTTTATTATCCTGGTCAAATAATTTGAAGAATTAATATATTTTATTGGAATTCCCAATTCATTCAAATAGCTGTAATAAAAAGATGCAGGATGATATGTTAAAAAGACAACAGAATGACCTAAGTGAGTAAAGCCACGTGCTAACTCAACCAATTGACGCTGTGCACCTCCCGATCCCAAATCATCAATTACGCAGAGTATATTCATCACTAAATCGCTGAATGTTGATTTTCTTAATCAGAGTGGTCGTTTTTATTGCAGTGCTACCCACAATATAAGCAAAAATCACCCAACCTATTTTCCGTGTAAGAATTTGGCCGCTTAAGATTGCTCCGATTACAGGAATCGCTAACAAAACAGGAAGTAAGGTACCATTAGACACGTAACTTTTATAACCCTTAGACAGTACTTTAAATAAAAAAGTTAAATAAATAATTAAACCTGATATTCCAGTTAAACACAGTACCTCAATAATTACATTATGAGGACTTCGAAGAAGTCCGAAAGTGTAAAGAGAATAAGCCGAGTAGCCGGTATTGCCAACTCCAAAGATTGGATGCTCTTTGATAAGTGGTATAAGTTTATACCAGATTTCGTCGCGATGAGCTAAATCACCTTCTTCTACTGTTCTAAAAAGCCTGTCACGTAAAATTTCATGTTGTAAAAGCCAAACACCTAATAGAACCAATAAAGCCATTCCTGAGAAAAGAAAAATAATTTTAGTAATCTTCTCATTTGTTTTAACCAAAACCATGATGGCGATGATTGAGAGCAGCATTGAAAGGAATGCCAGGCGAGAACCAGTCGCTAAAACAAAATTCATCATTAGAGGAAGTGGGATTAATAATAGATAGCGAAATCCTCCAAGTTTCAATTTATTTTGTATAACATTAACGATTAATATACTGATGCCTATACTCATATTAATTCCAACAGCATTTTCATTTTCTTTAAACATACTTAATCTGCCGCCTACATACTCCACACCAATATTAGCAATGTAGAGCAAAGCCATTAGTACCGTACTTAAAGCAAAAGTTAACATTCCTTTTTCCAGGATCAAGTAATCCTTGCGGGCATGATTGATTAGAAACCAAAATAAAAGTATGTTTTGAAAAATAGTCATATTAAAAAACTCTTTGGACACTTCATTGAGATTAATTAAACTAACAAGGGTAAGTAGTCCAAAAAAAATCCAAACCAGAATTAAAATACTTTTGATCCTATCAGTTCTAAAAAAGAATTTAAAATCAGGAATTAAGGATATAAAATATAAAAATCCGGTTATTCTTGAAACTGATAAGTCGATAGCACTTGAAGGAACTAACATCTCATAATTTATAGAAAAAAAGAATAAGAGGAGAGCTAACCTTTGAATATTATTTATATAAGGCATTTAATGACTTTTTCATTTTAATACTGCTCATGATGTCTTCAATAATCCACCTTTGAGGATTGAAAGGTCCACTATAAAAATTCAAGGATTTATCCCAATAACCAACACACTTTTCATATGCCGGGGCAGCAAAACCATAACTCATTTCCACAATCAATGGATTACCATAAGAATCTATAACAAAATCGAATGCTACACATTGAGAACTCAGTTTTTCTGCAAGAGTAAACGATAAATCAATTATACTATCCGGAAAATTTTCACGTTCATAAAGAATGTTACCACTTCCTGAGGCTCTAAAATCGCCTTTTCTTACTAATCTTTTTATGGCAAAAGCTTTTTCTCCGATGACGATTATACGAATATCGGATTGATTTCCTGAAATAAAATCCTGAAAATATACATATCCCTTTTCATTTGAAATTAGAGAAGAAAATTCTGTGGGAATAAAAAGTCTTCCAATTCCTTTAAATACTCCAATTAAAGCATCTTTACCTTCCTTATATTTCCTTACTCTTTCTTTAAAATATTCGAAACGATTAAATTGCGGAAAACCTTTGTCAAAAGCTTTGTTTATAATCCTTTTGGCCGCCTTTGATGATTTAATTAATCTGACATTAGATGATCCTGCTCCACATCTTAATTTGAACACTTTTGGGAATGCTGCATTGTTTATCCATTGCAAGGCTTCATTCTTAGAATAAAAAACATAACTGGGGACCAAAGGTGCTCCTATAGATTCTAAAAGATATTTTTGACCTAATTTATCATCAAAATGCCAACTGGTTTTAAAATCGGGAAAAACTTTCTTTCCTGATTGTTCTAAAGAAAATATCAATTGTTTGGCAAATAATAAGTCTTTATAATTTCCATGATGATGGTGCCACATTAAAGCGTCACATTCATGTAATTGAGAAATAATATCATTGGCATAACAATTAACAATTTTATAATCAATCTTCTTCTCCTTGCAAAATGTTATCCATTCGTCACTAAAAGATTCTTCACTATGATGTATGGCTATTTTCATTTCTCCATTAGAATTTTTAATAATACATCTCTATGAGATTCACAGCGAATCGTATTTAGCAATACTCGCTTTTCTCTTGATGAAATTAAAGAAGGTATAAATCCCCGATGATAAAGACTTAAAAGAATCTTGTTCGTGAAAGGTTCCAAAATTGATAAATAGTTCTTTTTTCGGGATTTAATAAGTTTAATAAATTCCTGATTTAATATATCATCATTACTTATTTTTGTATTTAATAAAGAGATTTTTTCATCGAAAATTTTCTTTTCCGTTTCATTTAATAATCTTACTCCAGGTCGCTCGTCACATTGAATATAGGGCAGTAAATCAAAGGTTATGCTTTTCAGATTGAAAGTAAATATCACAGCAAAACCCTTTTCCCACATTGATTCTTTACGAACATACCAATCGAAAATGAAATTACCTAAACTATAAAAAATGGGTGCATTTTTATAAATTTCAAATCCGGAAAAACAATGGGGATGGTGTCCTATTACAGCTGAAGCGCCCGCATCTACAAAAAAACGATAGGTTTGCTTCATTCTTGGACTCGGAAGATCGTAATTCTCATGGCCACCATGGACAATTACAATAACATGATCTGCTTTAGTTTTTGCATCTGCTATATCATAATAATTAGAAATTGGATTCAAAGAATTAGCTCCAGGATTACTTTCTGTTGCTACTGACCATTCATTTTCGCAAAAATTTATAAAAGCTATTTTAATTCCATCTACAACTTTAAACATTTGCTCTCTTGCATTTTGATTATTAGAACCAATTCCTACATAATCAATTCCAGATTCTAAACATTTTTGAATTGTTGAATTTAATCCTGAATCCCCATAGTCCATTATGTGATTATTTGCAAGGGTAACTAAATTAAATCCGGCAAAACGAAGAGCTTCAATCGCTTTTTCAGAGGCTCTTAAATTAGGCCCCGATTTCTTACTTTTATGACCACTTGATGTCAGAGGACATTCCAGATTTGTGATTGTTATATCTGATTGCTTAATATATGGCAATAAATCATTATAAATTACGCCAAAATTCCCTTTATTAATCAATTCGTCCACCCTGTTGACTGGGCAAAAGTCACCACTTATAAAAACTTTAACCATGCAAAAAATATAAAATCTTGTTTTTCCAAATTTTTAAAAAAACATAAAATGAGTATTTAAATTGAGTGGCCTCATTAAACTCATGAAACATTTTTAAAACAGCTTTATGATGGTGTTTTCTTTTCTCTTTTGAATACGCCATTAGAGTTGACCAGGAACCTTCAGTTCTCATTCTATAAACACTCATAATTTCATCCAGATATCCTATCGATCCTTCAGAAGCAAGAAAGAGCATCAGAGGCAAATCTTCTATTGGCGCTTTATAATAATAGCCAGGTAATTTCTTAACATATTCAGCGATAAAAACCATTGAATTTGTTGTCATAAAACCTCCTCCACCCAGAATTGCAACCCGGATATCAAATTTAGAATTTCCAAGCCTTATAAATGGCCGATGAATGTGACTTCTGATATGGTCTTTTTCATTTATATGTCTTGCAGCATGAAAACAGATTGAACAATCCGGGTTACTTTTGAAAAAATTGATTTGCTTTTCCAGTTTCAAAGGATCTGTCCAATAATCATCCCCTTCACATAAGGCTATATACTTTCCTCTAACATAGGGAATAATAAAATGACCAAAAAAACTCCTTTCGCCTTTTGAATACTGGTTATCTCTTTGAAATATTGGATTAATCAAATTAGGATATTGTCTAACATAATCCATTACGATTTTCCCAGTATTATCTGTTGAGGCATCATCGTGTATAATAATCTCGATCGGGAAAGAGGTCTTTTGCATCAGAAAACTTTCGATAGCTTGTGCAATAAACCTTTCATGATTAAAAGTTAAACAACAAATTGAGACAAGAGGATCATCATTCATTTTAGCTGTCATCAGATTAAACTCAAGAATTTTTTTCAAATCTTTTCGATTCCTTTTTAATCTCCATGTAAGAAACCAGGTTCAAAACAAATGATTCCACAGAATATTGTTTAAATGCTTTACTTTCATGTTTCTGATTCAAAAAATCAAGAAGATTTTCGGGATTATCTTTTCCCCAGATAAAAATCATGTTTGGATCATAAAATGATTCTTTGACAACATTATTGTTAGTTGTAACAATTTTTTTGTTTGCTCCAATTGCTTCAATAATTCTAAAGGGCAATCCAGTCTGGGTCGGAGAAGAAATATCAACAATCGCTCTGGATTTAATATATTTTTCAGAAAATTGGTCAAACCGAAGAGAAATAAAAAAACAATTAAATTTACTCTTAAGTAAAACTAATTTCATTTTCTCAGAAATAGATGTCATTAAATTGAAAGAATATTTTAATCCATTATCCTCACAAAAATGCGCCAAATCTTCCAACTTTTCTATTCGAATAGAATGATTATAGCCCAGGAAGAAAAGATCAAATTTATAATCTATATTTTTCATAAGTGAAATTTGGGCATATTCAGGGGAGAAGAATAATGGCAAGTATTTTATTTGGGGGTGATTTGAACAATCGTAATAATCAAATGAATAAATGGAATCAAAATATTTAATTTTATTCAAATAATTATAATTTCTAAGAGAATCCCATTGATATAATATGTAATTTGCATTTGGCATGAGACTCTTAAGTTTTATTAAGAAATCTTCTGTAACCAATCTGCCCTTGATAATAACAATATGATCGAAATCTTTATTTTTAATAGAATTCAGTATTTTATTGTTGTTTCCCAATATTTGATTTTCATTATACTTTTCGAAGATTCTAAATCTAAGAAATCGGGATAAATAAAAATTTTTATAAAAGATTGTAGAAGGATCTGATTTGTAAAATTCAATAAAAGCTCCCATCTTTTTAAATGTTGATGCAATTATTGAGATATAATTATGGTAACCTGGAGCAATCAAAAGTACTTTTATTCCGTTAAGTTTTTTCTCCATTATGATTTTCCTATTTAAATTATGAACGAACTGTTGGTTAATGAAAAAATTCTACTTCTCCTGATAAAAAATTTCTGTTATAGGAATCCTCTTCTTATCTGCATATAATTTGATGACCTCACAAATAGATTCAACTATTTCAAAATCCATAGATGGATATATAGGCAAACACAAAATACTTTTTGAAACCTGATGTGCTATTTTCAAATTTTCTTTATCAGAGGAAGGTAGATCACTGTATGAAGGGAATTGACTTATTAAAGGATAAAAATACCTTCTCCCGAACACATTAAAGCTTTTTAATTCTTTATACAATTGATCTCTGGTTTTACCATATTTTTCAGGATCTACAATGATAGGGTAATAATTATAGTTATGATTTATACCTTCAGTGATTTTTAAAGTGCAAATACCTGGAATATTATTCAATAATTTATAATAATAACCTGCTATTAACCTCCTCTTATTAATATTTTCATCAATAGTTTTGAGTTGAATTAAACCATAAGCGGCTTGTAATTCATTCATTTTTGCGTTGATTCCGGGTTCTATGACTGTCGTCTCATCTGCAATACCGAAGTTTTTCAGATAATCTATTCTTTTTTTTGTTTTCTCATCATGACAAACGATTGCTCCACCTTCAATAGTATTGAAGACTTTAGTGGCATGAAAACTCAAGACCGAAAGATCTCCATACTGAACAACAGGAATCCCATTCAATCGTACTCCAAATGCATGAGCGGCATCATAAATTATCTTGATATCATATGTTTTGGCTATTTGTTCAAAACGTTTAACATTACATGGATTTCCATATACATGAACCGGGATAATCGCGGTTGTCTTTGGAGTAATAGCTGCTTCAACTTTATCCGGATCCAGGTTAAAATAATCCCCTTCAATGTCGGCAAAAACCGGATCAATTTTGTTCCACCAAAGTGCATGTGTAGTTGCAACAAAACTAAAGGGCGTTGTAATTACCTCCCCTTCAATTTTCAAAACCTGTAAAGCAGTCATAAGGGCAAGAGTCCCGTTTGCAAAAACAGAAATGTATTTAACTCCCAAATAATCAGCAAGAGCTTTTTCAAATTCATCATGAAACGGTCCATTATTTGTAATGATCTTATTATCCCAAATACGCTTTAGAGATTCAATAAATTCGTCAATTGCAGGAAGAACCGGTTGGGTGACAAATATAGGTTTATCAAATTTTATCATTGGATTTTTATTTATCCCTATTATTCAAAACTTTTATAGTAATAAAGTCTAACTTATCTTATCAAAATGATCTTCATATTTATTTTTAACAAGCCTGATTAGATATACATGAGAAGAAAATTTCTATTTAATTCCTGCTCAAATAAGGTCTTAGTATTTCCTTGATATTATTGTATGCTCTAATATTAAAGCACTCACAGAAAATCATTGTAATTATGGCTCCGCTTATTACCTGAACAATTAACAGCGACAACGCAGAATATGAAAAAATGAGGCCTTCAGTAAATACAATGGAGCTCATTATTAATGCCAGAATAAAAGAAGGGAAAATGTCTTTGATCTGATTTGAAATTGAATATCCCACAAGACGTCCTGACCAAAAACCATTTAGGAAAAGACATATTAAAGAATGAAGGATCATTCCGTAAATCATAGCTTTTATTCCATAATGTATTCCTAATACAATAATTGGAATTGCTAAAATTTTTTTTAGAATTTCAATTTTCAGAAACAAATCACTTCTTCCCTTAACCTGGAGCATATTTAGATTAATTGCATGAAGAGGATAAAACATTCCTACGAAACACAATAATTGCAAATAAATTACAGTCGGTTCCCATTTGTCTCCAATTAAAGCAATTACTAAAGGCCGGGCCACAGCCGCCATCCCCAGCATCAGGATAAATGTTATAAACATTGTATTTTTAATTATCCTTTGGAAAGCCGCTTTTAAATTATCATGATCGTCCTGCAAATTGGATAATACGGGAAAACTGACTCTACCTATCACACTCTGAAGATTTCCTGAAGGTAACGATTGGAATTGATCAGCACGTGTATAATAACCTAAATCAAGTGCTGAAAAGAATTTCCCGATCACCAGGTAGTAAATATTGTTATAGGTTGTTTCTATTAACCCACTGATCAACAATTTACTTCCGAAATAAAACAAATCATTAAAAGATTTTTTCCGAAATACAAGGGAAGGTTTCCATTTAGCCCAAATCCACAAAAAACCGGAGATAAAGCCATACCGGCTCAATGTTAAAGCTACCAGACTCCAAACTCCAAATCCATTTAATGCCAATGTAATGGCAATAACACTTGAGCCTAAAGTTGCTATTACGGATACCTTGGTTTGAGTTTTGAAATTAATATTTTTTGTAAGAATAGTTCTTTGAATAATCCCAAACGAATTCAATATCAAACCTATACCAAGTACTCTCAATAAAGCCTTTAATTGAGGTTCCTTAAAAAAAGAACTGATGCTTTCCGAAAAAATAAATAACAAAGAATAGCAAAAAATACTTACAGCCAGGTTGAAATAAAAAACAGTTGAATAATCATTCTGAGTGCAATTTTGCTTCCTAATTAAAGCATTACTGAAACCGCTGTCTATGAAAGTTTGGGAAATTGCTATAAAAATGCTCAACATTCCAACTAAACCAAACTCACGAGGTGAAAGTATACGGGCCAAAATTATCCCAACGATAAACTGTCCTCCAAGATTTATAAAATTATCAGTAAAACTCCAGAAGAGAGCTTTTATGGTTTTTTCTTTAATTGACACTGATTTAATTTAGTGATCTTTCAAAATATTGAATGGGTCCTGTTTAATTTTTTTTATTAATAAGAATTGTCTAATTCTTAAGGGTTGTCTAATCCCAATATCATTCTAATATTTTTTCTGTCTGTACCGATTTGTTTAAAATTAAATTTTGTATAAAGATTTATTGCAGCAATACTCTTTTCATTTACTTCCAGAAGAATATTTTTAAAATCATTCTCTTTTGCATAATTGATGCATTTTCTCATTAAATCCGAAGCTATATTATTACCCCTAAAATTATCTTCCACACAAACGTTCGTTATATAAGCAGTCGAATCTATAATATTATTAAAATATGCTGCGACCATTCCAATCATTCTATTATTGTACCAGGCTTCAAAAGTGATGGAATTCTTAAATAATTTACTTGAATATTCTTCTAAATTAACTCTCTCAGACAAGGGGGAAATAAATCCTGTGTCACAAGCTTTTAAATTTGATAAAATATCAACTACAGTCGCTTTTTTTGTATAATACAATACATCAGGTAAGTTCATAAGATTCTTCCTTAATATTTAGCAACTCCCTTCTATAATTTGATTCCACCCCAAATACATCTTTCATTCTCTTGTGATAGGATTTAATTTTTTGAGGTCTCATTTTAATTATTTTATCTCGATAAAAGCTCAATGTTTCAAAATCCATTTTATAAGGATTAATCGTAAATATATTTCTGTTAGCATGGGAATATTCGGCAAAACAATAGAGCAGATCCTTATTGATGTTTGAGAAAAATAGCCCATCCCTTTCACATTGATCAAACAGAACCGTCCCAGGGTAAGGAGTTGAGATGGATAGATCAATATCATCTGTATCCAACTTTTCAATAAAGTTTACCGAAGCTTCCAAAGATTCAACCGTTTCTTCCGGCATTCCCATTACAAAATCAGTCATCAAAAAAACCTGAGGATATTTACGTATCCTGTTAATTGTCTTTAAAGCTTTATCTTCGCTGATTCCTTTTTTCATAACTTCATTCCGGATGTATCCATCTCCACTTTCGACAGAAACACATGTTCTGATTAATCCAGCTTCAACGAGGGCATCAATCATTTCAAGGGAAGATATATTAAGAGGCAAACCGGTAGGTAAATCAAGACTAATTTTTAAATTTCTTCTGGAAATTTCATCACATAATTCTACTACTCTTTTGGTCTTATGAGCAAAATTTGCATCATAAATAACGAAGGTTTTTACAGAATTAATTTCATATAACCTTTGTATCAAATCAACGACATTTGTAGCATTGATGTACCTGTACGCCGTACCCATACTATTTACCACAGAACAAAAGGTACAAAGATTCGGACATCCGCGGCTTGTAATTAAAGGGACCCTTACACCAAGGTCTAACTGGTAAGGATTGTGCCAGGTTGAGATATCATGTTTATAATCATCAAAATTAAGTAAATGATAAGCCGGAAGTGGCAATTCATTTAAATCCTCATAAAAAGAGTTTTTGGGATTAATAACAATATGTCCATCATACCGAAATGCAAATCCATTCTCGTTCGGGTCAATCTTCCTGTCATTTAAGGCCAATTCTGCTAATAATAAGGATTGTTTCTCACCCTCACCCAAAACTATGTAGTCTATTGAACTACAATGTTTTAGTATTTGATCAGGAAATTGAGAGGCATGCGCCCCTCCCACCACTGTAATAACATCTGGTATAGTTTGTTTTGCTAAAGTAGCAGCAGCATTTGATAACCTAAATTGTCCCGCTACCATCGTACTAAATCCCACTAAAGCAGGATTGATATCCCTCAATAATCCGGAAAACATTTTCAACAAATCTTCATCATTTGAGATCTTATGTTTCCTTTTTAGCACATTAAAATCCAGTATTTTCACTGGGAACATGAATTTTGTGAGATATGCAGCAATGGATAATAATCCAACTGGCATAACATAAAAATTAGTAGTAGATACCTCTGCAATTGATACATTCACCAAAAGAACAGGCCTTTCCATTGTTTTGATTTTTTGATAATAGGTTTTTAGAAATCATTCATTAGTAAATCTCAGGAGAAATCACTGATTTTGATTTCCCGGTTATCAGGACAAATTGTTCCAGAAATTTCAATATGTTTTCTGAAGAATTAAACATCATCACATCAATAATAGATAGCCAGGGAACGAAGGAATTATCGTATTGTTTGTAAATGAATTCGTTAGATTTAAGAAAGAATAAATCTATTCCTTCCTTCTTAAAATTTGTCTTATCATATAATTCAACTCCACCAATTGGATTGATATAAACATCTGTTTTCCTTGACTTACAAATCTGAATTACCAATTTCTCAGCCTTTAAATTATTATTGAATGGAATAGAAGAAGAGGTTACAAAATGAGAATTGATATTTAAATAATTTTTTATCGTTACCAATGAATGATAGATCAGATTGAATAAATTATCATCAGGGAAATTGAGGCAGGATTCAATTAATGGATAAACTATCTCAAAATAAGGAGATTTACGATACGACTCATTAATTCTGTTGAAGAGTTTCCGTTTATCTGTCGGCCATGTATCAGCTAAATAGCGTTGATCAACAGGAAGAAAATCCGATCCTTTCTTTAAAGGAAGTGTAATGTATTCACTTTGACCATTTACTAAAATTTTATTTCTATTTATCCAACCCTTTTTTGTGAATTTGATATTATTGTATATAACAAATTCATCAACCGAATTCATCAGTTGGAAGTAACCGATGTAAGGGAAGAAATAGGGCTGCATAATTGCTAACTTCATCCTCTATTAATTTATGTAAGCTTTTAATATCATAAAATGAACTATAAACAGTTTATTTATTACTGAATTTCATGACAATTTATTTAAATAACCCCTTTGACCTTAATTCTTCTATTGCAGGTTCCAACCGATCTTCCATAATATTTTGGTTGTCCACCCATTGACAGAAATATTTAATTCCTTGTTCAAATTTCACTTTTGGCTTATAGCCTAATTTACTTGAAATCAAACTTAGATCAGCATAGTTATGCCTTATATCACCGATTCTGTAATTGCCTGTAATGTTTATTTTTATTTTAGAATTATAATTTTTCACTAAAGCATCAGCAATAGTTAACACATTTACAGGAATATCAGCTCCAACATTTAGAGCGGTTTGTTCTGTATCCCGGGATAAAAGGCTTAAAAAAGTAGCCTCAACTACATCTTCAATATAGACAAAGTCACGACTTTCCAAACCATCTTCAAAGACATTGAGATTCTTGTTATTCTTTATTTGTGTGCTAAAAATCGATAAAATTCCAGTATATGGATTCATCAATGACTGTCCTGGTCCATATACATTCTGATAGCGGAGAGCTGTTGCCGAAATTCCCAAAGATTTAGCCACTGTCAATATGATCTGTTCCTGGCATTGCTTTGTAATACCATATATGGAAGAGGGTAATAATCTGCTGTCTTCTGAAGTTGACATTAACTTTACGGAATTTCCGCAAACAGGACATTTGCATTTAAAATCACCTCGTGAAAGATCCTCTTCTTTTCTTGACCCCGGATAAACGATACCATCACGCGAGCAGTAATATTTTCCTTCTCCATAGATAGCTCTTGAAGAAGCTAAAACAAGTTTTTTAATCCTGTTCTTGTTATTAATCAGAACATCTGCAATTAATGCCGTACCCCCAATATTAACATCACAATATTTCTTAATCTCATACATCGACTGGGCAGTACCCGTTTCTGCTGCCAGATGCACGATCGCATCCTGATCTTTAACAGCACTCATCAAATCACTGATATTTGTCACATCACCATAAATAAATCTGACACGATCCTTTATTGATTGGAATAGTGGTGATGTTATTTCCGGAAAATCTCCATGAACCTGTTTGGATAAATTATCAAGAACGGTCACCTCGAATCCTTGTTTAACGAGAAATAATGAGAGATGAGAGCCTATAAAACCAGCACCGCCAGTAATTAATATATTTTTCATATTAAGCTGTTAATCTGTTTATTCCGGCAATCATTGCCTGAATGGATTCTTCTCCTGTCGTTTCAAATAAACTTTCAAGATATCTCCTGCTTTTTGTCTTTACCCGAATTTTAAATAATTCCGGATCAGCAACAAAATCACTAAATACAGATGCCAATCCTTCACCATTATATGCAACTCTGCAACCTGCGGAATTTATTAATTCCTCCTGCAGCTCACTAACACTATCAACACCACCCGGCTCAATAACCACAACCGGAATACCTGAAGCCAGTGCTTCGTTGGCTATTCCACTCTGATGAATGAGGAGCAGATCAATTTTCATAAACAATTCGCTGTTTGAAATTTCAGTATAGTCTTTGAGTATTACCTTTGGTGATAATTCATTAATCCACGAATAATCCTTTTTATGAAGAGTGGGATGCAACTTTATCATTCCGGTTATTTGCTGAAACTTTTCAATTGCCGAAATAAAAATCCCGATCATAGATCGGTTCAAAATTTCAGGGCTTATAGCAAAACATACGATTAATTCTGAAGTGGATGTATTGTTTTGCTTAAACAATTTTATCATTGGGTTCCCTGTGATTAATATACGTTTCGAAGATACTCCCTGATCAATGAGCTGATTCTGTTGAAATTTACCCCAACAAAAAATAAAATCAGCAAGTAACGGCGTAAATCCATAATCGCAGATGACACCATGGGTAAGAGTTATTGTTGTTATATTATAATTCCTGGCAGATAAAACAAGTGCACTGGACACACTATTTCTGTCGAATTCAGTTATGATGCATTTAGGTTTTGTTATTGATTTAGAGAAATAATTATGCCAAAAGGAAACACTTCTCAGTTGAATTAATAATTGTGCAAGAAAAAAGATTAACTCTTCTTTAGAAAGTTTTAATCTATCTTTATTTTTTAATAATAACCGGGAGGATTTCAAGAAGATGGATAATATTTCAGGAATATCATTTCTTGTATTATTAATAGTCTGACTAAATCTGATTACGCGCTGATCAATCGGATATTTTTTTAATAAAACCGCATCGAAGGAATTTTCGTTGCAAAGGATTGTACTGTGTTCAAGATAATGAATAATCAATGGATCCATCAATTCATTGAAATGAAAGCGACTGATTAATTTGGTAAAAATATAGTTTGACTCAATTGGATTTGAATCTTTAGGAAAAAACAGATAAAATATGTATTTGAATATTCTGATTAAGTTTTTCATGGATTTATTACAAGGATTGTAATAATTTAATTCAAAAGTTTGAGCTAATAAACTTCCAATTCTAATTTTTCTGAATTCTAAAGTGTTAAGATACTTTTCTAACTTACGGTATTTTATAATATTATTATCCATACAACAGTGAAAACATATTATTTCTCACGAAGGTATTTCCAAATAAATAAGTATCCGATTATTAACTGAGAGCATTTCCCAACCAACATGGCCTGAGGAAAATGTTTTAATGAAAATCCGGCGGTATGATGCATAAATAGTAAAGTAATGATATAAACCAGCATCCCGGCTATGATTGAAATAAATAAGTCCCTTTGCTTTTCCAGAACATTAAAAATATTGTTATTCACGGCCCATATTGAAATAAAAAGCAGAACCATTGTCCATTGCGCCGCCTCCACCCCTTTCGCGTATTTGGGCAAAAGCCAATTTACAGCATAGGGAAGAAGATTCCAGGCTATAAATATGGAGGGTATTAATAAAATAAAAATAAATAACATAGGCTTAAATGAAACTTGCAATAAATCCTTTATGTTTTTGCCGGCGCCGTATTCAAAAGCCATTTTGGGATAGACAACCTGTGAAACAGAGAATACAATTACCCCCATTGAAGTTTCTATCATCAAGGCAAGCTGAAATAATCCGAATTCCTCAGCTCCTCCAAATTTTAAAACAAAGGTATTCTGAATTGTGCCCCATAAAGAGAAAATTATTCCAACTATAAAAATGGGAAGACCAACTTTATTAATTTCTTTTAAAACAGCGAAATCAAATTTTGGCTTTACAGATAATGGTTTCCATTTCAAAAGTAAATACAACTCAATAGTGATTGTCAGAATACTCCGCACACAAAGACCATAGAATTTCCATTTCCAAACGAACAAAACACTTAAAAGCGAGACGACAGATACAATTAATGTAATGCTTGAAAGCTTATTAAAATCCTGATTTGTCCTAAAAAGTACCTGAAGATAATTTAGTCCAAAATAATGATGAATTGAGGCCAGGGCATAACTAAAAAAACCGGCTGCAAATAAAAAATCAGATTTGAAAAAATAAAAAACTGATAAGAAAATCAGAATAGAAAATACGAGTACAGAGAGAGATAATTCCCAAAACTGAGTAACAGATGCATATTTTTTTGCTTTCTCAAATTCTCCTTTGCCGAAATAATAAGGAAGATCTCTGTTGAGTCCATTCATTATCCCAAACTGGAGGATAGGAAGATATCCCATTATAATGCCGATCCCGTTAAAAGTTCCCAGCAATTCAGGGACAACAAATCCTGCGACTAAAAGTCCGCTGATAATTCGAACAACATTTGAAAACATCTGAGCTGATCCAAGATAAAGGATCATTGATGAGGTCGAATGTTTATCAAATTTCCTTAGTGCCAGAGAGGAGGTTATAAATTTCAGAATTTGAATATTTTAATTGACTAAATTGATTCCGGTAGAATCAGATTATTTTTTTCCAGGATCTTAACAGTTGAAACCAACGATTTGAAGTCAATTTTACTTCTCCTGGAAATTGAAATAAGATCATTCATCCCGTCCGCTAAATTCAGAACCCATAATGCCGCATTTAATTCTCTCTGGTGACTTTCTGAACCATTTATTGGATATAAACCTCGTCCACTTAATTGGGGCTCACAATAGGGCCATCTATTTTTATAAGATTTGTTTTCCTCAATAACTTCGATTACTTCCAGATATTTATCCACAGACTTTCTCATTGCGTCAAAAGAGATAAAGGATTTGTTATCTTCTGAAGTATGATACTGTTTATACATGCCATATCTTGTCCGCATGAGAGATCCAACGGGTAAATTAAATCCAGGGGAACAATATTGCCGTTCATCACTTCCGTAAGGGAAAAAATCTTCAATCAAATAATCCTTTTCCGTTTGTTCCAATACCAATTCAACGGCCCTGTCTGACAAAGAATTCCCCTGTCTCGACCGTTTATAGGTAAACCTGCCATTATCTCCAATGGTCGTAACCACAAAACCTGCCTTCAATTTACTCTTTAAAGATTCACCGTGCTTGGACAAATAATAAATACTTCCTATAGTTTCAGGCATAAACAGGAACCGATAACTGTAATTTAAATCTTTCCCGGCTAAATTTTTATAAATAAAAGAAGTAACCAAAGGACCTGATAATTCGTTATTTGCAAGCGAAGGATGGCAAATATAAGTGGAAAACAAAACTTCCTTTTCCGATTTTCCTTTTATAAAAGCCTCGCCATAAGTCATTGAACCACCATAATTTAATTCTGAGTCTATATATATTTCATAATTATCTTCAGGTAAACTCATGAGTTGATTGTGGCTTAAGCAAAATCCCCATTGTTCCTTATAATAGGTAGTAATATAGGGAATGGCCTCCGGCATTTCCGGAATTGAAAATAAATGAGGCTTAAGTTCCTTAAGAGATAGGTTGCCATGGAAAGGTACTGAATAACCTACCAAATGAAGATTGGAAGAATTAAAATCTACGGTAGTTTTACCTGAGCTGTTTTTTATCCATGCCTCACGCACATTCCATTCCGGAGGTATAACCCAGTCGAAACATTTTGTCCCCGAGGGAACTTCATGGACCGTAAGATCAACAATTTCAGACAATATTTTTAGAGTCTCCCTGTTACCATGCCCGGTAAGGCTCCTGTTAATGGGAAATAACCTGTCAAAATAATGCTCGATTTGATCCTTCATTTTTAGATACTCAAAATAAAATAAGAAAAATTACAGATACGGCTTGAATTTCATCTGTCTCTTGTCGATGATTTGGCCAGGGTTTATTCGTAGTTTATTCGTACATTATTGGTACATTATTCGTATGCAATCGAATGAAATACGAATGAAATACGAATAAAGGATAACCTTGGTACGACTTATACACAAAGATTCATAAGCAATATTACCATGAAGTCCAACCTCCATCAATGATCATGTTTGAGCCGGTCATATAGGAAGAAGCATCTCCCAACAGGAAAAGAATGGCGCCCTGGTATTCCTCTGCTGAGGCCATCCGGTTTAAAGGAGTCAGAGCTTTATAGTTTTTCAGGAAGTCTTCTGATTGATTGTTAAATACTCCCCCGAGAGAGAGAACATTGGCACGTATTCCAAATTCAGCCATGTGTGTTGCAATGTACCTGGTGAGATTTATAATCGCCGCTTTAGAAGAAGAATAGGCCACAGGTGCATTAATTCCCGAATTCCCGTAAATACTTTTATTTGGACTTACATTGCCGTATGTTGAACTGATGTTAACAATCACTCCTTTTTGTTTCTTTTTAAAATAGGGAATAACGGCCTGCGACATCAGGAATGTTCCTTTAAGATTTATATTATGAACCAGATCCCATGCTTCTTCCGGATAATCCTCAAAACCAGCAAAGAAATTGCTTTGGGTATCCAGTTTTCTCGTATTCCCCTTAAAATGGAAACAATTGATTAATCCATATGGAGTACCAAGTTCAGCATCAATTTTCTTGAATACTTCTTCTACTTTGATTTTAGAACTCACATCAACCGGATAGACTTTTAATCGTGAAATCAAATCAATATCGTCCAATTGTTTAATTTTTTGGTCAGCCATCTCCGTATCTACATCGGCTATCGCAATTATGGCGCCTGCATCAGCTAAAGCCATTGCCATTTTAAATCCAATTTGCCCGGCACCTCCGGCTAACACGATTACACGATCTTTTAAGTCAAAGAGCTGATCAACGATCTTTCCCATTGCGTTTCTTTTTCTGCAGATTTATGTATTGATAACATCCATTGAGTATTGGTCACTGCATAATCAAAATCAAGTGGATGATTAATTTTATTGGAATTAATCAGATCTAAAAAATCGATTAACTCATCTACATATAATTGGTTGATATCCGTTTTGATTTCTATGATCTCCCGAGGTTGATTGTGTCTTTCGATGATTACCTTATTATCAGGCCAGATCCATGATATTTTCCCCTCAGTCCCTATGATATTAATGTTTCGATTGTAGTCCTTTTGTAAAAAATCAAGATGAAGAGTGGCGAAACCCCAACGATATCTGAAGATTGCCTCCGCAAGTTCTTCCACATCAATGTGTAAATGATCGAGATTAGTTTTGGCAGCAATTACAGAATCCGGAATTCCCAAAAGATAAATCAATAAATCCAACTCGTGGGTGACTGTGTTTATCACTCCCCCGCCTAAAGATTTGACTCCCGCGTAACCTTCAGATACTTTTTCACCGGGATGCCAATCGGGTAAAAAGCTCCCGAACTCAAAGCGTGCACTGAAAACATCGCCGATTACCCTGTCATTTAATTTTTCTTTTACTATTTTTAATAGGGGATGATACCGCAAAACAAATCCTATGAAAAAAACACGATCATAATCCCATTGCAGGGTCATGGTTTTCAGAAGCTGTTCATTATGAATCAATGGCTTTTCCATAAAAATATGGCTACCGGTCTCCTGAGCCATTAAAAATCCTTCATAATGGAGAGAGGTAGGATTACAGACATAAATCACATCGGGTTTTATCTGTCTCACCTCATCATAAGAAGTTAGAACGATGCAATTATAGTCCTCTTCAAAACCTGCATCATAATGCCTCCGGTAACAGAAAAGGTCCCTCTCACCTATTGAAAAAAGATTTCTAAGATGTCTTTTCCCCATTGAGCCACCACCTAAAATCAGATGCTTCATAAATTAATTAAGAATGAGAGATCTCTGAAATTAATGAATTTTCCTCTTTTACTTTTTCAGTATGCCGGGGATTTATATTCCGTATGAATGTATTTCCGTATTTATCATTGGAAGCCACTGCAATTGATTCAATTTGATCTATCGGGATCGTATATTCATCAAAAACATAACTGAATGACTTTTTGGGCATAAGGAAATCAAAATTATCATGGAAATAATCGCCGTTTCTGGTTTTAAAAGCAAGATAAGGCTGGGGTCCAAATATTTCACCATTTAAAGTATAAACCTTTAAAGTATTCCCCTGAAGATTAATTTTAAGTTCAATGGAATTGCTTTGGACCTCATAAGGTGAATATCCAATCACATTCCTGAAAGCATCAACACTTTCTGCATATTTGAACCGGATCTTTGGATATTTATCTGATATGATCCTTAACATTTCCCTGAATTCATCAATCTCAACAGACATTTCCCGCCAGTCATGATTTGCCAGCCCCAGGTAGACATTTTCACCTTTCTCAGCTTTTATAAATGCTTTTTCGACTTCATCAATATTTATATTGCGGTGTCTTGCTTTTAAATTGAGAATTCTGGCAATTACTCTGTTGGCATTCCCTTTAAGCCGCCAGTCATAAAGACTTGGGTGATAAATACTCCAATCAGCAGGAGCCCCATTCCAATCAGCAAATCTTCCATTGATCTGGTCCTTTTGATGCATAGGTCGTTGCGATTCATCCACCGCTATATTGGAGGGGTCAAAAGGAATCCATTGTTCCAGAAAAAGATTTGAATCGATCCTTTCTGCATGAAATCCAGCCCGATTAACTACAGGAAACCAATTCTTATCTATTAATCTCCGGCATAAAATCTGATGGATTACTGAAATTGAATTATCATAACTGGTAGCCATCACATTGGCTTGCTTATAAAAAGAAATCGGATGAAAATGCCAATGGATACGATCCTGAATTGAATTGGTCGTTTTTAGGATGTAGCTGTAAAAATCAAAAATATTATGATGGCCCATATCTCTGTGCCGGGGATTGTCCGATCCAAAGCCGACATGATCCATTACATGCCAGTTATAAATCCATCCATCGCCAAAAGAATCAGGAAGCTGATACCTGAAGGAGGAATCCATTACCCGGTAAAGCATCTCTTCGATCATGGCCCAATTTCTTTTAAATCCGATGGTATGAGGATCGACGGCCATGGAAATTTCCTGTTTTTGGCTAAGGGGCAGATCGAATTCACCTTTCTGTAATTTCTCAAGATTTTCGTATGAGGGAGGTAAATCTATTCCGAAGATGACTTTTATCCTTGCGAAGGTTTCTTCTATATTTTCCCACAAAGGGCCCTCTGTATCAACATGATGAACTATGTAAACTATTCCCGTATTATTCATTCTGTATTCATCTAATAATTTGTCTGGAGTGCCTTCAATGCTGCGGCCAGTTTCAAATCCTTTTCATCATCAATATCGATTCCGCTTTCCCAACTGATTTCCCAAAAGATCTGATCTTTTCCAAAAAATGTTCCTTCTTTTTTCAACACTTCGATATCAGCGATCCATATCGCCCCTGTTGGACTATACAAAGGGGGAATATCCTGTGATCTTTTATTTATTTCTTCGAAGATTCTTTCGCCTTTAAATTGGTCGTTCAGCTTAATAGCCCACCAGGGGTTCATTCCGACAAACATAAAGCAGGATACAAGAAGAGAGGCTTTCCTTTTGAAGAAAAAATCAAGTGCTTCGATAATCTCGTCAGAACTCCTTAACGGACAAACGGCAAAAAGCTGTACCACCAAATCGTACTTTCTGTTAACCTCTTCAAGTTGTTCTATTGTTCTTATGATGGCTTCACTGACAGGAGAAAATTCGTCTGCCTTTTTATCTCTTAAAAAAGGAACCTCTGCACCAAATTGCCGTGATACTTTTGCTATTTCTTCATCATCCGTGCTGACAATAACAGAATCAAAAATTCCGGTATTCAATGCAGCTTCAATTGTCCAGGCAATAAGAGGTTTCCCGCAGAAATCCACTATATTTTTGTGCGGAACTCTTGTGGATCCTCCACGTGCCGGAATTATAGCAACAATACTTTTGCCATTGTACGCCATTGGTTATTTTTTTAATCTATTCCAGATATTTTATAGCTTTTCGATATTCTTCCCACTGTCCCACATCAATCCAGGAATTTTCATAGACAGGATAAACACCTATTCTTTTATTCGATTTTTTCAAATCATCGATCAGCTGTGTGATATGATAAAACGTATTATCCGGTATGAAATCGAGAATTTGAGGTTCCAGAACATACATACCTGTATTTATCAGGTAATCAAATTCCGGCTTCTCTGAAATTTCCTTTAAGCACCCTCCTTCTTCGATCGAACATATGCCGTACGGAATTTTAAAGTGCTGCATACAAGCCACTAAGGTTAAATCATATTTGCCACGATCATGAAATTCAATGATTTTTCTGTAATCGCTTTTAATTATTATGTCACAATTGGAAACAATAAATGTAGATTCAATGATCCCTTTCAATTTTTTCAAAGCTCCTGCTGTACCCATTGGAAATTCTTCGGTTACATAATGTAGATTTTCCGCTATCGATCTTCCCTCAAAATAAGCTTTGATCATATTTGCTTTATAATTAAGCAACAGATAGAAATCACTTATTCCTGATTTCTGAAATCGCTCGATTATCAATTCAATCAAAGGTTTATTTCCAATTGGGATAAGAGGTTTGGGCATGATGTGAGTAAAAGGTTTTAACCGGGTACCAATTCCTCCTGCCATAATAACAACCGCAACTTTTAAAAGCTCTTCTTCTTTATTGATTTTTTTAATAAAAGGGATGTTTTTCCTTAGTATAATTTCCTGTAATTCCCCATCATTCATAACAGGAATATGTTCAATATCATTATTTAAAAAAATATTTTCCATCTCTTCTTTCGAATATCCCTGCTTCAAATAGATGAAATTTTTATTGGCGATAGAAATAATCGTGGCATCTAATGAGACCCCATGTAAAACAGCTCTCCTGAAATCACCATCAGTTAAAATCCCCTGAACTTTGTTTGATTCACCTGTAATACTGATAAACCCAATTCCGGTTTCATCCAGTTTTTTTATCGATTCCCTAACTGATAAATCATTTGATACCCGATAACGATCACTCTCTTTAATGGTTGATATTTCTTTATTATTCCTGGAAATAAGAAATTCGGCAAATTCAAAATCAGATAAGTTATTTATTTCAAAACAATGATCATAAGACATTACAAAGGGCAAAGTATCTTTTGTGGAGTGAATCCCATTAGTTTTAAAATATAGATTATTGAAAATAAATATGTTATTATTAAAGATGTAATTTTTGTTGTCCTCACCGTCCACTTCCTTATTCGGGATAAAAAGATCATTTATATGATCATTAATTATTTTTTTGATCTTTACAGGTGAATCAGTCGTCTCGTAGCAGGAAATAAGTGAATTGGCATTTTTCTCAAAAAACTTACTACAGGCCGAATCAATATCATGGGATGTTCGGAATGGAGCAGAAGGATCCAGAAAAATGTAATCTTGAATTTCATTCCCATTTTTAGTTTGTTCAATCAATTCCATTAAGGAGCTATCAAATGGATTTTCGGGGAAAACTTCAACCTCGTAATTATATGCCACCTTAGAAATCTCTTTAGAATTTGTAATAACCAATACCCTTTTTATGAAACCGGATTTCTTTGCGGCTTCAATAGTGTATGAAATGACAGGTTTTCCCTCCAGATTTTTAAGATATAATTGAATTGTATCTTCAGAAGCCACCGAAGAGGGTATAATAGCAATCATCATTCAAAATCCTCCCATTTTAGGGGTGTATCCATTAGTACATTCTCCTTTAAAAGTCTTCCCACCAAATAATCGGACAAATCAGCCGGGATGCCAGTTCCTGGTCTCTTGGATGTTAGATCCTCTTTTTTTACTTTCTGACCCGCAAAAATGTCTCTTGTAGTTACGATACTCCTTCTTAATTTCAATTTTTTTGCTTCTTCTGCGCTTGAAACTATTCGGTTGAATGATCCTAAAGCAACATTTATTTGGGCTGAATTTTCGACAATTTGCTTCATTTCTGAAGGATCTGCTGATATCTCATGATCCCAGCCAGGCAGATCTTTGTCAATGGTAAAATGTTTTTCAATAAGACAGCTTCCCAATGTAACAGCTGCAAAAGGAATATGAATTCCAAGGGAATGATCGGAAAAACCTACAGGATAAGGGAATGTTTGCTGAAGCATAATGATATTGCGAAGGTTTATATCTTCGTACGCCGGAGGATAAATTGAGATACAGTGTAAAAGGATGATATTTGTATTTCCTTCGTTCTCAACAATACGTAACGCATTATCTATTTCAGCAAGAGTAGCCATTCCTGTAGAAATTACAAGAGGTTTATTTTTTGAAGCCATGTACCTAAGTAGCGGATAATTATTTATATCCATCGAAGCGACTTTAAGATAAGGCACATCCAATTTTATTAGTAAGTCTACTTCTTCGACTGAAAAAGGTGATGAAGAAAACAGGATTTCTTTTTTATCACAATATTCCTTAAGTTCATAGTGTTGTTCTTCCCTCAAATAGTATTTTTTAACCATTTCCTCCAATGATCCAAAATGCTTTTTGGGAGAATCACGATATTTTGTATTAGCCTCATATTCTGCTTTACAAATCAATGATTTATCACTAAAAGATTGGAATTTCACAGCATCACATCCACAGGATTTAGCTGCATCTATAATCTCTTTGGCAAGGTTCATGTCACCATTATGATTGGCGCCTATCTCTGCAATAATGAATGGTTTTCCAAAATTCCTTAATTCAGAGCCATTCTGTAAATGAACAGTTTTATTCATAGCTGATAATTTTTAATGTTTTCCCACCAGAAAAGAAACTGGTCTTTTTGTTGTTCCAGTTTTTTATAATAAGAGTAAAAAAATTTGCTGTCGGATTGATAATAAAGATTTTTCAACCAGGGTAACTCCCCTCCGTACCAGGGATCACAGTTCAGCATGTTTTTATAATGGAAATATTTTGCTTTTACCCCAATTTTTATCTGTTTGAAAGTATCTTTATTCATTCCAATAATATTTTCTTCCCATTGCCTGTAGTAAGTATTTGTATTCGCTGTAAAACAGGCCTTTGCACCTGACTGAATAGCTTTAGCAAAGAGATACCAGTCCACAGCTATTATTTCAGAAGGAATAGGCTTATTTTTAAGAAAATCCATTCTACAGGCTACGTTTGAAAAACCAAACAGATTTTTATCTCTGATAAAAACAGTGGCTATTTCACTAAAATTTCCAAGCACTTTCTGAAATTGAGGATAAAGCATTTTATTTTCTTCTACCGGAATAATCTCATTTGAAATTAAATCGTATTTTTTTGAATATTCTTTGACCACCTCAACTCTGTTTGAATCAAAAAAATCATCGGAATCACCAAAAATTATCCATTCAAATTTTTGATCTAATGCTGCATTAATTAAGATCTCCCTGTTTTCGGTTATAGAATTTCCTCCCGGAATAATACTAAAATTTAATCCTTCAATTATGATGTCTTTTCTGTCGCAACCATCGTTAACGATAAATAAATGGAATTGCGGATCAGTCTGATTGCGCAAAGATTTTAGAAAATCAGGCAGAAATTTTAAGGCTTGCGGGTAAATAACAGTCCCAAAGGCAAATTTCATCTGTTTACATTTTGTTTTTTAATGGCCAGATGGAACTCACCGGTAAACAGGCTCTGCTGTGAGAAAGATTTTCTCATGGACGTTTTATCTTATTTAATAATGCTATTGGCTTTAATGAAAGACTGGAAAGGTACGGTTGAATATTGTTTTGACACAGCTCCACTTCCGATAAACGACTCACTTCCAACGACAACGCCACCATTAATAATTGCACCGGTGGCTACATGACAATGATCCCCGACCACTGCATCATGCTCGATCAGTGCTTTTGTATTAATAATACAATTCTTTCCTATATGTGCTCCTGCATTAACTACGGAATGATGCATTACAACAGTTCCCTCACCAATAAATGCATGTTTTGAAATGTAAGCGGATGGAGAGATAATTATCGGAAAATTGAATCCTTTTCCTATCAGGAGATTAAATAAATCAGATCTCTTTTCTGAGATGCCTATCATCCCCATTGTCATATGAAATGCATCAAAATCATTTTTTAATGAATCCAGGAGATCATCCGTTCCAATAATTTTATATCCGAGGACATATTCCCCTACTTTTTCAGGAACATCGATAATTCCACCGATATCAAAATAATTTCCCTGTTCAATGACATCGATGACAGACTTGCAATGACCGCCCCCGCCTATTAAAAGAATTCGTTGTTTTGTCACTTTTTATAAAATAACGCTACTCGGAATAGCGACAACCCTGTCCTCCAACCATAAACTATTTTTCAAAGAATCTTTCTGGCAATGTTCATACATTGGAAGTTTATTCATTAACCTCCAAAACGGCCGGGTCATTATCCCCTGTTCATTGGTTTCTTTCAAAAACAAATCCCTTTCATTTTTTGATTCAAACATTATTGAATTCAACCAATAATTTGATGAACAATTTTCAGGCTCATTAACAAAGCGAACAAAACTGTTATGAAAAAAATTTCTGTATTTTATTGCCAATATTCTTTTCTTTTTAAGGTAGAGGTCCAGATTTTCCAATTGAGCCACACCAATTGCAGCATTTACATTAGGCATCCTGAAATTATATCCTATTTCGTCATGGACAAAATCCCATGGATGCGGAACTTTTGCCTGGGTACTTAGATACCTGGCTCTCTCGGCCAAATCTTCATCATTGAACAGCAATATTCCCCCTCCACCGGTAGTAATTGTTTTATTCCCATTTAAACTGATCATGCCAATTTTTCCAAAAGTTCCCGTATGCCTGCCTTTATAATAACTTCCAATACTTTCAGCAGCATCCTCGATCAATATAATTCCGTAATCTTTACAAATAGCAGCAATTTCATCTATCCGGCAAGGATGGCCAAACGTATGCATTGGTATACACACCCTAATTCTATTTCCCGTTTTAATATTATAACATTCACCATTCTTCATCCTGGTTTCATTGGAAAGGAACTTTTCAAGAGAATCCGGACTCATCCCCATTGTATCCATATCAACATCCAGAAAAACAGGAGTTGCGCCACAATAAGTAATTGCATTTGCTGTTGCAATAAAGGTTAATGGTTGTGTGAGGGCCTCATCTCCTTGCTTTAGTCCTGCAAGTATTAAAGACAAGTGCAGGGCATTTGTTCCATTTACACAGGCAATAGCTTTAAGAGCTCCGGTATATTCAGCTATACTATTTTCAAAAAGTGTCACAAATTTTCCAACACTGGACACCAATGTTGTATCGATACATTCTTCAAGATATTTTTTCTCATTTCCTATGAATATAGGTGCGTGAAGCGGGACCAAACCCGAAGGAATATTGAAAATATCTCTAATAAATGTAATAATGTTGTCGTTACAGACCGGAATTATTCTTTTTTCCAGGTCTGAAATTGAGTGTTCAATCATAAAAAATATAAATTAAGGAAATTATAGGCTATATAGGTATGGATTCCAGTACGGTAATAATTATTATCTAAGTTCCCTTCTCGTTTTCACCTATCAAACCATGGATTTGGAAAAAACAAATAGCTCCGCTTTCGTCAGTCACACCCTCTCTTTGACTGGCTTGCAAAAAAATCAACTAAAAAGTTCACATTGTTTTAGTTAAACAAGACAAACTGTAAAATGATGAATTTAATCTTCTGTATAATTATGCTTACCTAAACAAAAAAATTATTTAAAATAATATAATCATACTGCCTATATCAATTTAGTACATTTATCCAAAAATTCAAAATTTTATTCATTCATGTTGAATTACCTTTATTCAATTTAATCTAATTCCAGCTCAATAGTAATCCCCTTTTTCGGGGATTGATCCTTGCATTAACGTTAAATTTCCAATATTAAAAACAGACATAAGATTCAAATTTATCGGTATTTCTGAGTTACAGGAAACTGGAATTCAGAAGAAAATTGAGCGAACATGAGTGAGAATATGGTAGTTATGGATAAAACATAATTGGGTACAAATGGCTGTTTCTAAAAATGGAGAGGAGGGTGAAATCAATTTGCTATATTTGGATTAAGCCTGATTTCCTGGAGAGAGATATTTAAGGATTCATAATAAAGTGAGAGATTTTTAGGCTTTACAGGAATGTATGGGTAAATAACAGCCGTTCATTTTCTGTATATAAATACCGGATGACCAACAATTCCTAAAATTTTCCCCATTTCCCCCTTTTCCCTATATCCCCTATTTGGGAAGTAAGTTATGAGATTAATTAAATGTCGTATTTACAATTATAAAGATCGTCCAAAAAATAATGCCACCAAAACCCCAGGTCACCAAGATCCACCAAAGATTAAATGCCTGACTTATAATTTGGTGTACTTTTGTGTTTTCGTGCCTTGGTGGCAGAAAATGATCCATGAAATACACAAATTATTTTATAAGATGTACGACATTTTACGTTTCCTATTACTTAAATGAAAAATGATCAACCCCAACATTTAGTTTTCCAATTGATCCATTTCTATTTCTCTGTGTGCAAATGTGTTGCAACCGGCACAAATAAAAAAACGCAATCTATTGATTATTCAATGATTGCGTTTTATATTGTGCCCAGAACAAGACTCGAACTTGCACACCGTAAACCGGCACCAGCCCCTCAAGCTGGCGTGTCTACCAATTTCACCATCTGGGCTTGATTTGCGGATACAAAAATATAAAAAAACAGCAATTGAAGAATAGGGAATGGCGCGGAAATAAAAAAATTTAAATTATCTCTCATACCTGTACTCGTATTGGACGTTTTCAATCTTCCCGTTTCCACCGATTAAAAATTTAAAAGTCTCTACCTTAGTTGCTTGAGGACTATCAAAGCGATCATATTGGAAATGGCCCGTATTAATTGGAGCTTTTTTCAACATTGTCTTTTTCTCATAAACATCGACTTTCTTTCCCTTCCCAATTTGATACGCCATGGCAGGTTTTCCCATTTTCCCAATCAAGAATTCCTCATTTTTCCCCTCATATGTTTTATTTAATTTATTCTGGACGGAGCAACCGGTCACATTTACAAATACCAAAAGCATGAAAATTTTAATAATGATATTTAAGAAATTCCATTTCATTTATTACTTCTTTAATGCGTACAAAAAATTTAAGTGTGGAAAGTTAGTTGTAATTATTTAATTTCTTCAATTCTTCTTTGGAGTATGCCTCTTCCGGTTTAAGTATTGCAGCTTTTTGATAATAATAGCGAGCCAATGAAATATTTTTTTGCTGAACGGCATCTTTTGCTTTTTTCAGGAAGTCTGTGTACTGGGAGTTGATCCTTTTCTCTTCTGAACCTGAAACAATATCCTCAATCACCTTCAATCTCGAAAGACTATATTCATCCTGACTGATCTCATTGGTTTTATTATAATAAAACCGTGCAATGGAATATTCCTTCTTATTAAAAGCTTCGTCTGCTTTTTCTTTGTTTTCTTTTAATAACTGTTTTTCTGAAAGTGTTAATTTTTCGGATAAAATCTGGTCGATTTCTTTAAGCTTTTCTTGCGGGAAAGTCTCCCATGATAACAATCCAAGTGAACTTCGGTAATAGAATCGGGCTGAGACATAATTTTTGATTTTAAATGCTTCATTACCTTTTAAAATTAAATTCTGAAACTCTTTTAACTTTTCTGAGGTTATATTGGCATCACTCATTTTGTCACAAGATTCAATTTTTGTAATGGAGTATTGGTCTTCCGGTTTAGCATTTAAGGCCTGGACATAATAAAAACGAGCAACCGCCCACTGTGATTTTTTGTAATTATCATCACCTTTTTCAATGTTTAACTGATAGGATTCATTTCCCTTATTTATTTTGGAGGCCTCTAATGCTTGATTCCTTTTTACCAATAATTCTTCGGCAGAACTTAATTTAATACGGGTTCCATTATCAGAGGGTTTGATCAGCAAGGCTCCTTTGTAGCCGGAAATAGCCTCCGGATACATCTGTCTGGAAACATTCTCATCGCCCAAAGCAACCAACCTTTTAAACTCTTCTTCTGCCCTGGCTTTCTCTGTATTTAAATTTGCAAACAGCCCTTCTGCAGATGAAAGCTTTTGTCTGGCAATCGCATCATCCGGTTTCAGTAATAAGGCATTTTTATAATCAGTTATGCCTTCCTGGTACTTCTGACCGGATACATTTTTATCCCCGCTTGCCATAAGTCTTTTAAAATCCTCTTCAAGTTTGGCTTTCTTCAAATGATCCTGCGCCAGTAACTTCTCTGCCGTCGCAAGTTTATCCATGCACGCCGGATCAGAGGGTCTGATCTGCAAGGCTCCTTTGTAGCCGGAAATAGCCTCAGGATACATCTGTCTGGAAACATTCTCATCACCCAAAGCAACCAACCTTTTAAACTCTTCTTCTGCCCTGGCTTTCTCTGTATTTAAATTTGCAAGCAGCCCTTCTGCAGATGAAAGCTTTTGTCTGGCGATCGCATCATCCGGTTTCAGTAATAAGGCATTTTTATAATCATTTATGCCTTCCTGGTACTTCTGACCAGATACATTTTTATCTCCGCTTGCCATAAGTCTTTTAAAATCCTCTTCAAGTTTGGCTTTCTTCAAATGATCCTGCGCCAGTAACTTCTCTGCCGTCGCGAGTTTATCCGTGCATGCCGGATCAGAGGGTTTGATCTGCAAGGCTCCTTTGTAGCCGGAAATAGCCTCCGGATACATCTGTCTGGAAACATTCTCATCACCAAAAGCGACCAACCTTTTAAACTCTTCTTCTGCCCTGGCTTTCTCTGTATTTAAATTTGCAAGCAGCCCTTCTGCTGATGAAAGCTTTTGTCTGGCGATCGAATCATCAGGCTTCAGTAATAAGGCATTTTTATAATCATTTATGCCTTCCTGGTACTTCTGACCAGATACATTTTTATCTCCGCTTGCCATAAGTCTTTTAAAATCCTCTTCAAGTTTGGCTTTCTTCAGATGATCCTGCGCCAGTAACTTCTCTGCCGTCGCGAGTTTATCCATGCACGCCGGATCAGAAGGTTTGATCTGCAAGGCTCCTTTGTAGCCGGAAATAGCCTCAGGATACATCTGTCTGGAAACATTCTCATCACCTATAGCAACCAACCTTTTAAACTCTTCTTCTGTCCTGGCTTTCTCTGCATTCAAATTTGCAAGCAGCCCTTCTGCTGATGAAAGCTTTTGTCTGGCGATTGCATCATCCGGTTTCAGTATTATGGCATTTTTAAAATCAGTTATGCCTTCCTGGTACTTCTGACCAGATACATTTTTATCTCCGCTTGCCATAAGTCTTTTAAAATCCTCTTCAAGTTTGGCTTTCTTCAAATGATCCTGCGCCAGTAACTTCTCTGCCGTCGCGAGTTTATCCATGCACGCCGGATCAGAAGGTTTGATCTGCAAGGCTCCTTTGTAGCCGGAAATAGCCTCAGGATACATCTGTCTGGAAACATTCTCATCACCTAAAGCAACCAACCTTTTAAACTCTTCTTCTGTTTCTGTTTTTTTCCTGATCTCATTTGCCAATAATTGTTCAGCTTCCGCCAACTTAGCTGTTGCGTTGACTTCGCCTGGCTTAATTTTCAGAGCATCTTTAAAATTTAATATTGCACCCTGATAGTTCTTATTTTCAACATTTGCATTTCCCAATGCCATATGCCGATTAAACTCTGCCAGAGTTTTTAAATCTTCAAGTGCATTCTTCAGATCAATGGTTAAGTCTTTAAGTTTTTCTTTCACAAATTTATCATTGGGCTTCAATTTGCTTGCCTCCAAATATTTCCCATAGGCAGACTTAAGATCATTGTTTTTTTCAAATTCCAATGCAGATGCAAGTATTTTATTAAAACTATCATCTCCTGAACTTCTTAAAGCAGTTTCGATCTCGTCTTTAATATCTTTATCATTTAAATAATTCTCTGAATCAAAATTATCCAGTCCTCCTTTAGGAGAATAGGAGATCTTCCCTATTGTTTTTCCTTCAAAGCTCAATGAAGTATCCGGTACTTTTTGAAAAAGGTTTACAACGATATAAAAAGGAGGAAAAATACTATCCTTCTGCCACACATTGGAGGGGATAACAGTAGAAATCAGAATGTCCTTTGTATAATATCCATCCTTCGAAACCGAGAGTTTGTACTCTGTCTGATAATTCAGTTCCAGATCAAACTTACCTGCAGAGGCCACAGCTATATTCTTCTCTAACGAATTGGATTGCAGATTAATTAAATTTACTATTGTGCCTGAGGGATCACCCTTTTCAATTTTAACTCTCCCGGGTATTTGGAAAAATCTGGATTTCTTTTGTCCTGAAACTTCCAGAAAGGAAAGAAGCATCAGGAAACAGAACAGAACATTAAAAATACGCGATACCATGATTATTAAAGGGATATAATTTATTCTTTCAAACAAGATACAATTAATATTAAAAACTACAAAATATCAGGAAACTCCTTAATCTTTAGTTTGCTCTTCTTATAACTGTAGCTAAAATAAATAATTAATCCGACTAAAAGCCAGATTCCAAATCTCAGCCAATTTGTAATACCAAGTTCAGTCATTAGATAGAAGTTAATAATAAGTCCAAGAACCGGAATTAATGACCATTCTTTAATAACCGCATAGATACTGACAATCAAAGAACAAACAAGAAAGATCAGAAACATAATTGAACGGCTGGTGTTGATACCCGAAAAGTAAAAATAAGACGCATTGTTTGAAAAGTAAATAAATACACCGGCAAACCATAAAGGGATAAGAAAAATCCTGCTATTAAGATAAGGAACCACAAAACCTTTACCGTTTTTTTCTTTTTTCCCGTGAGGATTTAAACTCAATATTCCCCCGGAAACAAGTATAAAAGCAAATAGGGTTCCGATACTGGTCAGGTCTATCACTTCAGTCAAATTCAGGAATAAAGCCGGAATTGCCACGAATAAACCAGTGATGATCGTTGAAAAAGAGGGAGTACGGTATTTAGGATGAATTTTGCTGAAAATCCTGGGTAATAATCCATCCCGGCTCATGCTCATCCAGATTCGTGGTTGTCCAATTTGAAAAACCAACAAGACACTTGCCATCGCAATTACAGCGCCCAAGGCAATGACTCCTGATAAATAATCAAGATGAATCCTCGAGAAAACAAATGCCAGAGGATCCGAAACTCCCAGTTCATTATAGTTAACCATACCGGTTAACACCAGGCTCAAAGCGACATACAAAACCGTGGTAATGAGAAGCGCCAGAAACATGGATAAAGGAATATCCCGTCCCGGATTTTTACATTCTTCCGCTGTGGTGGAAATGGCATCGAATCCAATATAGGCGAAGAAAACTCCCGATATACCTTTAAGCACCCCGGCCAGACCTTTAGGGGCAAATGGATGCCAGTTTTCGGGTTGTACATAAAAAGCTCCTGCCGAGATAACCAGAAGTAAGATGATCACCTTTAACAAAACCATTATATTATTGGCCAATTTAGATTCGCGGATTCCGATGTAACAGATCCAGGTAATTAAAACGACAATCCCAAGGGCCGGTATATCAGCAATCAGCCTCACATTAAAAATTTCAGGTGCAGTAATCCAGGCATTATAGGCTGATTGAAGCTCCAGATTCAGATCATTAAAATTTACTCCATGCTGCAATTCCTGTGTAACTTCCTTAAATCCTCTGGCCGCGGAAAGAAAATCAGTACCTAAATAAGAGGGTATTTCCCATCCAAATCCATGCAATAGTCCGGTAAAGTAACCTGACCAGGAGATAGCGACTGCAATATTACCAATTGCATATTCCATGATCAGATCCCATCCAATAATCCAGGCGATCAGTTCACCGAAGCTGGCGTACGCATAAGTGTAGGCACTGCCGCTTAATGGAAGAGAGGAGGCAAATTCAGCGTAACACATTCCGGATAGACCGCAGGCAAAGGCTGTAAAGACAAACAGCAGGGATACAGCCGGTCCTCCGTTTACCGCCGCTGTTCCAATGGTACTAAATATCCCCGCCCCTACTATAGCCGCAATTCCAAAAGCAGTAAGATCCAGAACTCTCAGATTGCGTTTCATTCCCTGTGAACTTTCTCTGAGAGAATCTGCTTCCTCCAGGATTGAATGGATTGACTTTCTGCGAAATAAATCAGCTATTCTCAAGACTTAAAATTAAGAAATGAATCCTATTTTTCTTTAAACAGTTGACCACTTAACCTCAGCAATTCGGTTTCCAGTTGTTTAGCCTGAAACTGGGCCAGAAGAAGACTATTTTCAGACTGCAATTGATTTAACTGGATTTGTCTCAAATCAATATCGCTTAATTCTCCAAGTCTGTACTTCTCAAATGCCACATACGTATTTCTTTGGGTTATTTTCAGGTCCTCTTTCTCAAAATTGATGAGCTTAAGGTTATTCATGTATTCGTTATAAAGCTGATAAATCATTGTTTCCATTTCTTTTGTAGTTTGATTCAGCTGATATTTACTGTTTTCAGACTGAATAAAAGCATTCGCGGAATTCCTTTGCCGGTTGAATCCATCAAAAATAGAATAGGAAAGATTTAAGCCCACGACAGGGCCGTAATTTTTAGTCATATTGGTCTGCCCGTAATCGTATTTATTTCGGACAAAATTATAATCTGTAAAGAAATTAACCTGAGGATACCTGGGACTATGGGTCAGCCGGTAATTCATTTTCGAAATTTCAACACTTTTTTTGGATATCTCTATCTGAGAATTATTCAATGAAAGCTTCTTTACCAAATCATCGTAATCAAGGACTTGTTTAAATATGATTGAATCATGTACTTCATAATCATCCCGGGGATCAGTAATCATCAAGAGATTAAGGTCCGCTTTAGCATTTTTTAATACTGCCTGTTGCCTGAGAAAAGCAGCACTATCGGCATTTAAATCGGTAACGGATTGTAAATAGGCCAGCTCGGAAGACAATCCAATCTGAAACTTCTTCATGGTCAGTTCTTTTCGCCTCAAAGAAAAATTAATCGCATCCTGTAGAACTTTTAGTCGGTTTTTATTTTGAACAATGGCATAATAGGAAACTACAATTTCAGATAAAACATTTTCAATAGAAGCCCTCATCGAAGTTTCCCCTAATTTTGACAGCGCCTCCAGCTTTTCTTTTTGAATAAACATTCCAAACCCGTCAAAAAGAGTCCAGTTTAATGACAGCCCAAGATTTACTGTATTTGAGTAGGCTTTATTGTTTGATGATATTACTCCGGCCTGATCCTCAGTCTTATTGGACAGATAGGATTTATTTACTGCACCGGAGGCATCCAATTGAGGAAGGAACCCGGCATTTCCAAGTGTGTTATTGTTTTGGGCTATTTCATTCTCATTGGCAGAGATCAGAATGGAAAAGTTATTTTTCAGACCTAATGAAACAGCATCTTCAATTTTTAAATCCTTCAATTGGGCCTTCACCGGGAAGTTCCAAAACAATAACAGAAAAAGAGGAAGATTTCTTAAAATATATTTCATAGGATGCTTGGATAATATTACTTGAGTTATTATGGTTTATTTAGTTTCCAGGTACTGCTTTTCATCTTTGTCTTCTTCGCGTTTGGAGCTGGAAATAAAGCTATATAAAGCCGGGATAACATAAAGAGTTAGTACAAGAGAGAATAATAACCCTCCGATAATTGTTATTCCCATCGGGACGCGGCTCTTGGCTGCAGCACCCAAAGCAAGGGCAATCGGCAATGCCCCGAGCGCCGTTGCAAGACTTGTCATCAAGATGGGCCTTAACCTCAATGTAGCCCCTTCAATAACCGCCTCATTCAGGGAAAGTCCCGCTTCTTTTCTCTGATTGGCAAATTCAACAATCAAAATACCGTTCTTGGTCACAATTCCAATTAACACAATGATACCAATCTCACTGAAAATATTCAGGGTATGGCCAAACAGATATAGCGACAACAACGCTCCGGCTATCGCGAGAGGAACAGTGAGCATCACGATCAACGGATCACGGTAACTTTCAAACTGCGCAGCCAAAACCAGATAAATCAGAATCAGGGTAAAAATAAGAGCATATAACAAACTGCTTGTACTTTCTTCAAAATCTCTGGAAGTCCCGGCCAATGTCGTGGAGAAATTCTCCCCGAGTGTTTCCTTCCCGATTTTTCGCATCTCGGCAATCCCCTCACCCAAAGTCACCCCTGTAGCTGGTTGAGCAGAAACCGTTGCTGAAACATAGCGGTTAAAACGATATATCTGAGGTGGATTACTTTGATTGGAAACATCCAAAAGATTATCCAGCTGAATTAATTCATCTTTGTTATTCCTTATATAGATTGAAGAAAGATCATGAGGATCATTTCGATTGACTCGTGTGGCCTCGCCGATTACCTGATATTGTTTGTCCCTGAAGATGAAATAACCATAGCGCTGCTGACTGAAATAAAGTGACAGGTTCTCTGCTATATCACGCACTGAAACTCCCATCGCTTTGGCCCGGTCACGATTAATGCCGACACGCAATTCCGGTTTATTGAATTTTAAGTCCACATCAACAACCTGGAAAGCTCTGTCCTCGTTGGCCTTGTCAAGGAACTTTGGCAATACTTCCTTTAAAGACTGAAAATCAGGGGCCAAAATAACGAACTGCACCGGCAAACCCGCACCTCTTCTCGTAGTGGCTATGGTTTGTTCCTGTGATGAATAGGCCCGCGCAAAATTCAACTTTCTAAGATAATTGTTAACGTAATCTGATATTTGCTGCTGGCTTCTTTGCCTTTCATTTGGCGGAACAAATTCTAACCGCGCGAATCCGGTATTCACCCCTCCACGACTTCCAGAAGCAGTTATCGTCATAATTGATCTTTTTTCAGGAAGTGTATCCAAAAAAGCGGCTATTTCTGATACGTACTGATCCATGGCCTCATAGGCTGTACCTTCCGGTGAAGTCATCGTTACAGTCATACGGCTCTTATCTTCCATGGGCGCCAATTCGGAAGGAATTTTAGAGCCAACCAGGAATATAATCACCAATGAAACAGCCATGATCAGAAAAGCAATCCATCTTCTTTTTATGAAGCTCCTTAATGAATGATTATAACCGCTGATCATCTTTTCGAACATTCTTTCACTCCAGAGATAAAATTTGCTTTCCGAGTTTGATTTCTTTAACATCCTGGAACACATCATCGGTGTGAGGGTAAGCGAAACAAAGGCTGATATAATGACTGAACCGGCCACTGTAACGGCGAATTCCCTGAAAAGCCTTCCAGTAAGTCCACCAAGGAAAATGATGGGCAAAAAGACAGCAGCCAATGTTATGGTGGTAGAGATAATGGCAAAAATGATTTCTTCCGATCCTTTGTGCCCTGCCACAATGGGCTTTTCACCCTGTTCAATTTTTTTATAAATGTTTTCAAGAACCACGATCGCATCATCTACGACAAGGCCTGTGGCCAGTACGACTCCGAGCAAGGTCAACAGATTTATCGTAAATCCGGAAATGTACATGATGAAGAAGGTACCGATTAAGGAAATCGGGATGGCCAGAACAGGTATGAGCGTTGTTCTCCAATGACGCAGAAATACAAATATAACCAGGACTACCAGGGCAAAAGAAAAATAGATCGTTTCCTCAACTTCTTTAATTGCCTTACGAATGTTGATGGTGTTATCACTTAAAACATTCAGATTTATATCGGCCGGAATTTCTTTTTTCAACTGATCAAGCCTCTTATAAAACTCGTCAGCTATGGCAATATGATTGGATCCGGGTTGAGGTTGAATGGCTACGGCAATTTGTTGAATACCACCATTCCCGCTCATTTTGGTCCTAAGATTTTCAGCGCTGAGTACTGCTCTGCCAATATCTTTTAATCTGACAACAGCCCCGTTTTCTTCCTTTATCAACAAGTTATTGAAATCCTCTTCAGTGGTCAATCTTCCCAAAGTCCGGATGGTCAACTCCCTTTCATAACCTTCAATTCTCCCGGAAGGTAATTCCACATTTTCGCGAAGCAAGGCCTCCTTTACATCGGTTGGTGAAATCTGAAATGCTGTCAACCGGGCCGGATCAAGCTGAAGTCTCATGGCATATTTCTTCTCTCCATAAATGCTGATACTACTGACTCCCGGGATCGTCTGCAGCCTTTCTTTAAAAACATTGATCCCGTATTCTGTCAATTCGATCAGACTTCGGGTATCACTCTGAATGGCGAGAGTAATGATAGCATCGGCGTCGGCATCGGTCTTGGTCACGGTAGGGGGATCACAATCCTTGGGCAGAAGACGTATGGCACGGGAAACACGGTCACGGACATCGTTGGCCGCTGCTTCCATGTCTTCATCAATATTGAATTCTACCGTGATTCTGCTGTTACCATCGCTGCTGGAAGAGGTAAGGGTCCGTATCCCTGCGATACCGTTGATGGATTCTTCAAGCGGTTCCGTGATTTGGGTAGAAATGACATCTGCGTTTGCACCTACATACGAAGTAGAGACTGTGATGATCGGAGGATCAACACTTGGAAATTCCCTCAATCCGATCAGATTGAAACCGACCACACCAAAAAGAATGATCACAATTGATAGAACTGATGAAAAAACAGGCCTTTTAATGCTTATGGAGGCTATGTTCATCTGATTATTCTTTTACAAGTTTGTCCCGCTTTACTCTTGCTGTAACCGGCATTCCCTCCTTTATCTGAAGCAAACCACTTATAATCAGAGTATCATTAGGCTGCAATCCCTTTTCTATTTCAACCTCAGTTTCGGTCCTGATGCCGGTGATCACTTTTATCGCTGCAACTTTTCCATTTCTTAAGATAAAAACCTGCTCCCCGTCAATAAGGGGTACAATTGACCTGGCCGGAATAAAAATACTTTCCTGATTGGGAAATAGATTAAGTTTTATCGTTGCAAAAGAATTAGGAAACAATTTTCCTCCCGGATTGGAGCACAAAGCCCTGATCCGGATTGAACGGGTTGATAAATCTATTTTGGATTCAGTGGCATAAACCTTTCCACGAAAAGTATCTGAAACACCCTCCACCGTAAATTCAATTTCCTGATTGACTGAAATGTTCTGTTTATATTTTTCAGGAACAGAGAATTCAATTTTGATCGGATCAATTTGCTGTAAAGTTGTGATGATATTACTGTTCGAGACAAAAGAACCTTCACTTACATTTCTTAAACCAACAATTCCTGTAAAAGGCGCTGTAAGTTCAGTTTTGGAAATCTGAGCGATCAGAAGGTCTTGTTCAGCTTTTAATGTATTTAGCAGGTTTTCTGAAATTTCATACTCCTCCTTGCTTATACCTTTCAGATCAAAAAGTTCCTTTTTCCGTTTCTCTTCTTTAGCCTGGAGTTCGATCTGCAGCTTGTTTTTCTTTAGTTGTGCCTGTAAATCAGCATCAAACATCTTGACCAGCAACTCCCCTTTTTTAACCCCGGCTCCCTCTTTGAAATAAATATGGGTAATCTTTCCCGAAATTTCAGGACGAAGCTCTATGGCTTCATTGGCTAATAAAGTTCCGGTATAGGTGTATGCAAAATCTTTCGAAGACATGGAAACAACAGATGCATCTACAACCAATTGCCTGACCTGCCGTGAGGCATTCATTTTTGCTTCTTTTCCATTTTTGCAGCCAATCAGGGAAAATAATGAGGATAAAAAAAGGAGAGTTAGTAATTTTTTCATTACCGAATTTTAAAAAGAAATTATCTTGTTTGACTTCAAAATAAAAAGTTGGTTTAATGGGCAACTGATTTTTAATGGGAAAATTCTAAAGTCGTACTTCCGGCTTTAAATAATTACCACTGACATAACGTTTTCTGTTCTCATTACTTAATACCTGATTAAGTAAGTCCGGATTTTTACTGATCACTGATTTTGGACAACTTGCTCATCAGGTAATGATCGGCCAACACCATAGCGGCCATGGCTTCAACAATCGGCACAGCCCGGGGAAGCACACAGGGATCATGCCTTCCTTGCGGCGAGATCACTGTTTCATTTCCCTCCAGATCAATGGTTCTTTGTTCCTGCAAAATAGTGGCAATGGGTTTGAAAGCTACCCGCCAGTAAATATCCTGTCCGTTTGAAATACCTCCCTGAACACCACCCGAGTGATTGGTCAGGGTAGTAATTCCCTGGTCTGACCGGATAAAAATGTCATTATGAACAGATCCTGAGAGCTTTGTACCTTCAAAACCGGACCCATACTCGAATCCCTTTACCGCATTTATTCCAAGCATGGCAGCCCCAAGATCAGCATGCAATTTATTAAATACAGGTTCTCCCCAACCTGCAGGGACCCCCTTTGCGACACCGGTTATCACCCCACCCACCGTGTCATGATTTCTTCCCGCCTCTTCGATTCTGGAGATCATCAGTTCTGCTACCCCGGGATCAGGACAGCGGACAATATTGGATTCGGTCAATGAAAGATCAAGCTCCTGGTAAGATTTGTTTAACTCTATTTCGCCAACTCTTGAAACATACCCGTTGATTTTAATCCCCATGGACATGAGCAGTTGTTTGGCAATGGCTCCAGCCACCACCCTGGCGATGGTTTCCCTCGCAGAGGAACGTCCGCCACCCCTGTGATCCCGGAAACCAAACTTCTGCATGTAAGTATAATCGGCATGAGAAGGCCTGAAAATATCTTTCAGGTCGTTGTAATCCGAAGAATGCTGATCTTTATTACGGATCATAAATCCAATCGGAGTACCTTCCGTTTTACCTTCAAAAATACCGGAAAGAAACTCCACTTCATCTCCCTCTTTTCGCTGAGTGGTGATGTGTGACTGGCCCGGTTTTCGCCTGTTAAGCTCCTGCTGAATAAAATCAGGATCAATGGTTAATCCGGCAGGACAACCGTCTATAACTCCCCCGATCGCTCCTCCATGGGATTCTCCAAAGGATGTAAGCCTGAATAATCTTCCGAACGTATTCATAAAATAATCTTTAGGCAGGGGCGAACGGCTGTTCGCCCCTACTGGATACAAATATAACAGAACGTTTCGTATTTACCCAAATTTATAAAAGCAGAGCAGCTTTGAAAAATGATATGTTTTCATCAAATTTCTCTAACAGTTCTAACAATCTGAACTAAAAGTACGAAATGATTTAATCGGAACCGGGGATTAGCGAAGCTAATAACCCCCGATGAAATCCGGGGTTAATTGACGAAAAAACCCGGAATGAGTTCAATAATTGAATGAATTATTTTTATCTGATCTTTTATTGCCTGATATCTGGTTGGGTCAATGACCAGTGAGTCTGAATAATTTTCCACTTATTTTCATCCTCAAGCCGGTATACTTCGGTACAATTCCATTTAAACTGAGAGCTTCCGACATAAGAAATTAAATTAAAAGTTAGAACAGCCATTTTATCAACAGCCTGAACTTTTGGGTTAAGCATCTCACTTTTATCAACATGAACCTGACCTCTGATTTGTTCATAAAGCTCGGCCAACTTATCGTAACCATCCAATCTTTTTTCTGTCATTGGATCAAAATATACCACATCCTTTGCTGAGATCTCAAGGAATCCAGACGGATCACCATTATTCCATCTGTCTAATGCTGCTTTTTCCATTCCGATTATCAATTGAGAAATGTGATCTATATCCTGCGGAAAACCAGAAAATGAGTTCATAATGTTATCGTTGTATCAGTTATTGTATCAGTTAATGTTGTAAATTGAATAAAAGAATTCAGTTCACTGTTTAAAAAACATCCCGAATTGATCTTCCATCCGGGTGGATTAATTATCCGCAATCGATAAGTTATGTTTTTAAAAGAACATGAGATTAAATACATTAGAACGCAAAAGTAAGAATTTCGGGATAGATTGATATAAAATGCTCTTCCAACTTACTAACAATAGTTCAGTGTATTTCAGGGATGAATTTCTGCCAGCAAAACGCGAAAGAAAAAAAATTTCACCATTTGGGGTTTACCGGTTAATCTGCCTCTTTTTCAATTCCGCCATCACTTTTTTGCGTATGTTCCCCTCGGTTTGGTAGAGTTTGATGATCTGTTGAGGTTTAATGACCGTCTTGAATTCTTTATAATACTTTTCACGGATGTTGATTAACCTTCTGGCGCAAACCAATTGATCCACAATTAACTGATCAGCCTGATCTGCTGAAAGGCTGTCCGTATTTATTTTCATTAATCCGGCCATTTTTCGCAAATCAATCCGCGAAACTTCACGTTCGTATTTGAGGTAAACCGGACGAAACTGCTCAAAAGTTTCCTGATCCATCTTCAGGCTGACTTTTATCTCCCGCAATTTGGCCTGGATTATCCGCTCGCGAAGCAGAGGAAAACGATCAAGGCTCTGAGATTTTGCATTCAAGCTCAACATTAAGGATAAAGCAAAAAACAAGGTCGATACTATATTCTTCATTTTGATTGATTTAAATGACTTATTGCTCTGATTCAACGATAAACAGATCAGTCTTATAGGCGGCTGCCAACTGCAGCAGTTCTTCATCGGACAAATCGGGTAAAACATCGTTTAATTCCTCTTTGTTGTTGCCTCCTGCCACTGTTATTTCAGGCACTGTCTTCGTTTTGATACTTTCCTGTTTTTGTTGGATTATTTGTTGTTCAGCCGGTTGTTTGTCCAGTACTACCTGTTTCGAATCCGGCTTAATACCAGGCCAAAGATTTAAATAGCCGATCGCAATGACGGCCGTTAATGAGGCGGCCACCGCTACTGATCTCCAAAGAAATAAACGTTTCCGGCGACTATGCTCTCTTTGTATTGATTTCCTAAGCGTTTTTTCTGAAATATTTTCAAAAAAATCCTCAGGAACTTTGTAGGGTGTATTTTTCCCAATTCCCGGAAATTCAATATCATCTTTCATCTGTTTATATTTTGTTTTTTATTGATCCTATGGAACTCCCCAATCATCATGCTCCTTTGTGAGTAAGATTTTCGAAGGGTCGTTTCATGTTAAATTCTATTTCTCGTTTTGCCGTTTTCATTTAAGCGTGATCAATCAGATACTGTTTTATTTTTTCGCTTGCATAATGATAATTGGTTTTCAAGGTATTCACCGACGAATGAAGAATTTGTCCGATGTCTTCGTAACTCATTTCATCGTAATAGCGCAAATTGAAAATAATCTTTTGTCTTTCAGTAAGTTGTTGTATCGCCTGCTGAAATTTGAATAAGATCGTTTCACTTTTTTCCGGATCAGTTTCACAGAGTTCAACGGCCCTTTTATGATCTGCACCATTTGAATGATTAAACCTTTTTTTGTTTTTTCTGAAATGCGTGATGCACTCATTGGTCGCAATGCGGTAAATCCACGTAAATACCTTGCATTCACCTCTAAAGGAACCTGCAAACCGGTACACCTGAATAAATGTTTCCTGTAAAATATCCTCAGCATCCTCATGAGATACCACCAGACGCCTGATATGCCAATAGACAGGTTCCTTATAAGTTTCCATCAGCTGCAGAAAACCCTTATCCCTTAAGGACGGATCTTTTAACATTGAAACCAGGTTTTCATCTGTCGTCTGGGCCATCTATAGTCTTAAAATCATTTTTTGATTTGGATGCAATAAATTATCTAAAGTTAAATTCTGCAGCTGGAAATTCTTGAATTAAGTTATGAGATTAATTAAATGTCGTATTTACAATTATAAAGATCATTCAAAAATAATGCCACCAAAACCCCAAGTCACCAAGATCCACCAAAGATTAAATGCCTGACTTATAATTTGGTGTACTTTTGTGTTTTCGTGACTTGGTGGCAGAAAATGATCCATGAAATACACAAATTATTTTATAAGATGTACGACATTTTACGTTTCCTATTACTTAATGCAAATATATTTTTTAAAATGAATATCAGTTTACTTTCCTGATTGAGATTTCTCTTTGTCAAATGTGGTCATTAATGGTCATTTGATCGTCATTAATTGTTTTTTACTGCACAATGACTTTTAATGACAACTTAATGACACGGTCAATAAACGGATAACAGGGATGTTACATAAGAGATAAGGAATACCCCTTGTTCTGATCTAATTAACGTGAGTTCGATCTAAGCAATGGGAAAGGTACGCTTGGTTGTCTTAGTGGTAATGTTATTTCGAAAACCTTATCTTTTAAAAAACACCTCAGTAGATGGAATTTATTTTTACCCCTACACCAACCTAATTACCTAATTATTTAAATTGAATTAGGTAATTAGGATAGGATGTCGTGGAATTTTCATCTTCTACTTAGGTGTTTTCGACAGATTAGTTTATCCATTACTTAGATCGAACTCACGTTATAGTAATATCATGCTTTCGACATTAAAATGCTGCATCTTTTCAACTCTTAATTCGCATTTTAATATAATACTCCTCCGAATTTAACTTTTCAGTCTGATTGTCGTCCAAAAACAAAAGATTATAAAACAATATTAATTTTTAAATGAGGACTATGAAGACAACGATTCTGAGTTTCGCATTGTTATTGATGGTAGTATTGGGAGTAAACGGACAACCGGTCCACCCGGGCGTGAGGCCTTCAGACGCACCTAAAAGCAAAATACAGAAGGGCCCTGACCATCAGGGAATGATGAAGGCGCTAAACCTGACAGACGAACAGAAAGAAGCATTCAAGAAAATTATGCTGGCTATTCCGAAAGAGATAAAGCCTTTACGTAATGAGTTGGGAGAAGCCGCTGCTCATCAGAGAACCCTGATCTCAGCTGATAAACCGGATATGACGGCCATAAATAAAAATATTGATAAAATGGGGGCTTTGAAAACAGAGATGGCTGAAATTGAAATGAAGTATCGTTTGGAGAGACGCGCCTTATTAACCGACGAACAGCGGTTGAGAGCCGAGGGTATGAAAGCAAAGTTGAAAAATACCATAAACCAGAAGAAAGCAAGACCAGCCTTGGCCATGAAATCAGCACACCACCCCCAGGGTCCGGTATTAAACCTGACGAAAGATCAAAAGGAAGCGATTCAGAAAATCAGGCTGAGCATGTCTAAAGAAATCAAGCCCATTCGTAATGAAATGGGTGAAGCATTGGCCCATCAAAGGACCCTTATATCTGCCGATAAACCTGATATAGGAGCTATTAATAAAAATATTGAGAAAATTGAGACACTAAAAACGAATATGGTTAAAATCACAACAAGAGACATGCTGGAAATACGCGACCAATTAACCGATGTACAAAAGCTGAGATTAGATGTTCTGAAGGCCAGAAGGAAATATTCCATCGGTCAGAGATCCTGAAGATATGGGGAATAGAGATCATACGTGTTGATTCTGAAAAGCCATCCAACAACAAACGGATGGTTTTTTTATTTAGTAAAAAATCATTCCTAAATTCCTATAGCTAATCAGGTATCGGCAGTTGCTCCTTTATTTCAAGATCTATCAGGGGACTTTTATGTATCCCTGTAAGTATTTGGGAATAATAATTATCCGATATCTCACCAGAGTAGGTTACTGAGTCCGAACCGTACATATCGATAAACTCCTCAATTGTAAATGTGTGCACATTATTACAATCAATGTATGTTTCTTTGGTAAATGGATTACTATCAGCTGGCTTTATACAAACCAATGTTTCATAGGGCAAATTTCTGGTCTGGATAAATCTCCTCACAGTTTCAAACTGTGAGGTGCAACACGACATGATCAAAATATCATTATTCGTTCTTTTTAAACAAATAAAATAATGTGGAATCTCTGTGTTTAACCTGGTGCTTGAAAAGTAATAGACCTTTTGCTCACCCAATGAGGCAATAAAAAGGCCGACAGGAATTTTCATGACAGGATGGAGAGGATTTGAGCGTTTTCTTTAAAGATTGTTTTTGAAATTTCAATATCCTCTTGTGAATCCATAAATAATCCGCTCTGATCATCTATATTTATAAAAAAATCCGATTGATCTATAGAAAATCTTGAAGATAACCTTTTGGTAAGTGCTGATTTATATTTTTTCCATTCCGGGAATTCATGCGAGAGATCTGAGAGTTCAAACTCATTCAACCGCCCGTATTTTTCTTCGATTTGATTTATAGTATTAATATCAGTTTCCGAAAGCACTTTAAGATTTGGTTCACTGATACTGCTATATTCATACTTGTTAACTTCTCGTAAATAACAAGAAGCATAATCAGAAGCTGAATCCTCCAGAAAATTGCTACTCTCTAATATGTCTCTGACAGCACTTGGAATTGGTCCATACGGAATGGCATAATATTCATCTCCTGTTATTGACCTTCCATATTTTCTTGTGTGTAATCTGTCGGCCAACCAGATAAGTTTAATGGCTTTCATTTTATTGAGGGTTCCGCCATTTTTGCAGGCTAAGTAATTTAATGCCTGCGCCGCCTTTTTATAGTTAAAACCTCTCATTTCTTACTTTTTATGTGATACGAAATCAACGTAAAAAAGTGAATATTTTGTGTTGAAAATGTGAATTACTGGTTATTTGAACGCAAAAATAAACATTTTACTAAATATACAACTATTTGTGAACATTTATCCAAAAATAATCATAATTGTCCGACCATCTGATTATGCTATCTGCAAGTTTGTTTTCAGTTCTTTCCTGGGCAGGTAACTGATTCTCCCTTTCCCTTTGTTAATTTTGAAGCATTGGCCTTTAATCCGCTGTTGTTTATCAGTAAGTCAAAGATACAATTTGAAAGCAAATCACAACAGAGAGGATCCAATAGGTTATATATTTCACGTTGTTTATCAGTAAGTCAAAGATACAATTTGAAAGCAAATCACAACAACCTTGACGCCGTTACCGCTTTTTGATTTGTTGTTTATCAGTAAGTCAAAGATACAATTTGAAAGCAAATCACAACCGTGTGACGCTGTTTTAGATGATGGCACCGTTGTTTATCAGTAAGTCAAAGATACAATTTGAAAGCAAATCACAACTTATCTTGACTACTTAAAAAATCATAGAAAAGACAGTCTCATGCTTTGGAATGGATCTTACGAGCAAACTGCCTCCGTGCATGCGCATGATTTGCCTCGAAAGGCTTAACCCGATGCCCGATCCGTTGGCGCGGGTCGTGAAGAAGGGTACAAAAATCTGCTCTATGATTTCTCCCGGTATTCCCGGTCCATTATCCGATACGCAAATTTCAGGACGGTTGGTGGAGGTATATCTGACTGAAATCCGGATCTTGGCGTTTGAAAGGTCTTCAATGGATTCCAATGCATTTTTCAGGAGATTGAGAAGAACCTGGGAGACAAGATTTTCATCTGCCAGGATCTCCATTTCAGGAGGATTCACCAAAGTGGTCAGCGTCACCTTTTCACTGTTTTCGAGTGAAGAATACAACACTTTTATCCGATTGATCAGATCTTCAATCCTGAATGTTTTTTTGACCGGGGTTGGAAGACGCGTCAATCTTCGGAAAGATTCAACAAAGGTCATTAATCCTTTGCCTTGCTCATTGATGACATTCAAACCCTCCAGAATGGTCTCAATCGTACATTCATCAATCTCCTGCGGGATCGCAGATCGCCCGTCAATGGTCAGAAATTTGCTCATGCTTTCAGAAAGCGAGGTAATCGGGGCAATCGAGTTCATCATTTCGTGCATCAAAACCCTGATCAGCTTCATCCACGAATTTAGTTCATTCTCGTCCAATTCGTTACGGATGTCCTGAATGGATAAAAGCATCAGATCTTCCGAACCCGATTTGAAGGAAGCCGCTTTTAGTAACAATTCGCATTTCCCCCGTTCATTGGTTAAAGCCACCAATTTCTGTTCAAAAGCGTTAATATTTTTTACAGCGTTGAAAAGATTCCGGTCAATTCTTTCCAATTGGTTTACATGCGTGAGCACCTCCATTGAAAACATTTTCCTGGCGCCTGAATTGGCATGGAGTACAAAACCCTTTGAATTAAAGGTAACGATCCCGGTTGGCACCTGTTCCAGCAAAATCTGAAAATATTGCTCCCGCTCCAGATTCCTGATCTTTAATTCCTGGATCTGCCTGTTGACTTTGGTCAGTCCGTGATAGAGTTCCTTAATTGATTTATTGGCAATACGATTCGTGAATAAAAGAGCGGAATCATTGTTCTGAACGGATTCAAGGAAATAGCTGATTTTCCGGTTGGTTGTATTGAGGTAACTGATCAGATGATAAACCACCGGGATTTCTACCAACAGGAAAACAGAGGCCACCAAATATGATTTAGTCAGTATAACCGATATTCCTGCACCTAAAGCAAGAACAAAGATCAACATGGAACGGATAATGATCTGAAAATGGAGATTATGAAGGATCATTGTTTGGATTTTTTAAATTTATTGTAGAGCGTTTGGCGGGTAATTCCAAGTTTTTCAGCTGCCGCGGTAAGGTTTCCATTACTTTTTCCGATCGCTAAATTGATCATGTGTGTTTCCATCTCTTCCAAAGTCATTTCTTCTGTCAAATTGATACCGGAGAGCAGTGGTTTCATTAGAAAATCATCCGGTTTCAAGCAGCTGTTTTCGCTCATAATGACCGCCTTTTCAATGGTGTGCTGCAGCTCCCTGATATTTCCGGGCCAGTGATAACCAAGCAGTTTATCCTGCGCCTGGTTATTGATTTTCAGGATTTGTTTGTTGTATTTGGAAGTATACTTTTTTAAAAAGAAATCAGACAGGACAAGGATGTCGTTACCTCGTTCCCTGAGAGGCGGAACCTCAATCTGAATGGTATTGATGCGGTAAAGCAAGTCTTCGCGGAATTGCCCCTCCCTTACCATACTCTCCAGCATTTTGTTGGTTGCACAAATGAGCCTGATATCAACGGGAATAATCTGGTTGGATCCAATGCGGATAATCTGCCGGTTTTGAATCGCCGTGAGAAGTTTGGATTGCAAATGAAAAGAAAGATTGCCAATTTCATCGAGAAAAAGTGTTCCGTTATTGGCAATCTCAAATTTGCCGGGACGACTCTCCCGCGCATCGGTAAAGGCGCCTTTCACATGTCCGAACAGTTCACTCTCAAATAAGGTCTCCGTTACAGCTCCCATATCGACCCGGACCATTATTTCCGAAGAACGCTTTGACAGACGATGGATCTCTTGGGCAATGAGCTCTTTACCAGTTCCGTTTTCGCCTGTGATCAGTACATTGGCATCGGTTTTGGCGACTTTTCGGACCAGGTTTAGTACTTTCATCAGTTTTGGGGAAGATCCGATAATGAATTTCTGTTCCGGATTAAACGCCTGCTTCAGTTCCTTCTCCTTTTCAGTCAAATGGGTGATCTCTTTTTTAGACTGGTTTAACTGAAGAGCTGACTTTATGGTTGCCAGCAATTTCTCATTGTTCCAGGGTTTCAGAACAAAATCCGTGGCCCCGCATTTCAAGGCTTTTACGGATAATTCAACATCACCGTAAGCGGTGATCATGACAACTGATATTTCAGGATGTGATTCTTTGATGCGGTTTAGCCAATAGATACCTTCATTACCCGTATTTACCCCTGCCTGAAAATTCATATCGAGAATCACGATATTGTATTCCGTCTTCTCTAAACAGGAAAGTATCTGATTTGGATCGGATAAGGTCGTTACGGTCCGGAACTCTCTCATCAGCAGAATTTTCAAAGCGCTCAGGTTGCTTTTGTTGTCATCAATAATCAGTACATTCCCTTTCATATGATTACTAAAGTTAAAAAATAATTGTAAATAAGGTTTTTACTTTAAGCTTGCATGAGTTACACTAAGATTTCACAAAGTGCACACCAGGTATCACAACGTTCCCTTATTAGCAATCATGATACATCCAGAAATAAGGTAATAAAGTTTGATCTTTTTCTTTGTTCCTAAGTTACTATGGTTAAAAACAATTGTAAATAAGGTTTTTACTTTAATCTTGCAATTAATACCAAACCCTTACTTATTCTTTCATCCTTTAATTCTTAATTCTAATCCAAAGTCGCATTAGTTAAGGAAAATATCCATTGCCGTCAGCCTTAGCTGACGGATGAAGATGCAGATTTAAAAGGCTTTAGCCACATTTTAAAATTAAACACACCAATGTGGCTAAAGCCACTTATAATTCAAACATCTTCCGTCAGCTAAAGCTGACGGCAATGGATGAGAAGGATATCAAAAATGTTCCTGATCATTCATATAAGTAATGTCAAGAATATAATGTCGTATTTTTAGGCTGAAGGAGTTTAGACTTTAGGCTGAAGGATCATAATATAATATACCCCTTTTACCTTTAGTCTAAAGCCTACAGCCTGTAATCCTCATATGACATTATTTTATTCCTATTACTTAAGAGATAAATTCTGACATTAATTCGTAATTCGTAATTCGTAATTCGTAATTCTTATATACAAAGTTAAATTCATTCTCACATTAAATCATTCATTCGTAAAATATTTTGACGAAAAATCGTTAAATGCTTTTACGTCTGTAAAGAGCAAACAAAACATACCATTTTAATTATCAATTAATTGCAAGTTTGGTATTATTGTAGCTATAGCTATTGAAAATTAATTAAAAATGTTCATCAAAAGAGTTATAATAATTCTGATTATCCTTAATGTAAAAATTCTGTGTTCAGCCCAGGAGAGGTGGACGCTGAATCAATGTATTTTATACGGAATAAAGAACAACCTGGAATTGCGTAACGCTGATTTAAATGAAAAGCTTGCCCGTCAAAATTACCTTCGGTCGAAATGGAACCTGTTGCCGGGTATCAATGCAGGATCAAGCGCCGTAATGAATTATGGGCGATCCGTTGACCCAAACACCAACGACTTTATCAATACCGCTTTTTTTAACAATTCCTATTCCCTGGGCGCCTCAGTCGATATTTTCCGCGGCTTTATGCTTCAGAATCAGATCCGGTATCAGAAATTCAAAAAAGAAGCAACAGAAAACAATAACGTGAATGTACGGGATGATCTGGCTTTTGAAGTGATGACTGCCTTTTTTAATGTCATATACTATGAAGAATTTCTGAAGATTGCCAAGGAGCAAAGAGCTCTTTCGGAATTGAATGTAAAAAAGACGGAGATATTGGTTTCAACGGGCTTGAAAGCACAGACCGAATTGCTGGAAGTAAAGGCTCAATTCGAAAAAGATGAACTCATCTGTATTCAGACTTCCAACAACATTGAATCATCATGGATCAGACTGAAAAAGGCGATGAACCTTTCGCCAGATCTCCGGATAACGCTGGCGAGTTCTGATAAAGAACCCGTTACGGCCGCTGAAATCGCCATTACGACTCCGGAACTCTATAAATTACACAGCCAATGGTCATCCAAAATTCTTTCATTGGAAAATGAATTAAAAGCCAGCAGGAAGGATGTAAGTATGCGGATAGCCGGTTATGTGCCCTCAATCCGGCTGCAAGGAGGATTCAATACGGGATATTATGAAACGAACCTGGATGCCGAACACCGGATCATTGCCTTTAACAAACAGATCAGGAACAATCAGAGCCAGTATATCGGAGCCTCCTTGAGCATACCGGTATTCAATAAAAACGCCGTCCGGTTTGATGTCAGGCAATCCAAAATCATATCCGATCAGGCTGAGACGAGGCTCGAACTGGCTAAACGGGATCTTTTATTCGAAATGGAACAAAACTACAATGAACTGACCGCCTCCTGGAAAGAGCTTCAACAAGCTGAAAAACAGCTTGAAGCTGACAAACTTTCGTTCCAGGCTGCCCAAAAGAAATTTGACCAGGGAATGATCAATGCCGTTGATTTTTACACGGTTAAAAACCGTCTGGCCACTACTACCGGAGAAGTATTACACTCAAAACTTACCCTTGAAGTGAAGAAGAGAATGCTGGACTTCTATAAGGGGGAGAGGTTTTGGGAAAGGGAGAAGGGAAACGGGAGAACGGAGACGGGAGAACGGAGACGGGAGAACGGAGACGGGAGAACGGAAACAGGAGACAGGAGACAGGAGACAGGAGACATGCTACGCGACTCCCTTCTCCGGTCTCCGGCCTTTGGTTTTCTCCGGTCTCCCTTCTCCCGTCTCCTGTCTCCAATATTTACCACTTAAATCAGAGTCGTCATGGGAATGGATAAAATTATAGAACCAAAAAAGGGAATACAGAAGAAGCATCTCATCTGGGGAGCGGGAATCATGTTATTCGGCCTTTTGATTTTTAAAGCTGTATTCGGTGATCACTCTTCGGTATTCAGAGTGGAGAAGGATAAGCTGACCATCAGCAGTGTTGAAGATGGGATGTTTAATGATTACATCACCATCATTGGACAGGTGGAACCAATTACAACTATCTTTCTGGATGCTGTGGAAGGCGGGACTGTCGAGGAGCGATTTATCGAAGAAGGATCGATGGTTAAGAAAGGCGATGTGATCCTTCGATTGGAGAACCGCCAGTTGTATCAAACCATACTTAACAGCGAAGCCGATCTGGCCCAAAAAGAGAATTATCTCAGGACGACAAGGATAGAGTTCGAATCAGAACTGATACAGTCGAAACGCAATATTTTAGAAGGCGAATACAATCTGACCCGTAAAAAAAGAACCTTTGAACAAAATAACACACTTTATAAGGAAGCTCTTATCTCAAAAGAAGAATTCACTCAGGCCAAAGAGGATTACGAATACCAGATCAATCTGATGACCATTAATAAGCTGAAGGCGAAGAATGATTCCACAATTCGTGCCACTTCGATGATGACGTTGGTCACCGACCTTGAAAAGATGAGACAAATGCTTAGTTTGGTCCATGAAAGGCTGGATAATCTAAATGTCAAGGCTCCCGTTAATGGCCAATTGGGAATGCTGGATGCCGAAATCGGGCAATCGATCAACAATGGTTCACGCATTGGACAGATAAACGTGCTTGATAATTTCAAGGTGAGCGCCAAAATAGATGAGCATTACATTGACCGTGTAGTTCATGGACTTACCGCTTCCATTGACCGCAACGGAACGCTCTTTAATCTGAGCGTGAAAAAAGTATATCCTGATGTCCGCGACGGACAATTTAAGATCGACCTTGTTTTTGAAGGAAAGACACCCGAAAACATCCGGACAGGCCAAACCTATCATGTAAAGCTTGAGCTGGGCGAATCCCAGAAAGCCCTTATGATCCCCCGCGGGGGATTTTTCCAGGGGACAGGAGGACAATGGATATTTGTAGTAAACAGTGCAGGAACAGAGGCGGTCAGGCGTACAATCAAAATCGGCAAGCAGAACCCTCAGTATTACGAGGTCATGGAAGGCCTGCAAGCCGGAGAAAAGGTTATCACCTCGGGATATGAGATATTCGGGGAGAATGAGAAGGTGGTGTTTAAATAACGGAGAAGGGAGAAGGGAGAAGGATGTAGGGGCTGGGCTTGCCCCTGCCCACGAAAAAGGAGAACGGAAAACAAAAGGGGAGAATGGGAAAGAGAGATATGACAATAATGATAGATAATTTTCATAATTTTCAGCTAAATAAATCAGATTATTATGAACACGAAAATTGAAAAATTTGAAGACCTTGAAGTTTGGCAAAACGCGATAGAATTAAGCGTCAATATTTATAATCAACTCAGGGGCTGCAAAGATTTTTCTTTAAAGGATCAGATCTGCAGAGCATCTGTTTCGATCTCGTCAAATATAGCCGAGGGTTATGAAAGGCAGTATAACAAAGAATACGTTCAATTTTTGTATGTCGCAAAAGGATCCTCAGGAGAAGTTAGAACACAATTATTTATTGCCTTCAAACTTGGAATTTTAAAAGAAGCAGATTATTTGACTCTAGTTAATAGTTCAAAGAAAATATCAGCTCAATTATATCAACTAATAAAAGTCAGAAAAGAAAATTTTAATTAAAAAATCAGGAAAAGATGAATGCTTCGGCCTCCGGTCTCCATTTTCCGGACTCCGTTCTCCATTCTCCATTCTCCCAACATTTTTTCGCTATGATCAAAACGTTAGAATTAAACAAAGTATTTCGCACGGAAGAGGTTGAAACCAGTGCGTTGCCATCCGCCTTTTTGGTGTAAACAAAACCTTCTTCAATGAACTTTTTCTTGACTCGGTCAGGTAACCCGTTGAAACCAGTGCGTTGAACCAGGTAAGCCTTCATGTTAAGAGGGGCGAATTTGTAGCCATCATGGGGCCTTCGGGCTGCGGCAAATCGACTTTGCTGAACATCATCGGTCTGTTGGACAATCCAACTTCAGGAAAGTATTATTTCGACGGAATCGAGGTAGGCGGTTTTAAAGAACGAAACCGTACGATGCTTCGAAAAGGTAACATTGGATTTGTATTCCAGAGTTTTAACCTGATCGACGAGCTAAACGTGTATGAAAACGTAGAGCTTCCGCTGATTTATCTGAAACTGACCAACTCCGAACGGAAGGCCATGGTTGAGAAAGTGCTGGAAAGGATGAATATCAGCCACCGGAAGAAACATTTTCCGCAACAACTATCCGGAGGACAGCAGCAACGTGTAGCCATTGCCAGAGCCGTCGTCTCAAATCCAAAGCTGATCCTTGCCGATGAGCCGACAGGAAACCTTGATTCCAAAAACGGGCTGGAAGTCATGAACCTGCTGACAGAACTTAACAGGGAAGGAACCACCATCGTGATGGTGACACACTCGACACACGACTCCGGATTTGCTCACCGGGTAGTCAATTTGTTCGATGGACAGGTTATTACGGAAGAGGTAAAAAAACAGATGAGTGAAGTGTTGTGGTAGAAAACTTTGATAATGATTGTTTAAAAGGAAATGGATGAAAACATGAAGCAGTAACATCATTAACTCAATTTTAACTCATGATAAATCTTAATATAATTATCCGAAGTTTATTAAGACAAAAACTGAATACTGGTATTATCATCACCAGCCTTGCAATCGGCATGGCATGTGTAAACCTGATTGCCATGTTTATTCAGCGGGAGCTGAATACTGATGGATTCCAAAAGGATGCAGACAGAATTTATGCGGTAAAATGGAATAAAAGTGTTGATGACGAGCAATCATTTATTTGTGGAGTCGGGGCAGCGGAATATATGAAGAACAACTATTCTCAGGTTGAAGATTTCTGCCGGATTAATCAAATGCACCCTGAATTTGTACCCAAAATTGTTGCAAATAATGATTCGTACTTTGATCATCCTATAATTGTTGAGGCTTCTGAGAATTTTTTCATTTTTTTTAGCTATGATCTTTTGACAAAGAATCCCAAAATAGCTCTGGAAGCTAAAAATAACATAGTAATTTCAGAAGAATTGGCACATAAGTATTTTGGAACAACTGATGCAGTTGGTAAGGTTATTTATTTAGTAAATAATACACATGATAGAGAACCCATGGTGGTATCGGGAATATTCAGAAAACCATTGGACAATTCTCAAATTAAATTCGATATAGTCAGGCTATTGCCTGAAGGTGGAAATATTGGCTGCTATATAAAGTTAAAGCAAAGTGCGGACCCAAAGGAGTTGGAAGAAATATTAATGTCCAATAAAAATATACCTGGAATCTTTGGAACTCCTGGATCATATCACCTCAAGTCTTTACATGATGAATATTTTACTGAATCAAAATCTTTATGGAGGACATATAGAATCAGCCGGGATAAGAATGATCTCTGGATTGCTATTATGATTGGTCTCATCATCATGGGCATTGCCGTAATTAATTATCTGGGATTGCTTAATAATAGCCTTCTTGAAAAAAATAAAGCCTATGCTATTCAGCGGGTTAATGGTGGCGCAAAATCCGGATTTGTTTTCAATTTTATGACTGAAAATGTTTTAGTTGTTGGTGTCTCATTATTGTTAAGTTTTTTTATGATGATCTGGTTTGCCCCATTTTTTAACGGGTTAACCAATACAAGTATAACCCCCGCTTTTGTTTTTCGTCCAAAACAAGTCTTAACCCTCTGTGCAATAGTTCTATTGTTAATTATGGTTACATTCCTGTCGGTAAGTTTAAAAATCAAAACAAATATTGACCTAAAGGTATTAAAACCTGGAAATATTCAATTCAGTAAAAAAATTCAAAATAAGGCCTTCACTATTTTTCAATTGGCAAGCACAATTATTTTGATCATCACTTCATCTGTTATTATGAAACAGACTCTTTTTATTACTAATAAATCAATAGGGATGGATAGAAGTGTGATCGAATTAAAGGTTCGCTTTCCTGAGGGAAGAGGATTACAGGAATTCAAGGAAGAACTTCTTGCTAATCCATCTATCACCGACGTTTCGACTGCAGATGGCACTCCAATTAATATTCATTTTTCAAGGGTTTTAAAATTCAAAGAGAATGGGGTTGACAAGGAATTCGAAGTGAATTTACTTCAGGGAGATGAACATTTCTTCTCCACAGTTGGAATGCAAATCATGGAAGGCGACAATTATTCTGGTAATCCATCAGAAGACAGTTACAAGGTGTTTGTAAATGAATCATTTGCTCGTTTATTTTCAGGCAAAAATCTCATTGGAACAATTTTACCCGGCCTTCGGCTTATCGATCCGGATACCAGAAAACCCAGAGAATTAATAATAGCAGGGATCGTTAAAGATTTTCAATATTCAAGTTTGAAATCAGTCATTGAACCAACCATAATTATCTATAGTGAAACAGGAGGACATTTGCTGGTTAAACCATCAAATAATCAGATCACACAAGCAAAACAGGCTATTGCAACGTTATGGAAAAAACATAATCCTGATTATCCTTTAGAATCAGAAACGATTGGAGATCAGTTTGAACTTCTTCACCGGGAAAACAGGAAGTATCTTAAATTGATCAGCTCCTGCTGTTTCATCAGTATATTTTTATCTATGATTGGATTGTTCGCCATCTCTTTTCGGAACAGTCAAAACCGTACCAAGGAAATAGGCATCCGAAAGGTGAATGGCGCTAAAATTAATGAAATACTAATCACCTTAAATAAAGACTTTCTAAAATGGTTAGTTATAGCTTTTGGGATAGCCTGCCCTGCAGCCTGGTATGCTACCCACAAATGGCTTGAGAGTTTTGCATACAAAACCGATTTAAGCTGGTGGATCTTTGCTTTAGCAGGTTTAATCACCCTAAGCATTGTATTGCTGACTGTCAGTTGGCAAAGCTGGAAGGCGGCAACAAGAAATCCGGTGGAGGCACTGCGGTATGAGTAACCTTTGCCTTAATTATTTGATTTGTTGTAAACTATAAAAACGAGCAGCATAAATGTTAAGATTTTTTTTCACATTGGCTTTCAGGAATCTGTTAAGACAGAAGCAAACAACCCTGATTAGTATCATCGGTTTAGTTATTGCATTTTCAGTTATTCTACAGATTAGCAGGTGGTGCTTATACGAACTAAGTTACGATAAGTTCCAGAGTAAAGCTGGACGAATATACAGGTTCACCATTGATGAAAACTATCCTGAAAATAATTTCCACTGGCATTTTGCCCGTTGCAGACAACCCTGGCGCAATAAACTCGCTGATTTTCATCCTGAGATTGAAAGCCTTACCGAAATGAGGCCAATGGGACCTGCCACTATAAAAACAAATAATGATTTATTTGAAACTGAGAGGTCTTTTGCTGTTGATTCGGCGTTTTTTAATGTTTTCGATTTCCATTTTATTGAAGGGAACTCCACTGCAGTTATTCCCCCAAATACGGTACTTGTATCTGAAAGTTTTGCCAAAAAGCTTTTCCCAAATCAAGACCCAATGTACAAAGAATTGGAATTGAGTCAGGTAAAAACGAATGGTTTCGAAAAGCATACCATAACGGGGATTTTTAAAGATCTGCCCGCCACTTCTCATTTTCATGTGGATTTGCTTACCCATTACCATAAAAAGCCCGTTAAGAAGCCCGTTTATGGGAACGATTTTGCCTTTACTTACATTCTTTTGAAGAAGTGGTCCGATATTGAACAAATCAAAAGCCGGAGTGAACAATTCAAAAAAGCCCATGTTCCTGAAGAGCAACAGACTAATTCAACATTTTATTTCACCCCTCTTAAGGATATTCATCTTAAATCGCATATAGAAAGGGAAATTGAACCTAATGGAGATATCAGACAGGTAAAGCTTTTTATTTTTATTGGATTAGGCGTACTGTTCATTGCGCTGATCAATTATATCAATTTATCCATTGCATCTTTTGAAAGAAGAACTAAATGTTTTTATCTCAACATCACAGTTGGAGCAAAACTAAAACATAATGTCCAATTTCTCCTCACCGAATCATTGATCATCGCTGTCATTGTGTTCATGATTACAGCGATTCTTTTTCGGCCATTATCGTTATTGCTGATCTCTGCCGGAGTAGTCAAGACAATATCCTATTCATTTAATATTGTGACATTGATTGTAAGTTTGGTTTTTCTTGTATTAGTATTGGTGTCTGGCATTTTGCCCATTTTTATATCAAAACTTGGCTCTTCCTCTTTTTTTAATCACAATTCTTCAGGCCTCTTGAATAAAAAAACATCCTTTATCAATAATTCTTTACTGGTTTTGCAATTTACACTTTCTATTATTTTCATTATCAACAGCCTAATAATGAATAAACAAAACAACTTTTTATTTAGTAAGGAATTAGGATATGACAATGAAAATATTGTTATGCTGACCAGGGATTTTTCGACAGAAGAGTCTCAGGTTATGTTATTGAAAGATGATCTTTTAAAAATTCCTGCTGTTGAAGACATTTCCATGTGTATGGTTCCACCTGGATATTTGGTGAAGGATGCCCGCGAGATTGAAATTGCCGATATTCCGGAAGGAAATAAAAAACAGTATATTACGATTCTTCCTGTTGACGCGAATTTCTTCTCATTTTTTAATATCCCTTTGATTGCCGGAGGTGAAAGGGAATATATTAAGGGGCAACAATACGAGGATTATATTCTTAATGAATCAGCCATAAAAAAGCTTGGTTTCAAGTCTGCCGAAAATGCAATAGGAACAAAGTTTAAAGTTGAAGATCTTAACAAATCGGGAATTATAAAAGGAGGAACCATCATAGGAGTGGTAAAAGATTTTAATTTTTCATCATTATATAATCCTATTGATCCAGTGATTTTTTATCAAAAACCAATATATCAATTTCGGTATCTTGTGAAATTAATGCCAGGAAATACAGATAAAAATCTTGCTTCTATAAAACAAGTCTGGGAGAAAATTTTTCCCGATCATCTTTTCAATTACCAGTACCTTGATGATGTATATGGAGAATTTTACAGCAGGGATATCACAACCAATAAACTGGTTAGCTGGTTCTCAGTTATTTGCGTTATACTTTCTGCTATTGGACTATGGGGAATTTCACGCATCTCGGTAATTCGTAAAACCAAGTTGATTGGCATCTGCAAAGTAAATGGCGCCATGAGGTCAGAAGTGATGATCATGCTCAACAAAGATTTTGTAAAGTGGGTAACGATTGCATTTGTGGTAGCTTGCCCGGTTGCGTGGTATGTTATTCAAAAATGGCTTGAAAACTTTGTCTACAAAACGGAAGTGAGTTGGTGGATTTTTGCCTTGGCTGGTTTATTGGCATTGGGCATTGCACTGCTAACGGTGAGTTGGCAAAGCTGGAAGGCAGCGACGAGGAATCCGGTGAAGGCGCTGAGGTATGAATAGTCTTGAACTTTGATTGAATGATTAAATGAAAACTTTGATTAAAAAGATATGGATGATTGGGGAGAACGAAGACAGGAGAACGGAGACCGAAGAATGTAAAGCTGGAAAATCGGCTGATAAAGTAAAATAAATAAACGAACAAATGGCTAATCATTATTTTAAGTACGCAATAAGAAATTTCAAATCGAACAAATGGATATTATTTGGGAGTATTTCCACCGTGTTTCTCAGTACACTTTGTATATCGCTTCTGTTCACATTTGTCTATGAAGAACTTTCAAAGGATAGTTTTCATGTCAATGACGTACTTTCAATTGATAATTTTCACAAACGTGAGAAAGACATATATTTGCTTGTAAATCAGGCTTCCCCAGAAAGTCGACCAAGAGTGATTGAAGCAAAAATTTATTTTGATTTCAATTATAAAGATTACCCGGACGTTAAAAATATAACAACGATCAAAAAATATAAAGACGGGGAGATCAGGTTTAAGTATGGAGGATCATCCGCTTCATCTGATGGAATTGTTGTCGACAGTACGTTTTTTGAAATATTCGATTTTAAACTGAAAGTTGGAGACCCCCATACGATACTACACGATCCTTTCGCCGCCATAATTACCGAAAACTTTGCACAAAAATTATTTGGCAATGAAAATCCGATAGGGAAAGTTGTAAAAATCATAGGGCGAAAGGAAATGACTTATACGATAAGTGGAATTGCGGAATCGCCTCCGTCCAACAGTTCAATAAGGTTCGATTTTATTTTACCAGATCACGCTCATGATTATAACCGGATGGGAGGTGATTTTATTCTTGTCAGTAATAATTTTAACAAAAGTGATTTCTCAAATAAAATTAAAGATATAGGAAATAAACATTTTCAGTTTAAAAATAGCAAGACGGATGTTTTGGCATTAAAAGATGTTTATCTAAATGGCGGGAATCTCAATTCTAATGGTATTTTTTCAAGCTTCGGAGACAAAAAGAGCAACAATGTTCTGTTTGCGATAATAGGCATTATATTTCTTATAACGATGTTGAATTTCTCCAACCTTCAGATTATCAATATCAATTCATCCATAAAAAACATTGGCATTTTTAAAATATCAGGAGCAGATGATAAACATGTACTGCATCAAAAAGCTACTGAAATATTTTTAATTGTCCTGCTTTCTGTTTTTATCATAACCATTGCGTTTATTGTAGTTCTGCCGTTTTTTAATAGTATAACGGCAGTAGAACTTTCACCTGAGATTTGGCAAATATTTTTATTGAACCTCACTATTCTTGTTTTATTAGTTGCATCAGCAATGGTTTATCCGGCTATACTGTGTTCACGGATTTCAATTATAGACAGTCTTAAAAATCAGATTTTCTCAAAAAGCAAATTGTCATGGAGAAAAGTGGTAGTTATCTCTCAATTTGCACTTTCATTGGGATTGCTGGTTTCATCAATCGTGATTGTAAGACAATTGAATTTAATGCTTAAAAAGGATTTGGGCTTTACCTCCGAAAATATTATCAGGACACAACTATCTCATGAACCACCTTCTGGCGACAGTAAGGAAAATAATCTGAAGGCCTTTGAGAAAATGCAAAATGATTTTCAATATCTAAAAAACGAATTGACTTTAAGCAGTTCTATAGAGAGTTTTTCGCAGGGATTATCGCCCATTGAGCCAACTGAAATGCCACGGAAATTAAAAAGTGCAGATAAAGATTTTAAAACAGAAAACACATTGACTGTTAGTCCTGATTATTTACAACTTTTGAATTTAAAACTTGTTGATGGCCGTTTTTTCGAAAGGGGAAAGGATGAAGTGCAGGGAACCAAAGTCGTTATAAACGAAGCAGCCAAAAAGTATTGGGGAATAAGCGATATTTCAAAAACCAGACTTTTAAATAAAACCTGGCCACGGGAAAATGGATATGAAATTATTGGAGTTGTAAAAGATTTTAATTACGAACATCTTTCAGTTAAACCCCAACCTTTGGTCATACTTTATTTTGAGAAAGTTAGGGACCCTTACCTCATAAAATTTAAAAATGGAGCAACACAAACCGGAATACAGTTTGTACAGCAATTATTCAATAAATTAAATCCGGGAGAAACATTCAAATACAATTTCCTATCTGATGATATTGATGCGCTGTACAAAAAGGAGAAGCGACTGAGCAAGATTTATATCCTTTTTACCTTAATTGCCTATGCAATCTCTGCAATCGGCTTATTTGCTATTGCACTTTATGATACCCGGAAACGCACCAAAGAAATTGGTGTCCGCAAGGTAAATGGCGCTAAAGTATTTGAAGTTATGGCATTGCTTAATAAAGACTTCTTGAAATGGGTTGTGATTGCTTTTGTCCTGGCCTGTCCGGTTTCATGGTATGCTATGCACCATTGGCTCGAAAACTTCGCATACAAAACCACGTTGAGCTGGTGGATTTTTGCGGTGGCTGGTTTGCTGGCATTGGGAATTGTTTTACTTACAGTTAGTTGGCAAAGCTGGAAAGCGGCAACAAGGAACCCGGTGGAGGCGCTGAGGTATGAGTAGCCGTTTACCCCTGACAGGGTTTGGAACCCTGTCAGGGGTAAAAAGTTTCAGAACAGAAGAACAATAATCAATTACGTTACTAAAATAAATTCAAATATGTACCGCTTTCTCATTGTTTACCTACGAAATATAAGGAATAATCCCAGAATGTTTTTGATAAACATTTCCAGTTTTTCAGTTGGAATTGTAGCGGTAATGTTTATATGCCTTTTCGTGGTAAAAGAGTTTCGCGCTGATAAATTTCACAGAAAACATCGGGATATTTACAGGGTATTAGTGAATCGGACAGATGCTCCAACAAGAATGTCCGACACGTGTTATCCGATGGGTAATTTACTAAAAAACAACCACATAGAAATAAGAGATTACACCAGATACATCGACCTCCAATATTATTCGATTAAGGCTGATGAAAAACAATTTGTTAATCAGAAAATTAGTTTTGTCGATGCATCTTTCTTTAAATTGTTTGATTTCAAACTGGATGCGGGAGATTATGCTCAGCTATTTAAAAATCCAAATACGATAATTATTGATAGGGAAACGGCAAGACGATATTTTGGCACAACCGATGTATTGGGTAAAACGATTGAAGCAGAATTAAGGGGAGAGGATAAAAAGATAAATCTATTGATTGTTGGTATTTTGTCTGACTATCCGGAAGGATCAACGCTGAAACCTCAAATCATTATAGATATAAAAAGTCGGGAAATGAAATATGCCGACAACTATTTTGTTTCATCTCCTCAACTTTTTTTATACATCCCCCATTGCACAAATATTCAGCAGCTATCTGAAAATTTAGCCCAAACCTATTACGGCAAATTGAATGAATTAAGATCAACCAAGTATGCAATCGACAAAAGTCAGTTGAATTTGCAAAAACTTGATGATATGTATTTACATTCATCAAATGTAATGGATGATTTAACCAAAGGCGACTATACTTTATTGTGGATATTGATCTGTGTGGGTTTTGTATTGTTAGCCATCACCTTTATAAATTACATCATTCTGAATGTGGGCTTAAGTTTGAAGAATCAGAAGCAAAACCAGATCAACCGGGTGCTTGGCGGAAATTCAGGATGGTTAAGAAAAAAATATATAACAGAATCAGTTTTTTATACTACAATTGCGTTCTTTTCGTCACTATTGCTACTACCTATTGTTCATAAGGTAATTACTGGTTTTTCAGATTATCGTTACAGCTTATTCTCGAAATCAGATCAGCAAATCCTGATTTCTTTTTTCACGGCCTTAATTTTATTAGGAATTTTAAGCGGCGCTATCCAATACATTGTTTTAGAATTCAGGAAAGAAGGCAAATCCGGACTGATTAAATCGGGTAGGGACCAAGTATTTTTCAAGTATCTGGTTCCTGTTCAGCTATTCGTTTTCATTTCAACCATTATAGCCTTATTTATCATTACCAAACAAATCAAATTCATCAGATCACAAGACATGGGCTACGATGTGGTAAATACCATAACGGTTGGTGTCAATGATGATAATAACAAAAAACTATTTATACAGGAATTTAGCAATCTCCATTATATCAATCACATATCTGTGGGTCATACTCTTTTTACACCAACCGCATATTTAAGTGAGGTTAAAATTGATAGTTCCCTTACTGTGGTTCAATCTCAATGCATTTTTGGAGATCAAAATTATATTAGTGCATACAGAATAAAACTTCTTGCAGGTTCGAACATAGATGGAGATAAACTACCCCCTGTTGATCAATACTATCCCTACCAACAGAAAAATGTACTTGATATTTTGGTTAATGAAGAATTTGTAAAAAAATCAGGATTAAAAAATCCTTTGGGGACAATAATAACAATTGACCATAATGGGAAAAGCAAAGGCAGAATAACCGGAGTAATAGAAAATGTAAAAAACTTACCTTTTTACCATTCTGTTACACCCATTGTAATTGGTTATGGATTAAGATATGGGCCGTCAATTATAGTTTCAGTAAAAGATGGCAGGATGGCGGACTTAAAAAAAGAAGTAGCAACCTTCTTTAAAAGAATAGACAAAGAATCTTATTTTGGTTATTATACTTATAGTTACGATTTTGAAAGATATTATAAAAAAGAGAATATGTTAATGCACCTGTTGGCTATTTTTTCAGTAATTACTCTTATCATCCTTATTTTAGGACTAATAGGGATCAGTTTATTTTTAGCTGAGCGAAAGACCAAGGAAATCGGAATCCGCAAAGTCAACGGCGCTAAAATCTCTGAAGTCATGGCAATGCTAAACAAAAACTTTATAAAATGGGTTGCGATTGCTTTTGTGATTGCAACACCCATTGCCTGGTACGCGATGCGTAAGTGGCTCGAAAACTTTGCTTACAAAACAGAACTAAGCTGGTGGATTTTTGCGCTGGCAGGATTTATTGCGTTGGGCATAGCGCTGCTGACGGTAAGCTGGCAAAGCTGGAAGGCGGCAACGAAGAATCCGGTGGAGGCGCTGAGGTATGAATAATAGTCTGAATAAGTGTCTGAATCAGGATTGACAGGATGAAAGGATTGACAGGATCGAAAAAAATTAAAAGGAAGCTAAAATTCAATAACAATGGACAAAAAAATTGATGATGATTTGACTTATAAAATCATAGGATGTGCAATGAAAGTTCACAATACTTTGGGTAATGGATTTCAGGAGGTGATCTACCAAAGGTGCCTGGCTATGGATTTGGAAAATGTAGGACTTGAATTTTTACGGGAGCAGGAAATGCCCATCTATTATGAAAATATTCAGGTAGGCACCCGAAGAGCTGACTTTATTGTTGAAGGTAAAGTGATGGTTGAATTAAAAGCATTGATCAAATTGGAAGATGTTCATCTTGCCCAGTCATTAAATTATTTGACGGCTTATCAGATTGAAAAAGGATTGCTTTTGAATTTTGGTTCAACGAGCCTTGAAGTAAAAAGATTGTTCAGGAAGCATTAATTGTCTGAATCGGAATTTGAGGGATGAAAGGAATGACAAATGTTTGAATCAGATTTGCAGGATGCAAGGTTGACAGGATGATAAAAGTGAAACGGATGTTCAGGAAGCACGAATCCTGAAAATCACAAAATCCTGACCATCCTGATTCTGACGGTGAGCTGGCAAAGCTGGAAGGCGGCAACAAGAAATCCGGTGGAGGCGCTGAAGTATGAATAATAAAGTTGAAAGGACAACAGGGAAGGCAATTTTTATAAAATAATAATTACATAAAATAATGTATACAAATTTTTTCCGAATAACGGCACGGTACTTTTGGCGCAATAAAACGTATAGCACGCTCAATTTCCTGTGCCTTACGTTTGGGCTCACCTGTGCAATTATTTCTGTCCTGTATATTATGAACATATTCAGTTACGATAAGTTTCATAAAAACTATAACCATTTATATTCAGTTGAAGCCTGGATGACCTTTTTTAATGGTGATCGTTTCCCCAAAAGCTATCTTTCTGCATCCCTGAATGAAGTTTTGAAAGAACATGTGCCCGAGATCGAAGAGTCAACACGAATTGTTCGGCAGGATAATGATTTTGTAAAAGATGATAAAACTTTTACAGAAAATGGGATCTGTGCTGACACTAACTTTTTCAATATATTTTCTTTTCCTCTTATACAAGGTGATCCTCTAAAAGTGTTAAATGATATTAATTCGATTGTAATTTCAGAGCGGATGGCCAGGATTTTTTTTGATAACACGAAATGCATGGGGAATACGCTTATTTTAAAGGAAGGCAATAGACAAAAAGCTTTTAAAGTGACAGGGGTTTTACGAAATTTACCCACCCAATCGACACTGCAATTTGATTTTGTTATTCCATTTTCAAGGTTCCTTGCCGATAATAGTTGGGCAATGGGAACGGGGGCAACCTCAAATCAATTGTACATAGTGTTAAAGGATAAGATTGATTACAAATTGGTTAATGATAAAATAAAGGATTTAATCAGACATCAAGAAACTACTTTAAATCAGGAATTATTTTTATTTCCTCTTAAAGAAAAGATGTTATATTCCTATGCCGGGGGAAAGCGCATATGGGGAGGAATGCAAAATGTAATAATCGTCGGAAGCATAGGTTTCGGAATCCTCATGATGGCTTGTTTCAATTTCATAAATCTCGCCATGGCCGTAAATATGAGACGGTATCGCGAAGCAGTTATCAAAAAGGTTGTTGGATCAAGGAAATCGACCATTGTTATTCAATTCCTGAGTGAAACATTTCTCCTTACCCTGGTAAGTCTTATAACTGCCATAATCATGGTCTGGGTACTAATACCATCATTCAATTCAATGTTTGGACAGGATATTCAGTTGCGGTTTTCTGATTTAAAAGTGTTGTTATTTTTCTTAGCCGTAACGCTCTTTACGAGTTTAGCCTCCGGTGCATTCCCTGCCTTTTACCTGGCCTCATCAAATCATGTCGATGTATTGAAACAGAAAATAACAAAACATAGTTTCAACTTTTTCAGACAAAGTTTTATTGTTTTCCAGTTTACAATACCTATTGTGTTGCTCATTTTAACAATGATTATTAAAGTTCAGGATGATTATCTGCATAATTTCAATCCAGGTTTTGATAAAGATAGGATGATTATCCTGGATAATTCACATAACATTCAAAGACAAGCTGAAAGTGTAAAAACTGAACTCCTAAAAATTCCGGGTATTGAAGCAGTTAGTTTTACAAACTGCATTCCGACCCGGGGGGCCACAGTTTCAGATAAAATAAGATGGGATGGGAAAGACGCAACTGAAAAATCACTTTTCTGGTGTATAAATTCTGATTTTGATTACAATAAAGTAATAGATATCAGGATGAAGAAAGGGAGATATTTCGATGCCTCCTTTAGTGCTGATTCCGGTAATTACGTAATCAATGATGTTGCGGCAGAAGTAATGAAAAACAAAAATCCACTCGGCTCTTCTCTTATTCTTAATGGAAAAAAAGGGACCATCGTTGGAGTAATTTCCGACTTTCACACAATAGATCTTGCCGGGCCCTTTGTCCCAACAATCATCCATATCAGTCCCAGCGACCGGAAAGCAATACTAATAAGGTTTTCATCAGGAACTTACGCATCATTAATTGATAAAATTGAAAAGATCTACAAGCATTACGATCCTGAAACTCCATTCCGCCCCAAACTATTTAGTGATCTTCCAATATATTCAAGTCTTCCTGGATTTTCAAATTTGAGCACACCTTCCAATCTTATTGGATTATCCTCTTTTATAGCACTGATATTGGCCTGTTTAGGTTTCTTCGGGCTGGCTTCCTTTTATGCTGATAGCCGGACCAAAGAAATCGGTATTAGAAAAACTAACGGGGCTACAACATTATCCATTATGAAATTATTATTGGCTGGTTACACAAAATGGTTAATGATCGCTTCTTTTATAGCCATTCCCATTGCCTCTCTATTGGGGAAAATTTTCTTAGACAGGTTTCATTTTCATACTTCATTACCACTTTGGACATTTGTAGCCAGTCCGTTAATCGCTTGTATCGTTGCCTTCTCCACGGTAGGTTTACGAACATGGAAAGCTTCAAACCAAAATCCGGTAAAGTCACTAAAGTATGAGTAGGAGTTATAACATTTAATTACAAGTAGATAAAAATCGAAAAGAGATGCATGATTCAGTATTGCCAAGGGGTGATTAGTGCCGAACTTTGATTAAATGATTAAATGAAGACATTGATTGTCATAAAATAGAAATATACACAGGGAATTTAAATAAATAATAACTGGAATTTGAAACTCATCTAGCCATGATAAGCTCAATTTGGAAAATATCGGTGCGCAACATCCTCAAGCACAAAATCCATTCGGCGATCAATGTGTTTGGACTTGCCATAGGATTTACAGCCTTCATCCTGATTGGCCTGTTTGTACAATATGATCTGACCTGGGATAAGACGAACGCCAAATATGACCGGATTTACCGTGTGCAACGGCACTATTCTAAAACCTCGCACGCGATGAACGGGAATGATATTTCGCCCCATACTCCCGCGATTACCGCACAATTGCTCGAAAAACGGTTTCCTGAGTTTGAGAAAATCACCATTATCCGAGAGAATAAAGGAAAATTTCTTGCCACGGACCCCAATCGACAAATTTATGATGAGAATGGGATTTACGCTGATAGCTGCTTTTTCGATGTTTTTACCTATCATTTTCTGGAAGGTGAAACAACCGGAGGATTGATGGAACCATTCACCATCGTGCTGTCAAAATCTATGGCCGATAAACTCTTCCCGGGTAAAAAGGCTTTAGGACAAATGGTAACCATCGAGAAAAAGTTCGATGTAAAAGTAACCGGCGTTTATGCAGATCTGCCTAAAAATTCAAGTTTACGTCCTACTTACATTGTTTCGTTTGCTTCGCCCGGAAAAACAGAAGGAATTAATAACAACAACATCTGGTGGTGCGATTGCATGACTTATGCACTTTTAAAACCAGGAGTTAGTTACAAAACGACTGAGAGCAAGATCAAAAATGTCTTTAAGGGATATAAGCCTCTTGAATACGATGAGCTTCAGTTGTGTCCAATGTCCAGGATATTTCTGAGTTTCAACGGCCGCAACGATTACTTCATTGTCCTGGCTCTTTTCGGATTAATAGGATTGTTTATCCTCATCATGTCGGCATTCAATTACATTAACCTGACTACGGCCAATTCAGCCACGCGGGGAAAAGAGGTGGCTATTAAAAAAGTATGCGGCAGCAGCCGGTCTTTGCTGATTGCACAATTTTTAAGCGAAACGATTATACTGGCCATGCTCGCCCTTGCACTCGCCTTCTTATTGGCCTGGTTCTTTTTACCGGTTTTTTCAGATATTGTTGAAAAGCAACTGGAACTTTCATTGACAAATAATCGCGGTTTTATTGGGCTGACCATTGCCTTCGCTTTATTGGTTGGATTTCTCTCCGGTATTTATCCGGCCTTAGTTGTGTCATCACACAAAATTGTTTCGTTGTTAAACGGCAACCCGCTTGGTCAGGGAAACGAAAAAATCAATCTGAAAAAGGTTCTGGTTACTGTTCAGTTTGCTATTTCTGTGTTCTTAATCCTGATCACTCTCTCATTCTCACTTCAGATCAGATATCTTTCAACCCGTGATCTGGGATTCAATAAGGAAAGCCTACTGTTTACAAGGCTTTCGTCGTCGAAACATGGAATCACATTTGATGCTATGAGAGACAGGCTCCTGCACTACCCTGAAATTCTTAATGCCTCTATGTCTGAGCATTTACCATTTGTTAGTTATGGAGGAGGAATGACCAACTGGGAAGGAGCAGAACCGAATGAGAAAATCAGTTACCGGCCTAATAGCGTCAGCTATGATTTTGTAAAAAATATGGGAATAACGGTAATTCGCGGTCGTGATTTTTCGAGGGAATTTCAGGGAGATTTCGGCCAGTCATGTCTGATCAACGAATCGGCTGCAAAATGTTTTGGCTGGGACAATCCGATCGGCAAACGCATAAATGATAACAAATGGACCGTAGTGGGTGTAGTAAAAGACTACTTTTATAAAGACATGCACAATGGAGTCGAACCAGCCGTACTGTTTCCGGCTTCGGATGAAATATACGGGGACCGGTCCTTTGCCTTCCGGGTCGATCCATTAAAGGAACAGATAGCCAGATCAATCCTTACCCGCGAATTTGAAAACACTTTTCCAAGCGATCCCTTTGAGTTTCACGACATGTCAACAGCTTTCCGTTACGAAAGCACCTTCAAAATCTATCATTCGGTTAACAGCACCATCCTGTTCTTCACCGTATTCAATATATTTCTGGCTGTGATTGGGTTGTTGGGCCTCGTTTCATTCACAGTGGTCCGTCGGACCAAAGAAATAGGAGTCCGTAAAATCAACGGCAGTAGCTCGTTCAATATTTTTTGCCTCTTGAGTAAAGAATATTTTATCTTATTATTTTTTGCCCTGCCGATTGCTTTCCCCGGCGCATTTTTGATGTACACAAAAGTTCCCGGAACTTATAAACTGCCTCCACAATTGTGGGTTTATATGGCAGGAACAGGGATTATCTTCGTCATTATCCTTCTTGTAACCAGCTACCAGACATTTAAGGCGGCGACAAGGAATCCGGTGGAGGCGCTGAGGTATGAGTAGCAGAGGGCAGAGGGCAGAGGGCAGAGAGCATGGAGCATGGAGCATGGAGCATGGAGCATGGAGCATGGAGAAGGGAGAAAGGGGAAGGGGAAAAGAAGTCCAAATGCAGTTTAATATTTTCAAGGATATAGAGAAAAAATGCAGCGTCTGGAAACAGGCGAACAGAAAACGAAATGAACAAAAAATAATATAAAATTTAAAAAAATGGTACACTTATCTAACATCGACAAGTATTACGATTCAAAGTTTCAACGGACTTTTGTCCTGAAAGCCATCAATCTGGAAGTGAAAGAAGGTGATTTTCTCAGCATCATGGGGCCAAGCGGTTCCGGAAAGTCCACCTTATTGAATATCATCGGTCTGCTTGACGCACCTTCAGCAGGAGAATATTCGTTGTGTGAAAAATCAGTACTTGATCTGAAGGAAAAGAACAAAGTGGATTACCACCGCAATTTTATGGGATTCATTTTTCAGGCTTATCACCTGATTGAAGAAATGACTGTTTATGAAAATATCGAGACTCCATTGATTTACAAAGGAGTAAAAAGCCGAGATCGTCAGTCTATGGTAGCCGATTTGTTGGACAGGTTCAACATGGTGGCTAAAAAGGATCTGTTCCCAACCCAATTATCTGGAGGACAACAGCAATTGGTTGGCATTGCCCGTGCTATTATTGGCAAACCAAAGCTCTTGCTGGCTGATGAACCCACGGGTAATCTTCATTCCAGCCAAGGCGAAATGATCATGGAAACCCTCCGAGAGCTGAATGGTGAAGGAATGACCATTATTCATGTGACCCATAACGAGAAATTCGCCAGTTATGCGAATCGCATTGTCCGTTTGGAAGATGGAATGATACGGAAAGATTTTATAAACAAAAATGAATTTATGGCAGTACAGAACTAAATCGCACAAGTTAAATTCAATGATAAACCTATAATTTAAAAGATTTTCCTAACACAAATTAGCCATGAAATATTTGTTCAAATCAATGATCAGAAATTTTGTCCGAAAACCAATAACCAACCTTGTTAATTTGATAGGACTGTCCGTTAGTTTGGCTTTGGTTATCATCCTGTCGGTTTACTGTTACAGTGAACTGACCACTGATCATTTCCATAAAAACGGAGACAGGGTTTATCTTTTTATGGGCCCTAATAAAAACCTTTATACCCCAGCGATACTGAAAGAACATATCGAAATGAGTGTACCGGGAGTTAAATCTACAGTCAGGATGTCAAGTACATGGGATACTCCTGTATTTCAGGTGGAAGACAAAGAACCTATAACTTCAGATTTGCTTTTCGTCGATGAAGATTTTTTTAAACTGTTCACCTACAAAGTCGTTGGGGGCAACTTAGAAACCGCACTGAAAGAACCTCTTTCGGTTGTGATCACCAAAACATTGTCGGAAAGACTTTTTGGGAGGGAAGGCGCCATAGACAAGACAATGAAGCTGAACAATGGTAAAGAGCTTACGGTTAAAGCAGTTATTGAAGAACCCAGTGCCAATTCATGTATTTCGTTCAGCGCCCTCACCTCCATCGCCACACGCAAAATAGTACAGCCCGAAGAAGGAGAGCTGACAAAGTGGGGAACGTGCAATTTCCATACATTTGTACTTTTGAAAGAAGGAGCCCGTCCAAAGGAAACGGTAAAAAGTATTTCAGCCCTTTTCCCCAAAAATACTCAAAAGCACTTAGCTGAGACACAACTGATCCCGTTAAAAAAAATATACTTTTCCCACTTATCCTTGTATGACGACAGCAATTATCTGCATTGCGGGGATCAAAAAAAAGTGATGATCCTGCTGATGGTGGCTGCTCTTGTCCTAATGATTGCCCTGATCAATTTCATTAACATTTCCTCATCACAGTGGCTTGAAAGAATCAGGCAAACGGGAGTAATGAAGGTTATTGGAGCAAGTCATTTCGCTGTTCTTCGCCATATTCTCGGTGAGTCTTTCCTTCTTTTTCTCGTGTCACTTTTTTTGGCAATTCTGCTGGTCGGTACAACCTCTGATTTTATCAATGCATATACCGGCGTTCATTTTAATCAACGATTGCTTTATTCCCCCACCTTCCTTCTTGTTTCTATATCAGGAATTATGATATTAAGCGCCTTAATCAGTTTGATTCCTGCACTACGAATATCATCATCAAAAGCAGTCGATAACCTAAAAAGGACTGTAGAAGGACTTCCCGAAAATTCCATTTTAAGAGGTATACTTGTTGCTGTTCAGTTCACTATCACCATCACATTGATTTCCTTTACGTTATTAATACAAAAGCAGGTCAACTATGGCAGCAGCAATCTTGGTTTTAACCAGGGAAACATCATAGGTATCAAATTAACCCCGGAGTTGGACAAAAAAAAGGAGGTATTAAAGAAATTACTTTTAGAAAAACCGTCTATTGAAAAAATTTCTCTTGGACAATATTACCCTGGTAAGGGTATTTCTCACTGGCAAAGAGAAATGGATGAAGATGGAGAGAAGAAAAAACTTGATTTCGACACCTTCAGCGCTGATACAGGTTTTTTTAATTTGATGGGTTTAAAACTGATTGCAGGACGTTTTTATTCAGGAGATTTGCAATCAGACAAAGGCAGCATTGTCGTGAACGAAACCTTTCTTCTCAAAAATAAAATTTCCAATCCCATTGGGACTAAATTATTCAAAGATAGATTCGGCGATAATGAAATTGTTGGTGTAATAAAAGATTTTCATTACAAATCCTTTAACCAGCCAATTGGATCTCTTGCCATCAGAAACAATCCCTACACTTCATATTGCTTGGTAGAACTCCATACCTCCGATTTTTATTCCTTACATAAAATCATTCAGGAAATAAAGACAGCGACCTCCAATCTTTCCCCCTCTTTCCCGGTTGAAATTAGTTTCCTTGATCAGGCTGTTGAGAAGATGTACCAATCAGAACTGCAGTTCCGCAGAACATTTTCTCTTTTTGCCGGATGTGCTATTGTTATTTGTTGTCTTGGGATTTTAGCCATGTCCCTCTTTGCCTGCCAGCGTCGAATCAAAGAGATTGGCATTCGGAAAGTTAACGGGGCTAAAATTTCGGAAATTTTGCTAATGCTCAACAATGACTTTGTAAGATGGGTAGCTGTTGCTTTCATTATAGCAACCCCAATCGCCTACTATGTTATGTACAAATGGCTTCAGAATTTTGCATATAAGACAGAATTAAGTTGGTGGATTTTTGCACTGGCAGGATTGCTGGCACTGGTAATCGCCTTGCTGACGGTTAGCTGGCAGAGCTGGAAAGCGGCGACAAGGAACCCGGTGGAGGCGCTGAGGTATGAGTAGCAGAGGGCAGAGAGCATGGAGAAGGGAGAAGGGAGAAGGGAGAAAGGTTTGGAGATGAAAAACAGAAAAAGTAGGGAGTAGGAAAGTAGGGAAATAATATGTTAATAATTACTCTGTAAAGTATGCAAACATGCTAATGAAACGAGACATTTAAATTGCTTCGCATACAGGAGTAGGATTATAGGCGAGTTCCATACGGCCATTAAAAAAAGTTATAACCATCTAAAAGATCCGTTCTTAAACAACAAACCCGGAGTTAATGGCTCCGGGTTTGTTATAAAATCTTTCAGAAAAATATTAAGAACAGCCGCATCCGGATCCGTTTGAATCATCACAACCGCATCCGCCGCTGCCGCAATCTCCGCTTTCACAGCCATCGCTGCCGCATCCGCCTGAACAGCCACAACCGGCGCTGTAAGCAGATTTCAGTTCTTCCTCGGTTGCATCACGAACTTCAAGTACCTCCCCGGTAAAATGGAGATCTTCACCAGCCAAAGGATGATTGAAATCCATTTTTACAGTAGTCTCATCCACAGAAACAACAAGTCCCTGCATCCGCTGACCGTTTGAAGACATCATCGGAACTGAATTTCCGGGAGTGATGAGTTCTTCGTCTATTTTTCCGTCTACTTCAAAAATATTTTTGGGGAGATCCACAATTGCTTCTTCATGTTCTTCACCGTATCCGTCTTTTGCAGGAATTGCAATTTCGAATTTATCCCCTGTACTTTTGTTGAGAAGTGCATCTTCAAAAGCCGGCAGCATCATGCCAGCTCCGTAAAGAAATACAAGAGGGCTGTCTTTCCCTGCCGATTCGAAAATATCGCCGTCTTTTCCATCTAACCTTAAGTCGTAGGTCAGGGAAACCATTTTATCTTTTACGATTGTCATACTTTCTTTTTTCTGTATTAAAACTTTGCAAAGAAAACAGTTTTTGACGAATTACATTAGCGAATTGCATTTTTTTCGAATTACACGAATTTTGGACGAATTTATACGAATGCGTAGGAGCGACCGAATGGTCGCCCCTACAAAACGGTTACAGGTTCTTCATATTTTATATTATCAAGACAAACCTCTGCCGGTGTATTCATTCCATTTGCCCCATTATCCGAAGAGGAAAAACGGAAAGTAATTTTATTTACTTTGCCAAGAGATCTAAGATCAACTGTAGTCCATTTATTTAAGATATAGTCGGCAGTAGAAGAGGTAAAACGATAGTCGGCGAGATAAAAATTAACAGCCCTGACTGAATCGCCAGCTGCATTATAGCCGATAACCGTCATTTTAAACCAGTCCTGATCATTTCCCGTGTCTCCTCCGAATTTCTTCGCAAAACTATCTCCCTCTTTCATGGAGAATGCTGTATAGGTGGAGTTGCAAACACTGATACTCCTGATGACTTTTTCAGCGCCTGCTGAGAAAGAGGCATAAGCGTCTGAACCAAAAGGAGGATAATAGATGGCAAATTTATTGGTACCATTGGAAGCATCATAAACACTGAATTGATTCCCGAATCCTGCGGTCAGAACATCCGCTTTCTGAGAATAGGCAAATCCCTGCCATGAACCCCAGGAGGTGTTGTATTCGTTTGAAAAAGTCATTCCCGACGAAACAAAATTTCCGGCCAGATCCGATCCGTTCCAATATCCCTGACTGCCAACTGCCAGATTTTCAAAGTCAATGGTTTTTATTTCTATATTTTCAGCGTCCTCTTTATGACAGGAGCTAAGAAAAATTATGGCAACTAACAGTGCCGACGAGATTCTAAATTGTTTCATTACGGATTATTTTAAGTGGTTCAAGAAATTGATTGTTGATGGTTTGAATGCACGAACGACAGAGGCACCCCTGAAAATTCACAGACAGGTATTCCCTGACCGGAGCAGAAATCTGTTCCTCCAGGCACCAGCATTCCAGAATTTGGTCGTTATGACAATCAAAAGAATGATTGCAGCGCGGACAAATTTTTTTCACGTTTAAAGTTCTAAAAATTAACTTGCCGGCTTTCCGTTCAATAGATAAAAGAATGAAGAGACTGTTCAGTTCATCTTTGCTATTTCTTCCCGAAAGCAAATAATAATTCAAGATTGCGGCAGGTCTTCTGGCTCGTCCGGGATTCTCTGCACCTTCCCGCCTTTATGGCAGTGGCATTAGATTCAGATTCCCTTTATGGACTTACAGCTGCGGGTACAGCTCCGGCATTTCACCGGATTCCCTATTCACTATTGCTCCGAATGGAAACAATAAAACCGAAATCGGGACAAAGAAAGGAAAAAATAGTCATAAAATAGTCATTAATTGTCATTAAATTGTCATTGATGGTCATTTAAAGTCATTAAGTCATTGACGGCAAAGCCAAATGACAGCAAAGCTTAATGACCGTCAAATCAAATGACGGCGAAGCCTAATGACAGTGTAACCCTTTGTCAATGTAGCCTAATAACAACGAAGCATAATTAAAAATATCATGAAACTGGAAGAATTTAAAGTTTATCAAATGTCAATAAATCTGGGAGAAGATATTTGGAACGTAGTCATGAAATGGGATTATTTTGCTAAAGATACTATTGGAAAACAGTTAGTCAGAGCGGCAGATTCGATTGCTGCAAATCTGAGTGAAGGTTTAGGCAGATACCATTACAATGAATCAAAACATTTTAGTTATTATGCAAGAGGCTCACTATTCGAAACCAGCGCATGGTTAACAAAAGCTTTTAATCGTAAATTGATCTCAGAGGATGATCATAATCGTTTTGTAAAAGAAATTGAAGTAATTGGTATTAAGATTAACAATTACATTAATTCAATCGGAATTCAAAAATCGCAACCAACCAACTCCATTGACAATAATACATGACGGTTGATAGTCAGTGATAGTCAGTGATAGTCAGTGATAGTCAGTGATGGTAAGTGATGGTAAGTGATGGCCAGTGATGGTTATGAATAGTCATTATTAGTCATTAGTCATTGATGGTCATTAATGACAGTGCAACCAAATGACAGCGAAGTTAAATGACCATTAATGACGGTGAAATTAAATGACGGTGAAGGCAAATGACGCCTTAGGCAAATGAAAGCGCGGCAAATGACATTTTTTACTAATTTTATTCCATTCAAGAAATTGATTTTTTATGACAAAGACGGAGGCGGAAGAACGGATAAATTTCTTACGGGAAGAACTTGACAAACATAACTTTAACTATTATATACTGAATCAGCCCACCATCAGCGATTATGAATTTGATGTGTTGATGCAGGAGCTAATCAGGTTGGAAAAGGAATACCCGGAATTCTTTGACGAGAATTCTCCAACCCAGCGGGTGGGAAGTGATATAAATAAAGAATTCAAGCAAGTGGCCCATCAATACGCCATGCTTTCTTTGTCTAATACTTATACTGAAGAGGAAGTACGCGAATTTGACCAGCGGGTCCGCAAACTGGTGGACGAAAAATTTCAGTATACCTGTGAACTGAAATTTGACGGGACCTCCATCAGCCTGATTTATGAAAACGGTTTATTGGTCAGGGGAGTTACCCGGGGAGACGGAGTAATGGGCGATGATGTGACCTCCAATATTAAGACGATCCGAAGCATTCCTTTAAAATTAAAGGGTGATTATCCGTCGGAATTTGAAATACGCGGCGAGGTTTTATTGCCTTTCAGTTCGTTTGAGGCTTTAAACTGTGAGCGGGAAGAAATCGGGGAACCGCTCTTTGCCAATCCGAGGAATGCCGCTTCCGGGACATTAAAATTACAAAATTCTTCGGTCGTTGCATCCAGAAAACTTGACGCTTATTTTTATCATGTTTTGGGGAAAGAGCTCCCAGACGATGGTCATTATGAACTTCTTCAGCATGCCGCAAAGTGGGGCTTCAAGACTTCAGAGCATACAAAAAAAGTCGATACCATTGAAGAAGTGCTTGATTACCTGAAAACTTGGAATGTAAAAAGGAAAGATCTTCCTGTGGCCACAGATGGCGTGGTGATAAAAGTAAACTCTCAGCAATTACAGCGCGACCTCGGCTTCACAGCCAAATCTCCCCGCTGGGCCATTGCTTATAAATTCAAAGCGGAAAGGGTAAGCACCGAGCTTTTATCTGTGTCTTTTAATGTAGGAAGAACCGGAACCGTGACTCCGGTTGCGAATTTAAAGCCTGTCTTGCTGGCAGGAACTATCGTAAAGAGAGCGACTTTACACAATGCAGACATTATTAAAAATCTCGGTCTTCATCAGGGAGACCAGGTTTATGTTGAAAAAGGAGGTGAAATTATTCCTAAAATTATCAGCGTAGAACTGTCATCAAGGCACCCGATGAGCACACCTGTTGAATTCATTACTCATTGTCCCGAATGTGGTACTGAACTGATAAGAACTCCGGGAGAAGCGGCTCATTATTGTCCCAATGAAAATGGATGTCCGCCACAGATCAAAGGAAAGCTTGAACATTTCATCAGCCGTAAGGCCATGGATATTGATGGATTGGGGACTGAAACTATCGATTTACTGTATCAGAATAAATTAGTCAACAACGTGGCAGATCTGTTTGAATTAAAGCTGGAAGATCTGGTGCATCTTGAGCGGATGGGTACAAAATCAGCCTCAAGAATCCTGGACAGCCTGGAGATTGCCAAGACCGTTCCGTTTGAGAGGGTTCTGTTTGCTTTAGGAATCCGGTATGTTGGAGAAACGGTTGCAAAGAAACTGGCTAAAGAGTTGGGATCTATTGACCGATTAAGAAACAGCTCGTTACAGGAACTGGTTGGAGTGGAAGAAATCGGGGTTAAAATTGCTGAAAGTATCGTACAATGGTTCTCTGATGACCAGAATATCAGACTTATTGAACGGCTAAAGTCACATGGACTTCAGTTTGAAATCAAAAGAATAACCAAAGAAGGACAGAGTGATAAATTGAAGGGGCTCTCTCTTATTATTTCAGGTACATTTGAAAAATATACCCGTGATGAATTAAAAGCGATGATCGAATTAAACGGAGGGAAAAGTGTCTCTTCCATTTCGTCTAAAACAAGCTATCTTATTGCAGGTGAAAATATAGGGCCCTCAAAACTGGAGAAAGCACTGAAGCTGAAAATACCCATTATTTCAGAGGAACAATTCCTTGAACTTATAAAATGAAAGTTTTTTCCTGACTGACAAATTGATATTTGTGATTGAAATATTCTACGAATTCGTATTTTTGCCCTGATATGTTGAGGAAATTTGTAAGCAATTACTTCAGGAAAAGGTTGGTTGGATATTTTCTGAAACAGCAGCGGAGCGCAAAAATCCAGACCTTAAGCAATTCGCGGAGCATCGGGATTTTATGGAACCCTGTTGACGAGGAAAGTATTGAGACCTATGAGTTGGTAAGAAAAACTTTAAAAGGAAGAGGAATTTCAGTAACAGGCATTGGACATCTGGATTCCAGGAAAGCTGAAGAAAATCTTTCCATGATAGCTCATTCGGGTTTTTCGAACAACACAAATGTCCGATTCAACGGAAAACCGGTAACAGGTCCCGGAGTGCAGTTTGTATTGGAGTCATTTGATATTTTAATTGACCTTTCAATCAAAAAAGTGCTTGCCCTCGAGTATATACTGGTTCATTCAGGTGCAAAGTTTAAAGTTGGATGGCAATCATCCGGGATTAACTATTATGATTTAAACATAGATGTTTCCAAACAACCCACTTGCAAATATCTGATGGAACAAATTATTTTTTATCTGGAAAAATTTAACGGGAATCAGGGAAAAATTATATGAAGAAACGTTTTCTGGGAGCAGGGGTAGCTTTATTAACCCCATTTAAAAAGGATTTGAGTGTTGACTATTCTGCGTTGGGGAAAATTACTGATAGTCTGATTAACAACGGGATTTATTTTCTGGTTGTATTGGGTACTACTGCCGAGACGGCCACTTTATCTTCCGATGAGAAACAGGAGATAATCAATTATGTTTGCAACAGAGTTGCAGGTAGAATACCTGTCGTTATTGGCGTAGGTGGAAATCATACTCAAGGGGTTATTGATAGCTTCAATCATCTGGATCTCTCAAAAGCGGATGCAATCCTTTCCGTTGTTCCTTATTACAACAAACCTACACAGGAAGGGATTTTTCAACACTTTATGGCTATTGAAAAAGTTTCTCCGCTACCAATCATCCTTTATAATGTTCCGGGACGTACAGCAGTTTGTATGAGTGCTGAAACTACACTTCGTTTAGCTTTTGCTTCCAATAAGTTTATCGGAACCAAGGAAGCCTCCGGGAATTTGTCAGAAATCAGTAAGATCTTAAGAGATAAACCGGGAAATTTTATTGTTCTTTCAGGCGATGATAGTCTTACTTTACCTATTATGTCAATAGGCGGCGAAGGAGTGATCTCTGTTGCAGGAAATGTAGTACCAAAAATGATTTCAGATTTAACTAAATCAGCCTTACTGGGCGACTTTAAAACTGCAGCCTCCATCCACCTGAAATTACATACAATGACGGAAACCTTGTTTATTGAAGGTAATCCTGCAGGGGCAAAGGCTGCGCTGAATTCCATCAACATGATAGAAAACTATTTGCGGCTTCCTTTGGTACCGGTAAGTCCGAAAACATATACGATCCTTGCAAAGGAGATGAAGGATCTGATTTAGAATTAGTTATTTAATTTAATTCCCTCTAATTAAGGCTATTAATTACCGCTTCATGGTTTCCGTCATTCCTTAATTCTTTAGAACTCCTTCCGGGAATTGCATGGTTATACAGTGAAGTGAGCCATGCTGTTTGATCAGCGGACAACAGTCAATGCCTATGATTTCTTTGTCGGGAAATATTTTTTGCAAAGTGTTTTTTGCAATTTCATCCTTTGGAGAATTGTAGAAAGGAACCAAAACACCATTATTAATGATTAGAAAATTAGCATAGGTGGCAGGAAGTCTTTGATTCTGATCATAGGCCGGATCGGCCATTGGAAGTGGAATCAGAGTATAAGGCTGATCTCTTGAATTTCTGAATGATTTCAGCTCCTCCTCCATCTTTTCCAATGCCGGATAATGTAAGTCATTTGATTCATTACTCTTCACATAAGCAATCGTAGTCTCATTACAAAACCTCGCAAGCGTATCAATATGGCTGTCGGTATCGTCACCTTCAAGAAATCCCGAATTTAACCAAAGGATTTTTTTGAGATCAAAGACAGTTTTGAGATAATCTTCAATTTCTTTCTGACTCATGTGCCCATTCCTGTTAACAGAACAAAGGCACTCGCGGGTTGTCAAAAGAGTACCACATCCATCTGATTCGATGCTGCCTCCTTCAAGAACAAAGGAGAGTTTATTAGCATAGGAAACTTTTTTCGAGAAAAATCCCTGGGAAAATAACTTTTCAGTAATCTGATTATCGAAATTAGCAGCAAATTTCATCCCCCAGCCATTGAAAGTGAAATCATACAGAACAGGTTCGTCATCGATCAATACGGTAATGGGTCCATGATCGCGCGCCCAGGTATCATTTGTCGGAATTTCAACAAAACATATATTCCTAAGATTGCAGGATCGAAGTTTTGGAATCAGATTGACCTTATCCGGACAAACAATAACCAACCTCTCCCTTTTTGATATCTCGAAGGCAATAGAAATAAAACAATTTTCCACTTCTTCGAGGAGGTCCCTCCAGTCAGTATCTCTGTGAGGCCAGGTCAGCATCACTCCGCTTTGGGAGGCCCATTCGGCAGGTAATATAATTTTATGCTTTTTTTCCATAGCGGTGGTAAAAATAAAAAGATAAAGTTGAAAGTAGGATGTAGCTGATGAAATTGTTCTTTATTATCTTTAAGAAATTTTTGTCCTCGAAGAATAATCATTAAAGAATTTCAATATGCCTGTTCTTAAGAAACACCAGGATCCCATTGGAAACGCAGTAAAGGATTACCTAAATGGTCTCACCGAGGAATCCATTCTTGTCAGAACCGATATTGCAGAAGACGAGCACCTTTCTCCTGCTTATTTTCTGAGAGATTTTGATCAGATGCCTTTTCAGGAACAGGAGGCTTTAAAAAAGGTTGAAGGTAAAGTTCTGGATATCGGTGCAGGAGCGGGCGCTCATTCTCTTTGGCTCCAGGAACAAGGATTTGAAGTGGATGCCATTGATATTTCTCCTTTTCTTTGTGAGGTAATGCGCAAAAGAGGAATCAAAAATGTTTTCCTGAAAGACATTTATGATTTAAATGATCAAAAATATGATACTATCCTGTTGCTCATGAATGGTGCCGGAGTAGCTCAGACTCTGCCGGGACTTGAAAGATTATTATCGCATCTGAATAGTTTACTGAATCCCGGGGGAAAAATACTTGCGGATTCTTCGGATCTGTTGTATCTGTTCACAGATGAAAACGGAGAAACATGGATCGATATCGCTTCGGATACCTATTACGGCGAAATGCAGTACCAGCTCAGCTATAAAAATATCAAAGGCAAGACTTTCCCCTGGTTATTTGTAGATCCTGATACATTTATTTCTCTTGCGGCTCGATGCGGATTTAAATTAACTGAAAAAATTTCAGGATCGCATTTTGACTATATGATAGAAATTAAAAAGGAAGAAACAGCTTTTTAAACAATTAAAATCGAAATACAAGAAATTATACTTTTATCTGAAAAAGCTGATAAACAGGGCAATATTCAGGAAAGTGACTATTGTTCCAATCGTATAAAGAACAACCGTATGCCGTTTGCTATTCTTGTATTTCCCCATTACTTTTTCTGAGGAAGTAAGATAAACCTGTACAAAAATAGTTAGCGGGAGCTGTATACTTAAAATCATCTGGGAGATAATCAGACCCTTAAAAGGATCTGAAATAAGAAAAATGATCAGTAAGGCAACAATAAAAGAAATGGCCACGCCCAATCTTGAATGATTGTCCTTAATATCGAAAGGCTCACCAAAAATTCCGGAGAAAATAGAACCTGCAGCCATTCCAGAAGTAATGGTAGAGGCAATTCCTGCAAACAATAGGGCAACAGCAAAGATGACAGCAGCATGAATTCCTAAAAGAGGTTCCAATAAACTTTTGGCTTGCTGCAACTCCGTAACAATGATCCCTGATTTATGGAAAGTCGCTGCAGCCAGTAAAATCATGGCACTGTTTATGGCCCAACCTACCATCATTGATATTAATGTATCAAAGAATTCATAATTAAGCTTTTTTCGAATCGTTGTTTCATCAGTAAGATTCCATTGACGGCTCTGAATGATTTCAGAGTGCAGAAAGAGATTGTGCGGCATAACAACTGCTCCCAAAACACTCATCACAATCATTATTGATCCATCCGGAAAACTTGGCGTAGTCCATGATTGAAAAGCGGAATTCCAATCAATTTTAACAAGTGACAGCTCATAAAGGAAAGCCAGACCAATAATGGAGACAAAAGAAATTATCCATCTTTCCAAAACCCTGTAACCATTGGTGAACAACATTATGGAAACAAACATGACCACAAGAGCAGCTCCTACGGGAATAGGAATGTTAAAAAGCATTTTAAGAGCAATTGCACCTCCAAGAACCTCAGCCAGAGAGGTCGAAATTGAAGCCAGCATAGCACTGAAGAGAATAAAATTTCCATATACAGGCATCACATATTTTGTTGTTGCCTCGGAAAGACACAAACCGGTTGCAATTCCAAGATGGGCTACATTGTGTTGAAGTATGATTAATATTAAGGTTGAAAAAGTCACCATCCAGAGAAGTAAATAACCGTAACCCGCTCCCGCAGCTATATTGGAAGCCCAGTTTCCAGGATCAATGAAACCAACGGTCACCAATAATCCCGGGCCAAGAAACTTTAGAATTTCAAGTCCGCCGAATTTCGGGCGATAACCTTTCCGGTCAATATTTTTGAAAAAATCTATAAATGGCTTTAACATGAGTCATAAAAGAAATAAAAATAAAAACTCAAGATAAGTATTTGATCAGAAATAAAAATAAAAAATTTATCACTAAAGCAGCAGCGAAATCTCAATTCCCTTTTTCAATCAATTTAAATTCTGTCCTTCTATTAGCCGCCCTACCCTCTTCTGTTGAGTTATCTGCAACAGGCTCCGAAAATCCATAACCTTTACTCCTTAATCTTTCAACAGGCATCCCCTTCTCAATCAAATAATTTACAACTGCCGCCGCTCTTTTTGCAGAAAGCTGAATGTTGTAAAGTTCTGATCCATTATGATCTGTATGACCGCCAATTTCTACTATCCACCCGGGATTGTTGTTCAGAAAAGTAAACATTTCATTCAATTGTGGTTTTGATTCAGATTTGAGGTTAAATGAATCCGTTGCAAAGAAAATATTATTTAGAACCGTCACCTTCCCAGGTTCAACAGGATCCAATCCAATCTTAAGATTTAAAGGTTCAGCCTTCGAGTAGGAATGCTCCAGATTAAAATTTTTCGAACAAAATAAGTACCCATCCTTTTCAATAGAAAGCCCGTAATTTTTCCCTAACGGAAGACACAGAAGAAATTCACCTTCATTCTCAAATGGATAAATATGTTGAAGCTCCTGACTGGAAGAAAGATTAAATAAGTGTATATCCGGAAGCAATGTTACTCCGGTTTTTTTATCAAAAACCTTTCCTTTGACATAAGAGACCTTCTCCGGCAACACGTGTTGAGGCAAATAAAAAGAAAATATATCCCGTTCCCCTTTATTATCAGAAGTGAAGAAAGCATTTTTCCCTTCAGTATCCACAATCATGCCGAACTCATCACCCAAAGTATTAATTGGGTATCCAAGATTGACAGGGACAGATGTTTTATCATTTTCAATTTTAGATAAAAAAAGATCCTTCCCTCCCATTCCGGGCCAATAATCGGAAGCAAAATAGAGTGTTTTACCATCTGCATGAATAAAAGGGGAGAGATCATCTCCTGGTGTATTTATTCCCTCCATATTAAACACTTTACCGTAAACAGGAAAACCCCCGGGTGTGATCCCTATTTTTTCCGCTCTCCATATATCCATTTTCCCCTTTCCACCTTTTCTGTTGCTTGTAAAATAAAGATAATGCCCGTCAGCAGATATTGAAGGTTGAGTTTCCCATGCACCAGAATTTACCGGAGCGCCAAGATTAACAGGCTGAGACCAATTTCCATTTTTGCGGACTGACATGTATATGTCACAACTTCCCAATCCATCAGATCTTCCGCAAGCCGTATAAAACAACAGCTTTCCGTCTGCTGAAATACACTGCGCTCCTTCATTTTCAGGCGTATTTACAGAAGTAAGGGGAATGGATTTCAGCCATTTCACAGAGTCTTTGACGGAGTAGTATAAATCCTCCTGTGGAAAGGGCAGTTTCTTTCCATCAGAAGAATATTTAAGCAGCCGGGTAAAAATTAATTCTTTCCCCGCTGCGTCAAGACAGGGCCAATATTCATCTTCTGCTGTATTTACTCCTTCCCCGATATTTTCAGGGCAAAAAGGCACAGGATTCAGAACTGCATCCTTAGCGAAAGAACAAGATTCCAACAAATGTTTTTCTTCTGGATCAAGAGACTTCTTCACTTGTTCATATCGTCTGATATTCTCAAAAGCCTCATTATAGATACCTTTAGAATAAAGCGCCTGTGCCAGAAACTTGAAGGCGGGTGCAAAACTATTCCCGCTGTTTTTAAGTCCGCTACGGAGATTGTCTATTTCCAGGTCGGTCTTTCCCGTTTCATGATAAATATCCGCCAGGGCAAATCGCGCCTGGTAATAGCTGGAGTCAAGTTTCAGAATCTGAAATAATAATTCGATCGCCTTTCCCCTTTCACCTGCCTGGGCCCTTTCTTTTGCATTATTGTAAAGGGCATCAATTTTCTTTGAATTCTTAGGATTTTGCGCATATAAACTGCAGAAAAAAATGGCCAGTATAAGAGACAAGAGACAGAGTTTCATGATCAATATTAATTTGACTAATTTCGTTTTAAAATTCGAAAGTTTACAATTTGTTAAGATACAATTGATTCAGTTTTTTAGCAAACTATTCTTCATTAACAATTATGGTTGTTATCTTTGTCGTGAAAATAATGTGATTATTTGAATTTTCAGACTTCTTTTACTAATCATATAAATTTAAATTCAATGGCAATTAGCTACAAAAGTTTAGGATTGGTCAACTCAAGAGAAATGTTTGCCAAGGCTGTTAAAGGCGGATATGCGATCCCTGCTTTTAACTTCAACAATATGGAACAGCTGCAGGCTATCGTTAAAGCTTGTGTTGAAACAAAATCACCTGTAATACTCCAGGTATCAAAAGGGGCACGTGAATATGCCAATCAAACACTTCTTCGTTACATGGCAGAAGGAGCTGTTCAGTATGCCAAAGAAATCAGCAATGGTGTAGGCATTCCTATTGTTCTGCATCTTGATCATGGTGATAGTTTTGAAACCTGCAAGAATTGCATTGATATGGGATTCTCTTCCGTAATGATTGACGGATCTCATTATTCATACGAAAAGAATATTGAAATTACCAAACAGGTTGTTGATTATGCTCATCAATTCGATGTCACCGTTGAAGGTGAATTAGGGATTCTTTCCGGTATTGAGGATGATGTAGTCGCCGCAAAATCAATTTACACCAATCCTGATGATGTGATTGACTTCACAGCTAAAACAGGTGTAGATTCTTTGGCCATTTCGATCGGCACTTCCCACGGAGCCAATAAATTCACTCCGGCACAGTGTACACGTGATGAAAACGGTGTTTTAATTCCTCCACCACTCCGCTTCGATATTCTTGAAGAAATTGAAAGACGTTTACCGGGATTCCCTATCGTATTGCATGGAGCTTCTTCTGTACCTGCTGATCTGGTTAAGATCATCAATGAAAACGGTGGAGCGTTGAAAGATGCTGTTGGTATCCCCGAATCACAATTAAGAAAAGCAGCCGCATCTTCAGTATGCAAGATTAACATTGACTCTGATGGCCGCCTTGCAATGACAGCCGCTGTACGCCAGGTATTCAATCAGAAACCTGGAGAATTTGATCCAAGAAAATATTTAGGCCCTGCTCGTGAATCCTTGAAGGTTCTTTATGCTCATAAAATAACCGATGTTTTAGGTTCAAACGGCGCAGCTTAATTTTAAGATTAACTATACGATTAAAGGCTGTCTCTATGAGGCAGCCTTTTCTTTTTAAAGGAATAAACAAAGAATCTTCAATCCAGGATAATTTGAGTTTTTCCGTACCAACGTTCTACCAAGTCCAGTATTATCCTTAATTATTATTTACAGTATGAACCGGAGAATGATCGACTGAATCATTGTAAAAAAAGCCTGGATTATTTATTTAGATGCAACTAACAAATTATGATCTTGGGTGTACGACAAAATTCCCTCTTCGCTTATTAACCAGCTTTTTTGATAAATTCATTTAAACATTAGGCTTAAGACAAGGTCGCTTCTCCTTCAGTCTTGAGCCTAAATCCCAACTGACTCCATTTTCCCCATTTCCCCCACTTGTTATTTTTTACTACAAGTTATACAAACCATATTTTTTGATTAAGGGAATTTTGTCGTACACCCATGATCTTTGTTTAAAGTAAATTCATACCAAAATAATTATCATTATTAACATTTACAATTTGTTTTTGTAAATTTCGGTAACAAATGTTCATTTTAATTCGTCCGCTTTTTCTAAGTAATTCATAGAAGGTCTATGAAATAAACTGTTTAACCTCTAAAAATACAGCAGACAAGATGAAAAAAACTAATTGTGTTTTAATAATTGCAATTATTCTTGGAATGACTGCAAATTCCTTTGCACAGGATTGGCCTCAATGGCGGGGAGTAAACCAGGATGCAAAAGTCACCGGCTTCAAGGCTCCACAGCAATGGCCCTCAGAGTTGCCTCAGAGCTGGAAAGTAGTAGTTGGTTTAGGGGATGCTTCGCCGGTAATGGCAAATGGTAAAATTTATTCCTTTGGAAGGGTTGGAGATGATGAAGTAATGATGTGTCTTAATGCAGCCTCGGGTAAAGAAATCTGGCAAACCAAGTATCCTGCATTAGCCGTTACTGGCCCTTCAGCCTCTGCTCACCCCGGACCAAGAAGCACTCCTGCGGTTGCAGAAGGTAAAGTGGTCACATTGGGAATCGGTGGAGTTTTATCTTGCCTGGATGCCAATACCGGTAAAGTAGTATGGAGAAATGAAGAGTATACCAAAGAATTACCGCAATTCTTTACCGGACTTTCTCCCCTAATCGCTAATGGTACGTGTTTCGTTCACCTTGGAGGAAAAGATAAAGGAACTATTGTTGCCTTTGACCTTATATCGGGAAAACCCAAATGGCAAAGTGAGACTGAAGGTCCCTCCTATTCTTCAATGGCATTAATGACTGTAGATGGGGAAAAACAGATTGTTGAGTTAACAGAAAGGAGCCTCATAGGGATTGATCCCGAAAATGGAAAAATCCTTTGGCAAATACCGGCAACTGTTAATAACAGATATTACAATGCCGCCAGTCCTGTTATAGACGGTCAGGTGGTAATCATTACAGGACAGGGACAAGGAACAAGGGCTATAAGGATCACTAAACAGGGAAATGATTATAAAACAGAAGAAATATGGAAGAATGCTGATCTTGGAACGAAATGGAATACTCCGGTTTTAAAGGATAATTTCCTGTACGGCCTCTCAGATCAAAGAAAATTATACTGCATGAATGCCAAAACAGGGGAAACTGCGTGGATAGATATCAAAATACAGAATGATTTTGGAGAAATCGTTAATACAGGGACTTTATTAGTTGCACTACCTCAAACTTCCAATCTCGTGATCTATAAACCAGATCCAAAAGCTTATAATGAAGTAGCGGTCATAAAAGTATCGGACACTCCTACCTACACTTATCCAATTTTGACCGGAAACAGGATAATTATTAAGGATAAAGAATCTTTGACAATGATGTCATTAAAATAGATTATCCATTTGATCGAATCCATTTTACCCCCAAAATAAAGGACATGGTATCTATTCTGCATTAAATCATAAGGAAACATAGTTTATGGGGAAAAGGGTTTTAATGGAATGAATTCCACAAAAACCCTTTTTTAATTCACAATATTCTACGGTCAAAATAATACCTTCGATATTATTCAACTCATTTCAACAGTTCTGCTAACTTTTCTTTTAACTCATCTATAGTAGGGTCCACTGCAACAATTTTCCCGGAAGAATCCACTAAAAGTGTACCACCGGACTGATTAGAGAGATTATATTTTTCCCACACACCTGCAGCGTTATCTTTATCAATCAGGTTCGCCCATGGATAATTTTCTTTTTCAATAATTTTTATTGCCTCGTCTGGCTCACCATATACATGTGTAATTCCAACTATTCCAAATCCTTTATCTTTATATTCATTATAAACCGGAATATATTTTTTATTTGATTTGATTGTGAATTCAGACCAGGGAGCCCAAAAATTCAGCAAAGTCAATTTATTATTTTTCATTGCATCAGAGAGCTTTACATTTTCTCCTTTAGCATTACTGCCTTCAAAATCGATGTATTTTCCCCCATCATATATATTCTGTAATCCTTCCAATGTATTTTTAACAATCGTCTCGTAGGGATGTCCGGGGAATTCTACCGTAAAACGTTCAAGATTCCTTTTTGCTTCTTCAACCGAAGCTGCATCCACTTTTTTCCCCTTTTTCCCGGAAGCGATTCCTTTTATATTTTTCATAAATAAATAATAAGCTGGAATTGAAGTGTTACTGCTGATATAATCTGCTTCCCATGATTTCTGGGCCTTTAAGATCGAATCCTGCATTTCCACATACCTTTTGGCCCTGGGACTGTACATTCTTCCAGCGTTTTTCATTTCCCACTGGGTATTCATAATCTGATTTCTTTGCTCCTGATCTTTTGTTTTTTCTAATGCATCCTGCAATTCCTTAAAATCTTTATTAAATATTGAGCCGTTTCTGTACATTGTATTGACACTGTCCTGGTATTTTAAAGATTCGTTCAGGAATCTTTGGTTCAACTCACGATAATAGCCGAGTAATGCTTTATTCAGATGAGGTCCATCCACATCATATCCACCATTGGAAACATTGATTGAAACTTCAATCTTTCGGCCTCCTTCACTGACAAATGGAATCTCATTGATTACTGATTTATGAAATTTCTCTTTAGGAATAAGCCAATAAACTTCCGGTGTCCGGAAATTAAAAGTATACATAAAAAGGTTGTTTGAAACAGGAATCTCTGCTTCATAAACCGGAAATTTGGAAGCTTTAAATAAAAGGATTGCTTTACTATCTCCTCCGGAAATTCCTCCTGCGATGGTGCATTTTTTTTCCTCTCTTGAGCAGGAGAGAATAAGAAAAGTTAAAATTAAAAGAATGTTGGTTTTCATTTTTCTACGGAGTTTTAATAATTGGAATACAGGTTATTAATGCAACTGATATTCAAGCTTAACGCTTTCAGGATTTTTAATTTCACAATAAAAATAATATTTAATTTTAATAAACAAAATTTTATTTTATTTAATTTTTTATGGTTTATCTTTTGAACATCATCAGTTCTCGTAATTAGTTGGACTTGAATATCTCATTAAATCGGCACGCCTTTAGTTAGATATTTCATATGAAGTTTTATTTTCCAATCAATTTTTTGTACCTGATTTTGGCAAAGAAAGGGTTTTCTGCCGTTGTTCCTTTCATAGCTTCTTTATGTAAAAAAATTTAATTTTGGAACACCTCTACTTTTCATTTAATCATCTCATTATTAACACACAACCAAATTGATCAGGCAAAAAAGAAAATTATTGAAAATTTTGCTTTAATTTAACAACAAATAGTATTCACTTTTTGCACGAGTATTGTACTTTTGCAACTATTGAAAAATTGAATTTACAATTAAAATGGACGACGGCCCGAGTAATAGTTTTATAAATCCTGATTTAGTCGGGTAGCCCACCGTGCGTCATTGCATGCGAGCTCCTTTCTAAATCGAAAAACAAGGAGGATCGCATGACTTCATTAGTTCCTTTTTTTTTAAGCCGCATCATAGGAGTAAAGGTTTACAATCCAGAGGGTATCCTTGTTGGAATGGTTAAAGATTTGCTCATTGAATCAGAACCCACCCCTGGTCAGGTTTCTGTTCGGCGGCCAAGTGTTCAGGGGATTACCTTAAAAACCAATGGAAAGGTTCATAATTATTCCTTTGAACATTTCGATGTTTCTAAAATAAAGGGGAAGCTTAAGATAGTATGTCATAGGCTTGAAGAGCTTCCTGAAATAAAAAGTGAGCAGAGTATTCCACTCGGTGAATTGGTATTGGACAAGCAAATCGTGGACATTGAAGGCCGTAAAGTTGTACGGGTAAATGATGTAAGGCTTGCAAAAATCAATAACGGCACTTTTGCAATTGCTGTGGATGTTGGGGCTGAAGGTCTGCTCAGACGCATTGGCATTTCAAAACCGGTTAAATCCCTCTTTTCATTGTTTCACATACCTGTTCCTTCCAAATTCATTCTCTGGGATGATATGGAAGCTATCGATTATTCCAATCTAAGTATAAAACTCTCTTCCACCTATTCAAAGTTAAATACGCTTCATCCCTCCGATCTCGCAGATATCATTGAAGATCTGGACTATCGTTCCCGCCAATCAGTCTTTGCCGCCCTCGATGAAGAACGCGCTGCAGATGTTCTTGAAGAAATGGAACCCCGGGCTCAGGTTAAACTTATTGAAGGAATCCCCGTTGAAAAAGCTGCCGACGTATTTGAAAAAATGCCGGCAGATGAAGTTGCAGATATTCTTGACGAACTGGAAGATGAGCGGGCAGAAAGGCTTCTTGAAGAGATGGAGGCAGAATCTTCACAGGAAGTCAGGGAATTGCTGGAATATGAAGACGATGAAGTTGGAAGTATTATGACCACTGATTATGTCACATTCAGGGAAGACCAAACTTTAGAATCCGTTTTTGAACAATTAAGAGAACTCAAACCAGAAGCAGACGCTCTGTACAATTATTTCATTGTTAATGAAAAGGAAGAACTGGTTGGAACTATTTCTTTCCGTGATATTATCGTTTCTGAGCCATCTGTCAGGGTGCATGAGGTGATGAATGATGATCCGATTTATCTTTATGACACTGAAAAAATGGATGATATTGCTGAGCTTGTCTCAAAATACAATCTGCTGGGCATTCCAGTGGTGAATGAAGAAAAGCAATTGGAAGGAATGATAGTGATTCATGATATCATCGAAGACCTGATCAATAAAAGAAGAACCTATAAAAAATAGTTGCACAAACGATGCTGAATGAAAAAATACGCAACAGATCACTGTTGAAAAAAATAGGAATATTCCTCGCGATACTTGGTCCCGGAATTATTACAGGCAGCGTAGATAACGATGCAGGTGGCATTACCACCTATTCTGTCGCAGGAGCCCTTTATGGATATAATCTGATCTGGACATTAATACCTTCTTTTTTTGTATTGATCGTCATCCAGGACATGAATGCCCGAATGGGAATGGTTACCGGTAAAGGATTGGCCGACCTGATCAGAGAAAATGCCGGGGTAAAAGTTACTTTCTTTATCTTTATCGGCCTCCTGATTGCTGATATTGGCAATACCACAACCGAATTTGCTGGAGTCGCGGGAAGTATGGAGGTATTTGGAGTCTCCAAATACATTTCTGTGCCCATCGTGGGAATGCTCGTCTGGTTACTTGTAGTGAAAGGTACCTATAAAATAGCTGAAAGAATTTTCCTCGTTTTCAGCGTTTCCCTACTCACCTATGTTGTTTCTGCTCTTCTTGGCAAACCAGACTGGGGAGAAATAGGGCATAGCATCGTTCATCCTGATTTTGAAATCAACAGCAATAGCCTTGCAATGATCATTGGAATCATTGGAACGACGATTGCTCCCTGGATGCAATTTTACATGCAATCCTCTGTAATAGAAAAGGGCCTGAAAATGAAGCATTACAATTACACGCTTATAGATATTGTTGTGGGCTGTATAGCTACTGTAATAGTTGCGTTTTTCATCATGGTTGCCTGTGCTTCAACACTTCATGTAAATGGGATACACATTGAGGAGGCCAAGGATGCAGCTCTTGCTCTTAAACCGCTTGCGGGGGATTTTGCATCACAGGTTTTCGCGTTTGGGTTTTTTGTAGCTTCCATCTTTTCTGCTACTATCCTGCCTCTTGCCACTGCATTCTATGTATGTGAAGCTTTCGGATTTGAAGCAGGTATTGACAAAGACTGGGATGAGGCTCCTGAATTTTATGTACTTTATACCTCCATCCTGATCATTTCAGCTCTTATTATCCTTATTCCCGGCGCTCCCCTTATTTCTATTTCCCTCTGGACTCAGGTAATAAATGGAGTCCTCTTGCCGGTAGTTCTGATTTGTATGATTTTATTGGTAAATAACCGCAAAATAATGGGCGAATATGTCAATAAACCTCTGAATAATATAGTAGGCTGGGGAACCGTAGGAGCATTGATTATCTTATCAGCAATGCTGTTGTTTTCACCTTTGATGAATCTGATTAAGAAGCTCTAATATAAAAAAACATTTTAGTTTTTAAATCCTACGCGGATTCTCGGAAGATTTGATTTATGGTGCATGGCATCAAGTTTATCCAGCAGAAATTTAAATGCACTGTTAAGTTTAGCATCAAGTTTCCGAATTTCATCTTTCAATTCCTCATTTTCTTTCAATAAGGCCCTGTAGCGTACAAAAGCCCTCATAATTTCAATATTAATCCTGATTGCTTCATCGGATCGCAATACAGATGAAAGCATGGATACACCCTGTTCAGTAAAAGCCAATGGATTAGCCGAAGAATGTTTTAAAGATGACAACCGGTCACAATTCGTGACCAGTTCATTTTTCTCATCACTAGTCAGTTCGAACATAAAATCTTCAGGAAATCTTTTTATATTTCTTTTTACTTGTTGCTTCAAGGCTTTTGTGGGAATTCGGTATAATAATGCCAGATCTGCATCAATCATAATTTTGAATCCTCTGAAATGGAAGATCAGTTTTTCGTATTCAGGCTTAATAATTTCACCCATTACTTTCAAATAAGAACCAAAGAGTTAATTATATCTTTAAATTTCAATAATCTACCATATATCCCATAAATTTATGTCAACAAACTTAATAAAACAATATTAATTTCTACTCTTTCTCATTTCTTTAGACCTAAAGCCTGCCCCTAACTAATCGAGCTCCAGTTTATCTCGGTTTTCCGCATTTCGACCAGTTGTTGTTTCAGCAAGGCATTCTCCGGAAATTCAAGTGCCGGATCTTCATTGATTATTTTCTCTGCAATGTCCCTGGCATACATCAGCACCTGTCCGTCTTTGGCAATATTTGAAATTTTCAGATCAAATCCTATCCCGCTTTGCTGGGTACCTTCAATATCCCCTGGCCCTCTGAGTTTCATATCAGCTTCTGCAATCTCGAATCCGTCATTGGTCGCCACCATGATCTCAATTCGTTTGCGGCTCTCTGCACTCAGCTTAAACCCGCTGATCAGGATACAGTAGGATTGCTCCGCCCCGCGCCCGACTCGTCCTCTCAGCTGGTGTAATTGTGAAAGTCCAAATCTTTCCGAGCTTTCGATAATCATCACCGAAGCATTGGGTACGTCCACCCCCACTTCAATCACAGTTGTTGCAACGAGTATATTGGTTCCTCCGCTTTTAAACAGCATCATCTCTTCATCCTTTTCAGAAGATTTCATTTTCCCATGCACCATCCCCACCTTATATTCAGGAGGCGGAAAAGCTTCCGTCACATGCTCATAACCCTCTTCAAGATTCTTGTAATCCATCTTTTCCGACTCTTTGATCAGCGGGTATACAATATAAATCTGCCGTCCTATTGCTATCTCTTTTCTGATAAAGTCGTAAAGCTGAGCCCTTTTATTCTCAAAATAATGCAAGGTCTTGATGGGTTTTCTTCCAGGGGGTAATTCATCGATCACCGAAATATCCAGATCCCCGTATACTGTCATGGCGAGCGTTCTCGGAATTGGCGTGGCGGTCATAACAAGAATGTGAGGGGGAATATAATTCTTGCGCCACATTCTTGCCCGCTGGCTCACTCCAAAGCGGTGCTGTTCGTCGATTACCACAAGACCAAGATTCTGAAACTGCACCACATCCTCCAACAGGGCATGTGTCCCGATCAGGATATGCAGCATTCCATTTTCAAGTTCCTCATGAATTACCTTACGTTCAGATTTTTTAGTCGAACCTGTCAGCAATTTTACATTTACAGGCATATCACCCAGAAACTTTCTCACAGAATTATAATGCTGTGTAGCGAGGATCTCAGTAGGAGCCATCATGCACGACTGAAATCCATTATCCAAAGCTATGAGCATAGTCATCAGGGCAGCCATCGTCTTCCCGCTTCCTACGTCTCCCTGCAGGAGTCTGTTCATCTGCCGTCCGGAGCCTGTGTCTTTACGTATTTCTTTGATTACCCTTTTCTGGGCTCCTGTCAGTTCAAAAGGCAGGTGTTCGTAAAAAAATTTATTAAAATTCTCACCAACTGTAGTAAAAGGATGTCCTTTGAATTTTTTATATCGATCAGCTTTCAGGTGCAGCAACTTAAGTTGTATGTAGAAAAGCTCCTCGAATTTGAGCCGGTATTCGGCTTTCTTAAGAATCTGCGGATTTTGAGGAAAATGTATGTTGATTATAGCAGATTCTCTCGGAAGCAGTCCAAGTTCCTTGACTAACCTTCCCGGCATGGTCTCCTGGAGATGTCCAACGGCCATGTGCATGGCAGTAAGCTGCAGTTTTTCAATGGCCTTTGAGTTAAGAAAATTACTCTTCAGCTTCTCCGTTGTATTGTAAAAAGGCTGTATATATCCCTCCGTCTTTCCAGTTTCCTGTGTATTGGAATCAAGCTCAGGATGAACAATGCTGTATTGGCCGTTGAACTCGGCAGGCTTGCCAAAGACGATGTATTCTGTATTAAGCTTCAGGGTCTGCCTGGCAAAGCGTATTCCCTGGAACCAGATCAGCTCCAGTACCCCGGTGCCATCGGTAAAAAAGGCCACCAGTCGCTGCGCCTTACCCATTCCCATCAGGTCCATACCAGTAATCCGACCCTTAACCTGGATGTAAGGCATGGTAGTATTTATCTCCCTGACCGTGTAGAACTTAGTACGATCTACATATTTATACGGAAAATAACTGAGCAACTCACCTACGGCAAAAACCTTCAGTTCCTGGTTAAGCAGCTGAGCCTTTCGCGGTCCCACACCCGGAAGAAATTTGATATCCTGAGCTAATATTGATGGCATAAAAGCAAACTTACATAAAAAAGACTGATTGAAAAAATTGACTGCACAATTGAATAACGATTGACTGTGCAGACTTCCACGATTTAAAACGTGCGAATGGGAACTAACGACATGTTTTAAAATAAGGTTAATAAGGTTGAGGGTTTTGTTTGCATGTTTTCTACTAAGGTCAATAAGGTTTTGAAGAACCTATCGTTATCAAACCTCATTGACCTTAGTAGAAAGCGGCCCTCCTTCCACCAGCTTTATTAACCTTATTTGAATTGGTTAGATGAAAGTTGATGACGAATGACAGCGCAGCTAATTTTAATTAGGACAGATTTAAAAAATATCCTTTGATTATTGAAAAATTAAATTACCTTTGTCGAATTAAAATTATAATAATGAACAAAGGAACAGTAAAATTTTTTAACGAATCCAAAGGATTCGGATTTATTAAAGACTCCGGAACAGAGAAGGAATATTTTGTACATGCTTCAGGCTTGAATGATCAGGTCAGGGAAAATGACGAAGTAACCTTTGATCTTCAGGAAGGAAGAAAAGGATTAAATGCAGTAAATGTTAAACTGGCATAAAAACCAGTTCAAAATTATAAGACATTTTATCAAAGCCTTGCATTACTGCAAGGCTTTTTTTATACCTGAATTGAAGCCCTCCTGATAAATTGTTCTTCATAATCCGTCGGTTTCAATTATCCTTGGCAGAATTACGGTAAAAGTACTTCCACGTTCATACTCTGATTTTACGCTGATCGTCCCGTTAAGGAGTTCAACCAGTCTCTTACAGATTGAGAGGCCAAGGCCTGAACCTTTGTTTTTTCTTGTCAAATTGCCTTCAATCTGGAAAAAAGGACTGAACAGCTTTTCCAGATTTTCTCTTTCAATTCCCATTCCTGTATCCGCAATGTCGATCCTCACAGTATTTTGCCCACTGAAACATTCAATGGTTACGGATCCTTCATCTGTAAATTTAATGGCATTGTTAACGAGATTAAGAAGTATCTGCTGAACCCTTTGCCTGTCGCTGACGATCTGAATATCCTGCGGATTAATAAAATTTAGTGAAATTCCTTTCCCGCTGGCAAAGGGAGCCTCCATTCGAATGACTTCTTTTATTATTTCCAGAATATTAAACGGTTCAACATGCGCCTTTAACTGACCGGCTTCAATCTTAGACAAATCAAGGATATCATTGATCAGAGAAAGCAGACTGCGGCCGCTTGCCTGGATCATTCCAATCTGCTTTTTCTGTTCATCATTCAATAGGCCGGGAATCTCTCTCAGCAAAATACCACTGAATCCAATAACTGAATTAAGCGGAGTTCTCAATTCATGCGACATGATGGCCAGGAATGAAGACTTAAGCCGGTCAGCTGATTCCGCCATCTCTTTTGCTTTTTCCAGTTCAGCAGTCCTTAATTTGACTGTCTGTTCCAGATGCAGACTGTAATTTTTCATCATCTCCTCCAGGCGTCTCCTTTCCGTCACATCACGGAAAACAATCACCATCCCGGTTGCATCACCACCCTCTGTTTTTATCAACGCCCCGCTGTGATCGATCGGAATTTCCCGGCCATCTTTACTGATCAGGATAATTGGTTCAGCCATACCCTTTGCGATTCCCATTTTTGCTTTATCAACAAGAATTTCGGCTTCCATCCTGGTTTTCTCACTGATAATATGAAATACATTTTTCAATGGAACATTTAAAATTTCCTTCTGTTTCCATCCGGTCAGCGATTCCGCTTCAGGGTTCAGGAAAGTAATTATACCGTTTGTATCCGTGGCAATAACAGCATCGCCAATACTGGCCAGGGTTGTGGCCCATCGCCGTTCGCTTTCCTGCAAAGCGGCTTCCGTCTTTTTTCGGGAAGTAATGTCCATAAAGGAGGATACGGATCCTATGGGATGGCCGGATTCATCCCGGAGAGGGACTGCATTGCCAAGTACATGCCTTTCCGAACCGTCCAAATAGACCAAAGTAAATTCAAAATCCCTGAGCTCCACCCCACTGGCAGATAACTGCACAGGCATCTCCTCCGCTTTCAATTCTTTCCCGTTTTTCATAAGTGAAAAAGTCTCCGGACGTTCTCCTTCCGGAGCTGATTTGGAGGCATTAGCTCCCAACGGAATGTTTAACCATTCGTATGAATATTTGTTGCCTGAAATATTTATACCTTGGGAATCGTGGGCTATCCAGACTGCAGCGGGGACCGAATCCAGTACTTTTTCCAATTCCTGTGAACGGGCCTTTGCCCTTTCCTCACTTTCACGTAATTCATTTTCTGCCTTTTTCAGCTCAGTTACATCTGTATTTATTCCAAACCAATGCTGTATTTTACCCTCCTGATCTTTTACCGGTATGCCACGTGTCAGAAATTCACGAAAAATCCCGTCCTTTCCTTTCAAAGGAAATACCATCTCAAAAAACAGACCTTTCTCTATCGAATCTTTCCATTTCCGCATAACCTCCGGAAGCATATCCTGGTCATGCACGATCTGCCAGCCCCAGCCTTGCATCTGCTCCGGTGTGGTACCGGTATATTCATACCATCGGTCATTGTACCACTCAATATAACCATCAGCCCTCGCGATCCACTCCAATTGAGGTACCGCGTTCGCAAGTTGTTTAAAAATATCCTCCCGCTCATTAAAAAATTCTGCGGAATTTTGCTTTGCTGCCTGCATAAGCTCTCGATTGCTTTAAAAAAACCAATTTACAATAAATATACATTTTATACGTAAAAATTAAGAAGATAGATATTGCAACTGCGTGGCTATTCTCTGTTTTGTAACGCATTATCCTACAAATATATAGCAACTATATTGTGTAGAGACAAGACATTGCCTTGTCTCTACCAGCCATTTGATAGTCCTAATATGGGAAGGAGACAAGGCAATGCCTTGTCTCTACTATAAATAGCATTCATTGGAGAAATAAGCCTTTCCCTCCGTTTCTCTTTTTCTTCATGGGTGTCTACTCTTAAATCTGTATTTTTGCAACTCTAATCAGAAAAGAATGAAGTTTCGTTTACCCCGAAAAATTAAATATCTCCGGAAAGCCCGCCACTGGCATGGACATGGCATTCATTCGCCTTATCTTTTCCATCTTGTAACCGAAGTTATTGAGGATAAAAAAAAGTACCCGGCTTACAGTATTTTACGATCTCAGAAAAAAAAGATCACATCCAGAGTTAAGGAAATCAGCCATGAGTCGGAAATTAAGTACAACGGCGCCTCGATCCAGGACCTGATCGGCAAAAAAAAGATCTTTAAAAATATTGAACTTGGATACCGTTATGGAAAATTGCTGCTCAGATTGGTTAATGAATTCAAACCCTCCTCTGTTTATTGTTATGGACCGACCTTTGGTCTGAATCTGTTATACCTTGCCCTTGCCGATGAAAATATCCCTGTAAAAACAAATCTATCGGATCCCCTGCTGAATCAATTGTGCAGAGAAACACTGCATGGCATACCCGTCACGAATGTGGATTTTGAATCAGATACTCACTCCTCAGGTATTCCTGAGTTTGTTTTTATAAACCTTTCTTTTCTCCCGAAAGAAGCAAAAGAATTGATTCAGCTAAAAATGTCTTTATGCGGCGACAACGACGTGATGATTGTCCGCGGCATTCACAAATCGGCGGAAATGGAAAGTCTTTGGCAAGAGGTGATTAAAGAAAAGAAAGTGAGAGTTTCCCTTGATTTGTATGAAATAGGGATCCTGCTGTTCCGGGAAAAGCTGCAAAAACAGCATTTTATTTTAAGGTTTTAAAAAAATCAAAGGTAAAAGCTTTGCATTTCTAATCTTTCATGATAACTACCGAACCAATACTTTGGACAAGCCGGACCCATAAAGGAAATAAGCATCATGCTCACAATTCTACCTCCAATTGATCATTCCTGAAATAAGGTAAATAAGGTAAGAAGGAGATGAGTATTTCTTTTTTCTCTCTACTAAGGTCAATAAGGTTGAGGGGTTATACCTTAATTGACCTTAGTAGAAAAAGATTCCACCCCGTCTCCCAACCTCATTCACCTTATTCATGATATACTTTTTTATTAATTTCAATTAATGATTATTAGGGCCAATATTTAATGTTAAAGACTAAATCCCGGAAATTAAACTGAAAAAACAATGCTCCAGAGATACTTCAACCCTATAATTTCCAAAAACCACCTCCATAGTTACTAAGGACTTTTAAAATAGTCTTAACGGACTTTTTGTTGAATTTTCAACATAATGTCAACAGAAAGTCAACAGATAGTCATTAGAAATAGCAAAGATTATATGAGGGAATCACCTTTCAATTCCCTTCTCTTCTACTCTTCTGAGTTAAAAAAATCCTGATTAAAAATTTATTAAAAAAAACAGTTACTGAATTAGGAAATATAAATTTAAATATTTTTATTTGTACTGTATTAGTAAAGTAGTACAGTAAAACAGCTAAATCTATTTACCTATGATTTACTTCAGACCTGTTAAAAGATGCAGAAACTGTCTCAGGAACTTTATCCTGATTTTTTTGGTTGTTACGGCGTTCCCGTCCAAAGGGCAATACCTGATCAGGGGGAACATACTTGATGCCAACGACAAAAAACCATTGGCTTATGCCTCAATCGAACTGCAAAAAGAAAATATTGGAACAGTTACCAATAATGACGGCTATTTTGAAATAAAATCAGCCAAAAAGGAAGTTCAATTAAAGATTGGGTTACTTGGGTATGATTCCAAAATAATCGATCTGGTGGCTGATCAAACCTCAAAAGAGGAAATTATATACCTGACACCCAAAGTATTCACTCTCGATGAGGTTGTTGTTGCACCTGAAAAGATAGAGAATCTGATCAAGGCAATCTATGAAAACTATAAAGCGAAGAAAAACCAGATTTACCTGGCGGATGCTTTTTACAGGGATTACTGTACAGTTGATAATTTTCCGGTCAATGCTTCAGAGATTTTTTATAAAGTACAATTGAATCAAAGCGGAATTGGGAACTGGAATTTTATACAGGGAAGATCGGCAGAAGCAAAAACCGCAGTTGAAAAGCCTTCAGTTGATTTTTTATTTTCTTCAATGATTAATAATAGTTTTTACTCAAGAAATTTCCCGATTACAGAATTTACTCCTATTGCCTTACCTCAGAATTTGAGAAATGTATGTGTATTTCCCATCTGTGAGAATCCAATGAGAGACTATAAGTATAAAAGGATTGGTGAAAAATCAATTGACAATAAAAAGGTGGCTGTTATTTCATTTTCTCCAAAGGGTTATAATGATAAATTCAGATTCACCGGAAAATTTGAAGTTATCGAAGATGATCTTCAGATCATTTACATGGAGTTATCACTTGATAACTCCAAATTTTTTGACAGAGTGACTCAATATCCATGGAAAGGTAAACGCGATCAATTTATTGACAGCTGTTATCTTAAACATGCCTGGCACTACAAACAGGTGGGTAAAGATTGGCAGTTGGAACGGTTAGAAAATTCAGTAATAATCAAGGTAGTTCAATTAAAAAGAACCGAAACTCCGTCGAAATCTCTGATCGTCGCTAAATCCGGTAAGGTGAACAGTTTCACTTCTCAGATCTATTTTTACAATCATAAAAAATATGAAATTTCCGGGCTTAATAAACAGTCCATTAAAGAAAATGATCGCAAATTAATCAGAGAGAACCACTACGATCCTGATTTTTGGATTAAAAATTCAACCACTTTAACTGAAATCCCTTTTGAAAAGAGGATTAAAGAATCATTGACTAAAAACGGTTTTTATGGTAATCTCTTTTCGGGAGGAATTAAACCCACCATCTATTATCCACAATGTTCAGATTTAGAGAACAGGGTTATCAGTGAACTTGGTTATAATTACTATGATATCTTTAAATTATTCATTGATTACTACTTTTACACTACACCGGAAAAAGAACTATATCTCTTGTTCGATAACGACATAAAACCTGTCTACAAAGCTTACATAGAAAAAATAGGAAATCATAAAGTACCTGAAAACAAGCTTCTTAAACTGGAATCGGCAATTAACAGGATCCCTTACAATAAATATCCGGATGTAGCAGATATTCTATTCGTATTCATGCAGATGGATCCTTCAGCTTCCAATAAAGTTTTAAACAAACTAAGACAGAATGAAAAGAAATACAGCAATAAATAAAATTTTCCTTTTAATTCTTGTATTAATTGGTGCATTACCCTGCAGTAAAGCTTATTGCCTTACGGATTCGATCAAGTCAAAACGGGTTAAAAATATCGATTTCAGAACTGCAAGACCGGTTGATTTATATTTTAACAGACTTGAGGGATATACTCCATTCTTTTATGAAGACATGGTTTTTAAAAATCTTAATAAATTAAATGTAATTGCTAATGTAAATTATGCAATCCACAAAAATAACCTCACTTATTTTCTTGAAGTAAATTATCCAATTTTTAAAGGTAAAGTTACTCTTGGCGGCTCTTGCTTCGATAAATACATATCCAACGAAAGTTGGACCATGTCAAGAGTTACCAATACTGTAGCTGGGATTTTTGCCGGTAAGGATTACTGGAACTATTATGATATAAGAGGATTCAGTTTCCCAATAAGGTATTTTATAAATAAAAAGACATCCATTGAATTGAAATACATGCGATTTGATTACAGGGATTTAGGCGATTCAGCAAATTTTGCCAAATCCTTGTTCAGGGATGCAAAAAGATACCGGGTAAATCCTTCGATAGAGGAAGCAAAACAGAATGCCCTCGAATTTCAATTCTTATTCAATAATATCTCTGACAGTCCCTTTTTTGGCAGAAGAGGCTGGTTCTCCCAAATTATTTGCAGGAACGAATATGGTGATTTGGTAAATAAATCCCTGAATATTTATACAGGCGGTTATATACCAACACGGCTCGATCAAAGATTATATATCGCGGGTAAACTCATACTGAACGAGGGGGATTACAGGCAGCAATATCTCTACAGTTTTGGTGGAATGGGTGTAATGAGAGCCCTGGATCCTTATTCCGATGTCGGGCAGAATCTTGGCTATGGAAATATTGAATACCAGTTTTCGAGAATCCTGAAGAGCAAAAAATATTGGATGAAACCTGTTCTTTTCAGTGAGATTGGTAAAATATGGGATAGCTCTGTTAAGCATAATGATATTATAACCATTGCAGGAATCGGATTACTATTTAAAGGAATAAGATTTAACCTGGCCAGACAAATTGAAGGTTCAGGGAACTGGCAGTTTTCTTTAAATTTTAATTCCAATTCTCTGAAATCTAAATAAAAACAACTAATTAAATGCTTTACAATCATGATTCAGATTAAAGACCTTCATTTTGGTTATTCAAAGCAACAGGCTTTGTTCAATGACCTGGAACTAAACCTCAAGGCGGGCAGCATTACAGGGCTGCTGGGGAAAAACGGGGCGGGAAAAACCAGCCTGTTAAAACTTATGACTGGACTTCTTTTCCCACAATCGGGGGATATGATGGTTCTTGGCCATCTTCCCAGAAAAAGAGAAGTTTCGATGCTCAACGATGTTTTTCTGGTGCCTGAGGAGTTTTATTTTCCAGCCATCTCCTTCAGTGATTACCTGAAAGCTTACGCTCCCTTTTATCCAAGGTTTGATTATGAGCTGATGGATCGTTTGATTGAAGAATTTGAGCTCCCGATTGGAAATAATCTGCAGCGGCTTTCGCTTGGACAGAAAAAGAAATTTCTGATTGCCTTTGCTCTATCTACCCGCTGCCGGTTGCTGGTGCTGGACGAACCCACCAACGGGCTTGATATTCCATCCAAAAGCTTGTTCCGCAAAGTTTTAGCCGGATCGCTTGATGAAGATCAGCTGGTGATTATTTCCACTCACCAGGTAAAAGATGTTGAAAACCTGATTGATACGATCATTATTCTGGATAACGGAAAAGTCATTTTCCAGCAAACCATGGAAGAAATCTCCAATAAAGTGTGCTTTACCAGCGGATCTTCTGATGACACAAAAGAGGCAATCTACAGTGAAGCCGTTCCCGGTGGATATCGTTTAATGACGCCAAAGATTGACGAAGAGACGGAGATCGACATCGAATTACTTTTTAATGCAATCATAACAGGAAAAAAGATCAGTTAAACTATGGAAACAAATAATACATTCTCAATGGAGCGATTCCTGATGTTATGGAAACAATCGCTGATTACTAATAAAAAGATGATCCTGATCTCTCTTTCAGGAATAGCGGGGATTCTATTCATTGTAATGGTGTTTTTACAGTCCACCAGAAATTTCCGGAATTGGGAAAGCGGAGGTTACCTTGCCCTTTTTATCTTTTGCTTTATCACTCTGGGTGTCATTTATATAAGCAATTCATTTCCCGCTTTCAGATCGAAAGAAAGAAGTATGGCCTACCTTATGCTGCCTGCAACTTCATCTGAAAAGTTCTTTTTTGAATTAGTGAGCAGAATCGTTCTTTTTATTTTTTTAATGCCTCTATTGATCGTAACTGTTTTCTATTTGGAAACTTTTGTGATTCATCATTTCGTTCTAACATTTGATCAGTTTACAATTTCTAAGCTTCAAATTGGCAATGAACACTTTAGAGTTAATGTTAATGTTGATGGAGTACCTTCAGATCAGGGAAGTTCAATTAAATGGGCTAAATATATTTTACTTCAAAACGGCTTATTACTATTGATTACAATTTTTACAGGAGCAAGTCATTTCTCGAAATCTCCATTGCTTAAAACATTTGCCACCGTCACAATTATTTACATTGGATTTGGGTTCTATACCTATCTGATCACGAAAAGCTTTGCTATAAATGGAGAAAATTTCAAAAATCTAATTGTGCTTTTCGTAAAGGACAGCAGGGGTACTGCAATTTTTGCTGCAATAATGATAACGGTTTTGAATCTATCTCTTCTTGCAATTTCGTTTTTCAGATTAAAAGAGAAAGAGGTGTAATTATGGAATTTAAAAATACTAAGGGAATTTTTCTGCAGATTGCGGACAATCTTTCTGAGCAGATCCTGGAGGAGAAATATCCGCCGGGGGGCAAGATCCCATCTATACGCGATCTTGCAACCGGAATAGGGGTTAACCCAAATACAGTCATGCGAACTTATAGCGAGCTACAGTCGCGGGGAATTATTGAAAACAAACGAGGAATAGGATTTTATATCTGTGATGATGCCGTAAATATTATTCGTAAATGGAAGAGGAAAGAATTTTTTGAAACCGATCTGCCTTTAATTGTGAGGCAAACTAAGTTTCTTGGCATAACAATAAAAGAATTGGAACCGTATTTTAAATAACATTAAACTAAAAGATATAATGAAAACCAGCAAAATAATATTTATATCATTACTTGGAACAATAGCCTTAATTATTCTGGCTTCTGCAATTTTCATCAAAGTACAAGGTCAAAAACCAGAATTGTGCAGTACGACATCCAAAATAATTAGAACTTCCACAACCACTAAGAAGGATATACCTTCATTTAAGACTCTTTCAATTAATAATTCGACCAATATTACCCTTATCCGGAGCGATTCATCATTCATCGAGATCTATTCTTTAAAAGATTCTTTGGCACCAGTTGTAAATTATACAATTGATAAAGACACATTAAAGATTAAAGATTTTATGCTTTCATCAGATAATAAAAAATTAGTCAATATAAACATTCATTATTCAGAGTTATTGAAAAACATTAAATTGAAGAATTCTTCCATTACTCTTGAGAGCTTAAACTCCGGCAAAATGTCAATAGAGATGGATAGCAGTTCGGTAATGGCTAATGGCAAATCTAAAGAATCAAATCTTCAGGTTTTAGATGTTTTCGGAAAGAATAAATCAGATTTTCAAATAAGGACAGGGAAATTCAAAATTGATTCTCTGAATATCGTATTACGAAATTCCAACGCTTACCTATGGTCTAAAGGGAACAGATTAAAATGTGACATTTCCAATAAATCAAACGTAAGAGTTACAGAGCAACCTTTAGAGATCGTCATGAAAAAGGATTCAACAAGTCAGTTTTCGGTCAGAGAAACGCAAACAGTTTTCAGATGAGTTGATCAGGCAAAAACTATACAGTAATGTTTCAATCAGATTTCTGATCCCTGAGTAAGAGCCTTAATTCAAAAACTTAATAGACGCACAGAATGCGTCTATTAAGAATTCCGTATTTTACTCATATCCTGATTAAACTTTATTTCAAATCAGCAGTCAAAGATATTAAGGAGTGTTGAATTTTACTTAAGACATAAAAACAAGAGAGTCTTTTCGGGATTCAGAATGTCTTTTAGTTTTTTAGGAAACGTCGCTTTTATAGAAAAAAATATTACTTATTTAAACTTTTTTTTATCTTTGCACCTAAGCTTATTACCAATTTTATAATTATAATATATTCAGCAGATGCCGGATGCTTCTTCTGAATTTGATTATTTCCTGATCATGAAGAAAAAAAGAATTATTGCTGCTGCTGGTATCCTGTTAATTTTATTGGCCATCGTTATTTTTAAAAAGAAAAAACCCGAGGAAGGTATAATTACCTGCCAGGTTTTAAAAGGGCCCATTGAAATTACAGTTCACACCTCCGGACAGCTGGAAGCAGAAAAATCAGAAAATATTGTAGTCCCTGCCGAATTATCGAGCCGGTATGTGGGAATTTATGAGATAAAAATAGCTGACCTGGTGGAAGAAGGAACCGTTGTGGATTCCGGCCAATTTGTGGCCTCTTTGGATCATAAAACGGTTGAGGAATTAATTACCAAGGCAAAGGATGATCTCGAACTGAGTATGTCAGGCTTACAGGATGCCAAACTGGACACGAACCTTACCATGAGCAATGCCCGGGATCAGTTAATCAATTCGGCCTCAGACGTGGATGAGAAAAAGATCATCGTCGCAGAATCGGTCTATGAGTCTCCGTCCGTCATAAAGAAAGCGAAAATGGACCTGCAAAAGGCAGAGAGAAAATTGATCCAGGACAAGATGGGATACAAGCTGAAAGAACGACAGGCAAAGTCTAAGGTAGACAGAAATTTGATGGAACTTCAACAAAAGCAGCAGCGGGTTGATGATCTGATTAAACTCAATGAAGCGCTAACCATAAAGGCTCCCAAAAAAGGAATGGTTATTTATGCAAAGGACCGGATGGGCAGTAAAATCCAGATCGGCTCCTCCGTGGATCCTTATTCCTACAAAATTATTGCAACGCTTCCTGACATGACCCAAATGATCTCAAAGACCTTTGTCAATGAGATAGACATTGCTAAGATTAAGAAAGATCAGAAGGTGGACCTTAGTATTGATGCTTTCCCGGATAAAGAATTGAAAGGAGAAGTGATCTCGGTGGCCAATATCGGCCAATCGACTCCGAGAAGCGATGCAAAAGTTTTTGAAGTAAAGATCCGAATATTTGGAACGGACCCCTTGCTTAAACCTGCCATGACGACCAGTAATACCATTACCACAGGCGTTTATGCTGATCAGCTGTTTATTCCAACTGAGGCTGTTTTTGTCAATGATACGATGAAATATGTCTATGTAAAGAAGAAGGATCTGATAAGGCAGATCGTTGACCTTGGGAATGAAAATGAAAATTTCGTCATCGTTAACAAAGGATTATCCGAAGGCGATGTGCTGGTTTACAATGAACCTGAAAAAGCAGAGAACATAAAAACAGCCGGTTTGGAAATCTATGAAGAACAGAAGATTAAAGCCGAACAAGAGAAAAAGAAACTGTTGGAACCAAAACCCCAGGAGCCCAAGGAATTAAAGGCTGATGTGGCCAGCGGCAATTTATCCAAAAGCCTTAGCAAGGAATAAGTAATTACCTATTTAAAATCAAATGAAAATTAAAGCTTATTTCCAGCGATATTCCTATAATATTCTGATCGCCATTGAGGCGATTTTTGCCAATAAGGTTAAATCTTTTCTGACTGCATTGGGCATCATATTCGGGGTGGCGGCGGTCATCAGCATGTTGGCTATTGGCAACGGCGCGGAACAAGAAATATTGGAACAAATAAAACTTGTTGGGGTTAATAATATCATCATTACTCCTATTCAGCCTTCCAATCAGGCATCATCGAATGATCAAAAGGCATCTGGCGATGCGGGACAATCTCAAACAACAAACGGCAATTCAACCAGTAAGAATAAATTCTCAAAAGGCTTAACCCTGTTGGATGCAGAATCAATAAAAGAGATCATACCAACAGTTAAAGACGTTTGCCCGGTTGTAACATTTAACTACACGGCTCTTTTAAATGGGAAGAGCAGTCCTATCAAACTGGAAGGAACCACCAATACCTATTTCAGTTTATTCGATATCCGGCTTGAATCAGGAGTCTTGTTTTCGATGCAACATCTTGTGAACGGATATCCGGTCTGTGTTATTGGGAATAATGTAAAAAATGTATTTTTTAATCAGGAAGATCCCGTCGGGAAATTCATTAAATGCGGCCAAATCTGGTTAAAAATCATTGGAGTGATCGAAAAAAGAGCATTCGTAGGGTCAGGGGAAGGAACCATGTCTATCAGCAGTACCGATAACAAGATCATCATTCCGGTTAAAACCATGTTACTGAGATACCGCAACAGATCCCTGATCAGGGCTGATCAGATAGAAGCCTCCGGAAGAGGATCCAGGAGTGGAAATATTGATAATAGTAACCAGGACAAGAATCAATTGGACCAGGTAATTGTTCAGGTTGCAGAAACAAAAGATCTGACGAATACCGCCAAAGTCGTGGGAAAGATGCTGCTCAGAAAACATAATGAAGTGCGTGATTTTGATGTCAGCATCCCTGAATTATTATTAAAGCAGCAACAGAAAACAAAGAATATATTCAACATTGTCCTTGGAGCCATTGCCGGTATTTCCCTGATTGTTGGAGGGATCGGCATTATGAACATCATGCTGGCTTCTGTTCTTGAACGAATCAGGGAAATAGGAACCAGGCAGGCTATCGGAGCCTCCCGGAAGGATATCGTTTTTCAGTTTCTTTCTGAATCCACCCTGATAAGCGTCTCGGGTGGCTTAATTGGAATTATTTTGGGGGTGGTCCTCTCAAAGATTATTCAGACAGTCTTTGATATAAAAACAATTATTTCCTTTATTTCAATTGTGGTATCTTTTGGAGTCTCCGTTTTCATCGGAATCATTTTCGGATATATGCCAGCCAAAAGAGCTGCAGAAAAAGATCCGGTTGAATCATTACGTCAATAAACCTAAACTTATGAATCGAATTATACTGATCATTTCCATATTTTTTCTGAGTTTAAGCGTCTCAGCACAAAATAAAGTAGTCAAATTAACTCTTTCGGATGTGATTGATCTGGCATCCCGTCAATCCCTCGATGCTTTTCGGCAGCAAAACATGTACCGCTCCAGTTATTGGGGTTATAAATATTACCAGGCAGACAAAAGGCCTTTTTTATCATTTGGTTCAAATCCTGTTTCTTATAAAAACATTTATTCTCCCTATTATGATCCCGATAAACAAATATGGGGAAGTAATAAGCAGAACAGTGTTGCTTCCTACGGATCCATGAATTTGTCTCAAAATATCGGGCTTACCGGAGGAACCTTAAACCTGAGCTCCGATCTGAACGTAACAAAGAACTTTATCAAAGATGTGAATGGGGACAAGATCACGACTTTCACTGCCAATCCCTTTGTTATTGGATATACCCAAAGAATCAATGGTTATAATAGCCTCCGTTGGAAATCCAAAATTGAACCCTTAAAATTTGAGATAGCCAAAAAGAATCTGATCCAATCTTTGGAGGATATTGCAGTGAAAGCAACCGGCAAATTCTTTACGATGATTGATGCCCAGATTGATCTGAATATAGCCAATACCAATTTGGCCAATGCAGATACCCTGTATCAGCTGGGAAAAGGAAGATACCAGGTAGGAACAGTCACCCAGGATGAATTGCTGAATATGGAGTTAAGTTTAATGAACGCCAAACTTAGTGTTACAAGAGCAAATCAGAACCTTGTAAGAACACGCTCTGATTTGAATTCATTTCTGGCCTTGGAGAAAGGGACCATCATTGAATGTGTTCTTCCATCCAATGTGACTTCAACCCTGCAAATTGATGTTGATGAAGCCATCCAAAAATCTATGCAAAATAACCCCGATATCCTTACACAAAGACGGCGTCTTTTAGAGTCAGATCAGAGCGTAGCGCAAACCAAAGCGGAAAACGGTTTAAGTGTTTACCTGAACGCTTCCGCAGGTTTGAATCAGAGATCAGACGTACTGGAGCAGGCCTATCAGAATCCCAGTCAATCTCAAAATCTGACAGTTGCCAGTTTATCTGTCCCGATTCTGGATTGGGGGAAGAGAAAGGGAGCTGTTTTAATGGCTAAATCAAACCGGGAGGTAGTCCGCAACACGATTAATCAGGAAAGAATTGATTTTGAGCAATCGGTCGTGATGAACGTCATGGAATTTAATCTTCAATCGGATCAGGTACTGAATTCGGCAAGGGCTGACACCATTGCCAAAAAAGGATTTGAAGTTACGATGCAAAGGTTTAAAATCGGTAAACTGGACATCACAAAACTTAACCTGGCCAGAAATGACGTTGAAAATGCAAGAAGAGCCTATATAAGCTCTTTAAGAAAATATTGGACAAATTATTTTACAATCAGGCAGTTGACTCTCTTTGATTTTGTAAAGAAGAATGATCTTACTGTTGATTTTGATAAAATTCCTACCGAATGAGACTATTAAAATTTTTGAAAGGGAAACCTATCTTGACGGCCATTCTGATAATTGCATTTATCATTGGAATTGTTGTCTTTTACAAGTTGGAAAAACCAACCAATATTTATAAAGTTAAAAGAAACAAATTCGAAGCATTTATCACCTGCAAAGGTGAGATACAGAGTGAAAAGGCCGTGCTGATTAATTATCCGGAAGTTTTAGCCGATGTAAATCTGGGAATTTATCAGGCGCAGATCAAGGATTTGGTTCCCGAAGGAACATTGGTAAAAAAGGGCGATTTTGTTGCGATCCTGGATCAAGGGAGAATCAAACAGATGAGTGAATCGGCGGCCGACCATTTGCGCAGGGAGTTTTCTGATTTGAATGCATCAAAACTTGATTCGGCGATAACCTTAAGTGGCATGCGGGACGAACTGGAACAGCTTGAATTTGATTTGAATTATAAGAAAATTGACCTGGAACAATCGATGTTTGATTCTCCTGCGACTCAAAGAAGGGCCCAAATAGCTTACGACAGAACTTCCCGGCTGATTGATTCAAAAAAGCGCAGTTATCGAATGAGGCTCAGTGAAATGAAACTTCGCATCGATAGAAGTGAAAGGCACGTGAAGGATATCCAGGAACAAAATGACAAATATCAGCAGGCCATGTTAGCCACAAGAGTTACTGCACCCGGAGATGGGATGATATTATATGTACGTAAATGGGGAGGAAGAAAAACCAAAGTGGATGACTGGGTAAGCTTCTGGGACCCAATCATCGCTACCTTGCCCGATCTGTCCAGTATGGTCTCGGAAACTTATATTGAAGAGATTTACATATCCAAGCTGAAAGTTGGTGACAGTGTCAGGGTGTATGTTGATGCATTGAAAAACAAGGAAATTTTGGGTTATGTATCCAACATATCCAACATTGGTCAGGAAATGCCCGGTTTCGATTCAAATGTCTTTAAGGTATTTGTAAAATTGAAAGGTGACATCTCCAAATTAAAACCATCAATGACTACCAACAACGAGATCATTATGGAAAAGCTGGAGAATGTGATAACTATCCCGCTTAATTGTTTGTTTACTGAAAATGAGAAACAGTTTGTTTACATCAAGCAATCCGGGGAAATTTCAAGAAGAAATGTGACCATCGGGGAGAGAAATGATAAATCAGTGGTAATAAAGAGCGGCTTGAAAGAAAACGATCAAATTCTCACAAGCAGGCCTAAAAATGCTTAGATTTCATGGAGAAAATCAATAACAAGGCGTGTGTAATAAGCCTTCGCAATATTGTCAAAGATTATCAGGTTGGAAACCAGCCGGTTCACGCTTTACGGTCATTATCCATTGACATAAACAGGGGTGAATATGTTGCTATTATGGGTGCATCCGGATCCGGAAAATCAACGCTGATGAATATTATCGGCTGTTTGGACACTCCAACTTCGGGAAAATATGATTTGAACGAAAAAGATGTAAGCCAGTTAAATGATGACCGGCTTGCTGAAATCAGAAATACTGAAATTGGCTTTGTTTTCCAGACATTTAATCTGCTCCCCCAATATTCGGCTCTTGAAAATGTAATGCTTCCTCTCATTTATGCCGGAATCGGGAAAGCAGAAAGAATTGAATTGGCCACTAAAAGGCTGGTAAGTGTGGGCCTTGAGGAAAGAATGGAACATAAACCGAATGAATTATCTGGAGGACAAAGACAGAGGGTTGCCGTGGCAAGAGCGCTGGTGAATAAACCTTCTATTCTGCTTGCGGACGAACCTACAGGTAATCTTGATTCAAAAACTTCCGAAGAAATCATGAAGTTGTTTGCTGAAATTCATGCCGCAGGCAATACCATTATTCTGGTGACCCATGAAGAAGATATAGCCTTGCACGCGCACAGGATTCTTAAATTAAAAGATGGTGAGGTGGAGACTGACTACATCAATCCTTCACCCGTTTATCGTTAAATCACAGCAGAATGCGCATTTATACACGAACAGGGGATGATGGTACTACAGGCCTCATTGGCGGAACAAGAGTCCCAAAAGATGATCTGCGCTTAGAGGCTTATGGAACGGTTGATGAATTGAATTCCTGGATCGGCTGTCTTCGCTCGCAGCCACTTCTTAACGATAAGGTCTCATTCCTTATAGAAATACAACAAAAGCTATTTGTTATTGGTGCCAGACTTGCTACTGATACTTCAAAAGTAGACCTTTCTGATAAACTTCCCTGTAATGAAGAAGATATTCATAAGTTAGAGCAGGAAATGGATCGGATGCTTGATACTCTTGAACCTCAGACTCATTTTATCCTTCCAGGTGGGAATGATCTCGTTTCCATGTGTCATATAGCCAGAACTGTTTGCAGAAGAGCAGAAAGAAGAATATTCCAGCTTTCAGGGCGGATTGAAATACCCATGCAGCTATTATGGTATGTCAACCGGCTTTCCGATTTTCTCTATGTTTTATCCAGATTTGCCTCAAAGAAAAGCGGAGTCGAAGAAATTCAATGGAAACCGTAAAATTTAACTTTTAGGCTATTTTATTTATGAAAAATAAACATTAAACTTGCGCCTCAAAGAAAAATATTAACTTTATTATAATATTATGTACTGGACATTAGAATTGGCGTCAAAATTGGAAGATGCACCCTGGCCTGCCACAAAAGATGAATTGATCGATTTTGCCATTCGGTCTGGTGCGCCTATGGAAGTCATCGAAAATCTGCAGGAGATGGAAGATGAAGGCGAAATCTATGATTCTATCGAGGACATCTGGCCGGATTATCCAAGTAAGGACGATTTCTTCTTTAATGAGGATGAATATTAGAAAAGGTCCTAAAGAAATTAAAAAAATGCAGATCCCATGGAATCTGCATTTTTTTTTGACCGATAAAAATAGATATGATTACTTCTTTCCTATTTTTTTGATGGAGTTTTAGTCGGAAGTTTCACGGGAGCTTTCGTTGTTGTTCCTTTTACAGATACTTTCACACTGTCAGGCTGATCACCTTTTTCTAAAGTCTCTCCTTTAGAAGATTTTTCACCCTTTAATTCAGTATTTCCTTTTGTTTCTTTCTTCGTGCCTGCTTCTGATTTCCCTTCTGTCTTTTTTTGTTCATCTTCTAACGGATAAAGATCTTCAGAATTTTTAGGCCTTTCTTTTTCTCTCCATACAAAACCTGCTAATTTTGAATCCTCAGGAGTCATTTCTTTCATTGGAATCGTCTTCCCTTCAGGTTTTGGATAGAAACGTATGGTATCCATCTTATTTCCTTTCAAATGAAGATAAATTTTGCTGCTCATCAAGTTGTTTACACCGGTATATTTATCCTTGTTCTTCAGGTAATAAAGGGTTTGGGCATTTCCGTTCACATCAGCCACACGCAGCTTCCCATTGAATATCTGACCGACAATGAATTTGCCGGAAATTTGATTAAACCTCATGCTGTCTTCCGACATAATGATAAAAGCATTCTTCTCCAGCCTGGCAAAAGAAGGCTCCGGTTTTTTAGAAATATATTGAATGTGATCGGCGGTCATTTGATTCTTCTGCGACCAGAGCACAGGATCATAATACATAAAAATAGTAGAATCCTTCATCTGATAACTTAAGGAATCACATTTACCTGAAAGATCCGATTTAAAGAAACGGACCCTTGGATAGGCCATGAAAATTTTATTATCCTTTTTAAGTGAATCAGGAGAACTGGTTTTGAGTGAATCAGAAGAATTGGTTTTAAGTGAATCAGGAGAACTGGTTTTGAGTGAATCAGAAGAATTGGTTTTGAGTGAATCAGGAGAAGTGGTTTTAAGTGAATCAGGAGAACTGGTTTTGAGTGAATCAGGAGAACTGGTTTTGACTCTTAAAGTATCCGGATCAGGTATTGTTTTCAATGTATCCGCATGCATGTAAAGGGTGTCCTTCTTGCCAAATTGCATGAAAATGGCCGAGTCGGTCACAAAAGCAATTTTGGTATTTTCATTATAGATTCCAAAATTCCCTTTAATGCGAACATGGTTTGTCGTATCAGTGAGAACTACATGGTGTCTTCCCCTCCCATTTCCAGACTTCCGATCATAGAAGAGGGTGTCCCCTTCAAGGCTCTGGTCTTTATTGGTTATTTTGGAAGCTTTATAAAGCTCTGAGACATTTTTTCGGGTATCATACCACCCTTCTTCCGAATAGAGCACTTCACCTTTTTTGGTACCGGTAATGGTTGTAGGACCTACAATAAAGGCACTTTCTGTTGCGCTGTTATATTTAAGGGTATCAGCACGAAGAACAAAATCCTTATTGGTTAAAATGACTGAATCCTTGAATAGGAACAGATTCTTCCTTGCAAAATATTTCCCGTTGATGCTTGTCAATACATTGGACGTATCTACAATTTTACCACCTGTGGTATAATTGCCGATATTAGTAGTTAGATCAAAGTTAAGTGAGTCAGTGGTAAGGGTTATTGATTTATCTATAAGTTTTACTTTTCCCCTCACCTTCGCAAGTTTGTTGTTACCATTGTAATTGATTCTGTCACCATAAAGATTCAATGTATCACCTTGCACAATATGAACATTTCCAAAAGCATCCACCATGTTCACATTATTGTATTGATAAGCGCTGTCACAGAACATAACAACCTCATTATGTCTGAAGCGAACATTGCCCAACAGCCTGACAGCATTCGCTATGATTTTTTCATCGTAAGTGTAAAAATCTGCATTTTCAATGTCAATCCTTCTCTTCTTTTTAATATCCTGTGATTGAATATTCTCAATTAAAGGAAATAACAACAGAAAAAGAAATATAAACCGGATAAAAAATTTCTTAGGATTTATCATATTAAATAATCAAAATTCCAACCAGCGGCCGGAATTCAGATAACAAAATTTATACAAATTTAGGATTTTATTTCTTCCAGGACTTCAATTTAAAATTACAATTTGCATAAGAATCATCGATATGGATATAAGTTTTTCTTTGTTGCTGAACAAGCCATTTCTGATAAACTTCCGTCTTTTTCTTATTCAGGAACATTTCGTTGATGCTCTGATAATCTTCCTGGAGATTAGCCTGGTGAGGTTTCGTCTTATTAATAAGTTTTATAATTTTATATACCTGCCGCTGTTTATCATCAACAGTTAAAAAGGGATTTGAGGTCTCACCGATATTCATGTTAACAATAATTTTACTCACATCAGGATCCAGATCTTCAGCCTGAAATTTTGTAGATCCTGTTCGTGGAGAAGAAACCAATCCTCCGTTATTTCTGGTGTTCTTATCCGAAGAGTACCGATAGGAAGCCTGTTCCCAGGTGAGGGTCTGTTTTCGAATATAATCCGCAAGACTATCAATCCTCATTTTGGCAAATTCCAATTCCTTATCATCAACTTTGGGCTTTAATAAAATATGCCGGACTTTAACTTTTTCACCTTTACGATCTATCATCTGAATGATATGGTACCCGTATTCACTTCTCACTACTTTAGAAACCTGACCAGGTTTTAGACTAAAAGCCTCAGTGGCAAAAGCGGGATCGAGCATAGCTTTCCCCACATAATCCATTTCACCGCCATTTCGTGCAGAACCAGGATCTTCAGAATACAAAACGGCCAGAGCAGAAAAACTATCTCCGTTTTCAACTCTTTTTTTGAAATCACGCAATTTTGCTTTAACCTCCAAATCTTCCTTTTCTGTAACCTTAGGAAGAACAGTTATCTGAGCATATTCATATTGTGTCGGGATTTCAGAAATATCCTTTTTCGCAAGCTGTTTATAAAATTGTCTTACTTCGGAAGGTGTTGCCTTTACTTTCTGTAGGATTTTACCTTGCATTTGTTCGGTTTTCAACGTCTCCCGAATCATATCGCTCATCTCTGACTTAAGCTGTGACAGAGGCTTTTTGAAGTATTTTTCTACCTCTTTTTCTGAACCAATGTGTTCAATAAAATAATTAATCCTGCTCTCAAGGTTCTGATTGATCTGATTATCTGTAACAATAATGGTAGTATCCAATTCTGCTTCAGCCAAAAGCAATCGTTGTTCAAGAAGCTGCTCCAGGACTTCACATTTCATATCCCCTGCAGTCGTTGCACCATTCGCCAGCAGCTGAATCGTTTGTTGTTCAATATCGGATTTCAGGATTGGATTATTCCCTACCACAGCAACAACCTGGTCTATTACTTTATCCTGAGCCCGTAAACTAAAATTAAGAAACAAAGCCACCAACAGAAGAAAACCTTTTATAGAGTTTTTAAACATCCTTTTTTCTGAATTATAATAAACTTTTTTGAAAAATAAATTTCTCAATATTAGTGAGTAAAATCTTTAAAACCTGTATACATGATGGGGAAAAGAACCATCAGGTTGCATTGGGCTTCAAATTTACCTCAAAATATTGAGAAATCACAATATTACAGAATAGAAGAGGACACTGCTGCTGACATTACCTTTATTTAACAATTTTTTAGATTATTAAAATCTGAATAGAGCTGCACCTCTCTCCCTTTACTTTCTAATCCCTGCTGTAATTGGGAGATTCGCTGGTAATTGTTACGTCGTGAGGATGACTTTCTGCTACTCCTGCATGGGTAATCCGGACGAATTTGGCTTCGTGTAATTTGAAAATATTATGAGCTCCACAATATCCCATCCCGGCTCTCAATCCACCAACTATCTGATAAAGAACTTCATCCAACGATCCTTTATATGGGACCCTGGCAACGATTCCTTCGGGCACAAGCTTCTTAATATCATCTTCCATATCCTGGAAATAACGATCTTTTGAACCTTTCTGCATGGCTTCAATTGATCCCATTCCGCGATAGGATTTATATTTTCGTCCTTGTAAGATGATTGTTTCTCCGGGAGATTCTTCCACACCTGCAAACAAAGATCCTGCCATAACACTTTGAGCACCGGCGGCAAGGGCTTTGACAATATCACCCGAATAACGCAGACCTCCGTCAGCAATGATTGGAACGCCGCTGTTCTTTAAAGCTTTTGCCACAGAATAAATGGCAGATAATTGAGGAATACCCACTCCTGCAATCACACGGGTGGTACAAATAGATCCCGGACCAATCCCGACTTTGACTGCATCTGCTCCCGCAAACACCAACTCGGATGCGGCTTCTGCCGTGGCGATATTTCCAACAATAATATCCTTTTCCGGGTATTTATTCTTTGCTTTTTTCAGCATCTCAAGTACACCTTTGGAATGTCCGTGAGCTGTATCAATAACAATGGCATCAACCTGAGCTTTTACCAATTCATCAATACGGTCCATTGTATCGCGGGTAACACCTACCGCTGCTGCTACTCTTAATCTCCCTTTAATATCTTTGCAGGCATAAGGTTTATCTTTGGCCTTGGTAATATCCTTATAAGTTACCAGCCCCATCAGTTTTCCATTCTTATCTATAACGGGAAGCTTCTCGATCTTGTAATTTTTAAATATCTCGGTAGCCTTTTCAAGATCAGTGCTGACTTCGGTAGTAATCAGATTCTCTGAAGTCATCACTTCGGCAATCGGCCGGTTCATATTACGTTCAAAACGTAAATCACGGTTTGTAACGATTCCCACTAAACGACGGTCGCCATCGATAACCGGGATTCCCCCGATTTTAAAAGTTTCCATCAATCTTAAAGCATCTGCGACGAGCTTCTCTTTTGAAATGGTAATCGGGTCGAAAATCATTCCGTTTTCAGCCCTCTTCACTATATTGACCTGTTTCCCCTGTTCTTCTATGGACATGTTCTTATGCAAAACGCCTATTCCACCCTCACGGGCAATGGCAATGGCCATTTTTGATTCGGTCACCGTATCCATAGCTGCTGATACGATAGGCGTATTCAGTTTTATATTGCGGGAAAAATAGGAACTTAGGTCTACTTCCCGCGGTAAAACTTCTGAATAAGCTGGTATTAACAGCACATCATCGAAGGTTAAACCCTCGATTACAACTTTATCTGAAAGAAATGACATGGATATAAAATTTTGTGTTGACTTTTTGCCATGCAAAGTTATAAAAAATTAAATATGATTTTTAAAAATTAGTCAAATCAGCTAAATATATATCGTAGAATACTGTAAATTAAGTTTTTGCATTTATGTCCACAGGACCGTTTACTATGAATTTAACCTGATATTTCCTTCTGTACTTCACTTTTAAAAATTTATTCCGATCAGATCTTAATAGCATTTTAAATAAATCCTTTCTCACAAAACAATTTAGAAATAAATCCGTAATTTAGTGGTGTAAGAAGTTTTGTGTTATTTCTCTATCTAATTAATAATTAAAAAATTTAATAATTAATAATTAATAATGGAATCAACAGAAATTGTCGGGATACTGCGGGAAGCTGTCACAAGCTGCGCAAAATTTGAAGGCTGGGCCAACCTTGCTGAAGTTGGGGTGGTTCTGAAGGAAAAAGGGATCAATTACGGGAAATTATCCAAATTCATAACAAGATTTCCTGAGGAAGTTGAAATCAGGATTGACGATCAGAAACAGCCTCCGGTAGTTTATGCAAGGCTGAAAAATAATGTAGACAATCTCAATCAGGAGGAATAAATATTATATCCCTCTTTAAAAGAGGGAATTCCAGGGAAAAAAGATCCGGCCGTTGAAATAAGTTTTCGTCTTGTTTTGACAAGTGGCATTAATAAAATTGATGGTCAACAGATTTGTGGATCAGAAATGTTATTTTTGTCGCTTAATGATCCGGGAGAACTTATTTTAAATGAAAATCCTCAAATACGATTATATAGTTGTAGGGAGCGGTCTTGCAGGATTAGTTGCAGCTTATCATGCTGCTGACCATGGAACTGTAGCTCTGATTTCCAAATCTGAACTCGATATCAGCAACTCATACCAGGCACAGGGAGGAATAGCCGCCGCTATTGGTGCAGATGATGATCCTTCTTTCCATTTTACAGATACAATCATTGCAGGCCGGGACCTTTGTGATCACGATGCAGTCAAAATATTGGTCACTGAAGGATTGGACCGGGTTAAAGATCTCATCCATCTTGGAATGGAGTTTGACAAAGAGAGTGATGGCACCTTTAAACTGGGGCTTGAAGGAGGCCATTCCAAAAGAAGGGTCCTTCATGCGGACGGGGATGCCACTGGGAAAATGACCACCAGCTTCATGCTGAAGAAAGTGGCAGAAAAAAATAACATCACCCCTTTTGAATTCACTACCGTTGTAAAAATTCTCGTCGAAGACGGAGAATGCAAAGGAGTACAAACTTTGCGTTACATAAACGGGGAAAATATAATTTTTCAGGGCAAAGCTACTATTTTGGCAACCGGAGGCCTTTCAAGGCTCTACAGCCGTTCTACAAATCCTTACACAGCCACCGGTGATGGAATTGCTCTCGCCTGGCAGGCGGGAGTAAAAGTAGCAGACATGGAATTCATTCAGTTTCATCCAACAGCTTTAGCGATTCCCGGACAAGAGGCCTATCTCATCAGTGAAGCTGTTCGCGGAGAAGGAGCTTATCTGCTGGATTCCAATGGAATCAGGTTTATGAATGGGTTGCATCCTCTTGCGGAACTGGCTCCAAGGGATGTGGTTTCTTCCGCTATCTTCAACCGGATTCAGGAAACAGGATCAAATGTTTTCCTAAGCTTGCGTCACCTTGACAGCAAAAGCATCATTGAGCGGTTCCATTCTATTTATGAACATCTGCTCCAATCCGGTATTGATATGACCCGCGATCTCATTCCGGTAGCTCCGGCAGCGCATTACATGGTAGGAGGAATCCGGACAGATAATTGGGGCCAAACCAATATTGCCCGCTTATTCGCTTGTGGGGAAGTGGCCTCTACGGGCGTAATGGGTGCAAACCGTCTTGCAAGCAACTCTTTACTTGAATGTCTCGTCTACAGTAAAAGAGTCGTTCAAAAGGCTCATCAATTAGGTGATCAAGCTACTTTACGAATAATCCCCGAAAAAATAATTCTTTATCAGGAGTCTGAAAATGAGTTTCTGGAGATTAAAAACGAGTTAGCCAAAATTATGACTAATTGTGTCGGAATTGTCCGAAATGAGCAAGGAATGAAATCAGCTTATTCAAAAATTGAAGCAATTGCGAAACATTACAGCAATGCAGGCAGAGATTACAATTTCCACAAGATCATAAATCATACTGATCTGTGCCGGATTATTACAATCTCAGCTATTGAAAGAAAAGAAAGCCGGGGCGGACATGTCAGATCAGATTATCCTGTGGATTCCGCTGATCAATTACATCACCTGATTCAGGAAAAAGACAGGAGCATCTCGACTGAAAGAGTTCGGAGTTAAGATCCTTCGATTAAAAATAATTTTCAATCAAAAAATGGATCATTTGCGGAAAAGAAGACCCGTTCATGATTTTTGGAAATTCGATTTAACTTATTAAAAAACGGAAAGGGAAAGATGGAAGAAACATGTTGGAAGAAGTAAAACCATTAATTGAATATGCTTTCAGGGAAGATATAGGTGAAGGAGATATAACGACAAATTCGATCATACCTGGTGACTTAATCACAAGCGCTTCCATGAAAACAAAAGAACCCGGAGTAATTGCCGGCTTAAATATAGCGGAATACGTCTTCCATCTTCTTGATCCGGATATTGTTTGGGAGCCATTTGTTACCGATGGCGACCGCGTTGAAAAAGGCCAGATCATTGTAAAAATCAAAGGCTCCTACCGGGCCCTTTTGACCGGAGAAAGGACTGCTCTGAATTTTTTGCAAAGAATGAGTGGAATTGCAACAGCCACGGCAAAATATGTGCAGGCTTTAAAAGATTTTAACACGCAAATATTGGATACCAGAAAAACCGTTCCCGGTCTCAGGTTACTGGATAAATATGCTGTTAAAATGGGGGGTGGCACCAATCACCGATAGGTCTTTACGACATGGTACTGATAAAAGACAATCACATCAAGGTAGCCGGGGAATCAGAAAAGCTGTTGAACAAATCAGAAAGGAAGCTGGCAAAAGCATTAAAATTGAGGTAGAGACAACCAATCTTGAGGAAGTTCATGAAGCTCTCGAAATGAAAGTTGACATGATCATGCTCGATAATATGACAAACCAAATGATGTCAGAAGCCGTAAAAGCAATCAACGGGAAAGCAAAAGTTGAGGCTTCGGGGAACATGACGCTTGAAAGAATAAAAGAAGTGGCTGAAACCGGAGTAGACTATATCTCCATAGGTGCCCTGACTCATTCGGTAACAGCAATGGATATCAGTATGAATATCGAAGAAATTAAAGAATGAAGAATTGAAGAATGAGGGTTACTCGTAATTCGTAATTCGTAATTCGTAATTAATTTAGTATATGAACCTTGTGATTGATATAGGAAATACACAGGTTAAGTTTGCGGTTTTCTCAAATAAGAAGATACTGAAGACCATCATTGAGGAAGAGGTGAATCCTGAAATTGTGGATGAACTGAAAAGAGAATATCCTGATTTGAAGCAGGCAATTTTCTGCTCTGTAAAAGATATGGATAAAAATTTAACCGCTACCCTCAAAGATAAATTTGACCTTTTTATAGAAATGGGACCTCAGACACCCATCCCTATTGAAAATCTGTACGAGACAAAAGAGACACTGGGCCCCGACAGGATTGCGGCCGCAGTCGGTGCCAACAGCTTGTTTCCTTGTTCCAATTTGCTGGTAATCGACGCAGGTACTGCTATTACTTACGATCTTATCGATGAAAATAACCGTTATCTTGGCGGTAATATTTCTCCTGGACTTGAAATCAGGTTCAAAGCTCTGCATGAGTTTACAAAAAAATTACCCCTGGTTGAAAGATCTGACAATTTTCCATTAATCGGCAAAACAACCGAAGAGGCTATCCGTTCAGGGGTTCAATCAGGAATAATTTCAGAAATAGATGCAATGATTGATAAAATAAAGGATAAATGGATAGATTGCAAACCGATTCTTACCGGAGGTGATTCTTTCTTTTTGATGAGAAATTAAAAAACACCATCTTTGTAATGTTTGAACTAACACTTTTAGGGTTAAACCGAATTATTGAATACAATGCTGAGAAAAAATAAATTACTTCTTTTATCAGGTTTGCTCCTGATGCTGCCAATCCTGCTAAAAGCACAAATAAACAGCAGTTCAAGTACCAGTTCCCCTTATTCCAGATTTGGGGTAGGAACATTGGGCCATTACAGCCTTGGACGAAGTGAAGCCATGGGTGGAATCGGAATTGGTTTGAGATACCCTTACCAGGTAAATGCAGGAAACCCGGCCTCTTACACCTCTCTTGATTCTTTAAGTTTCCTGATGGAATTCGGAGCAAACTCCAAACACACCGAATATGAATCCGCTCTCAGCAAGAACGGTTCGAACAACACCAACTTTGATTATCTGGCCTTTTCTTTCCCCGTAAAAAGGTGGTGGGGAACAGCTTTTGGCATTATGCCCTTTTCTCAAAAAGGGTACAGCATCACCCTTAATAGTTCCTCAGAAAATTTAAATTCGAATTCGATCTTCATTGGATCAGGAGCTTTGTCCAAAGCTTTTATTGGTAACGCATTCAATATCAACAAGAATTTATCTGTAGGTTTCAATCTTTGGTACATGTTTGGAAATATCATTGATCAAACGTATATCTATTTCCCGGATGATGCGAATGCTTACGATTACCTAAATTCGAAGAGCTTAAATGTCCACAATTTTGGATTGACCACAGGGGTACAGTATCATTTTACGACAAAAAATAAAAACACCTGGACTATTGGAGCGGTCTTTGAACCAAAGCAAAATTCTTGGAATGTCTTATTCAATTTATGAAGAAAGAAGTCTTTTTAAGGGTTCAAGCAATCAAACAGCAATCATCGATACTTTGAAAAATGTTACCACCTCCGGTCATATTCCCCTTCCTTTAAGTATTGGTTTTGGCATATCCTATTCTTTGAAAGACAGGTTGATCATTGGTGCGGACTACTATCATCAGAAATGGAGCGCAGGCAGGTAGCCAGGATTATTTTGTCCAACAAGTGGACGAAAACCAGTCAACGCCGGCAGGCACCGTTTTAACAAACATGTCCAGGTATTCAGCTGGAGTTGAATGGACGCCAAATGAAAATTCGATCACCAGTTACTGGAAAAGATCTCATTTCAGAGGTGGCTTGTTTTTCGACAAAAGTTATCTCCTTCTGAATAATAAACAGATAAACGGTTATGGTTTTACTTTCGGACTTGGATTGCCCTTCCCCAGATCGCGTTCGACCTTCAATTTATCAACTGAAATAGGTCAGCTTGGCACCACCGGAAATGATCTTTTGCGGGAGAAATACGTTAAATTTACTCTTCATATTTTGATGTATGACAGATGGTTTGTAAAAAGGAGATTCGATTAAGGCAAATCAAGCAACCATGAAAACTTTGTGGATTTCTTTTTTAATGCTAACTTTACTTACATCCGCTTTGGATGGATATGGTAAAACAAGAATCATTAAAGGTACCGTATACACCAAAGATGGTAAAGAAGCACGTGGCGTAATTGTGACTGCTGATAAATCCAAAAGTAAATATTATACCAGCTTTGACGGAACGTATGAAATAAAGGCTAAAACCAATTCGAAATGGCTCAAATTTAATTTCCGTGAAATAGAGGCAAAATTGGGGATTGATACCATACAAAGGGATGTAATAAATTCAGACTGCCAGCTCAGGAGAAAAAAACTGATTTGGTATTTCAGCAGGGAAACATCCGTTAACACAGAGATAAATTGGTTTTTGTTATAGTATAAGGTTTTTGAAAAGCAGAAGATAATCGATGAAAGTCCGGAATTTATTTTCGTTTACAGTGGAATTGATACAAATCAGATTCTTTTCTTTTCTAATGATAATTGGATTTTTCGTGCTCGTATTTTCCTGTCAGTCGAAAGTCAGTTCAGATATTTCTTCTGAAATTATTGAGAAAAAATCAGTTCCTCAGCTTGATGCTGTAAATATTGAGACTACCTATAATGATTCAGGGATAATCAGGTATCACCTCACAGCTCCAAGATTGCTGTTTTTCCCTGAAGAGAGAAATTCCAGAAAAGAAGCTTATCGTGAATTCCCTGAAGGCTTCCATGTTCAGAAATACGATCAGAATAAAAAAATAGAATCTGAAATGTCGGCCAATTATGGAAAAGAATTTATAAATGAAGGAAGATTGTATGCCAGCGGAAATGTGATCATGATCAACGCCAAAGGAGATACCCTTCGAACGGAAGAATTGAATTACAAGCAGAAAGAAGATTTAATTTATACTGACAGATTTTTCAGTATTACGAAAGCGAGTGGCGATAATATGAACGGAACCGGTGGATTTAAATCGGATGCCCAGATGACCAAATGGACATTTATGAAAACGAAGGGTCACGTTTATATGGAAGATCAATAATTTTACTGAAGTATGATGAGTTCAATAACGATCATCCTGATCTCACTCCTTGCATCTACTTTTTTTTCAGGCATGGAAATAGCCTTTGTCTCATCCGACAAACTGCAGATAGAGCTCGACAAATCAAAGAACATTTTTCACACTGGATTTATAGGAAGATTTATTGAGAATCCCGGACAGTATGCAGCCACGATGCTGGTGGGAAATATTCTTGCATTAATCACGTTCAGTTATGCTTCCATCCGTTTTTTTTATCATCTTTTACCCGGAATCTCAAATTTATTTCTTTCTATCCTCGTTCAGGCGGCTGTTTCCTCAATTGTTCTGTTAGTGATGTCCTATTTGTTGCCAAAAGCTATTTTCAATATCAATCCGAACAGAATTCTTAATTCACTCTCAATACCAGCGGCCTTCTTTTTTTATCTGTTTTACCCGGTAACATGGATTTGTATGACCTTTTCTCAATCTCTTTCAATTAAATGGTATGGCAGAACCGGAACTCAAATAGATAAAAGAAAAATCTTCGGCAAATTGGACCAGGATATTTTTACCCGGGAGAGTGAAAATTCAATGGGTGATGCGCATCATGAACTCGAAAGTGAAATAAAACTATTCAAAAATGCCCTCGATTTTTTCAAAAGTGAGGGTCCGAGACTGCATGATTCAGAGGCCGGATATGGAAATGATGGAAGAGACCTCTGATCTCGAACAACTGCGACAGAAATTTACTGAAACAGGCTTCTCAAAAATTCTTATTTACCGGGATCACATAGATAATATTATTGGATACGTCCATTCATTCGACTTATTTAATCAACCGGAAAACATCAGTTCCTGCTTGAGAGAAGTCTCATTCATCCCCGAAACAATGGAAGCCAAAAAACTGCTTTCAAAATTGCTCAGAGAACATAAAAGCATTGCCATCGTTGTGGATGAATTCGGCGGAACAGCCGGCATGATCACGACCGAAGATATTCTGGAAGAAATCTTCGGGGAAATAGAAGACGAACACGACAAACCCGGTATAACTTCCAAAAAAATTGATGATAACAGGTATATCTTTTCGGGAAGATTGGAAATTGAAGCCATAAACGAAATGTATGACCTTAATTTACATACCGGTACATCCTACGAAACCATCGCCGGTTATATCTTGTTTCACTATTCCAGCTTTCCAAAAACCAATGCCATCATACAAATCGGCAAACATGAATTCAGAATTTTAAGGAGCTCAAAGACCAGTATTGAACTTGTAGAAATGAGGATATTGGAAAAATGATAAAATAGGTAAGGATAAGCTAAGGTTTAAAACTCTAAAAATATTATCTTCGTACCCTTGTAAACTTTAACGTTATTAATAAAGTACATAATATCGATGGCAACATTACAAAAGATCAGAAACCGTGCCGGAGTAGCGATAGCGATCTTTATCGGTATGGCCCTGGCGGCCTTTATCCTGGGAGATGCTTTCAAATCCGGAAGCTCGATCATGAAGGGTAAGCAAATGGAATTAGCTGAAATTGCGGGTAATACTGTAACTTATCCTGAGTTCCAAAAGAAAGTCGATGATCTCTCCGAAATTTACAAGATGAATTCAGGAAAGACTTCAGTCGATGCCAATACCATGGATCAGATCAGGGAACAGACCTGGCAGGTATTGGTTCGAAACCTCACGATGAAGGATTTATATAAAAACCTTGGGATTGCAGTAAATGCAAACGAACTCTTCGATCTCGTTCAGGGTAAAAATCCCCATCAGATCATTCAGAGTATCTTCAGGGATCCCAATACAGGCGCCATTAACCGGGCCGCTTTGATTCAGTTTCTGAAATACCAGCAGTCCAACGCTTCCAGTAAGGAGCACGCCTATTGGCTTTTCGGTGGGAAAACCAGATTGTGGAGGAACGCTCGTTTGAAAAATACAATGATCTGTTAAGCAAAGGTCTTTATGTCACAAATGAAGAGGCAAAAGATGGGTTGCAATCAAACAGCCGTCAGGTAAACATTCAGTTTGTTTCCAAACCTTACTCTTCCATTCCGGACAACGAGGTCAAAATTTCAGAAAAAGAACTGCAGGACTATTATAACAAGCACAAGGATAGTTATAAACCAGGGCGATTCAAGAAAAATCGAATATGTTTCTTTCCCCTGTAATCCCTTCCAAGGCTGACGAAGATAAACTGGTTAAATGGATCAATGATATAAAAGCTGAATTTGCAGCCGTTGAAGATCCTGCAGCTTTCATCAACATTAATTCCGACAAACCCTTTGATCCTTCTTTTTTCAAGAAAGAAGAATTAGCTCCTGAATTGGGCGAATTTACTTTCAGCCACGCTGTGGGAGAGATTTACGGTCCTTACAAGGAAAAAAATGATTGGAAGATTGCCAAAATACTGAAATTCGAAGAACTTCCTGATTCCGTTCAGGCAAGACATATTCTGATCAGGGTGAACTCGGCGCCTGAAGCAGCCAAAGCCGCCAAAACGATCGACAGCCTGAAAACTTTAATTATTAAGGGAGCTAAATTTGAAGATGTAGCCAAAGCCAATTCTCAGGATCCGGGTTCTGCCAATAACGGGGGAAGCCTTGGATGGTTCCGCCGCGGTATGATGGTTAAACCATTCGAAGATGCCGCTTTCTTTGGGAAAGTAAATGATCTTCAGGTCGTAAACAGCCAGTTTGGAGTTCATCTTTTACAGGTTATCAATCGCGGGAAACTTGCTCCAAATGTTCAGCTGGGCATCATTGATCGTGCGATTACGCCAAGCACTCAAACCTATCAGGCTACCTATACCCAAGCTTCCAAATTTGTCAGTTCCAATCCGGATGAGAAGAAGTTCAATGACTTGATTAAATCGCAGGGCCTGGACAAAAAATCAGCTGTGGTGCATGAAAATGACAAGGACATTACAGGAATTGAAAATTCCCGTGTATTGATCAGGGCTGCTTACAAGGCAGAAAAGGGAGCCTTAATCTTGAGTACGGAAGGAACTCCTATATTTGAATTGGGTGACCAGTTTGTTGTATCTGTTTTATCAGACATTCAAAAAGAAGGCATCGCCACTTTCAACAGTGTAAAAAGCAACATTGAACTTGCGGTTAAAAGGGAAAAGAAAGCACAGCAATTGATTGAAAAAATGTCAGGTAAAACTGATCTGACCCAACTTGCAAGCCTGATGGGCGTAACCGTTAATGAAGCCAATGACATTAATTTCGAGTCATACTCCATTCCGGGGTTAGGCAATGAACCGGCTGTTGTCGGAGCTGCTTCCGTCCTCGAAGTAAATAAACTCTCTAAACCGGTCCAGGGAAACAGCGGCGTTTTTGTAGTGAAGGTCACATCCGAGAAAACCGGAAGTCAGCAGAATCTTGCCGCAGAGAAGTTCAAACTTGCAGCTTCCATGAATTACAGGGCTAATTCAGAAGCTTTCGAAGCCCTCCGGGAATATGCAAAAATCGTAGATAAACGTGCCAAATTCTATTGATATCCAATAGCTAATATAGAAAAAGGCTGATCAGAAGATCAGCCTTTTTTATTGTCCTGTAATGGGGCCATTTGCTGCGCTTTCAAAAAACATAGTCTTCTCCGTTATTTGGCATCAGCTTGGTTATCATGAATTATTGGTTTCGCTGTAATCAGGCATTTGTTTCCTTGTCATTGCTTTAGGTCTTTGCTGTAATTTCGAAAAATGAATTATTTATTCTCTTCCCGCAATACAAAACGGCTCTCTTTCCATATAACTTCCCCATAACTTCCCCATACCTTCCCCATACCTTCTCCGTAATTTGTCCGCACTTTGTTCGCTGATTGTTCGCTCTTCCTTCGCTTAGAATGCGAACAAACTGCGAATAAATACCCAAATAAGTGCGAATAAATAGTGTGGAAAAGGAAAGAGTACCCGCGGGTTGGGATACTCTTTCAAATATTTTATTTCGATAATTGCCTTTGAAATTCTGCAGAGCTTTATATATGATCCTGCGGTTTAAAGAGAGCTCATGATCAGTTGATTCTTATTGGTCCGCATTTTCTGCCTCTGAAAATTCCATCAGGTAAGCTTTAATGAACCCGTCAATATCCCCATCCATTACAGCCTGAACATTGCCGGTTTCAAAACCTGTGCGAACGTCCTTTACCAGTTTATAGGGCTGCATGGTGTAGGAACGGATCTGGGAACCCCATTCTATTTTCTTTTTTGATGCCTCGACCCTGGAGGTCTCCTCATTTCTTTTTTCAAGTTCAAGAGCGTAAAGCTGGGACTTTAAAAGCCGTATTGCATTTTCCTTGTTCTGGAGCTGAGAACGGGATTCTGTATTTTCAATGATAATCCCTGAAGGTGCGTGCTTCAGACGGACCCCGGTTTCGACTTTGTTTACATTCTGCCCGCCGGCTCCCCCTGACCGGAAAGTATCCCAGGATATATCAGAGGGATTGATCTCAATGTTAATGGTATCGTCAATAAGGGGGGTCACAAAGACCGATGTAAAAGAGGTCTGCCTTTTGCCTTGTGCATTGAAAGGAGAGATTCTCACCAGACGGTGAACGCCATTCTCACTTTTAAGGTAACCGTAGGCAAAATCGCCTTCAATTTCCAACGTGACACTTTTTACGCCAACATCTTCCCCAGGTACAAAGCTTGCTTCACGTACAGTGTATTTATTCTTTTCAGCCCACCGGAGATACATCCTCATCAGCATATCAGCCCAGTCGTTGGACTCGGTTCCCCCGGCTCCTGCATTTATTTTCAATACGGCTCCCAAACGGTCTTCTTCACGGCGGAGCATATTTTTAGTCTCGAGATTTTCCACAAGCTCCTTTGTCTGAGCAAATTGATCCTCAAGCTCCTTTTCGCTGATTTCACCGCTTTCGCCGTATTCAAAAAATATTTGCAGATCCTCCACCGCGGTATCTACTTCTTTGAAGGCATCCGTCCATTGCTTGACGGAACGTATGACTTTCATATGATTTTCAGCCTCCTTTGGATTTCCCCAGAAATCGGGGGCCTGCGTTTTCAATTCTTCTTCTTCTACCCTGATTATTTTCGAATCGATGTCAAAGAAACCTCCTTAACGCATCCCGGCGCTCAACAAGATCCTTAAGCTGTTCTTTTAATAACATTATTTCTTTTTATTATGAATTACTCCTGCAAAGGTAATAAAATTGAGGGAGGGTAAAGTGATTAATCTTCCACAGCGAAAATTTCCTCTGCAATGCGAAAGACAAGGTCACCTTCATATCCCCTTCCCTGGGCAAAAGTGATCAGCCTGGATAATTTATCCCTGGTGTTGGCCCCTTTGATGGTTTTTGCTTTCATTGCAAGCAGATGCCTGATCGCATGCTCGTATTCTTCGGCTGATATGCTCTCAAGTGCTTTATTGATCATTACTTCAGAGATCTTCTTCATCCTGAGCATGTAAATGATCTTATACCGGCCCCATTTATTCAAATGAAATTTATCATGAACAAAATAGTCTGCATATCTTTGTTCATCGAGAAAACGTTCCTTTTCCAGATAGTTCAGAGCCTTACCGGCTTCTTCCGCTGATAGTCCCCAGTTATTGAACAAAGCTCTTACCTCAGAATTGCATTTTTCTGATCTGCTGCAAAGTGCTGTAGCCCTGTTGAGTGCCTGCTGGTATGTCAGTCGGGAATCCATCAAAGCAAATATTAGTTCTGCTCCAGAAAAACAGGTTTTTTATTGATCTTAGGGAAATGATTGACCCTTGTAATTCTTTTCTTAACAGCCTGTTCAATCACAATCGGAACCTTTTCTTCGATCACATTGCTCGTGTCCAACCCCAGTGATTTAACATCGTTAAGACTAAACCCTCTAATCACGTTATGCAGCCCCATGATAAAAGTCTTCAACGGAGGCAAATTATAATCATGAGTCATGATCCTGTCCAGATTGACAAAAAGAAAATCGGCCGGTATGGAATGTTTTTTAAGTGAATCATATTGGCTGACCATGCTGATTTCGCCGCTTTTGACAAGATCCTCGACCACTTCCCGGAAATATAGATTAATCTTCCTTTGAATTTTAAAGCCCAGGCGGAAATCCACTTTTATCAGTACACCTGGAATTAGATGATGAACCACATACTCAAAAGTGTCCGGAGTGTCAAGATTATCGATGTGAAGAAACCAATAGGTACTTGCTCTTTTGGGATGTTTGTTGAAGATGGAATACATGATCTTGGATTCGATCTGATCAACACGGTTGGCATGGGAAATATAAACAAGATTGGTTGCTATTTTTGGAACAGAAGTATCGGCGCTTAGTTCCTTGAAAATCTCAGGATCTTTCCTGATATTTACAAAACTGATGTATTGATTTTTAATCTTTCGGCCGAAATACCAGCCATACATGATGGTAAAGAAGATCAAAGCCATTAAGATTGTCAGCCATCCTCCGTTTGAAAATTTATGAAGATTGGCATAAAGGAAAGCACCCTCAATAGTTAGAAAAACAAGCGACAGCAGCCCAACCAAAAAAGGATTATTTTTCTTCAAACGCAAATGATACGAGAGTAGAAGCGTGGTCATGATCATGGTGATGGTAACAGATAAACCATAGGCAGCTTCCATTCTCGATGACGCACCGAAATATATAACTACGAAGGTACAGGCAATCCATAAAAACCAATTTACGAAGGGAATATAAACCTGACCTTTAATTACCGTAGGATATAAAATTTTTATTTTAGGCCATATATTCAAGGAAACGGCCTCGCTGATCAGCGTAAATGACCCGCTGATCAGCGCCTGACTGGCAATAACAGCAGCAGCAGTAGCAATAATTATTCCCGGCAAAATGAACCATCGGGGCATAATTTCAAAAAAAGGATTAATTCCCTGGAGCTGATCAAGATGATTAATCAGGAAAGCGCCTTGTCCAAAATAATTAATAATAAGACAGGCTTTAACGAAAAACCAGGAAATACGGATATTTTTCAGACCACAGTGACCAAGATCGGAATACAATGCTTCTGCACCTGTGGTACAAAGGAATACAGCACCCAGCAGAATAACCGCACCAGGGTATTCATAAAGGAAACGAATGGCCCAGGCCGGATTGAGGGCAGCAAGAACTCTTGGTTCATAGATTAAATGACTGACTCCAAGTACTCCTAACATGATAAACCAAAGAAACATTATGGGACCAAATACCCGACCCATAAAACCCGTTCCAAACTGCTGAAAAAAGAACAGCACAAATAAAATCGTGAGAACAACAGGAACTACGGATATCTGAGGATAAAGAAGCCTGAGACCTTCAATTGAGGAGGTAACAGTCATTGCAGGGGTAATAATTCCATCGGCGAATAACGCACTGCCACCAATCATAGTCACGATCGCGATCCAGTTGTTTTTTTTTCTGATCAGGGCAAAAAGAGCAAATATACCTCCCTCCCCATGGTTATCGGCACGAAGGGTAATAATGACATATTTAACAGTAGTTTGAAGAGTTAATGTCCAGAAAATACAGGACAACGCTCCGTAAATCAATAATTCATTGCCTACCTTTGAGCTGTTTATGATAGCGCTCATCACGTATAACGGGCTTGTTCCAATGTCACCGTAAACAATACCCAAGGTAATAATCAGGCCAGTTAATGAAACATTTTTAATTCCGGATTGCATTTTCTCCATATATTCTTGAATCTCCCTTACCAAAGCTTCCTACTCGATTTTGAAGCTAAAATAATCCCGAAAGTAATTTTTTATTTAGAATTATTAAACCGAAAGCCTTATTAATTTCTGATTATTTCACAGCCCATATAAGGAGTCAAAATTTCAGGAATACGAATACCTTCGGGTGTCTGGTAATTTTCAAGAATGGCTGCCACGATTCTCGGCAAGGCCAGGGCACTTCCATTCAAAGTATGTGCTATCTGGGGTTTTGATCCTTCTTCCCTGTATCTCAATTTCAGACGGTTTGCCTGAAAAGATTCAAAATTCGAAACAGACGAAACTTCAAGCCACCGCTCCTGAGCTGCTGACCACACTTCAAAGTCATAAGTCAGCGCCGATGTAAAGCTCATATCTCCTCCGCAAAGTCTAAGGATCCGGAAAGGAAGGCCAAGTTTCTGAACCAGGGATTTCACATAGGCTACCATCTCATCCAGTGATTCGTATGACTTATCAGGATGGGAAATGCGGACGATTTCTACTTTATCAAACTGGTGAAGACGGTTTAATCCACGTACATCCTTCCCATATGATCCTGCTTCCCTGCGGAAACAGGCTGAATAAGCTGTGGTTTTTATCGGAAGATCTTTTGCGTCCACGATGACATCACGGAAGATGTTGGTGACAGGCACTTCAGCTGTCGGGATCAAATAAAGATCATCCAGGTTACAGTGATACATCTGTCCTTCCTTGTCCGGCAGTTGTCCCGTACCATAAGCGGAAGCCTCATTAACCACGTAGGGAGGCTGAACTTCCAGGTATCCGTTTTCTCTGGCCTGGTCCAGAAAAAAGTTGACCAGGGCACGCTGGAGTCGGGCTCCCAAGCCTTTATATACTGGAAAACCGGCTCCTGTGATTTTTACGCCAAGTTCAAAATCAATCAGATCATATTGCGCAGCCAGATCCCAATGCGGTTTAGCTCCTTCATACAGCGAAGGTATTTCACCTCCTGTTTCTACAATGACATTGTCCTCCGGAGTCTTCCCTTCCGGAACAATTGAAGAAGGAAGATTCGGCAGAAGTACCTGGAGCTGGGCCAATTCTTCATCTATGGCAGTAAAAACGGATTCAAATTTCTTAATGGATTCTTTTAATTCAATGGTTTTTGCTTTTGCCTCTTCAGCTTCAACTGTTTTTTTATCTCTTAAAAGCAGTCCTACTTCTTTTGAAATCTTGTTCATTGAGGATTTCAGAGAGTCAATCTCAATCTGGGTTTGATTGCGTCTTTCATAATTGGCAATCACCTTGCCTACAATCTCGCGGGCATCAAACTGTTTCACGGCAAGACGTTCTATCACAAATTCAGGATTATCCTGGATGAATTTTAAACTAAGCATGCGTTAGATAAATGTTTCAAGTTTAAATTTTAAAGTTCCAAGGATTTTCAAAGCTCCATCGTTCCAAAGGTTGCGAGCATTTGAAACATTAGAATTTTGAAACTTTAAAACAATTTATTGAACAAAAGTACAAAATAAAAAACTCCTGTTCCATTACCTTGATAATAAAACAGGAGATTCAAAATAATTCTTTCAGAGATTATTCTGCTGATTTGAATGGCTCAACAGAAATGTAAGATTTATCGTTTTTCTTTTTCTGAAATTTAACAGTACCATCGATAAGGGCAAACAAGGTGTGATCCCTTCCAATCCCAACATTTTCACCGGGATTATGAGAGGTTCCCCTTTGACGTACAAGGATGTTGCCGGCTTTGGCAGCCTGGCCTCCGAATATTTTTACTCCTAATCGTTTGCTTTCTGATTCGCGGCCGTTCTTTGAACTACCCGCTCCTTTTTTATGTGCCATGGTAAAATATTTTTAACGTTTTACGCTGTAACTTCGTTGATTTGAATTTGTGTCAGGTTTTGACGATGACCGTTTCTCTTCCTGTAACCTTTGCGCCTTTTCTTCTTGAAGACGATAACCTTGTCTCCCCTAAGATGTTTAAGCACTGTGGCGGTAACTTTAGCTCCCTCTACAACGGGTGTGCCGATACTGATTGCCCCTTCGTTATCCACGAGCAATACACGTTCAAATTCAACACCAGCGCCCTCTTCCTGAGGCAGACGGTGAACGTAAACCTTCCTGTCTTTTTCAACCTTGAACTGTTGTCCGGCGATCTCTACAATTGCGTACATTATTACGTTTTTATTTATTTGAGTCCGGACGGCGTGAAATCTTTTAATCTCCTCTTAAAAAGCCGGCCTGAACATTTTGGAGTGCAAAAATATAAATTCTAATTCTTTCTACCAAAGGAAAAATAAAACTTCTTTATGATTTCTAATCAAATAGATGTTTTTGTTGCAATCGGATGCTGTTCTTCTCCGTATTTGCTCCGTACCAAGTCCCAGTTGAGGCTTACCCCAGGTACCTGAGCTTGTAGAGACAAGGCAATGCCTTGTCTTATTGTCAAAACAACTGGGCACCCCATAATTATTTCCAGTTGTTTGGGTGAGGAATGAGACAAGGCGGTGCCTTGTCTCTACAAGAACGTGAATATTTTAATATACCAATGAAGAGCCCCGGAACTTTCCTTAAGCCTAAGGTCTAAAGTCTGAAGTCTTTCTTAATACTTCTACAGACCAATTCCATGAAGAAGGTATCCCACTGTTCACGATAACCCTGGATGGAAAAAGCAAAGCGGGGAACTCCTTAAGATCTGTTATCTGCAAACAGTTAAGCATTTCAATGGCTGCCCCTTTGCCGTCGGGTGAACTTGCAGTATCCTGAGTTTCCGGCGGGTTATTCAAAATAACGGTCTCACATCTTCCATCCAGCAAGGCAGCATATAATGCTACAGCTGACAAAGGGCCATCAGCCGCAATCCCGATTTTCTCTGGATCAACACCTTTCAGGGTTCTGCAAAATTCAAGACAACGCAGAACATCATAAACCTGCATGGAAGCAATCGTTCTTCCAATCCAAGCTGCAGAACGCCTGATATGCCATTGTTGATTCTGGTCCCATCCGGTTTCGCCAACACCTCTCACATCAAAATAAGCAAGGTTTCTCCCTTGTCCATATTCACCAATTAATTTAAGTGACTCGCTTTTATCAACCCCAGGACTTTTCCAAATAACATCAGGATTTCTCAGAACAATCATTAAAGGTTTCCTCTCGCCTGGATCATTTTCCCAGAAAATGCCAGTCTTTAAACGCCAACCTTCTTCCGTCACAAAGCTGTAGTTATCCATTCCATAGGTGCCATAATCTTTAGTCTGGTGCAACAACACCGGATCGAATGGCATCGGAGTTTTAGGAAAAGCATTGAATGTTTTTTCTTTCAATAGCTTCTTAACAGAATCTCTATAGGCAAGAAGTTCACTTTTATTATTAATGGCCGGAGATTGATGGAGCGGAATGAAAGAATCCTGAATTTTAACAGTACGATCATCTGCCGGAGCCCCGTCAACGTAAGCTTTCAATTCTTCAACAGAAGCATGCGCGGCAGGTGTTAAGTCTACATCACCAGTTGATTCGGGAGTAACCTTCTTCCCCATCAGGTGTTCAATGAAAAAGGAATTAATCCTCTGTCGCGAGATCTTATGATAAGAATGGCCGCCGGGAGTTTCAACAAATCCAATCTTGTCAGAAGCTTCGTATAGATCGTATATTTTCTTTACATCATCATGAAGTCGGTGAACCGATTCAATGGTAAACCACCCGTCACGGTCAGCCTGACCAATGAGAAAAGGCCTTGGAGCAATCAATGCACCTATATTCTGAAAATCGATCAGGTAGGTATTAATGGGCATCATGCAATCACAATGTCCGTCAATAGTGCGAGAAGTGAGTTGGGCTTCCAGTGTGCTTGCTCCGCAAATCGCAGCTGTAGCCTTGACACGGGGATCAGCGGCAGCAATGAACCACGACTGTGATCCTCCTCCCGAAATACCCGTAACGCCAATATTGTTGGCATCCACTTCTGGCCTTGAGCAAAGCAGGTCAATTCCGCGGATAGCATTCCACAATTCGACCCCACCGGGGGTATACCCCCTGCTGTACCAGTTAAACCATCCATTACTGTAACAGCCATGATGTTCTCCTCTAACCTCTCCAAGCTGAATGGTCTCGATAATCAGGCTGACAAAACCCAGTTGGGCAAACTTTCTTGGATGTTCCTGGTAGGCCTCTTTTTGCGTTGCTTCATGACCACACACATATAGAATAGCCGGGGCCTTATCATTGGTTTTATCAGGAATATACAGATTGGCCGGAACGTAAAGACCAGGCAAAGACTCATAATACAATTTCTCTATCCGGTACCCATCTTTCTGAATGGTTCCTGTGACTTTTACATTAAGATCCGATCTCTTCCCATTTACCGGCAAAAATTTTAATCCCATCATTTCAAGGTATTCGTCGTACCGTTTAGCTCTCATATTATTCCAATCACTCAAAGAATTAATTCCATTGAGAGAAGAGTCGGTAATCTTCTTCGCTTCCTTAATCAGATAATCATGAATATTATTGGAAGCCCCAGCTTTTTCAGGCGCTTTACCCTTTGAGTTTTCCATCGAACAGGCGCTAAAGGTTAAAATGAAAATACAGTAAATAAGTTTAGTCAGATCTTTCATCGTCAATACAGTTGTTTTTTAAGAGATGGATGTAACTCACTTGCACAATCACTCAATTTCCTTATCTGACTTATAAGGGAAAAAGGGGATAAAAATACATCCCCTTTTCCCTTTTTAAGTCCTCATTGCCTACAGCCTTTAGCCTAAAGCCTTAATTCTTAAGTTTCCAGCCTACAGCTCTCTGATCTTGATATTGCGGAACCAGATAGGATATCCATGATCCTGGAGCCCGATGTAACCATCTTTAGCAATCCCTTCGGTAAATCCGGGGAATGATTTGAATTTGCTTTTAGCCACCATTGCGTCCCATTCCGGAGTCCATAAAGTATAAGAGAGAACTTTCACTCCGTTCTGTATGTGTGTGACTTGTCCATCCTTAACCCTGATTACGATCGTATTCCAGGAGCCAGCCGGATGCACCGTCTTTGGGTCAGCGGCAATCATGTCATACAGTGATCCAGCGAGGTGACTGTCAATCTTGTTGTCTGTCGCATCAACATTGTCAAGTACCTGAACTTCCGGAGCTGCATAATAGATAGGTTTGCCAGGGACTTCACGCACGTTGAAGAAAATACCTGAATTACCCATCTTGCCGGCATTCCAGTCCACAGAAAGTTCAAAGTTTTTAAATTTCTTTGTACCATAAACAATGTCACCACCTGAACCTTGTCCAGGTTTCTTTCCTTCTGCTGTAAATACTTTCATGGCCTGCTGATCAATAGTCCAGTTTTTGGGCATCTCAGTGCCATTGCATTGTCTCCATCCATCAAAGTTTTTACCGTTGAATAAAAGAACCCAACCTTGTTTCTTTTCCTGTTTTGTTAGTTGATTCATTTTTTGGGCAAAAACCTGTCCCGAGATCAATAAACTCAAAATCAATGAAAACGCAAGCAGAACATTCCTTTTCATATTTTAATTTTTTGAATGATAGAATAAAACAAAATCTCTGTTTACACAAGAGGAACAAATTTAAATAATAATAAATCAAAAATTATAATTAATACTGACATATTATTAAAAATAATAAGAAAGAATGTGGCCTGAAAAATTGTAATTTCCCCTCGCAAATCAGACAAAACAATCAGAAAATTATATCTTTGGTTTATTAAAAATCCATTATTTTAAATCTTTAAAGTAATAACCTGATTAAGTATGAAAACTGTCTCCGGAATTTACATCATCGTTTTTTCCTTTATATTCTCAGGAATCATTATCAATTGCACGAGCAATCATCCTCTTATAGTGACGAACCTAAAATGTGAATACCTTGAAAATCCCCTGGGGATGGACAAACCTCAGCCACGGTTCAGCTGGGAAATTTTAAGCAATGAAAGAGCAACCGTCCAATCATCTTACCGGATATTCATATCAGATAATTATGAAGATGTAAGAAGAGGTCATGGGAAAGTCTGGGATTCGGGAAAAATCAATTCTGACCTATCCGCCAATCGCAAATACACCGGTCACGCACTTCAAAGCGATAAGACTTATTACTGGAATGTAAACATCTGGACCCAGAAAGGCAAGCAAAGTGTTTGGAGCAAACCTGCAGAATTTCATACCGGCTTTTTCAGTCCCTCCGATTGGCAGGCCAAATGGATTTCAGCCGGAGATTCTTCTATCTCAGCCCCTCTGTTCAGAAAAGAATTTGGGTCAGACAAATCCGTTAAAGAAGCTTTCCTCCATATTACAGCTGCCGGATACTATGAAGCTTATCTCAATGGAACAAAAATAGGAGATCATGTTTTAGATCCCAGTATAACCGATTACAGGAAACGCATTCTTTATGTTACCCATGACGTAACCAAACAATTAAAGAATGGATCAAATGTATTGGGAGTTGTACTGGGAAACGGAGCCTTCCGCCTAAAAAAAACAGAGGGCCGGTATTGCTGGGCCAATGGAGGCCTTAATATGGGAACACCTAAAATACTGGCGCAATTAAATATTACTTATAAAGACGGTTCTCAGAAGAAGATTGTATCCGATAATTCATGGAAATATTCTTCAGGACCTATTACCTTCAATAACATTTATGGAGGAGAAGATTATGATGCCCGTTTGGAGAAGGAGGGTTGGAACTCTTCTGGATTTGATGATTCAGTCTGGCAGGATGCATCCATTGCCAAAGAACCTGGTGGGATTATCGTTTCTCAGCTGATGCCTGCCGTTAAAGTCACCAATACATTTCAGCCCATCGCAAGGACAAATCCAAAACCAGGAGTTTACCTTTTTGACATGGGACAGAATTTCTCCGGTTGGTGGCGGATTAAAGTAAGAGGTACTAATGGATTAACTGTGCACATCCGGGGAGCAGAGACTTTGAACGATTCGCTTTTCCCAAAACTGTTGCAAAAAGAGGATAACCTCAGCAAAAAACAGCCTTACCAGTCCAAAATATGGACTGATTATACCTTAAAAGGAAAAGGAACAGAAATCTATGAGCCAGGTTTCTTTTATACCGGTTTCCGCTATGTTGAAGTTACCACAGATAAACCGGACCAGCTGAAATCAGTGAATGTGGAGGGACGTGTTGTCCGGTCAGCTCTTGAAGATAACGGCTCTTTCAAAACGTCAGATTCATTGCTCAATAAAATCCATCGTGCTGCCTTGTGGTCAATAAAAAGCAATACCCTGAGCTATCCTACCGATTGCCCCCAACGTGAAAAAGGAGGTTATACAGGAGATGGTCAGATCGTTGCAGAAGCTTGCATGCATGATTTTCAAATGGCAGCCTTTTACACCAAATGGTTAAATGACATGAAGGATGCTCAGGAGGCCGGAGGCCGTATTCCCAATACCTCCCCTACCCTTATTGGCGGAAACGGAGGAGGAGTAGCCTGGGGCAGTGCTTATATTCTGATTCCCTGGTGGATGTATCAATACTACAATGACACAAGAGTTCTTAAAGAACACTATTCATCCATGAAACAATTCATTGGATATTTGCATAATCTCGCAAAAACAGACTCAAATCCGGAAGAGCCTTATATCATTAATAATTTCGGTTCTTACTGGTATACACTTGGAGAATGGTGTGCTCCCGGGAAAAGCGATGATCCGAATCATCCGATGATCCATACTTATTATTATTATAAGGATTGTGACATAATGTCCAGGATTGCGAAAGTTCTTGGAGAGAAGGAGGATGCTGTTAAATATGCCGCTCTCGCCGATACAATTAAAAACGAACTGAATAAGAAATTTTTCAAGCCCGAAACCAATCTCTATGGCAGTGACACCACGTACCAGACTTATCAGCTCCTTGCATTAAACAGTGATATCATTCCGGAGGGTCACAAAGAAAAGGTGCTGCAAACATTAACAGATGATATCGTTAAGAGCCATAAAAACCATCTGAATACAGGAATCATAGGAACCAAATACATGTGGCCGGTGCTAATTAAAAACGGATTGGGAGACATCGCCTGGTCTCTTGTAACGCAAACATCATTCCCAAGCTTTGGATATTGGATCAGTAAAGGAGCAACAACACTGAGAGAACAGTGGGATGGCAAAAATTCTCCGAATCATCAGATGTTTGGCTCTATTGACGAATATTTCTATAAATATCTGGCTGGTATATGGTCTCCTTCAGATGGTACAACATCCATCGGATACAAACACATCTACATTCAGCCATACATACCTCAGGGATTATCCTCGGCAGAAGCTTCCCTAAATTCGGTTGCAGGTAAAATTGAATCAGGTTGGAAGCAGGAAAAGGGCTATTTACTTCTGAAAGTCACCATCCCGGCAAATAGTGATGCAACTGTCAGTATTCCGATGATCAATTCTAAAAATCCTGTCATAAAGGAAAAAGGGAAAGTTGTCTGGCTGAATGGTCAGTATGTCTCAGGGGATAGCGGTGTATCAAAAGCTGTTCAGGAAGGCAATCATATAATATTCACAATTGGATCAGGTAATTACGAATTTAAACTTTCGGGAAAATAGTTAAAAATCAATATTATGGTTAAAAATTGCTTCCCCGGTATTTAATTTATTCCATACTAAAATTAGAGTTAAATTATGAAAATCTTTTTCTCGCTATTTCTCCTTCTCCCTTTGCTGGCAATTGCCGAAAATCCTGATTCAACATGGATTGTTAATCATTACACCAAACAAGAACAACGGATCAGTATGCGTGATGGGATCCGCTTGTTTACGTCAATTTATATACCAAAGGACAAAGCTGAAAAACACCCGATCCTCATCATGCGTACTCCCTATTCCTGCGGTCCGTATGGTGAATCAAAATTCAGGAGCTTCTGGTCTAATCACTACAAGGATTACCTCAGAGAGAATTACATCATGGTCATACAGGATGTCAGGGGCAAATTTATGAGCGAAGGCCAGTTCCTTGACGTACGACCCTTTAAAAAGGAGAAAAAATCGAATAAAGATGTGGATGAATCAACGGATGCATACGATACCATCGATTGGCTGATCCGCAATACCGAAGATAATAATGGCAAGGTGGGAGTTTTTGGTATATCTTATCCGGGATTTTATGCCACCCAGGCGGCTTTGTGTGGCCATCCCGCCTTAGTGGCTGTAAGTCCTCAGGCCCCTGTCACGGATTGGTTTATCGGTGACGACTTTCATCACAACGGGGTCTTTTTCATTCTGGATACCTATAATTTTTTTGCCATCGGGAGATCTGGAAATCCAAGATCTAATCTGACTAAAGAAGATTTTAAAAGCAATTTAAAATTGGCGATAAAGGATGATTATGACTTTTATCTAAGTATTGGTGCATTGCCCAATTTCACTAAATTAACCGGTGACAGCGTACAATTCTGGAATGGAATCATGAATCATCCAAATTATGATGAATGGTGGAAAGACCGAAATATCAGAACAGCTTGCCGGAATATCAAACCTGCGATGCTGGAAGTCGGAGGACTATTTGATGCCGAAGATTGTTTTGGCGCCTGGAATACCTATAAGACCATTGAGAAGCAATCTCCCGCCACTGTAAACAAGCTTGTAATGGGGCCATGGTCTCACGGCCAATGGGGCACCACGAATGGATCAAGCCTCGGGCATATCCAATTTGGATCCAATACAGTGCAGTGGTATGCAGAAAATCTCGAAAAACCCTTTTTTAACTACTATTTAAAAGGGAAAGGATCCATTGACAAGATTAAGGAAGCCACCATCTTTTTTTCCGGAGAAAACGCGTGGAGGCAATTATCCCAGTGGCCGCCTTCAGGAACAAAGCAAACAGATTTGTTCCTGCTTCCCGAAGGAAGATTGGGATGGGAAAAGTCAAATGCATTGAATAATTCTTATTCCGCCTATCTCAGTGATCCCGGCAAACCGGTCCCCTATATTGACGGAATTAAGAGAGGGAGAACAGCGGAATACATGGTTGATGATCAGCGATTTGCTTCCAGAAGACCGGATGTTTTGGTATTCCAAACCGAGGTATTGGATCATGATATTACTCTTGCAGGCCCTGTGATCGCGGATTTAAAAGCGAGTATTTCAACGACAGATGCCGATTTCGTTGTAAAATTGATCGATGTTTTTCCCAATAATTTCACTTACGGCGCCAAAGATAATTACATTATGGGTGGCTATCAGATGCTTGTAAGAGGGGACATTTTTCGGGGCCGTTACCGCAACAGCTTTGAAAAACCCGAGCCCTTTATCCCGGGCAAAATATCCGAAATCAACTACACGATGCCGGACATAGCCCATACCTTTAAAAAAGGCCACCGGATAATGGTCCAGGTACAGAGCAGCTGGTTCCCGCTTGCAGACCGTAATCCCCAAAAATTTGTGAATATCTATCATGCCAAAGACACCGATTTCCAAAAGACAATGGTGCATATCTATCATGACCGGAATAACGCAAGCAGGATCATTTTACCCCTGCTGGGAAAATGAAATATCTTTTGAAAAAAACCAATGTATGTTTCGGAAATCTCGGGGAAAGTTATTTGATATGATTAACGTATTGAATGAATGTGCGGATTGATTTACGAAAGGCTTAATAACTAATGAACAGCATAGAAACCGGTTCATCCCTTTCAAAGAGAGTATAGCATTTATTTATTCTATTCTCGATTTAATTGGCATTGAGTCAGTTCAATGCCTTATTGGGAATCGCGGTTTGTTTCAAGGATCTTGAATAGCTCATCAGCGGAAATCCCCTCTCTGAGCGTTCCATTTGTTGAGGTGGAAATACGGCCGGTTTCTTCGCTTATAACGATGACATAAGCATCTGTTTGTTCCGATATACCAATGGCCGCACGATGACGAAGACCAAGAACCGGACTTATTTCAAGATTCTGAGATATAGGTAAAATACATCTGGCCGCTTTAATCCGGTTAAGACTTATGATCACTGCTCCATCATGCAGAGGCGCATTTTTAAAGAAAATATTTTTAAGTAATTCCGAGGAGACATCTGCGTCGATTATCTGACCGGATTCGATGTATTCGGTAAGTTCATTTTCACGGGAAAGTACAATGAGTGCACCGGTTTTATTGAGCGACATTTGACGGCAAGCGTCAACTATATCATGTAAAGTAGTTTCAGATGCAAACTTCAATTGTCCTGAAAAAAGATTTTCAAGAGAAAACCGCCTATTTGTACGATGGCGGGTTCCCAGCATAAGTAAAAATCTCCTGACCTCCTGCTGGAAGACAATTATGATCGCAATAACCCCTACTCCAAAAAGCTGGCCTAAAATAGAACCCAGCAATTCCATTTTAAATGCCCTAACGATCAACCAGGCGAGAAATATGATGAAGATTCCAAGAAAAATATTTAAGGCTACAGTCCCCTTGACCAATCTGTATATTTCAAAAAATATGAATGAAACCAACAAAATGTCAATTACATCAAGGAACCGGAATTGAATAAAAAGATTTATCATTTAAGAATTTATTGTTTTAGGCTTGAGACCTTTAGCCTTTAGCCTTTAGCCTTTAGACTTAAGCTTGTTCTCAACTGAGCCACAATTTTACAAACCTGCACCGCTTCTTTAACATCATGAACTCTCAGGATATCGGCATTACCAAGTAATGCGAGTGTATTTAATACAGTTGTTCCGTTTAAAGCCTCCTCTGGTTTTATCCCCAATGTTTTCCAAACCATCCCTTTCCGTGAAACGCCTGCCAATACAGGCAGTTTAAAGACTTTGAAAGAGTCCAGCCGATTCATCAGTTCATAGTTATGACTGGTTAATTTGCCAAAACCAAAACCCGGATCAATAATAATATCATTAACTCCCAATAGTTTTAATTTCTGTACCCGTTGAGACAAAAATAAAATCACCTCATTCACCACGTCATTGTACGAAGGATCTTTCTGCATATTATCAGGCGTTCCCTGTATGTGCATTAAAACATAAGGAACTTTTAGACCGCCAACCACTTCGAACATCTTTTCGTCCATCGTTCCCCCAGAAATATCATTTATGATGCATGGACCAAATTCATTGACCATAATTTTGGCCACTTCAGAGCGGTAAGTATCCAGAGATAAATGCATCTGAGGAAAATTCTTTCGGATGGCTTTAAATGCAGGTTTTAACCGGACCAGTTCTTCCTCTATTGACACTTCTATCGAGCCGGGTCTGGTTGAAATTGCTCCAACATCAATTATTTCACCTCCCCCGGATATAATTTCTTCAGCCCTGTCGAGAATCGCCTTTTCTGTGATGTATTTCCCTCCATCATAAAAAGAATCCGGAGTTACATTCAAAATTCCCATCACCACCGGAAATGTCAAATCAATTAATCCCCCCGAAAGATTGATGTATTTCTTTTTATTAAAATAACTCTGATCTGCCTGATTGATTAACATTTCCGGTTTTTTTATGAAAATCTTTCTGACTCCGCATCTTCTTCAATGCAATCAGAAAATTTTTTCTCTGCTAAGTAATAAGAATAAATTGATGTCGTATTTTTAATCTCTTTCTTATTTAACAATAATACACCTAAATTTCACATGGACTCTCCTCGTATTAAGTCCGTATTTGGTTCGTACCAGGTTCGTCCCGCCTTCTTTAAAGAAAACTTACATAATATAATAAAATGAAATTCATTTTTAAATAAAACTCGTCAATCTAAAATACGACGTTATTTCATTTCATATACTTATTTTACAAAAGTAAGAATTTAAATTACATTGATTTTTCAAATTTTAATACTTTTATGGTTCAAATTTATATTATGGATAAGACAACTCAACAGTATGATCATGTTATCAATATTTGTCATGATTTATTTATAAAAAAGATGAAAGATTATGGAACAGCCTGGAGGATATTGCGGTTGGAATCCATGACTGATCAGATCTACATCAAAGCACAGAGAATTAGAACCATTGAAGATAAGGGAGTTACCAAAATAGAAGAGGGTGTCCGTTCCGAATTTATTGGGATTATTAATTACTGTGCCATGGCCCTTATCCAGTTTGAAATGGGTACTTCTGACGAAGAACTTCCTGCCGGTGAGGCTGAGAAAAAATATTTGGAGAAGCTGGAACATTCAAAAAATCTGATGCTTCAAAAAAATCATGATTATGGTGAAGCATGGCGTCAGATGAGGATCAGTTCTTATACCGATTTAATTCTCATGAAAATCAAACGTATCAAGCAGATTGAGGATAAAAAAGGAAAAACTCTCGTATCGGAAGGAGTTGATGCCAATTACATGGATATCATAAATTATGCTGTTTTTGCCTTAATTAAACTTGAGTTCGAACAAGCATGACTAAAAAACCCTTGATTATTGCCAGGTTTATTGTCGGGATAGTTTTCATGTTTTCCGGATTTGTCAAAGGAATAGATCCATGGGGATTCAATTACAAACTCACGGATTATATTTACTCCATGCATCTGCACTGGATTCAACCGTTAGCCTTTCCGGGAGCCTTTATTTTGCCCTTATTAGAGTTTCTGATCGGAATAGGTCTGGTAAGTGGAATCTTTGTCAAAACAGCGTCTAAACTGGCTTTCCTCTTTATGTCCGTTTTTACTCCTCTTACATTTTACATTGCTCTAAAAAATCCGGTTACCGATTGTGGCTGCTTTGGAGATGCCTTGATTATCACAAACTGGCAAACATTTTACAAGAATATCGTATTAATAATCCTTGCTTTTATATTGCTCAAATACAGGAATAAAATCAGTTTCATTTTTTCATTTCCAATACGAAGAATCATTTTTTTGTCTTTACTCTTCCTTTATTTAATTTTGGTCTTTTGGTCCTATTACCATGAACCCCTTTTAGATTTCAGGCCTTATAAAGTTGGGGTTAATATTCCCGAAGGCATGAGCCGGCCAAAAGGAGCGCCCACGGATGTTTATAAAACCAATTATTATTACAGGAATCTGAAAACTAAGGAAATAAAGAAATTCAGTGAGGATAATTATCCATGGCAGGATTCCCTGAACTGGAAATTCGAGTCGATGGACGAACCGGTACTCGTAAAAAAAGGTTACACCCCTCCTATTCATGATTTTTTCATTCAAAATGATCAGGGGGAAAATATCGCAGATTTTTTTCTTCAGGACGATAACTTCCTTTTTATCATTGTGTCACATGACCTCGACAAATCTTCATTAAAGAAGCAATCTGACATTAATCAAATGGCATCTTGGGCTAGGAACCAGGGCTATAAATTCATAGGCCTTACTTCTTCAAAAGGAAGCACATTGGAGAACTTTAAATCAAAAGCCAAACCCGATTATGACTTTTATTTTGGAGATGAAATTACTCTGAAAACAATTATCCGTTCCAATCCGGGATTATTATTATTAAAAAAAGGAACCATCCTCGCGAAATGGGCCAACAATGATATTCCTGATGTTGAAAAGATGCAAAATAAAATAATTCCTGAAATGAAGAAAAAGTTAATTCATCAGTAGAGATAAAATTAATAATTTCAATGTTTCTTTTTAAATCATACTTTTGCAATACTGAGAATTAATAAAAATTAATAACTAAAAAGCCTGAGAATGAGAAAGAAGATTGTTGCCGGAAACTGGAAATGTAATACCACTTTAGGTGAAGGAATAGAACTTGCAAAAAAAGTAAATGAACTGATCCTTGGTAAAGGTGCAAAAGATGTAGATGTAGTGCTTGGTGTTCCTTTCACTCATCTTGCAGGTATTGCAGGAATCGTTGATAAAAACCGGGTTGGTGTATCCTCTCAGAATTGTGCTTCCGAACCAAAAGGTGCGTTCACTGGTGAAGTTTCTGCCGCCATGGTTAAATCGACCGGAGCTTCCTATGTCATTCTGGGCCATTCAGAAAGAAGAGAATACTACAATGAGACCAGTGCAACTTTAAACAAAAAACTGGCACTTACCATGGAACAAGAGCTTATCCCAATTTATTGCTGCGGCGAACCTCTTTCTATCCGTGAAGCAGGTACTCAAAACCAGTATGTTAAGAAACAATTGGATGAGACAATTTTTCTTCTCCCTGAAGAGAAATTTCTGAAGATTGTAATTGCCTATGAACCTATCTGGGCCATTGGAACAGGTAAAACTGCTTCTTCCCAACAGGCTCAGGATATGCTGGCTTATATCCGCAGTTTAATAGCAGAAAAATACGGCAAAGAAGTCGCTGAAGAAATATCTATTCTTTATGGCGGCTCCTGTAATGCTGCCAACGCGAAGGAACTCTTTGGACAGCCTGATATTGACGGAGGTCTGATAGGAGGCGCTTCATTAAAAGCAGAAGAATTTCTCACCATCATAAATTCTTATTGAAAAATACACAAAGCATCACTTTCTTAGGTGGGTATGGTTGAATAAACTATACCCACTTTTTTTTATTAATATAATACACTTTGAATTTGATTTCCTATCTTTAAGAAAAATTGGTATTCCTCAAACCTGCTATTTATGAATGCATGTAAAAAACTGATCATTTTGGCAATAATAATTACCTGTTTTTCTATTACTGCCTTTTCACATAACCTGACAGGAACCATTGTCGATCAAATGGGAAAACCAATTTCCTTTGCTACTATATACATCAAAGATATTTCTCTGGGGACAACAACCAATGAAGAAGGAAAATTTGAAATCGATGTTCCTCCGGGTACTTATACAATTAATTTCAGATGTCTTGGATACAAGCCCAAAACCGAAATCACCAGGATTGCAAAAGAGGTGGAGAATATTACAGTAATCCTGGAGGTTCAATATCTTGAGATGCAGGAAGTCGTCATTTCGGGAAATGGTGAAGATCCCGCTTATGCCGTCATGAGAAAAGTGATTGGATTGTCCTATGTTCACTTAAATCAAATTAGCTCCTATGCAGCCAATATTTACCTCAAAGGCACAGTAAAATTTCAGAAAGTACCCGGATTAATCCGCAATCAGCTTCACAAGAAAAATATCGATGTCAAATCAGGGGATGTCTTTGTAAACGAGACTGTAAGCGAAATTTCTTTTCATGCTCCAAATAAATATACTCAACATATAAAATCCATAAATTCCACTTTCCCCAAAGTAGTTGATCTTTCTGTGGAAGATTTTCTTGGAGCAAGTCTTTACCAGGACAACATTCAGATTCTATTTACACCCTTGAACAAAAATGCTTTCTCCTATTATAAATTCACCTACGAGGGATATGATAAGGACAAACAATACACCGTTGACAAAATAAAGGTAACACCTAAAATCAGGAGTAAACAACTCTTTGAGGGATATATCTATGTTATTGAAGATCTTTGGTGCCTTCACAGAGCGGACTTGAAATTTCAAACACCTTTTGGTGAAGTAAATTTAAAATTGATCTACGATGAAATCTCTCCCGGAGTCTGGCTTCCTGTGAGTCATAATTATTCCTTTTCAGGTGGATTGCTGGGAGTAAAAGGTGATGCCAGAATTGCGGCTTCATTAAAATACAATGATGTCATCATAAACCGGCAGGTTTTAGCCATGGCAAATTTACCTGTAAGTTCTAACGCCCAACAGAAAGTTTTTCCTGGTGAAACCAATAAAGTATTGCCTATAAAAAAATCAGAAAAAAAGAAAGCTTCTAAGATTGAGGAATTATTGAATAAACCGCAATTAAAGAATCAGGAAGTCAATAAACTTTCAAAGTTAATGGCTAAAGCGGATCATGTGCGAAAACCTGATTCATTAAAAAGTCTCGAAATAAATGATGCCGTTAAAGTAACAACAGATAAAGGAGCCGAAAAAAAAGACACCTCATACTGGTCCTCTCTTAGACCAATTCCCTTATCTGCCGATGAAATAAATAGCTTCCGCGAAAGAGATTCCCTTTATAATGTATCAAAGAAACATGGGTCACAGGATTCCTCCTCCTTGATAACACACAAAAGAAGTTATGGTGTGTTTGATCCTCTTTTTTTCGGGAAACGAATCTATCTGAAAGATTCCACATGGATTGTAAGATATAACGGCATGATCACTTCGAAATCCATCAATTTCAATCCAGTAGATGGATGGAATATTTCACAAAGTATTTCTTTTTCACGTAGCTATGAACCGGGTAAGAGCATCTTGCTAAATCCTTACCTCGCATATGCAGTAAACAGGAAAGCTATTTTAGGTACAGGGACTTTACTTTATAATTATTCACCTCTGAAGAGAGGTACATTCCAAATGTCCCTTGGTAGAAATACCGTGGATTTTAATCCTGCCCCGGATGCAATTAATCCTTTCGTCAATTCAATTGCATCCTTGTTCTTTAAAGACAATTTCGCCAGATATTATGAAAGTCGGTTTATTAAATTGAAGAATTCAATTGATATAACCAATGGATTTACTCTTACTGCAGACCTGAGTTGGGAAAAGGTGCTACAATTGCAAAACACAACAAGTTTTTCATTCGTGCATAAAAATGATCCCTATCCATCTAATATCCCTTATAATGCTCAACTTACCGAATCAGCAATCCAGGACCAGATCAATTCGGTTGTTGGAATAAAAATTGAATATACTCCCAGGTATTATTACCGGATCAGAGAAGGAGTTAAAGTAATGTCTCATTCTAATTTTCCAACATTTTACTTTCAGTACCGTAAAGGATTAAAAGAAGTATTTTCAAGTAACTCAGATTTTGATTATATAGGAGCTGGTATTTCGTATGCCCATGAATTTAGCCCAACCTCAAGCATTGCCTATGAATTTCATTCAGGATGGTTCCCAAATAATACTCAAATCCATTTTGCCGATTTCGCTCATGCTCCTACACAAAAGAGCCCTGTTCTGCTGAAGGAATATCGTCACTCTTTCTTTTTGCCTGATTACTACGAATTAAGTACTTCGGATAGATTTATCAGAGCTCACCTCTCATATAAATCCCCCTATATCGCATTAAAATATTTACCTTTACTCAGCAACACTCTTTGGAGGGAAATGATTTGGACAAGCTACTACACCTCTCCTCAAAACAAAAATTATTTGGAGGTAGGTTATACCCTTCTTGAAGTCCTTCTTTCAGCTAATGTTGGTATCTTTACAGGATTTTCGAATGGACAGTTTACCCGTTGGGGAATTAATGTAGCATTCCGATGGTCGGATTAAATAGATCCAATTAAAATAGGTCAGCTTAAATGGAATATAAAAAAGTAAGCTTTAAAATAGAGCCGGACAGCGAAATAAACCGTGAGATATTAATTGCTGAATTGGCCGAATCAGGTTTTGAAAGTTTCACCGAAACAGAGGAGAAAGTGGAAGCCTTTATTCAATCTGGGATGTTTTCTGACGATCTGATTGCTCAAATATCCCCTTCACCTTATCACTCTTTTTCTTATACATATATTATAGAAAACATTCCAGATCAAAATTGGAACGAGATATGGGAAAAAAATTATTTTAAGCCACTCCTTATAAAGGATGAATGCCTGATAAGAGCTCCTTTTCATACAGAATACCCCTCCACCAGATATGAAATAGTAATAGAGCCAAGAATGGCTTTCGGAACAGGGAATCATGAAACGACCTATTTAATGATATCAGAAATCCTTGAACTAAATTTAAGAGGGAAAAAAGTGCTCGATATGGGGTGTGGAACGGGAGTTCTTGGGATTCTTGCCTCAATGAAGGGTGCGAAAGAGATTAAAGCAATTGATATTGATGAGAATGCCTGCAATATTACACTTGAAAATATAAAATACAATCACATTTCCAATATTGAAGTGAAGCTCGGCGGAGCTGATCTTTTGGGTAATGAAAACTACGATTATATTTTTGCCAATATACAGCGCAATATTCTGCTTCAGGATCTTCCTCTATACGTTAGAGCTTTGAATAATGAAGGAATTGTGATAATGAGCGGGTTTTATCTTTCAGATCTTGAAACCCTCAAATTAAAGGCTGAATCACTTGGGATGCATTTTATCAATCACAAAGAAAAAAATAATTGGGTGGCAGCAACTTTCATACTTAAATAACAGCTCTTTGTCCTAATTCGATAGCTTCCATATCCTTCAGTTTATCCCGATCGACCGTAAACCTTACCATGGTTCTTACTTTGTGAAAACCCTGTATACCTGCAGCTCCAGGATTGATACATAGCATTTTGAACCGTTCATCAAAAATTACTCTTAAAATATGAGAGTGACCACAAATAAAAAGCTTAGGAGGATTCATTCTTAATTCCTTTAACAGGTCTCCCGGATAATGTTTGGGATACCCTCCTATATGAGTAATCCAAACATCCACTCCCTCACAAGTGAATTTCAAATCTTTGCTTAACTCCAATCTCAAAGCACTCCCATCAATATTTCCATAAACGGCTTTTAGCGGTTTTAATCTTTCCAGTTCCCTAACAACTTCAATATCGCCTACATCACCCGCATGCCATACCTCATCACAATCATTCAGGTAATTCAGTATTCGATCATCCAGATAACCATGAGTGTCCGATAAAAGCCCTATTCTTTTCATTTATTGGGGAAAAATGATGGACCAACAATTAAAAAAAGAGGCAGCCATATGGCCACCTCTTTAACTATTTTCTTTTGAATACTATTATTCGGTTATAGTACTTACAGTTCTGCGGTTAAGAGCATATTCAGCTTTTGTACAAGGTACGCCGTCAACACACTTATTAACAGGTTGTGTTTCTCCGAATGCCTGAGCATTGATTCTTGAAGCGTTAATGCCTTTAGAAACCAGATAATCTATTACAGCTTTTCCACGTTTTTCAGAAAGCTTCATGTTATAGCTTGCAGGTCCCCTGCAGTCTGTATGAGATTGCACATCTAACATAACTGAAGGATTTTCATTCAAGTCTTTTGCAAGGTTATCCAGATCCTTCTTGGATTGATCATTAAGATCATATTTATCGAATGCAAAGTAAACCTTGTAAATATTTCCAATGACAGCAGGTTTAACAGGTGCTGGCTCTGGTTTTGGCTCTGGCTTTGGTTCAGGCTTCGGTTGTGGTGCAGGTTCCGGTTTCGGAGCTTCTACTACTGGAGCAGGTTTCTTCTTCTTTCCAAATACATAGGTCAATCCTACAGAAGTATAAAGTTTTGTCTCCATAACATCAGGAACATTACCTCCTGATTTCATAGTAATGCCTGGAAATTCACTTTTCCCATCCAGCCTGTCGGTATTGATCCAGCTCCATTGGGTACCAACGTTGAGTCTGAATTTATCATTTAGACGAAAGGCAACTCCGGTTCCGGCATCGTAGGTTGGTTTCCATGCTGATTTTTTCCAGTCTGGACCATTAGAAGCTGCACTCATACTTACTTTATTAGTAAGGTAAGTGTACCCCAAACCTAATTTAGCATACCAATAGATTTTCCTGTCAAATTTATTCTTTGAGAATAAATTATTGATATTCCAAACTGTATTTACATCAAATTCAGAAGTTCTGGTTTCAAAATCAGGTCTGGTTCCGGTTTCATTCCAGGAGCCTGTTAATTTATTATAATTCCAATCTCCCTCAAGAGCAAATACATGTGTAAAATTCTTCTTTACCAGTGCACCGAAACCAAAATTCAGATCACTATTCCAATGATTGAAATGGTTCCATCTTGATTTAGAATACATGTTGTATTCTCCGGTGTAATTGGCAACGCCTGCATTGATACCAACTTCCCAATTCTTATTAGGTTCAGAATCCTTTTTATCCTGAGCATAAGTAAAAGCATAGCACATTAGGATAACTACCAGACTTAAGCTAAGTTTTTTCATAAACAAAAATTTAATATTTAATAAAGAACATTTATCTTAAAATAAATGCACGACTTCAATTGTTACAAAAATAATTAAATAATACTAATATAAAAACAAATTTTAACTTTTTATATTATTTTTATTATCCTAACATGATATTCGTCCTTTGGCAGGAACATTAATCCTTTTCAAGGATAAAAATTTTGTTTAATGGTTAACTTACGAAGAATAAACTTTCCATTTCATAAACAATAAAAGTGAAATTTTATTGTTTTTTAGAAAAATTTTACTCTCCCAATAAAATAAATCCAATAGCAAGAAACAGAAAACATAAAACAGGAATAAAGATATATGGTTATTTTTTATCTTGCCACCTAATTTACTTTATTATGAATATTTTTTATAAACCGGATCTTTCGCTCCAAATCGATTCATTAAATGAAGAGGAATCAAGGCACTGCTCCAGGGTTTTACGCCTTTCAGAAGGTGACAAAATTAATCTGATCGATGGAAAGGGTTCTTTTTGTGAAGCAATCATTAAGAAAGCAGATTCAAAAATTTGTGCATACGAGATTATCAACAGAATTTCAGACTATGGCAAAAGAAATTTTAGTCTTAGCATTGCCATCGCACCCACAAAAAACAATGAGCGCTTCGAATGGTTCCTGGAAAAATCCACAGAAATTGGAATTGACCAGATTTTCCCAATTATTTGCCGCTATTCTGAAAGGAAAGAACTGAAGACAGACCGGATGGAAAAAATTATTATTTCAGCTGTAAAACAATCTCAAAAAGCTTTTCTTCCCATTTTGAAACCTGTAATAAATTTTCAGGATCTGGTTAAAATGCCTTTTACCGGTGATAAATTTATAGCCCATTGTTATGAAGAGGCGAAACAGCCTCTAAAAAATGTCCTGGGAATAGGGGTGAATTCTCTTATTTGTATTGGTCCGGAGGGGGATTTCTCTCCTACAGAAATTGATACAGCTTTAAATCAGGGGTTTCTTCCAATCTCTCTCGGAAATTCAAGGTTAAGAACTGAAACAGCAGGATTAGTGGCTTGCCATACCGTGAACCTCCTTAATGAATAAATATTTGGAAGAGCTCGCTGATTTATTTTACAGTTAAGAGTCCGTGACTGATTCAAAAAAAATGACACAGAATGTAACCGTCTTAAGTTGGTCATGTCTGTGTCATTCATATTCGGAGAAAAACATTCGTAATGAATTACCTTCACGAAAAAATTCGTTCCGGATAATCCGTATAATCTGAATTATTTACTTTCCTTGTTCAAGCTGCAAGGTTTTAGTTGTAGAATCGCAAACTGATTCTGGCCCCCAGTACTGTATCGGCCCAGGATAGACGTATGAAGTCTCTACAGCCCATTCCTGGCGATTGGCAGCAAATGTTTTGAACGGTGCTCCCTCCAAATCAACCAGGGCTTTCTGAATAACAGGCTTCATTACTCCTGATCTTTTTTCCATATTCATCATCATGGTGATTGGGATTCCCCCTGCTAACCAGTTTTCAGGTGAATCGGTAGTGTTGCGTACTGAAGCCATATAACCTGATTTCCCAATGCTGATCAGTACAGATGCCGTATAACCAAGAGAATAGCAGTAATTTGCATCGAAATTAGAAGGAGCTGCGCAACGGCCTTCATATCCAAAGAAATGGTTTTGAGTAGAAAATTTACCCTTAAATGTCCCTGATTTTTTCATTTCGGCCAGAAGCTTTTCAACCATCTCGATCAAAAGTTTCTCAGTCTCAATTTTTGAAACCTGTACATTCCCATGAGGATCCCTGTCAAGAGTAAGTTGTTTGGCGATACCAGCCGGAAGAGAAGAAAATACATTGGCTGATTCATTTGAAAGCTTAGCTGTTACGAAAAAGTTCTTTTCTTCATCAGTAACCAGATGATTGAATTTCTCAGCTGTTTCTGAACCATCAGCCAGTAAATCATTCAATTCGGCAATCAGTGCCTTCATTTCGGGAATAAACTCGATTAATCCTTCCGGAACAAGTACTACACCAAATTTATCACCTTTCAAGGCTCTGTTGGCAATTACTTTTGCTATTTCATTAACGATCTCCTGAAGGGTTTGTTTTCTTGCTGCAACTTCTTCAGAAATCAGACAAACATTTGGCTGAGTCTGAAGAGCACATTCCAAACCGATGTGTGAAGCCGAACGTCCCATCAATTTAATAAAATGCCAGTATTTCTTTGCTGAATTGGTATCACTCATGATATTTCCAATCAATTCAGAGTAAACTTTACAGGCCGTATCAAACCCAAAAGAAGCTTCGATCATTTCATTTTTCAAATCACCATCTATTGTTTTGGGACATCCAATCACCTGGATACCGGCATTGACCTGCTTGTAATATTCAGCCAATACGCAGGCATTGGTGTTGGAATCATCTCCACCGATGATGACAAGTGCCTTTATGCCAAGCTGATGACAAATTTCTGCTCCTTTATCAAATTGTTCAGTCTCTTCCAATTTAGTTCTTCCGGAACCTATAATATCAAATCCACCGGTATTGCGGTAATTGTCTATGATTTCAGCGGTCAGTTCAACATATTTATGATCAACCAAACCTCCCGGACCTCCAAGAAATCCATACAATTTATTGGCCGGATTTAATCTCTTGAGTCCATCAAACAAACCAGAGATCACGTTATGTCCTCCCGGTGCCTGGCCACCCGATAAAATTACTCCCACACTCGTTTGCTCCATCTTAAATTGCTGATCTCCTTCCTCGAAAGTGATCAGAGGCATACCATAAGTATTTGGGAAAAATTTCTTAATACTCTCCTGGTCTGCAACCGACTTTGTCTTTTCGCCTTCAACAATTTTGATTGATCCCTTTAAAGCCTTAGGCAATTTGGGAGAGTATTTTGACCGCTCAATCTGTAAATTACTTTTTGTCATTGATATGGGTAAATATGGTTTATAAGGTGCCCCAAAATTAATCAATTTGAACTATTTTTTGATATTTGTCAATCCTGTGGAAATAAATTAAGAATAACTTAATAGACTTCAGAAATCAGGTATTCAGCCTCAGAAGATTCTTCATCTGACTTCAGCCTTATTCTGCAAGTTACTGCGAGCCGAAACTATTTGTAAATTTGCCAAATATGTTTGGAGATAATTTAATGGCTGAAGAAACAAAGAAAGAGATAGAGATCAAGGGGGCAAGAGTTCATAACCTAAAAAATATCGACCTGACTATTCCAAGAAATAAACTCGTCGTAATAACCGGTTTATCAGGTTCAGGAAAATCTTCCCTTGCTTTTGACACCCTATATGCCGAAGGGCAGAGGCGATATGTGGAAAGTCTCTCCTCTTATGCACGACAATTTCTTGGACGAATGGATAAACCCGATGTGGATTACATCAAGGGAATACCACCGGCTATAGCAATTGAACAGAAAGTAAATACAAGGAATCCGCGTTCTACAGTCGGAACATCAACAGAGATTTATGATTACATGAAACTGCTTTATGCCCGTGTCGGCAGGACCTATTCTCCTGTTTCGGGGACGGAAGTAAACAGGCATGAGGTTTCCGATGTGGTAAATTATATTTTTTCACTGCCCTCTGGTTCAAATGTCATTTTACTCACTCCCTTTAAATTAAAGAAAGGCAGAACACTTGATCAGGAGGCTGATTTACTTCAGCAGCAGGGTTTCACCCGACTCGAAATTGACGGGCAGGTGATCAGAATATCTGATCTGAAAACAAACAAACCACAAAAAATAAAGGAAACCAATATTGTCATTGACCGTTTTTTGGTCTCAGACGACGAGGATCTGCCCAGCCGGGTCGCTGATTCTGTTCAGACGGCCTTTTATGAAAGTAAAGGCGAATGCATAGTTCGCGTACTACAGGAGAATAATAGTATCACCCGGAGCTTTTCGGACTTGTTTGAAGCCGATGGCATCGTCTTTGAAATTCCGACAGTTCATACCTTCAGCTTTAATAACCCGGTCGGAGCATGTCCTCTGTGTGAAGGTTACGGCAAAACCATCGGAATAGACGAAGATCTGGTCATCCCCAATAAATCACTTTCCGTTTACAATGAGGCTATCGTTTGCTGGAAAGGTGAAAAAATGAGCGAATGGAAAGATGAACTTATTTTAAATTCCGATAAATTCAATTTTCCAATACATAAACCCATTTATGAGCTGACCCCCGAACAAAAGAAATTACTCTGGACCGGGAACAAATACTTCAAGGGATTGAATACTTTTTTCAAATACCTGGAAGAACAGACCTATAAAATACAATACCGGGTCATGCTTTCCCGGTACCGTGGCAAAACGGTCTGTCCTGAATGTGGCGGAAACCGGTTGAAGAAAGAAGCTTCTTATGTAAAGATCGGCAGTAAAGCCATCACTGATTTAATTAATCTTTCGGTATCGGAATTAAGGCTATTTTTTAAGGACCTTGCTCTTTTAGAGAGCGAAAAGATCATCTCGGAAAGACTATTGATAGAGATCAACAGCAGAATAAATTTTCTCTGCGATGTCGGACTGGGCTATTTAACCCTTAACCGGCTATCTTCTACTCTTTCAGGCGGAGAATCCCAAAGGATAAATCTTGCCACATCACTTGGGAGCAGTCTTGTTGGGTCAATGTACATCCTCGATGAACCATCCATTGGCCTTCATTCGCGTGATACGGGAAAGCTGATCAAGGTGCTCCGGAAACTGCAGCAGCTCGGCAACAGCGTGATCGTTGTGGAACATGATGAAGACATCATGCGTTCGGCTGATGAAATCATTGATATTGGGCCTCTTGCCGGAAGTCATGGCGGCGAAATCATTTTTAAAGGTACTCCCGCCGAGCTGATCTCCAATGGAAAGAGTTTAACGGCCGGATTTCTAAATGGCCGGGAAAAGATAGAAATACCTCGTGTCCGCCGGAAATGGAATAATTATATTGAAATTGTGGGTGCCCGTGAAAATAATCTCAAAGGAATTGATGTCAGGTTCCCTCTAAACACATTAACGGTGGTAACCGGTGTCAGTGGCTCAGGCAAATCAACTTTGGTTAAGAAAATTCTTTATCCTGCACTGACAAAATATTTGGGAGGATATGGAGAAAAAACCGGTGAACACCTTCGGTTGGGCGGAGATCTTTCCATGATTGGCGGAGTTGAATTCGTGGATCAGAATCCAATCGGAAAATCATCCCGGTCAAATCCGGCAACTTACCTGAAAACTTACGACAGCATCAGGAAACTCTTTGCCGAACAGCAGGCATCCAAAATCAATGGTTTCACCCCCTCTCATTTTTCCTTTAATATTGACGGAGGACGGTGTGAGGAATGTCAGGGTGAAGGCCAGATAAAAGTTGAGATGCAGTTTATGGCCGATATCATGCTGACTTGTGAGAGTTGCGGAGGAAAACGTTTTAAACCTGACGTACTGGATGTCCAGTTTAAGGGAAAAAACATTTACGATGTGCTTGAGATGACTGTCGATGATGCCATTTCTTTTTTTACTGAAAACGGGAAGGCCGAAGGGAAAAGAATTGCCAGAAGTCTCCTGCCATTGCAGGAGGTAGGTCTGGGATATATAAAACTTGGTCAGTCCTCGAGTACTTTATCCGGAGGTGAGAGCCAAAGAATCAAGCTGGCCTCCTTTCTTGCAAGGGAAAAAGATACCCCTACCCTCTTCATATTTGATGAACCGACCACGGGACTTCACTTTCATGATATCAGGAAACTGCTCCAGTCTCTCGAAGCGCTCATTTCCCGGGGCCACAGTGTTCTGATCATCGAACACAATCCGGAAGTAATTAAAGTAGCCGATTGGTTGATCGATTTAGGTCCTGAGGGAGGAGAAGAAGGAGGATTTAAAATATTTGAAGGTACCCCTGAAGGCTTAGCCGATTGCAAAGAATCGTACACTGGTAAATTTATCGCAGAAAAATTAGGCAGATAAGCAGCATCAGGCATGATCTGTCTGTTTTACTCCACACGACGACATCCCAAAGAGAGGATATATAAACCAAAGACTTTAGTCTCATCAAACAGGAGTCTAAAACCTTTGCATTTTCTGATCTGCTCAGAAAAGGATAATTAAAAACCATATTCCGGCTCTAATTACAAAAAGTAATTTTCAATTAATCAATCATCAGGGTTGGTCTTATTTGTGCCCTGCTTCAACAGGCATGGCGGCCTCAAGGAGATGAAGTTTTTTCCTCTCTATCCTAAAGAATATATAAACCACACAGGTAGCGATAAAATCAGAGACCGGAGCAGCCATCCAGACTCCGTCAATTCCCCAAATTCTGGAAAATAACATCAAAAGCGGTAAAAGTATGATGACCTGTCTTAGCAGGGTCAGGAAGAGCGAAATTCTGGCTTTCCCAATACTTTGAAAGTAATTGGAACAGATAATCTGAAATCCCACAAGAGGTAACATTAAAATAAAAATCCGGAGTCCCCTCACCCCAATCCTGTATAAATCGGGGTCAGTGGTATTAAAAAGCCGGATAATGGCTCCCGGAAAGAGTTCAACCACGGCAAAAGCAGTCACAGCAATGAATGTGGCAGCAATAATTCCGATATTCCAGGTCTGCCTGACACGATCGTATTTTCTGGCGCCAAAATTGAACCCAATAATCGGCTGAGAGGCCATATTAAGAGCAATCATTGACATGACAATGAGAATGGTCACGGAATTGATGATCCCCATTGCGCCTGCTGCGATATCCCCTCCATAATGAATGAGCAGTTTGTTAAAAGAAGCCTGTACAAAACTTCCGGCAATCTGCATCGCAAAAGGAGACATGCCAATGGTTACAATTTGCCAGATAATATGAGAATCAGGCTTCATGTGACCGAATTTAAGCTGAAGAACGGATTTCTTGACAAGGAAATGCCTCAACACCCAAACCATCAATATAAACTGTGAAATCACAGTGGCTATTGCAGCTCCTTTAACACCCATATTGAATCCAAAAATAAAGATCGGATCCAGCACGGCATTGATCCCGGCGCTGATTAACATGGAAATCATTGCATTCATCGGATTCCCTTCAGAGCGTATGATGCTGTTCATTGAAAAGCCAACGATCTGAAATACATTTCCCAAAAGAATAATATTCAGATACTGCTGAGCGTAACCAATGGTCACGTCATTAGCTCCAAAGGACCGGAGAAGGGGACCTTTAATCACAAATCCAATGACCGTCACCAATATCCCGACCGCCACCATCAACATAAACCCATTTCCGAGGACGCGTTCGGCCAGGTTGATATCCTTCTTGCCCATGGCTATGGAAACCCTCACCCCGGCCCCGATACCGATGAGCATCCCGAAAGCTCCCACAATAATCATGATTGGAAATACGACAGATAATCCCGAAAGTGCCTCAGCCCCTACTCCCCGGCCAATAAATATCCGGTCAACTATGTTGTAAAGCGTATTAGCTAAAACACCAATAAAAGCAGGCCAGAAAAATTTCCAAATCAGCGGACCAATGTTCTTCTCTTCTATTTCTCCCGGACCTTGAGTCGTCATTAATTACTTTTAATTATTGCAAGCGGGGGCAAAGGTATTTTATTTTTAATCCTTTTAATAGGCAGGTTTTTCGAATATATTGAAATTTAATAATTACTTATTCTCTCTCCATCCAGGTTTTCTCCGGGGTTTCTCCGTATCATGCTCGTACCTCCTTCGTGTAATAGCAGACAAAGATTGGACAAAACCCATATAAAACCGGATTCATCCAATTCATCAAAAATTCGTCCAATTAACAATCAGAAGTCCACAATCAATTCGTCTAATTTTCTCTTGGGAACATAATGGATACCTGCCTCGTCACGGTAGTACTTAATATCCCCATCTTCACCAACATCAATCAGCTTCACCTGTTCTACAGGTTTGCCCAGAGCGACCACATTGAGGATTTCAAAATGAGAAGGAAGTTTCAGATATTCAGCAAGCTCTTTCTTATGGATTGATCCGATAATACATCCTCCAAGGCCTTTCTCAACGGCCCCAAGTAAGATGTTTTCCATCGCAATACCCTCATCACAATAACAATTGTCAGAAATACTTTTATCTAGAAGAACAACTATATAGGCGGTTGGCTGCTCTTCCTTAACGGGCCCTTCCCAGTTTTTCAGGTATCCGGCCCATTCAAGACAGGAAAAGATGAGTTCGTTTTTAGCTGAATCATTGTTAATGTAATATTTCAACGGCTGTGCATTTCTGCCTGAAGCGGCCCAGCGCGCCAGGGAAACCAGTTCAATAAGAGTTTCTTTTTCAACCGGGTAATTCCCATCAAATCTCCTGTAACTTCTGTTCTTTTTTATTAACTCTTTTAGATCCATATCTCTTTAGTCATTAAAGTCATTAAAGTCATTAATAGTCATTAAGTAATTTATGGCCATTAAATTTACAGCGAAGCTAAATGATGCAAAGCTTTATGCCATGAAGCCTAATGACTATTCTCCTCTTCTATTTTCTTTTTTATGATGGATACCTCATTTCTAAGTTCAAGGAGACTTGCGGCAAGATCCTGATGAGAAATTTGCACCGGTATTTCTTCACTGATAAAATTGGTGAATTTCCAAATCTCCCGTACATCATTAATAAGTAAATCATAAGGTTCATAACCCTTATTAAGAGAAATCAAATGCAATTGGCCTTCACTTTCTATCCTGTTTTCGATAATCTTAAAAACAATCCCGTCATCAACAGTTAAGATAATGCAGGCATCTCCATTCCTCAACTCACTCCAGTCCTGCAGATATTCACCTGTGACCCATGATCCGGGAGGTATAGGCAGCATGGAATCACCGCTGATCTGGAATGTACGGTATTTCCGTTCACCTGACAGAAATGGAAGATTAAAGACAGGCAATTCCTTTACATACTCAGTATCTGAATACCCGCGTGCATAACCTGCTGAAGCTTTTTCAGGAACGAGCTCGATATTTTCATTATTGGTTCTATCAACAGTTGTAGCCAAAACCCTCAGATGACTTCCTTTGATGAAAACATCGTACCCTTCTTCCAGTTGCTGAAGCTCACTCTCTTTTAATTTCGTCAAATCAACCTTCACCAGGGTATCAATGGCAACGCCCAAATAATCAGAAATTGCAATCAGCTGAGGAATTCCTGGACTTGCCACCTCGTTTTCATACCCGCTGAGCGTGGAACGTTTCATTTTCAGGATGAAAGCCACCTCATCCTGTGTTCTTCCGCGTCGCCTGCGCATAAATTTTATATTCTTAGCAAAATACATGGTCAACAAAATTATTTAACCCCAGTAACAAAATTAATATCTTTAGTCAAATCTGACCAGGAGATTTTTCGTGTTGTAATCTTAAGAGTGTTGAATAGATGATTAGGAATATTTCTTTGAAAACATCTCTTGAAAAATATTTTCAATAAGTCTCATTTTCTGCATATAAAATAGATTTATCTTTTTATATATTTGAGCAAACTTTTTTACACTTAACAATCGAAATTATGAAAAAGCTACTTTCCGTTATTGTATTGCTTTCTCTCTTTGTTGCTGTGAATGGCCAGGATGAAAAAACCGCCAATTTAGCCACCCGTAAGTATGTAATTAAATTCCAGCCTGTGAATTACGCGCTTCAATCTTATTCATTCGAAATTGAAAGAATGCTTAACAGGAAAAATGCTCTCACGATTGGCATAGGAATTCCAAACAGCGGATCTCTTATTGGAAAATATGGAATTGAAGCAAGTGATCTTTCAAAGCTTGATTTAAGCACCATGCATGCCAGGCTTGCTTATCGTCATTATGGAGGTAATTCCGGTCTTCCAAGAGGTTTTTATATTGAACCGTACCTGAAATATCAAAATTTGAAAGGCAATTTTACCAAAACCTTTGAAGAAAATATTGAGGGTAGTACTCAAACTTACGAGGGAAATATTGATGCCAAAATAACCACGATGAATGCCGGATTTCAGATGGGAGTACAATTCATGATTGCCAAAAGAATAGCAGTTGATTTTTATTTCCTTGGTCTTGAGGGTGGTATTGGGAATGTGGATTTAGTTGGTACTCCTACCCCATCTGATCCACAAACAATATCCGATATGAGAGATGAAATTCAAAAGGTGTAGATGATTTGCCCTCATTTCTCAAGGACAAAATTACCGTTACAAATACCAATGAATCTGTAATAGTAAAGGCAAAACAACTTCCTTATCCATGGCTTCGCGGAGGTATTAACGTCGGGATAGCTTTCTAATTTTTTATATTTCACGAATTGAAGACGAATTTACACGAAGCGGACGCGAGCAACTGTGCATCTAAACAGTTTAATAATGAATAAACTAACAAAACACCTATCATTTAGCGTAATTCGTGTTCGTGTAAATTCGTAACAAATTCGTGTAATTCGCCTTATTAATTCCGGGCTTTATGCCTGATCAATAATCTCAAGGCCTGATCGTAGGTTATGTATTTCCATGACCAGTCGAGAAATACCATAATCTTGTTCTTTACTCCAATGATCGAAAGTAAATGAACGACCGACCAAAGAACCCAGGCAAAAAAACCTTTCAATTCAACAAAAGGCAGATCAGCAACTGCACGGTGCCTTCCAATAGTCGCCATGGCTCCTTTATTCAAATACCTGAACTCCTTTAATGGCTTATTCTTTACCATTCTGAAAAGGTTACCTGCCAGTAAATTGCCTTGCTGCAGAGCCACCTGGGCCACCTGGGGATGCCCGTTTGTTTGTAAGTCTGATATCATAAGGCTATTATCACCAATCGCAAATATGTTCTGATATCCCTCGACCTGATTAAAGGTATTAACCATTAACCGGTTGGCCTTACCATAGGCACTTTCTGAGATTCCTGTTATTTTAGAGGAGGTAACTCCTGCAGCCCATATCACATTAGCCACCTTGATACTTTCATCCTGGGGCAGAGCAAGTACATGTCCATCGTAATCCAATACTCTTGTATTCAGATGAACTTCAACTCCCAGTTTACCAAGAAATTCCCTGGCGCCCTCTGCCGCTGTTGCTGACATTCCCGCCAGAAGTGAAGGTGAAGCTTCAAAGAGCATGATCTTCATATTATCAATATTCAGCTCAGGATAATCTTTGGGAAGGACATATTTTTTCATTTCAGCCATTGCCCCGGCCAACTCAACTCCCGTTGGCCCTCCACCAATAATAGCTACATTCAGATAAGATTGAATTTCTTCCTCATCTGATTCTGTGGATGCTCTTTCAAAATTCTCAAGGATCCTGTTCCTGATAAATAGTGCATCGGGCGCTGATTTCATCTTTAAGGTATATTTTTCAATATTATCCTGTCCGAAGAAGTTGGTCTTGGCCCCCGTTGCCAACACAAGAAAATCATACTGCAGCAGTCCTATAGAGGTAAGTATTTCATTATTATCTGGAATTACCTTAATCAGATCAGCCATCCTGTACTGCACTTTGGTTTCCTGAAAAATTTTACGGATGGGAAAGGAAATAGCACTTGGCTCAAGTCCTGACATGGCAACCTGGTAAAGCAAAGGCTGAAAAAGATGATAATTATTCCTGTCAATTAATACAATCTGAAATTCTTTTCTATCCAATTTCAAAGCCAGTTTTAATCCTGCAAAACCGCCGCCAACAATAACAACTCTTTTACGATTTGTTGGTGGAATATTTGAAATATAGTTTTGTAAATTCATGATTGTTCTTTAACCTCTATTATAGAAAGTAAAATTAAAGAATAAATCCGGATTAAAAATCAGGGGTTTATTAATCAAAGCTTATTTTATTATTAAAGAATTTGATTAGTCTTTAGCAAAAGAAAACAGACGGGAAATATTAAATCCAAGATGAATTCCGCCATCTTTCCAATTTCCAGAGGTTTTACCGATAAAACCTCCTTCAACCATGGCTTGAGAATTGGTAAGAATAATCTGAAACACATGTCCCTGACCTGTATCTATATCTATTCCAAAGGATAGCGGATTGTAATATCGCGTGGGTAATAATTTTCTATTGGGCTGGCGAACAAGATAATATTCTGCTGTGACTGCTATCCATCTTGTGATCTTATAACGGCCACCGAATCCAAGGGCAAACAGATCACTTTTATCAAGCTTTGTGGGAACCATATTACGATGAATAAACGTAGGGGATAATTGTGCAGAAAAATTCTCACTGAATTTCCGTGCAATTAGAAATTGGTGAACAAAACTTAAACGGGAATGAAAAGTAAGATTTATGGTAGTATCTAAATTCCGGATGGTTGTTATTTCTGTAGTGGCAAGATAGGTCAGATGAACCGGACAATCTTTTTCAGCTGAACTCTGTCGGATCAAACTGGCTTTTACGAATCCATTGACCGTTTTTTCAAAGGTACTTCTTCCGATTCCAAGCTCCAACCAGTCTTTCAATCCATATTCCAGTCCTAAATGAATGACCCCATGATCTAATCCATAAAACTGATCAATCCCTTCGTTCAACTGTCCAAACCGGTGAGAGATTCTGAACTCGAGCTGCTGCTTTTTTACGGTCTCCACGGAATGTCCATTGATGATTCTGGTTGAGAAAAAAGTTTCATCAATGGGGGCTGTTTCCGCTCTGTCTCCGGATTGCATCATAGAATCAGGTTCCTGACCATTGCAATAATGATCCGGATTGGAAAAAATACAAATGGTCAGGACTATCAAGATTAGTTTTGAACTCATTTTTCCTTTCAGTTGTTTAAAGCGCCCTTTTCTATCCAGATCCGGATGATTGAAATATCACAATCGCTAAGCTTATTTCCATATTTTGGCATTGGAGAATAGCCGGGAAGATGTTCAATAGCTCCCAGGAGCCTCCCGTTCAAGGCCAGTATTCTGAGATTTGTATATCCCTCCAGGCGATTACCTCCCCCGGCGCCTTCTGCAATCTGGACGTTTGAGTGACAAGCAAGACACCAGGTTTGAATAATAGGCTGTACACTTTTTGAATAAGTAACATTGACGGTATCACATGTGCCATCAGTTTGACCTCGAAGTGACTCCTCGTTGTCATAATAGCATCCCGAAATCAGAGTAATAAATAGCGGAAGAATCAAAATCTTTCGTGAGCAAATATTCATCTGTAATTTTAAATTTCGTCCACAGGTTTTTGGCTCAAGCCGTATTTCTGGAGGGGGTATTTTCAAGTTTTGTCAGAAATGTATGCGTAAATAACACCCACTCGATTTCCGTATAAATACCAGGTGACCACCAATTCCTGAAATTTTCCCCTTTCCCCCGCTTCCCCATTTACTAAGTAAATGAAAAATGATCAATCCCAACTTTTTGTCTTGATCCGGTTTCATATAAAGTTACAAAAATTAAAGCAAAAAAGCCTCATTTTGAATTGTTGTGGGAGATTTATATGAGAAATGGAAAAAATTCCAGAAACTATTTACCCAAACTCTGATTAATTGAATTTTCTTTCTGAAATGTTTCCTGCTAAATCAATCAGAAGCCTTATCCGGGCTCTTTGTAATAGTTGACCGGTGTAGATTACCGATTTGTAAAAATGATTTTCAGCCCGCCAGCTGATGAGATGGGCCATACTAGTGCGCAGCATTAGTGGTACTTCTTTGCTCTCTTGCAGTGGACAACAACCAGGTCTTGTTCCGAACATGGTACGAGGTTGGTACGGAGCAGATACGGCGGGTTCGGGATTTGACAGAAAGTCAATATGCAAAAAAAAAGCATTGCAGAAATTCTGCAATGCTTAAAGTCTTTCACTATATAAGCTTAAGAACGAAATGCTTATGTTTGGATTATCTAAGTGATCAGGCTCTTTATGGATTATTTTCTGGTAACGACGTCATCAAAAAACTTTCACCTCAGTACTAACACAAAAATACTTCAAACTCTAGCTGCTATAAAAAACTGACAGCTAAGCTGCGTTCACCGGCCTAATAATTGGATCTACGGCTACCGCCTCTGTCGCCACCGCGATCTCCGCCGCCACGGTTGAATCCGCCACGGTCTCCGCCACGATCACCGCCGCCACGGTTGTAACCGCCGCCGCCGCCGCGATTAAATCCACCGCCGCCACCGCCGCGATTGAATCCACCTGGACGCCTGGTGCCATCTTTTGGTTTTTCAATTGATTCATTTACAACAATAGTGCGACCATCTACTTCTGCACCATTAAGTTCCTCAATAGCCTTTTTGGCTTCTTCTTCACTCGGCATTTCAATAAAACCGAATCCTTTGCTCCTTCCGGAGAACTTGTCTGTGATGATTCTTGCTGAAGCTACTTCGCCGTATTCTTCAAAAAATCCTTTCAATTCTGCCTCTTCTAAACTAAATGGCAGACTACCTACGAAAATGTTCATAATTACAGTAACTAAATTTAAATGGTAAATAATCCGATGTAAATATAGGGAATATTTTTGGGAATATTAATAAAAACAACTTATTTAAAAAATATTTTAATGAATTGATTTTAATATATTTACATTCATCAAAAAGGGCGAAATCTTTCTAACAATAAGCAAAATCCCTTTTATGGCAGTCATGTATTCACTAAATTGAAATTCAGAATGATGCAATTTCCATTCCATTTTACCCTGCATCATTTACGGGAAAGATCCATAGAATCAATTTGTTTCTCTCCTCTAAACAGAACACTTGTTATACAACTTTTTTCGTGTAATTTTGCACAGTAAAAGGAAAAAAACATGTTTGAAAATCTTACAGACAAATTAGAAAGATCGTTTAAACTACTTAAAGGACAAGGCAAAATTACAGAAATCAATGTTGCTGAGACCTTGAAAGATGTGCGTAAAGCTTTGCTTGACGCTGATGTCAATTATAAAATAGCCAAGGATTTTACTGCCAAAGTGAAAGATAAGGCCATTGGACAGGATGTCTTAAAAGCCTTAAACCCAGGGCAAGTGATGGTCAAACTTGTCCATGATGAGCTTATCGAACTCATGGGCGGTACAACGGTCGATATAAACCTGAAAGGGAATCCCGCCATTATCCTGATGGCCGGTTTACAAGGTTCGGGTAAAACGACCTTTGCAGCCAAGCTGGCCAACAGACTTAAAACCAAACAGGGAAAAAATCCACTGCTTGTTGCCGGTGACGTTTATCGTCCTGCTGCTATTGAGCAGTTAAAGATTGTAGGAGGATCAATTGAGGTTCCAGTCTATACAGAAGAAGGGAATAAAGAACCGGTAAAAATAGCCAAGGAAGCAATAAAGTTTGCAAAACTTCATGGTCATGATGTCGTAATTATAGATACGGCAGGACGCCTTGCAGTAGATGAAGAAATGATGGTGGAGATTGAGGCTGTTAAATCGGCCGTTAATCCTCACGAGATTTTGTTTGTAGTAGACTCCATGACCGGACAGGATGCTGTAAATACAGCCAAAGAATTTAATGACCGGCTCGATTTCGATGGCGTTGTGTTAACAAAGCTTGATGGTGATACCCGGGGTGGTGCTGCCTTATCAATCCGTTCTGTCGTGAACAAACCCATTAAATTCGTGGGAACCGGTGAAAAAATGGATGCTATTGATGCATTCCATCCCTCCCGAATGGCTGACCGTATTCTTGGAATGGGAGACATCGTTTCACTTGTTGAAAGGGCCCATGAACAGTATGATGAAGAGGAAGCAAGGAGACTTCAGAAAAAACTGGCCAAAGATCAGTTTAATTTTGAAGACTTCCTGAAACAGATTCAGCAGATCAAGAAAATGGGTAATCTAAAGGAACTGGCCGGCATGATCCCTGGAATGGGTAAAGTAATGAAGGATATTGATATAGATGACGATGCCTTTAAAAGCCTCGAAGCAATCATCCATTCAATGACTAAAAAGGAACGCACCGATGCAAGCATCATCGATGGCTCCAGAAGAAAGAGGATTGCCAATGGCTCCGGAACAACAATTCAGGAAGTTAATCGGCTATTGAAACAGTTTGGTGAAACACGGAAAATGATGAAAATGGTTTCCCAGGGCGGAAACATGAAAAAGGTTCTGGCCAATCAGAAAGCGCGACACAGGTAGAAGGAGTAAAAAGTGAACAGTAAAAAGTAAACAGTGAACGATGAAAGATCGTTCGTGAAAATTCGTTATAAATTTGTGTAAATTCGCAATATTATGATCTTAATTGACGGCAAAAAAACATCAGACCAGGTAAAAGCAGAGATAGCTGAAGAAGTTGCAACTTTTGTGGCCCAGGGTGGTAAAAGGCCTCACCTTGCTGCTGTGCTGGTTGGAAATGACGGTGCAAGCGAAACATATGTTGCCGGAAAGGTAAAGGCCTGCGAATTAGTTGGTTTTAAATCCACGTTAATTCGCTATGATGAAAATACAACTGAAGAAGAATTATTAAACACAGTGGATCAACTGAATAAAGATGAAGACATTGATGGATTTATTGTTCAGCTTCCTCTACCCAAACATATTTCTGAAGAAAAAGTAATCGAGTCCATCGATCCCAAAAAGGATGTGGATGGATTTAACCCAATGAACGTTGGCAGGATGGTGGCTGGATTGCCGGCATTTGTTTCAGCTACTCCTTTTGGAATCATGGAATTGATCCGTCGTTATCATATTGAGACAAAAGGTAAAAATTGTGTTGTTATAGGCCGCAGTAACATTGTCGGACGTCCGATGAGCATTCTGCTCTCCCAGAAAGGAATTGACTGTACTGTAACACTGTGTCACAGTCACACAAAGAACCTGAAAGAAATCTGCCTCGGAGCAGATATCATAGTGGCTGCCCTGGGGAAAATCGGTTTTTTAACAGCTGAAATGGTGAAAGAAGGAGCCGTTATAATAGATGTCGGGATTACCCGCGTAAAATCAGACAAGACAAAATCAGGATTTAAACTTTTAGGAGATGTGAAGTTTGATGAGGTTGCACCAAAATGCTCCTATATTACTCCCGTGCCGGGCGGTGTTGGTCCTATGACCATTGCGTCCTTGCTGCATAATACATTACTTTCAGCAAAAAAGGAGGTATACAAATAAAAAGGAAGCAAAAGAAGGTAAATTGTTTATAAAAGATCATCTATAATAGATTCCATTCTTTCTATTGCTATTGAGCGCGGTATCCGTGCAATTTCAAAGATACCGCAAGAAACAGTATACTGCTTTCTTCAGTTTATCACCATTTATTTTCTTCATTCTTATAAGAACAAAATACAATGAAATTCCGTTTAATTCAATGCGGAATGAAAATTATGGGTATTTTATAAAAAAACAAAGAGATGGAAAAAAGAAAAATCACAAATTTACTTTTAGCGGTCTTTATTTTGCTGGTCACTATTTCATGTACAACTGTTCCTTTGACCGGACGGCGACAGTTAAGCCTTGTCCCCGAATCTGAAATGATATCCTTAAGCCTTACACAATATGGGCAGTTCCTGAAAGAAAATAAAACCTCAACGGATCAGGCTAAAACTGCTATGGTTCGCCGGGTTGGGCAAAAAGTTGCCAAAGCTGTTGAATCCTATATGTCTCAAAAGGGACTATCAGATAATCTGAAAGGATATCAATGGGAATTTAACCTGGTTGAAAATAAGGAAGTAAATGCATGGTGTATGCCCGGAGGCAAAGTGGTGGTTTATACTGGTCTTCTTCCGGTTGCTCAGAATGATGAAGGGTTGGCCACTGTTCTGGGACATGAAATAGCACATGCGGTAGCCCGCCATGGCAGTGAAAGAATGAGCGATCAGATGTTCGTTCAGCTCGGAAGTACTTCTTTATCAGCCGCGATGGCCAACAAACCCCAGCAGACGCAAACTTTAGCTAATGCTGTTTTTGGAGCCGGATCACAGGTAGGTTTTCTGCTTCCTTTCTCAAGAAAACACGAATCTGAAGCCGATTACATGGGGTTAATATTCATGGCCATGGCAGGTTATAATCCGAATGCCAGTCTTGCTTTCTGGGAGAGGATGGCACAACAAACAAAGGCTTCAACTCCCGAATTTCTCAGTACTCATCCGGTAAATTCCACCCGAATTGCAAATATCCGGGAAAAGCTTCCGGAAGCGATGAAATATTATAAAGGATCCAGGTGATAGATGAGGATCGGGATAATGGGATAAGCTGTTCTTTCAATTAATGCGTATCACCTTACCCGGTTGTACGATGTCTGTGGGTCCTTTCTGCGATTTGTAATCAGTTACATGGTTTATCATGAGAAATAACTGCTGCAAGTACTGGGCATTCATAGACCATCACGCATTTTTACAAAAATATCCGTAATCAGTGATTACATTCAGATTTCTTTTATTGATTTGTTATTTCAGGTTTAGTCTTTAAATTTGGAAAAATAATCAGATCAAATGAAGAAATTTTTATCTTTTCTTGTGCAAATGGGAATTGTGGGTATTTGTATGGCACAAAACCCATTTCATCAGATTAAAATAGCTCTGGAAGGTATTAAGGATACTAACGTTTCCCTGGCACACTACTACGGCAGCAAGGTATTGAAAACCGATTCAGTGCGACTGGACAAAAATGGCAATGGAGCGTTTGAAGGGAAAAAAGACCTTCCGAAAGGGATTTACCTGATCTATTTAAATGATAAAAACTTCTTCGATTTTTTGATTGGAACAGATCAGCAATTTCAGATTAAAGCTTCATTCCAAAACGGAGTAAAGAAACATATTTCCGGAGCCAAAGAAACCGAAGCTTTTCAGCAATACCAGGAATTTTTGACTAAACAGAGATCAAAACAGACAACTCTCCAGAAAAGTCTTGAAAGGATAAAAAATGTCAGCAACGACAAGGGAAATAATAAGCATCAGGATTCACTGAAAATTTTAAATACGGAGATGGAAACTCTGAATAATGAGATGGAGAATTATTGGGAGACCAAATCAAATGAATTCAAAGGCACTTTCTTTGCTGACTTCCTTCGCTCGATGATTCCCCCCAAACCAGATCCTGTGACCGTTCCGTCCAACACGGCCAACGCAGATTCTTTCCGCTGGGTTATGAATTATGCTTATAACAGAGATCATTTCTGGGATAAATTCAATTTCAATCAGACAGGCCTGATTCTGACCCCCATACTCGATAGCAGGATAGATACTTATTTTAAAAATATTCTTTTGCAAATCCCTGATTCCATCCTTGGTCCCACTTTAAAGCTGATTGAGAAATCTAAAGTAAATGAAGAGATGTTTCGGTACATTTCATTGAATAGGCTGAATAATGCCTTGAAATCCGAGATAATGGGGATGGATAAGGTTTTTGTAGAGATTGCAGAACGGTATTTTCTGAAAAATAACCTCAATTGGCTGGATTCAGCATCAAGAGTGAAAATTGTTGAAAAGGTGTATGTTACAAAGCCAAATCTTATCGGCAATATTGCTCCGGAATTGAAACTCCCTGATCCGGAAGGGAACTATTACAGTCTGCGGCAAATGAATGGTGATTATACCGTACTTTATTTCTGGGAACCCAACTGCAGTCATTGCCAGAAAAGTACTCCTCTTATGAATAAAAATCTTTACGAACCCTTAAAAAATAAGGGGGTAGAAATATTTGCCGTATGCACGCAGACCAAAAGGGAGGAGTGGCTTAAAGCTATAAACGATTACAATCTGCATGAATGGAGAAATGTATGGGATCCGGCTCTTGATTCCAATTTCAGGGTGCTTTATGATGTTTACAGCACCCCTGTAATTTACATCCTTGACAAGACTAAACATATAGTGGCAAAAAGAATCGATGTGGATACGGCAGTGAAATTCATAACCGAAGACATGAAAAGAAAAAATGGTCATTAATCGTCATTAGAAGTCATTGGTCATTAATGGTCATTAGAAGCAATTAAGTCATTTTCTGCGGTTCAATGACAACAAAGCTTAATGACCGCGAAGCCTGATTGACAGCGAAGCTTAATTGACAGTAGATCGACTTTTTTTATTATATTCACATCTTTAAATGAGATGAATGAAGATCCTGATTGTAGAAGATGAAAAGGTACTTTCGGATTCGATGGTCGAATATCTGTCGGAGGAGGGACATCATTGCGAAGCGGTTTATAATTACCTTGATGCTGTGGATAAAATCCAGATGTATCCATATGATTGTGCAGTGGTAGACATTAATCTCCCGGATGGTAACGGGTTGGATCTGATCCGTTTTATGAAATTGAGATCTATCAATATAGGCATCATCATTATTTCAGCTTTAAATTCACTGGAAAATCGTATTGAAGGACTTGAAATAGGGGCAGATAATTATCTGACAAAACCATTTCATCTCGCAGAATTAAATGCTCACCTGAAATCAATAAACAGGCGTATCAGTTATTCCGGGAATAATCAAATTTTAATCAATGAGATTAAACTTATTCCTGATGAGCACCGTGCCTTTGTTTCTGATAAGGAAATCACGCTGACTAAAAAAGAGTACGAGCTACTGCTGTTCTTCATTTCGAACCGTAATAAGGTGGTAACAAAGGCAGGACTGGCTGAATATCTCTGGGGTGATTACATGGATATGGCTGATTCCTATGATTTTATTTACACTCACATTAAGAATCTGCGGAGAAAGCTGCTGAACGAGGGATGCCAGGATTATATAAAAACAATATACGGTTTAGGATATAAATTTGAATTAAGTTGAGACTATTAACCAAAATAACTCTTAATCTTTTAGCGATTTCCGTCTTTGTATTTTTATTCGGGATGGTGGCTTTTTATTATATTTTGCGGCAGCAGGTGGATCATAATATCAATCTTGAACTGGGAAAAAGGAAGATAAGTATAAGCAAGGAACTGGATTCAGCACATTCCTCCATCAAATCTCCCATCAATCTTAACGAAAAAGTTCTGATCACACCTCTAACCAAACCGATGCCTGAGGTGAGCCGGAAAGACACTTTGTTGTTGGATCCTGAACAAAACCGTTATTCTCTTTACCGTCAGTTAGGGTTTGTCAAGGTGGTCAATAATCAGCCTTATTACATTCAGATCTATAAGTCTCTTGAAGAAACAGACCGGCTGATTGTCAGAATTGTACTGATCATAAATGCATTAATTTTCCTGATAATTATTACCCTTCTGGTTGTTAACCGATATTCCTCCCGGCGGGGATGGAAAGCATTTTACGATACGATTGAAAAAATCAATAACTATGATGTGAATTCACATGAATCCTTTTCTTTAAGCAAATCAGATATCAGGGAATTTGATGATTTGAACAGGGTGCTGCTGACGATGACAAATAGGATCAATAATGATTATCTCAATCTGAAGGAATACATTGAAAATGCCTCGCATGAAATCCAGACTCCGCTGGCTATCATCAATTCGAAGATGGAATTACTGCTGCAATCAGGGGATATGTCAGAAAAGCAATACAAGACTGTTGCGGATGCATACGAGGCCTCCAACCGGCTTTCGAGGTTGAATAAGACCCTTATCCTGATGGCAAAGATAGAGAATCGTCAGTTCCCTGAATCAAAGGCGGTATATCCGTCCGTGATCATTGACACTCAGCTTGAAAATCTTGAGGATTTGATCCTATCGAAGAAGATCAGGATAAAGAAAAATACAGACGAAGAAATGGCCCTGCAGATGAATCCTTATCTTGCAGAAATAATGTTAGTCAATCTGATTAAAAATGCAGTAAGGCACAATATTCAGGGAGGCGAACTCGCAATAGAACTCACAAAAGAAAAACTCCGGATTTCCAATTCAGGGGCGCCTCTAAAGATTGACCCTGAAATGCTCTTCAAACGATTTTATAAATCCTCCGCCTCACCTGAATCCATCGGTCTGGGTCTTGCTATTGTTCAAAAGATCTGTATTATTTACAACTTTAAAATTGTATATAATTATAAAGAGGGGATGCATTCGATGATCGTGGAATTTTAAGACTCTTTAGGCTTTTTTGATCTGCCGGAAAGATTTTAATCCTGTTTTTTTTCAGTGCTTTTAAAAGTATGAGTATTCAAAGGATAAGTATTTGGGAATATAAAGACCTAAAATCAGAAACAGCCGCAATTAAAAATAATTTTTATTTATTTTGTGAATTTATTATGCTTATTTGGTTTGCAGTTGATTAATAAAGTCAAATTAAGGTTCACCAAAAATATAAATCTGATGAAAATATCTTTTTTAGGTCAAGGTCTTGAAAACGCATCAGTAAATGCAGTTGGAAATCATTTAATGAATTTTTTAAGCAGTAAAGCTTTTGATACTTTTACTGGAATATCTGCATTTGCCAGCGAATCAGGTATATTCGGATTATCAGAATGCATAAAATCAGCATGTAATAATTTTAAAAGTCTAAATCTAATTGTTGGGATTGATTTAGAGGGAACTTCTAAAGAAGCCCTTGAGGAAATTCTTGGATTAAATATTAATAGTTATATTTTTTATCAACAGGAAATAAAAGCCTCATAATATTTGTAATTTTGATGTTACTATTTTAAGATTTCTAAAACTATAACGAGATGTTTCATTTCTTTATCGAGGGATTTGAAAGTATTTTGAGATCTTATTTCCTAAATTTTAAAAAATGACAAAATGAAAAATAGTGACAAAATTGATTACGGAGATAGAATGAATTATTTTCAGCGAATGCTTATAGAAGACAAACGCATTTACAATGAAATTAACGAGATAGACGAATTCCAAAGGGAAAGAGGGGAATTTGTTTGTCGGTATATCACAAAATCATTTGCTGACAGTAAAGCTTTCTACCAAATTGTTGATGAAACGCCAAGAAAGTATATTCTCAAATATGTGTTAGGAGAATACCCTTATCCTAGTTGGGGACAAGAAGTCAAATTATCAAAAAAAGAAGTTAAAAAAATGATAGTAGGGAGAGACTATTTTGATAAAATAATTCAAGAAAGGAAAAAGGCTAATGCTTAAATTATTCTCAACTGACAATAAAAAATTCCTAAAGACTATTCATAAGTCTGAGGCAGAGTTAAATAAGTTTCTATCTGATAATTGGGGGGATTTTTTTCCTCAGTTCACCTTTATTAAAAGTGAATTCACTCTCGACGGAAATGTCAGAGGTAAAGGTGGTTCTGGTAGAATAGATATACTTGCCTTTAACCCTAAAACAAATAAGTTTGTTGTTTTTGAACTAAAAAGAGACATTGATAAGAATATAAGAAATCAGGTAAGTGACTACAAAGATTTCATTGAAGATAATTTTGCAAAAATCTACTTGCTTTCAAATCAGAAATATAACGTTGCAATGCCTAAATATGAAGTAATTTCAGAAGATAGCATTGAAGTAGTAATGATTGCCAAATCATTTTCCACAAATGATGTTGATAAAGCAAGAAAAAGCAAAAATGAAATTACTCTGATAAAATATTTATGGTTTGAAAATCAACTTTTGTTAATTGACTATTTGAATAATGATCCTGATGATTTGATTGAAAAAGAAAATGCTGAGAAAATCAAAAAAATAAAATCAATCATTGATAATAAACCAGAACTTGCAGATGCCGAATCATTTTTATACGGAAAAGAAGAGGCAAAAAGGTTATTTAGAATATTTTATGAATATTTAAAAAATATTGGTAAAGTTTCTGTCGAGGCTCAATCATCTAAAATTAAGGTTGGATTTGGAGGAGAAACATTTTCAATTATTGGTTATGCAGGAAAAACAGGAAGGAAATGTTTTCTTGTCATTAATACCAATATTGATGAAATTACTACTATGGGAAATATAATAGATGATCGAATAAGACCTGGTGAAAAGAAGAAGGGAAGTATTGGAGGTGAACGTTATGAAGTCTTTATAACAACAGAAAATGAATTGCTAAAAATGCTTTCTATCATTGAAGCAAATTATAAGAATAATAAAGCGAAAAACCTGCTCAACTTTAGTACAATAAGTTGAACCCAAGACTTTTTGTATTTTAGAAAATTATTTTTCATCCTTACTGTTTAAAGAGCAAGAAGGTAAAATCATGTTTTGAAAACTACAAATCAGATAATTCCGATAGGGGAAAATAAAAACCGGCGTTTTGATAGTTTGGTGTAATATATAATGAATCTAAATAGTATGGACTGACTTGTTAATTTGAGGATTAATGACCAAGCATTTAATTATAAGGCACTGATTAATTGCATGTTATATTCAATCAAAAGTACTAAACTAAAATTATTACGTGATTTCAGGATTGGAATAAATAATCATATCTAATCATTTAGATATTTTCTTCAGATTTGCTTCAGAATCTATTTTTAGTATTGCATCAGAATTAATTTTGACTGCATAACCAGATGATTGGACTATTTGGATTAAACCATAAATCTGCACCAATTGAGGTAAGAGAAAAATTTGTTTTTTGTGAGGAGGATATTAAAAGGTTTGTACCAGAGCTAAAGGGAAAAGGAGTTTTGGGAACTCTTGTTCTATCTACATGCAACCGTACTGAAATATATTTCGAGGTAGACGATAATGATCCTCTAAAGGACTTTGACCTGATTAGTAATACCCTTATTCAATACCGCCATGTTTCCACCGAGGTAAAAACACATTTTTACCAAATGAAAAATGAGGATGCCGTTCGTCATCTTTTCAGAGTTATTTCAGGCCTTGATTCCATGGCTCTTGGTGAATACCAGATTGTCTCGCAGATTAAAGATGCATTTGAGATCAGCAGAAAAAATCTTTTTTGCAGTTCTGTTCTTTTTAAACTTTTTCATGATGCATTAAGAACAGGTAAAAAAGTAAGGACGAATACGGCTCTGAATAAGGGAGCAGTTTCAATCAGTTACGCTGGAGTACAGCTTGCTGGCAAGAAATTAAAAAACTTAAGTTCACAGAAAATTCTTCTTGTTGGAGCCGGGCAAACAGCTGAACTCACTCTTCTAAACCTGGTTAAGAAAGAATGTACCCAGTTTATCGTAGTGAACCGTACCCAGGAGAAAGCCTGTGAACTGGCAGATAAGTACAACTGTAAGGTTGGAGATTTTGAAAATCTGGAAGAACTTCTTACAACAAACAACATCATCATTACCTCAACAGCTTCAAAAAAACCATTATTTACTTCAGAGATGGTCAGAAGAGCCATGCAGGTAAGAGAAAATAAAGCCCTTTTATTTATCGATCTTTCTGTTCCCCGCAATGTTGCTGTTGAAGTTGGGGGAATTGAACATGTTTACGTATATGACATAGATGCTTTAAACGGGGTTATTGAAGATAACCTTGATAAACGTAAAGGAGAGATCAATCGTGCAGAAGAAATTATTGAGGAGTCTGTTTCTGAATTTTCAATCTGGCATTCCAATCAGGTACTTGCTCCAACTTTTCAAAATATCACCAATCGTTTCCTGGATATTAATAAAACTTTACTGGACGGATTCGTTAAAAACCCGGGCGATAGCGAATATGATAAGGCGACCGCATACGGAGAAATGATCACAAAGAAATTCATTGGAATGATGATTGAGAATGTAAAATCTGTGACCAACAATGGCCGCAAGCAGGAGTATATTAAGATGGTTAATAAACTGTTCGAATTAAATTGATGATCAAAAAGATAATTCGCATAGGTACCAGAGGCAGCAAATTAGCCCTTTATCAGGCATACAGGGTTAGGGATGAGTTGCAGCAGCAGTTTCCTGAAATTCCTTTCTCTATTGAAATCATTAAAACGAAGGGGGACAAAATTCTCGATGTAGCCTTGTCAAAAATTGGTGATAAGGGATTATTCACCAAGGAAATTGAAGAAGCTCTTTTCAACAATGAAATAGATATGGCTGTCCATAGTTTAAAGGATCTTCCAACGAAATTTCCAAATGGCGCTAAATTAGGTGCCGTGCTTAAACGTGGTGAGGTAAGAGATGCGCTGATCAGTAGCGACGGCAGGAAGATGGAGAATCTTACCTCAGAGGATATCATTGCTACTTCAAGTCTGAGAAGGAAGGCACAGTTGCTGAGGATCAATAAAAATTTTAAGATTATCGAAATCCGGGGCAATGTTAATACACGAATCCGGAAAATGGAAGAAGGTTACTGTGACGTAATGGTTATGTCAGCGGCAGGCCTTCAACGACTTGAAATGGATCAGTATATTACAGAATACCTTGAGCCGGAAAAAATTATTCCAGCCTGTAGTCAGGGAGCTATTGCAGTGGAGATAAGAGAAAATGACAGCATTACGGGAAAAATAGTATCCACTATCAATGATAGGGAATCCTTCCTTGCAACTGAAGCTGAACGGGCTTTTCTGAGAACCCTTGAAGGAGGTTGCCAGATCCCTGTTGGAAGTCATACCAGTATAAACGGAGATGAGTTTAAGATAACCGGGTTTATTTCAAATACGGATGGAACAGAATTCATAAAAGACTCCGCGAGTGGAGAACTTTCCCAGGCAGTGTATCTTTCGATTAAGCTGGCAAAGAATCTTTATGACAGAGGAGGGAAAGAAATTCTCAGTAAAATAAGAGAAGAAAATCTTCTTAAATCACCTTCTGATCTATCTCTCAAAGGCAAGCTCATTATATCAACCAGGGCCGTGGATGCAGAGGACCATTTGTCTGAATTGCTTATAGAACAGGGTGCAAAGGTTTATTCATTGCCAATGATTGAGATCACTCCCTCTGCACTGACCGAAGAGATGGATGCCGTGTTGAAGAATCTGAAATCATTTGACTGGATTTTCTTCACAAGCAAAAATGGAGTAGCCTGTTTCTTTCAGCACCTGATCTCTCTCCAGGGAAATACGGAATTACCTCAGAGCCTTCGGATCGCTGCTGTGGGTTACAAAACAGCCCTGGAAATTGATTATTACGGCTATGCTCCTCATTTTATTAGCGAGGGCAATACTGCAGAGGATATGCTGAACCAATTCTTCCATAAATATGATACCGGAAATAAAAAAATAATACTCTCGCTGGGGAATCTTGCCGATGATACCCTGCAGAATTATTTATCGATTAACAATTATGTACAACGGATTAATGTTTATGAAACAGTAAAACCACAGCATACAGACCCTGAAATTATTAACTTAATAAAGAAAAATATTTACGATTTGATTATCTTTACAAGTCCTTCAACATTCAATAATTTCTGTTCATTTTATGGCAAGGAAAATTTGGGAAGCCTGAAAATGGCAAGCATTGGTTCAACGACAACAAAAACCATTGAAGGAGTTGGTTTTAAACCTTTAATCACAGCAAAAAAATCGAATGCAGAAGGTCTCAGAGATGAAATTGTTGAATTTTTCAAATAGACTGTAGGCTGTAGGCTATAGAATAGATTAAAGTATGAAGACTGAAAGCTGTAGGCTCAAGGCTTTTAAGAGACTGAAGAGAAGCCCTAAAGCCTATAGTCTAAAGCCTTAAGCCTTTATAAAACAAACATATAAAATCAAAAATATGACTTTCCCTGTAACAAGACTCAGAAGATTAAGATACAACAGCGTATTAAGGCAGATGGTAACTGAAACCAAGCTTTCAGTGGATGATTTTGTCATGCCGCTTTTTGTATGTCCGGGAACTAATGTGAAGAATCCCATTAATTCCATGCCGGGAAACTACCAACTTTCTGTTGATCTGCTCGTAGAAGAATGTAAATCAATAGCAGCAGCCGGAGTTAAGGCCATCTTACTCTTTGGAATTCCTGAACACAAAGATGAGGACGGAAGCGTGGCCTGTGAACACAACGGCATTGTTCAGCAAGCCATCCGGGCTATTAAAAATGAACTAAAGGATTTATATATTATCGTAGATGTCTGCAACTGTGAATACACTTCTCATGGACATTGCGGAACGATTATAGATGGCGATGTAGACAATGATCTTACACTGATAACGCTGGCAAAGCAATCGGTTTCTCTTGCAGAAGCCGGAGCTGATATGATTGCTCCCAGCGATATGATGGACGGAAGGGTTGCTAAGATCAGAGAAGCGCTGGATGCCAACGGATTTAACAAAATTCCAATCATGGCTTATTCGGCCAAGTTCGCATCCGGCTTTTACGGTCCATTCCGTGAAGCAGCCGAGAGTGCTCCCAAGTTTGGTAACCGTTCAACCTACCAGATGAATCCGGCCAATTCCAATGAGGCCATCCGTGAAGTAGAACAGGATATAGCAGAAGGAGCTGATATTGTGATGGTAAAACCCGCCCTCAGTTACCTGGATATCATTTACAGAGTAAAAAATGAATTCCACATGCCGGTTGCAGCTTACAATGTAAGTGGAGAATTTTCCATGCTTAAAGCAGCCGCACAAATGAATTGGATAGACGGTCCAAGGGTGATGATGGAAGTATTGACTTCAATCAAACGTGCAGGAGCCGATATCATTATTACCTATCACGCTGTAGAAGCTGCAAAAATATTAAGAGAGATTAATAGTCTTTAGGCTGTAGACTGAAGGCTGAAGGAAATAGACCATAGGTTGATGGTACTTCCTTAAGCCTTAAACCTAAATACCTTCAATAAAAACACAAATATCCATGGAATTCACTAAAAGCATCGAGGCTTTTAAAAAGGCACAGGAGTATATACCCGGAGGGGTAAATTCTCCGGTTAGAGCATTCAGAAGTGTTCACTCAAATCCTGTTTTTATTCAAAAAGGAAAAGGATCGATAGTAACAGATATTGACGGGAATCAATACATTGACTTTCTATCTTCCTGGGGACCTCTGATTTTCGGACATGCACATCAAACCATTGTGTCTGCTATCAATGAAGCTGCACAAAAAGGTACCAGTTACGGTGCTCCTACAGAATACGAGACCGAAATGGCACAGCTTATTATAGAAATGGTTCCCTCCATTGAAAAAGTAAGAATGGTCAATTCAGGAACAGAAGCTACCATGAGTGCAGTACGCCTGGCCAGGGGTTTTACTAAAAGAGACGGTATTGTTAAGTTTGCAGGTAACTACCATGGTCATGGCGATAGCTTTCTGATTCATGCCGGCTCAGGAGCCATTACTCTTGGACTGCCAGACAGCCCCGGTGTTACAGCAGGAACTGCAAAAGACACTTTTATTGCCGAATACAACAATATGGATTCCGTCCGGGCCATATTCAGAGAAAAGGGAAATGAAATTGCGGCTATAATCGTGGAACCTGTGGCAGGAAATATGGGTGTGATCCTCCCCTCCTCCGATTTTCTGCAGGAATTGAGAAACATCACCAATGAATACGGTGCGCTGTTGATATTTGATGAGGTCATTACCGGTTTCCGGCTTGCTAAAGGCGGTGCACAGGAATACTTCAATATCACTCCCGATCTCACCACATTGGGTAAAATTATTGGTGGAGGTCTTCCTGTTGGAGCCTATGGAGGACGAAAAGATATCATGGGAATGATGGCTCCCGCCGGTCCGGTTTATCAGGCCGGGACTCTTTCCGGAAATCCTCTTGCAATGGCAGCCGGCATCGCTATGTTGAAATTGATTAAGGAAACTCCTGACTTCTATCCCTCATTGGAAAAGAAAGCGGCCAGACTACAGGAAGGCTTCATTAAAAATCTTAGTGACACCGGTGTAAAAGCAATTATCAATAGAATAGGTTCGATGATGACCATGTTCTTCACCCGTGAGTCTCGTGTATCTTCACTTGAAGAGGCGATGAAATCAGACACAAACATATACGCTAAATATTTCAAATTGTGCCTCGAAAGCGGTATCTATATTGCACCTTCACAATTTGAATGTCTGTTCGTTTCTTATGCACACAGCGAAGAAGATATTGAAAAGACAATAGTGGCAAACAGATTGGCGTTGGAAAAATTAAAGAATTAAAGAATTAAAGAAGAAATTAAGGAATATTCTTCCATTCTTTCATTAAAAAATAATATGGCTGAATCAATTTTTGCTGAAACATTAAAAGGAAAGAAAACTGAAAGACCTCCGGTATGGTTTATGCGTCAGGCTGGAAGAGTTTTGCCTAATTATCTTAAAATGCGTAGACAATACAGTTTCAGCGAACTGATGCTCTCTCCGGGTTTGGCCTCTGAAGTAACTTTACTTCCGGTGAACGATCTTGGAGTGGATGCAGCCATTCTGTTTAGTGATATCCTTGTTATTCCCGTTGCTTTGGGAATGCACCTGAATTTCACAGACTCAGGTCCACGTTTTGACATGGCTTTGAAGGACATGAGTAATCCTATAAGTTATTTGAATCCGGATGCCTCAAAACTGAATTATATCTATGAAGCTATTGATGAAATTATAAAAACAAGACAGGACAATATTCCTTTAATTGGCTTTTGCGGGGCTCCTTTTACTACCCTGTGCTACATGATCCAGGGGTTGAGCTCCAACCATACCTTTCCTGATGCAATATCGTTCCTTTATAAAGAAAAAACATTAGCTCACAAGCTTCTGAACCTGATCACCGAATTATCGGTAGAATATGCATTGAACCAGATCAAACATGGCATTTCAGCCTTCCAGATATTTGAAACTCATGCTGGTCTGATCCCTTCTGAGTTATACTTTGAAATGATTATGCCTTACGTAAAAAAAATATCTTCGGCTGTGATGCTGACCGGTACTCCGTTGATCTTTTTTCCAAAAGGACTCGGAACAGGAATAGCCCATATTAACCCGGGGGATACTGATTTTCTGAGTATTGATTGGCAGACTCCCATTGAAGAAGCACGACAGATGGTTCATCCGGAAATCGGATTGCAGGGTAATTTGGATCCACGTCTTTTGCTTGCAGATAAAAATACAATTCAGGAAACACTCGAAAAATATGTTTCCTTCGGATCTAAAAACCACAATTGGATATTCAATCTGGGTCATGGATTCATTGCTGACATCCCCTTTGAAAATGCCAAATTCGTAGTGGATTGGATTAAACAAACAAACTGGAAAAGGAATTGAATAAATGATAGTAAACAAGAATTTAATAAATAAATACAATGTTTCAGGGCCCCGATACACCAGTTATCCCCCTGCCAATTTTTTTCATACCGGTTTTACCGTTTCTGATTATGTGGAGGAAATTGAAGCTTCCAATAAACAGACTCCTGAAAATATTTCACTTTATATTCACATTCCTTTTTGTCCGCAGCGCTGTCATTTCTGCGGATGCAGCACAGTTATAGCACAAAAAAAATCTATCGTAGAAAGATACATTGATGCGATGAAACGGGAGATCAGAAATGTATCTTCTCATCTTGATCTTAACCGAAGAGTTACCCAGATACACTGGGGAGGCGGTACTCCCAATTCCATTTCTATGAAATTCATCAAGGACATCATGGATTTCATTAAAAGTATTTTTACCCTTGACGAAAAAGCTGAAATAGCAATGGAATGCAGTCCGGCCTATCTTGAATTCAGTCATATTGATCAGCTTGCAGAAATGGGGTTCAACCGCCTTAGCCTCGGCATCCAGGATTTCAGGGAAGATGTTCTGAAAGTTGTTAACCGCCAGGGATCTAAACATGCTGTTAAAGATCTGGTAGATTATCTCCGCAATAAAGGTTTCCGTGGAATAAACCTTGACTTCATTTATGGGCTTCCTCTGCAAACGGTGAAATCCTTTTCGGAAACGCTGGAAAAAGCTATCGAAATAAGACCGGATCGTCTGGTGACTTTTTCCTATGCACATGTTCCATGGGTAAAAACAGCTCAGAAGCAACTGGAAAAAACAGGATTGCCGGGACCTGATGTAAAGATGGAGATGTATCTCAACAGCATAGAACAGATGGAAAAGGCTGGCTATACATTTCTTGGGATTGACCATTTTGTTCTTCCCGATGATGATCTGGCCATCGCCTTTAAAAACAAGAAACTTCATCGCAATTTTCAGGGATATTGCACCCTTGAAACAACAGGACAGGTCTATGGTTTCGGAGCATCTTCCATCAGTCAGCTCTGGGGAGCATACGCTCAGAATTTTAAAGATTTCCCCAAATACATCGGGTTAATCGAACAAAACGGTTATGCAATTGAACGCGGATACCAACTTAAAAGAAATGAACAGATAATCCGCTCAGTGGTTAACAGCATTATGTGCAACGGACTGCTGATCTTCGATGAAGTAGCCGCCCAATTCAATATGACCAAAAAACAAATCAAGGAGATCATTGAGTTTGACTCTTCAAAATTCGATACTTTCATCGGGGATGGTTTTATTGATCTTGACAGTTCAGGAATAAGAGTTCATGAAAATGGTCATCTTTTCGAAAGAAATATTGCTATGGCACTGGATCCAGCATTAAAAAATGGAGAAAACGTTTATTCAAGAACAGTATGAAAGGAATACTGCTGGTTAACATGGGAGGGCCTGAATCCCCAAAACAGATGAGGATATTTTTGAAAAATATGTTCAAAGATCCCTTTATCCTTCCTTTTAGTAAACCTGTTCGATTTCTTTTTTCATTAATCATCAGTTTTACCCGATATAGAAAATCATGGAAGAAGTATCAATTGATCGGCGGCACACCCATTATAAAAGCTACTCAAAAAACAGTCCGGAGTCTTCAGGAAAAACTTGGAAATAATTACATAGTCAATATGGCATTTTCCTATTCTTCTCCCCTGATCCGGAAAAGTTATTCATTTTTCAGGAAAGAAGGTATTAATGAACTAACTGTAATTCCTTTGTATCCTCAGGCAAGCTACTCTACCACCTCAAGTGTGAAAACGGATATCGAAAACTTTTTTGAATCAAAAAAAAAGTATTCCGTTCGGTTCATTAAGGAATTTTACCAAAACGAACTATTTATAAAATTCTGGTCAGATCTTATCTCCAAACACATTAAAGAGACTGGCTCCCGCAAACCTTTCCTCCTATTTAGTGCTCATTCCATTCCAAAATATATGGTGGTTAAAGGAGATACCTATCCCTGGGCTATTGCCGAAAGTTCAAATAAGATTGCCAAAGAACTGGGCCTGAAATACGATGTGGCCTATCAGTCTGGAATGAAAAGAGGGGTATGGCTTAAACCGGACGTAAAAGTCAGGCTAAAAGAATTAAAGGAATCAGGAGAAAATGAAATGATTCTTATCCCCATCAGCTTTGTAAATGAAAACCTTGAAACCCTATATGATCTTGACAGAGATATAATTCCATATGCCAAAAATGAACTTGGGATTAAAAATATTTCGAGAGTAAAAATCCCGGAAGCAAATGATATTTTCATTGATCTCCTGGCTGATTTAATTATTCAATAGAAGAAGATTAAAAGGCTGAAGGTAAGTTTAGACGCATAAATTCTTTGTGTATCTTTAACATCAGTTGTCTCTGAGTTCGTGTTTATTCGTTAAAAATTCGTGTAATCTAAAAATAATGAAAGACGTCGTTATTCTTGGTGCCGGTATTACGGGTCTTGCAACGGCTCATCACCTGAAGAAGGCAGGTGTTGATTTTGCTGTTATTGAAAAGGAGGATCGGGTTGGGGGAGTGATCCATACAGTTGCAGAAAAGGAATTTATTTATGAAGAAGGCCCAAATTCAGGTGTCGCCGGTAATGTAGAAGTCCTGCGCCTTTTCAGAGATTTGAAGCCAGAATGTGAACTGGAAGAGGCTAATGAAAATGTAAAAAAAAGATATATTTTAAAAAATGGCCAATGGGAAGCATTGCCCTCCGGTCCAATATCTGCAATAAAAACACCTTTGTTTTCTCTTAAAGATAAATTCCGGATTCTTGGGGAACCTTTTCGTCCTGCAGGAAAAAATCCGGATGAAACGCTCGCTGAATTAGTAGAAAGGCGGATGGGGAGAAGCTTTCTTGATTATGCTGTAGACCCCTTTATTCTTGGCGTATATGCAGGCGATCCTCATAAATTGATTCCTAAACATGCTCTTCCAAAACTTTATAATCTTGAGCAGAAATACGGCAGTTTTATCGGAGGTTCTATTAAAAAAGCCCGTGAACCTAAAACAGAAGAAGAAAAAAAGGTAACACGCAGTGTTTTCTCTGTTAAAGGAGGACTATCTTCTTTAATTGAGGCATTAAAGAAAAGGATTGGTGATGAATGTATTCTTACCGGAAATTCAGATCTGAGAATAAACCCTGACGGTAATCACTTTATAATCTGCTTTAAAGATAAGCAGGGAAAGCCGGTTGAAATGGAAACAAAGAAAGTAATCTCAACAATCGGAGCCTACCATCTTGATAAAGTATTGCCATTTGCTGATCCCGGTCTCCTTTCCAGAATAACCTCCCTCCATTATGCCAAAGTCATTGAAATAATCCTTGGATTTAATCAATGGACCGGCATGAAACTCGACGCCTTTGGAGGATTGATTCCTTTTAAGGAGAATCGAAATCTTTTGGGGGTCCTCTTTATGTCGGCGCTGTTTGAAAACAGGGCGCCCAAAAATGGAGCTTTATTCTCCATCTTTCTTGGAGGAGTACGCAACCCCGGAATAGTTGAATTACCCGACAATCAGATTGAGCAAATTCTACAGAATGAATTTACATCAATTATGAAAACAAAGAATTTCAATCCGGATCTGTTAAAGATACTCCGGCATTATTACGCTATTCCACAATATGAAATTGACAGCAAAGAACGGTTTGAAGCCGTTGAGGCAATTGAAAAAAAATATCCCGGACTGATCATCGGAGGCAATCTGAGAAATGGAATCGGCATGGCTGACCGTATTATGCAGGCAAGACTATTGGCTGATGCTGCTTTGAATAATCTCAAACATTAATCAAAGACAGCGTCCCTTGATTGGATTCTTTTCATTCAACCGTGCAGTGGATGATCTTCAGATTTACAATCAAAAAATATCAGCATAGAATTGATAATATTTATCTTATTTTAGCAGTCGAATGAATTGAGGATGACCATGGATTTGCAGGTAATTTACAGCATCAGCCTTTTTAAAAGCACCCATACAATTTTTAGCGGTGCATTCGTTATTATTGCAATCTGGCTTCTTTTTCGTTCTGTAAGAGGAATCGCAAAAAGCCGCCCCTACACTACCCTTGATAAATATCTCTCCTATGCTTTTATTGTCTTGCTATATCTTCAGCTGATTTTTGGATTGATTATTTTTACCAGTCCTGCATCACTTGATAATTACGGGGCCAATGCAGAAGGTGCACTCAAATTGGCTTCAAAACGTTTCTGGCCCATCGAACACATCGTATTGATGCTTTTTGCTCTTTTCATAGCCAACATAGGTCTTATTTCCTCAAATCAGGCTCAGGAGAGCCGGGAAAAATACCGAAAGGTACTGATTTACTACTCCATCTCAGTTGGTATGATCGCCATTTCTCTTATCGCGATAAATCTTCCATAGATTAGCTGACAATTTACAAAAACATTATGCTCACTGCATAATTCTTAATAAATTTGTTACGGAAACAAATTATTATGGAGATTTCATTAATAAAAATTCGAAATTCAAAGGGATCATTTTACCAGGTTCAGGAAGATAATTACATAACTCCTCGCCAACTCTATATAATAAATAATTATTGATAATTTAGACGAAGATTTGATAGATTGATCAGGAAATAACGATCTCAAATTAAAAGATGATCGGAAACTTATAAAAAAGAACTTATGAAAAAAATGATCAGCATATTATTCTTTTACAAAAAATTGTTTCTTCCCACCTTAGTTGTTGCTTTAGTATTTGGATTTTTAGGAATAATGTCAGGACATTTTTCTTTGAAAACAGTAGGTATCTCTTATATTCTGATGTCCTTGTTTTTTCATTATTTAATTTATGAAGTACGGTATCCGAATGAATATTATTTTTACTATAATATGGGATTGAGTAAATATTTTCTCTGGGGAATTAGTTTTGCATTAAGCTTGATAATCGGACTTGTTTTAATTATTATTGAATAAAATGCATATAGATAGTATTATAAAAAGTTACGGTACAAAGCAGGTGTTAACAGATGTCTATCTTTCATGCAAAAAAAGTGAAATTATTGGATTATTAGGACGGAATGGTTCCGGTAAATCAACCTTATTGAAAATCATCTTTGGCTCATTACAGGCAGACCAGAAATTTATAAGCATTGATGATACAATTATTCATGGAATATTTGATAATCGAAATCTGATTAAATATTTACCCCAGGACCACTTTTTACCAACTCAAATAAAAATAAGGGACATTATTTCTTTATTCTGTGACAAAGAAAATGCTGCAATATTAAAAGAACATGAATTGATAAAATTTCACTTAAATAAAAAAACCCAACAACTTTCAGGCGGTGAAAAACGTCTTGTGGAGATTTTATTAATCATTTTTTCGAATGCAAGATACATCCTGGTTGATGAACCATTCAATGGGATCTCTCCGATTTATAAAGACATCATTAAAAGTTTAATAAAGGAACAATCGAAAGAAAAATGTTTCATTGTTACCGATCATGATTACAGAAATATAATTGACATTTCCACCAGGGTTGTTATGATCCATGATGGCGGAATTAAAGCGATAAATGAGGAAGATGAATTAGCACATTGGGGATATATTCATTAAATTTAAACCACAATTAACTAAGAATCATGAATCCAGGCAAAATCAGGGAAATTGCTTCTGCTTTCCAGGAAAGCAGAATCTTATTAAGCGCTTTTGAGCTCGATATCTTTACCAATATGTCAGAATCAGGAACATCCGGCAATCAAATCTCTGACAAACTGCATCTTGATCCGCATGCCTGTGAGCGTCTGCTTAATGCCTTGGTTTCACTGGGATTTCTGATAAAGAAAAAAGACCTATTCTTTAACACTCCTGAAAGTTTCAATTTCCTCTCAAAGAAAGGCCCTGATTACCAGGGAGGCCTGATGCATACCAATCACCTCTGGAATACCTGGAGCCATCTTACAGAAGTTGTAAAAACAGGTGTGGCCGCTCATTCGGATGAAATTAACGTAAGAGGCGAAGACTGGCTTTTTGCTTTTATCAATGCCATGCATGACAGGGCAAAAAAACAGGCTCCCCAGCAATTGGCCAAAATTGATCTCTCAGGGATAAAAACTGTTCTGGATGTTGGCGGAGGCTCTGGTGCATTTTCAATGCAGTTTATCAGACAAAAATCAGAAATTGAAGCTACTGTTTTTGATCTCCCAAACGTTGTGCCCATTACCCAAAAATTTATTGAACAGGAAGGTTTTTCAGGCAAAATAAAAACTCATACGGGGGATTACACCACAGATGAATTGCCTTCAGGCTTCGATCTTGTATTTCTATCGGCCATTATTCACAGTAATTCCTTTGAAACAAATGCTGCTTTGATCAAAAAGTGCTTTAATGCATTAAATGCAGGTGGCAAAATCCTTATCCAGGACTGGATCATGAACAATGACAGAACTCAACCTGCTTCGGGTGCCATATTTGCCATAAATATGCTGGTTGGCACTGAATCAGGTGACTGCTTTACAGAACAGGAAGTTTCAAATATGTTGCACGATGCCGGATTCAAAAACATTTCACGGAAAGAGTTCGAATCAGGTCTAAGTCAGGTGACTGCAGTTAAAATATAGAGACCAACATAACCTCCACATGAAAGCACATGAGTACATAGCAACAGTCATTTTAGCCATCCCCCTGTGTTTTGGCACTAAAGCAGGTTTGGCTCAGGGATATGATTCAGACTCCCCAAAGCCAAAACCAACATTTCAATGGCCTGAAGGTAAAAAGATGGCTTTAAGCCTAACCTTTGATGATGGCCGTTTATCACAGGCTGACAATGGAATACCTTTGCTGGACCGGTACGATGTGAAAGGCACCTTTTATGTCTGCCCGGGGAATATGAGTAAACGTTTGGATGCGTGGAAGATGGCTGCTAAAAATGGTCATGATATTGGAAACCATTCAATTGTACACCCCTGTACAATCAATTTTGATTGGTCAAAGAAAACGGCCCTGGAAAATTACACCCTTCAGAAAATGTATAATGAGCTGGATTCCGCCAATAAAATGATCAAATCCGAATTGGGAGTGGAACCCTCCTCTTTTGCTTATCCATGCGGGATGACTTTTGTCGGCAGTGGAACCAATCTGAAAAGCTACATCCCCGTCGTTGCATCCTTATTTGAAAGCGGCCGTTTATGGCTTAGTGAAGGTCCGAATGACCCTCTATACTGCGATTTGTCACAGTTGACCGGCATGGAATCCGATGGTAAATCCTGGGAACAGATATTGAAATTAATAAATACAGCCAAAACTACCGGGAAATGGTTAATTCTTGCCGGACATGATATAAATACGGGAGGAAATCAAACCACCTTACTATCTACGATCGAAGAAATCTGTAAATACGCGAAGGATCCTGCAAATGGCATATGGATTGACAACGTGCATCGCATTGCCTCTTATGTAAAGGCAAAAAGAGCAGAGCCTCCATCAACAGCCAAGCTCCCTGATTGAAGCTCCTGTAAGAAAATACATTACCACAATAGTTGATCAATTTTATGATACTGTCTCACCGTACAAATCAAAATCTTCAGCGCCAGTCATCCTGATATTGTAGAACTGTCCGATCTTTAATCTACGGCTTTTGATCAGTACCTCTCCGTCCACTTCAGGGGAATCATATTCTGTACGTCCAACAAAGTAATCTCCTTCACTGCGATCAATCACCACACGCATGATCCGACCTACTTTGGCGGCATTGATTTCGGCGGCTATCCCCTGCTGAATTTCCATCAGTTCATTGGCACGGGCTTCTTTAACCTCCTGAGGAATGATATCTTCATAATGCTCTCCCGCGTAAGTATCTTCTTCATTGGAATAGGGGAAAACGCCCAAACGTTCAAATCGCATTTCCCGAACGAAATCCTTCAATTCTTCAAAATCCTGTATCGTCTCACCAGGATGACCGACCAGCAGGGTCGTACGAAGATGTATCCCGGGAACTTCTGACCGGATGCGTTTGATGAGATCTATGGTTTCGGCTTTTGTGATGTTCCGCTTCATCATCTTAAGAACATTGTCACTGCAATGTTGCAAAGCAATATCCAGGTAAGCGGCCACATTGGCTTTATTTTTCATCACAGTCAGCAGGTCATAGGGAAAATTTGCCGGATAGGCATAATGCAGCTTAATCCATTCGATGCCTTTTATTTCGGAAAGCTTTGAGACCAGTTCCGCCAGCTTTTTCTCTTTATAAAGATCAATGCCATAATAAGAAATATCCTGGGCTATGACCAGGAGCTCTTTTACGCCGTTTTTTGCAAGGGTTTCAGCTTCCTCCACCAATTGTTCCATTGAAACAGAAACATGTGCTCCAGTCATCCGCGGGATAGCACAATAAGAACATATGCGGTCGCATCCTTCCGATATTTTCAGATAAGCATAATGAGAAGGTGTGGTAAGATATCTCCGGTGGGAAAGGCTCATCTTATATTCTGCCTTGAGATCCTCCACCATTTTTCGAACCTGGAACTTCCCGTAGATCCCGTCTACTTCCGGGATTTCTTTGATTAGTTCATCCCGGTATCTTTCGGTAAGACAGCCAAAAACAAAAATTTTATCGATTGATCCGTTTTTTTTGGCTTCAACAAACTCGAGGATGGTGTTGATTGATTCTTCTTTTGCATCCAGAATAAAACCACAGGTATTAATGGCAACAAGGCGGGCATCTGTATCAGCAGCATCATGGACCACTTCATATCCGTTCGATTGCATCTGAGACATAAAAAGTTCTGAATCTACCAGGTTTTTAGAGCACCCAAGGGTAACAACATTTATCTTCTTTGTCATTGTAATTTTATCATTTGACAGAGCCGTCATTGATGGTCATTGGCAAGAACTGTCATTAATGGTCATTTAACTAACCTAATGACTTCTAATGACCTCTTCAACTAAACAGCGAATCCACAAATTCGACCCGGTTGAATATCTGCAGATCATCCATCCCCTCACCTACTCCGATGTATTTGATCGGGATTTTAAACTGGTCGGAAATTCCAATGACTACTCCTCCTTTGGCTGTTCCGTCAAGTTTGGTGAGAGCCAGGGCCGTAACGTCGGTGGCAAGAGTGAATTGCTGGGCTTGCTCAAAAGCATTCTGTCCGGTTGATCCGTCCAGGATAAGCAGCACTTCGTCAGGAGCATTAATCTTGACTTTCTGCATCACCTTTTTGATTTTGGAAAGCTCGTTCATCAGACCCACCTTGTTGTGCAATCTTCCTGCCGTATCGATAATCACCACATCGGCTCCTGAAGATTTGGCAGACTGGAGGGTATCATAAGCCACCGAAGCGGGATCGGCACCCATATTCTGCTTTACAAGAAGCACCCCTACCCTGTCGGCCCATATCTGCAACTGCTCGATAGCTGCTGCTCTGAAAGTATCGGCAGCTCCGAGCACAACCTTTTTACCAGCGGCCTTGAATTGATGCGCCAATTTGGCAATGGTGGTGGTTTTTCCTACCCCGTTTACTCCAACCACAAGAATCACATAGGGTAAATCCGTCGCGGGAAGATCAAAATCCGTAAAATCAGTAGTATTATTTTCCGTAAGCAGTCCTACGATTTCTTCCTTGAGCATCCGGTTTAACTCGGAGGTCCCGATGTATTTATCCCGTGCTACTCTTTTTTCAATTCGCTCAATAATCTTTAAGGTCGTTTTTACTCCTACATCAGATGTGATCAGTACCTCTTCGAGGTTATCCAGCACCTCATCATCCACCGTGGTTTTTCCCACGATAGCTTTGGAAAGTTTCTTGAAAACGCTCTCTTTGGTTTTCTCAAGACCTTTATCCAGACTCTCCTTCTTCCATCTGGTAAAACTAAAAATACCCATTTGCTAACTTCTAAATTGTTTCAGGAATCAATACCTGACCTGCATTTATTATACTGTTCGAATTTCACGAATTTTTTACGAATTTCACTAAAGCACTGATCACTATTTACTGTTGTTTTTGACAATATAAGACGCACAGCCGTGCGTCTCTACAAAATCAGCTGGTCACTGTCCCCCGCGTACGTTCGTGTGAATTCGTCCTCAATTCGTGTAATTCGCATCTATAAAAAAAGAAAGCTCTCATCATTTACGACGAAAGCTTTTATTCTATAAATCGTGTAATTTACTTCTTTGCAAAATAATCTTTCACCATTTCGTTAGGAATAACATCCTCAACGAAGGTATAAGCACCGGTTTTTTCCGATTTCACCATCTTAATAACCTTTGAATAAGCCTTTCCGGCTCCTTTCTGCAGGGTTGCAACTACTTTCTTTGCCATAATTCTTCGTTATTTAATTTCCCGGTGAACGGTTACTTTTTTAAGAATAGGATTGAATTTTTTAAGTTCCAGTCGCTCCGGAGTATTTTTCCTGTTCTTTTTTGTCACATAACGGGAAGTTCCCGGCATACCGCTTGCTTTGTGCTCTGTACATTCCAGGATTACCTGGACTCTGTTACCTTTTTTTGCCATTGCTTAGTAACTTATTTAAATATTTCCAATATAACCTTTGGCTTTTGCTTCTTTTAAAGAAGCGGCCAGGCCATTTTTATTAATTGTCCGCAACCCTGAGGCTGAAACATTAAGATTAATCCATCTGTCCTCTTCAGGAAGATAGAATTTTTTGGTGAAAATATTCACCATAAATTTCCTCTTGGTTCTCCGTTTTGAGTGGGATACGTTATTCCCAAACATTACCTTCTTACCCGTAATCTGACAAACTCTAGACATTTTGAGTATTTTTTAAGCTTCCGTCCAACATTTTTCAAACAGGTTGCAAAGCTATATATTTTAATCAAATATTCAAAACTGTTTTTATAAATTTTCTCAGGAGAATTTAAGGACAAAAAAAAATCTCCGATCCTGTCAAAATACATGGGATGAAATTATCAAATTAGGCCCTCTCCTCCAAAATTTTCATTTTACTCTTTAATCTTTCCTATTATCTTTGCTTTAATGTAAAGTTATAATAAAAGCTGAAATAACTTGAACTCTGAATCACAAAACTGGTATCCTACTTTCTGGCAAGGCGCCAACCTTGTAGTGCTCTATATATTTATCCAGACGATTATTGACTTTCCTCTGGCAATGTATGATTATCAGAAAGGAACCGATCTGCTTTATGAACCATGGATTAAAGTTCCGGTATTCATTATTTCAACTCTTGCAATACTATACCTTGGATATCGCTACTCCGGCCTTGAATTAAAAAAAACATTCCCTCTCAAAGGTTTTAATATTCTGATCATAGCAGCAATGATCCTTACATTTGAAAGCCTGCAGTATTTTTTAATGGAAATAAATACTCAACTTGAGAAAGTTCTGCCGCCGCCCGCCTGGTTTCTGGAACTCTTTTCCAGGTTATTTGAATCCGATATGGGATTATGGGGAGGGATAGTCCGTGTTGTTATTATAGCGCCTATTGTTGAAGAATTAATCTTCAGAGGAGTTATTATGGCTGGATTTATGAGAAACTACAAGGCCGGTTCTGCCATTTTTTATTCAGCATTACTATTCGCCCTTTTCCACCTTAACCCCTGGCAGTTTCCTTCAACATTGCTTCTTGGAATGATATTGGGATGGGTAAGAATTAGAACAGGCTCAATTCTCGCTTGCATATCAGGTCATGCGATTCATAACGGGTTGGTTTTTTTATCCGTGGAATATTACCTTCAGATCAAAGATCTTAAAATTCTTCAACCGGGTTCAGGTTTAAATTATTTCACACAAGCGTTGATCTTTACGCTGGGGATTGCTGTCATAATTTTGGTAACACAAAGAAAAAGAATATTGGCTTAATTTACGGGTTTTCCCCTATACCAGCTCTATACCTTCTCCGTACCAAGTCCGTACCATGTTCGGTACAAGGTTCAGTTCTTACTCACCGCATGGACCGGAGAATATTCAATCTTGTTATGTTAATTGTTCTTAGGGGAATCGCATTGAAGTTTGAGAAGCAATTTCAAAATTCAGTGCAAAAATTCCTAAAATAATTGAAACAATTTACTCCTCAAATTACTTTACATTAAAATCTAAAATAAAAATCAACAGATTATGGAAAAGGTATTAATTGCACTGGATTATGGCCCAACAGCAAAGAAGGTGGCAGAAATTGGTTTCTCATTTGCACAGCCGTTGAATGCAGAAGTAGTCTTAATACACATACTGGCCGATGTAACATACTATGCATCGCCGGCATATTCCACCATTTTGGGATTTACCAATTTTGACATGAATGAATTCAATCAGATGATTGATATGGAGGGATTAAAAAAAGCCGGAGAATATTTCCTTGAAAAAATTAAGGCTCATCTCGGAGGAGAAAACATCACGACAATGATTAAAGAGGGAGATGATATTTCAGATATCATCTTAAAAACAGCTGAACGCATCGGTGCCGATGTTATTGTGATGGGGTCTCATAGCCGCAGATGGCTTGAACAGATTTTAGTAGGAAGTGCAACAGAGGATGTGTTGCATAAAACTACTCTTCCCTTGCTGATTGTCCCGGTTAAATATATCAAGGTAAAGTAAAAAAATATTTCAGTTATAAGGCGGAAACCGGATAAAGAATAATGCAAATTATCTTATTACAACATTATTTTCCTTTAAACAATTCGCGATATTGTGAAGGAGATTTGCCGGTCAGATCAAGAAATCGCCGATTGAAATTGGATAGATTATTAAAACCGGCTTCATCGCAGATACCTTTGATTGACTGATTGCCCTGTATTAACAGTTTGCAGGCATAATTAATTCGTAATTCATTAACAAAATGGGCGAAAGTCTTGCCGGTCTTACCTTGGAAGTAACGACAGAAAGCCGTTGAATTCATTCCTACTTCACGTGAAATTTCATCGAGTGTGATTTTCCGGGTACAGTTCCTCGTTGCGTATTTATATATTTTAGCCATCCTTGACTCCCCCATTTCTACCATTGAATTTGAATAACCTGCACTTGCTATCGGGCACGAGGGTGAGGATCCGAGATAATCCATCAGTTTGACCAGTAGAAGGTGACGCTGAATACCCGAGGCGTTTAGTATATCGTTAAGAATTTGTGCACCCTTTTCGGCTGCCTCCATTTGGAATTTTAATCCACGGGTTGCAGAATCCAATAATTTCTTTATTGAAACAAATTCGGGCCTGATCAATTCAACAGCTGGAAAATAATCCAAAGGAAATTGCAAAACAATGGCTTTGACTTTATAAGCAGGGTTTCCTGAATAAAACGCTTCGTCATTCAGGTAAAAGTGAGGAAGAGCGGTACCGTAAAATGAAAGGTCCCCTGTCGAAAACGATTCTACTTTATCACCGGCGAATTTTTTACCAAAACTGTTTATAATGAATACCAATTCATACTCATTGTGAAAATGCCAGGGAACAGTAAAATGAGGGAAGTCGTCGTATTTAATTACAAATGAGTTTCCTGCAGGATAGCTGATCACTTCTTTGAATGGCTTGGTTTTCATATCAGCCGATATTTGAAATCTTAAGACAATCAGTATTAATTTTTTTATTATATTAAAACGTGCAAAGATAATATTACTCTTTGCAAATAAACCATCTTCTTTAATGGTCGATTAACTTATTTTTGAAATCCAATACTTTAGAATATGACAGATAATCAATGGAATGACTTAAGAGGCCTTATTAATGGTGAAAATCAAAATTACAAACATACCGGTTTTATAATTGATAGTCCCTGGATTCCCGGTTGGCTGGGTATTCCCACTATTGATTATTACACCTCAGATGAAATATGGCTGAAGGCTAATCTAAAAGCAATTGAAACTTTTCCCCAAATTACTTTTCTCCCAGGGTTCTGGTCAGAATATGGTATGTGTACAGAACCTTCAGCATTCGGGGCAAAGTTGACCTGGCATAACGAAAATCTGCCACATGCCGGAAAAGTAATTTTTACAAGTGATGATATTGCAGAACTTCCACAACCCAATGTCAGGACTGATGGTTTGTTACCATTTGTAATCAACCGGCTGAAGATGCTTGAGCCTGAAATCAATAAAAAAGGGCATTCAGTGAAATTTGCTGTAACCCGCGGACCTCTCAACATAGCCACTTTTCTTATGGGCACTACTGAATTCATGATGTTGATTGCAATGGAGCCCGAAAAAGCACATGACCTGCTGGAGAAAATTACTGTTTTTATATGCGATTGGGTTAAATACCAGAAAGAATGTTTTCCATCCATTGAAGGAATTCTTCTGCTGGATGATATTGTAGGTTTTATCGGAGAAGTAGAATTCCGCGAGTTTGCAGGACCTTATCTTAAACGAGCCTTTAATTGCATCGATACTGAGGTGCGCTTTTTTCATAATGATGCCTTTGGACTTACCTGTGCTCCTTTTTTGAAGGAAATTGGCATAAATCTTTTTAACTTCGCCTTTGATCATACCATTAATGAAATCAGAGAACTGGCAGGCCCGGAAGTTGCTTTGTTGGGTAATCTTCCGCCAAGAGATGTATTATCTGCCGGAACTCCAAAAGAAGTTTATGAAAAAACCCAGGAAATGATCAAAAATGTAACTGATCGAAGCAGGATGATGTGGTCATGCGGCGGAGGAATTCCGCAAAATGTTCCAACAGAAAACATTCAGGCTTTCCTTTCAGCAGTAGAAGATCTGTTATAACATTTAAACTCTTTATGAGAATCATTGAGTCTATAACCGTATTAATGTTCCTGATCTGTTTCAAGGTATCAGGCCAGGAGGTTGTAGTGGCTAAATTCTCCATTGAGCCAGTTGTTAACAGAGGCGCAATGTCGGTCAGTGTTTCTCTTGAGGGGCTTGATTACAATACGGATAAAGGAGCGCTGAAATTGTTTGAAGTTAATGGTAAAACACGAACTGAAGTGGACTGCCAGCTCGAGAATGGTAATTTGCCCAGGTTATGGTGGATTCTTTCAGGTGATAAAGCTGTAAATGTGACCAGAAAATTTATTCTGGTAAAAGATTCGATGTATCTCGCCAAAAATGTCGTTACCGCTGAATTAAACTCTAAAACATTAATTATCAGCCTGAACGAGCAAAAGGTGATGCAGTATAATGTGGCCGAAGTATTTCCTCCTGATACGGTCAGCACTATTTTCAAGCGGAATGCTTTCATTCATCCCTTATGGTCGCCCTCCGGAAATGTTTTAACGCGGATCAACGCACCTGATCATTGGCATCATTTTGGAATCTGGAATCCCTGGACTAAGACTCACTTTGAAGGACACAGCACCGACTTTTGGAATCTCAATGAAGGTCAGGGCACGGTCAGATTTGGTGGATTTAATTCAATCATCAGCGGTCCTGTTTTTGGCGGATTTAAAGTGCGTCAGGAACATATAGATTTTCAGTGCAAAGGTGGAGATAAAGTTGCGATGAATGAAGTATGGGATGTGAAGATCTGGAATATTGGCACTTACAACGGAATAAAGGTATGGCTTTGGGATCTGACTACTACCTTGAATTGCGCATCGGCTTCACCCATTACCCTGGAGGCTTACCGTTACGGCGGCGGAATCGGATACCGTGCAACCGATGAGTGGAATGCAAAAAACAGCTGGGTTAGTACATCCGAAGGGAAAACACGTAAAGATGCTGATGGTACCAAGGCCAGGTGGTGTGATGTCGGAGGTGAATTTGCAGGGAACGGAACTTCCGGTATTCTCTTTATGTCACATCCCTCCAATCGCGAATTTCCTGAACCAATGCGGGTCTGGCCTGAAAATATGAATGGCCACGGCGATCTCTTCTTTGAATTTTGTCCGATCCGCCATAGGAGCTGGGAATTAAAACCCAGAAATGAGTACACTTTGAGATATAGAATGTTGGTCTATGATGGCAAGATTGATTCCCAGATGGCTGAGACCCTCTGGAACGATTTTTCTCATCCGGCTATCGTTAAGATTGATAGATGATTTGGCAATATATTAAAAACAAAAATGGTCATTAATGGTCATTGTGCAGTAAAAACAATTAATGACAATCAAATGACCATCAATGACAACATTTGACAAAGAGAAATCTCAATTAGGGAAGTTAACGGATATTCATTTAAAATAATTTTTGAAATGGAAAGAAGAGATTTTATAAAAAATACCTCCTCCGCTGCAGCCGGAGCAATAATTCTTCCAACAATTGTTCCGTCAAAAGTATTTGGTAAAGAGGCACCCAGTAATAAGATCAATATTGCCCAGATTGGTTTTGGCCGGATTGCCATGACACATGATTTGGCCGAGACGCTTGAATTTGATCAGGCAAGAGTTATTGCCGTTGCAGATTTTGATTCAAACAGAGCCGCAAAAGGCAAGGAGTTTATTGAAAGTTACTATGCAAAGAAGACCGGAAGCGACCATGCCGTGACGGTAAAAACTTATGGCGATTACCGTGAAATGCTGCTAAACAAGGACATTGATGCGGTGATTATCTCCACGCCTGATCATTGGCATGCTCAGCCAGCTATCGAAGCCGCATTGGCAGGGAAAGATGTTTACCTGCAAAAGCCAACTTCTCTTACCATAGCCGAAGGACGATTATTGAGTGATGTCGTGAAAGGTAAAGGGACCATTCTCCAGGTTGGTACTCAGCAGCGAGCAATGCCTCAATTCCGAATCGCAGCAGAACTTGTACGAAACGGAAGAATTGGTAAACTTCATACTGTGAAAATAGGGCTTCCCGGAGATCCCTCAGGGCCCGAAGCACCGGAGATGCCTGTTCCAAAAAATCTCAATTATGACATGTGGCTGGGCTCTACGCCATCGGTCTATTATACTGAGATGCGTGTGCATCCTCAGAATAGCATGACTGACCGTCCCGGATGGCTTAGGTGTGAGCAGTTCGGCGCTGGAATGATCACCGGATGGGGGCAGCATCATTACGATTCTGCAGCATGGGGAATGGATACAGAACTAACCGGCCCTGTTTCTATCAACGCTGTTGCTAATTTTCCCAAATCAGGTTTGTGGGATGTCCATGGCGATTTTATTGCCGTTGCTGAATACAAAAATGGGCTCACCATGATTACCAGCGGCAATTATCCTAATGGAATTCGCTATGAAGGAACCGAAGGATGGATATTTGTTTCCAGAGGCGCCTACACCGCTTCAGCAAGCGATCCGGGCTCAAGGAAGAGCAAGGCCCTCGATGCAAGCGACCGGAAGATTCTTTCTTCCGTAATTGGTGAGAAGGAGACTCATTTGTATAAAATCGAAAACCAGCATGGAAACTGGCTTGATTGCATTAAAACCCGCAAAGAACCCATTTCGCCGGTAGAAAAAGGACATCGTGCCTGTACCGTTTGCCTGATCACACATATCGCCATGAAACTGGGCAGAAAGCTCACCTGGGATCCGGAAACAGAGAAATTCATCAAAGATGATGAAGCTAATTCAATGCTTTCACGGCCTCAGAGAGCACCTTATGGAACATCTTATATTAAATTATAATTCCTTATGAAAAAGAAAATAAAGTTCAGCCTGTTTATAGCTGTGATGTTGACGTTTATTGCCGCACAGCCTGTTTTTGCAGTAAAAATCGGTGCGGTAAAAGTAGGTTCAAAGATCAATGTCACTATTGATAAATCCTATTTCACCAGTTATATATTTTCCGGTGATGAGAAATATCCGTTTTTCTTTCCAGTGAATGGTCCTTCAGGGAGTTCGGTAACATCCATGCGAAATGGCACATACCCGCACCACAGTTCCTTGTTTTTTGGTTGCGATATGGTAAACGGAGGTAATTACTGGCAGGAAGATCTTGACCGGGGAAGAATTATATCTGTTAATGCTGAAATTCTAAAACAAGGTGGAGATACGGTGATCATCAGTGATGAATGCATCTGGAGCCGTCCGGGGGCACAGTCACCAATAAAAGATACGCGCAAAATCACCATCACAACTCCTTCAGCAACTGTTCGTCAGATCGATTTTGATATCACGATGGAGATATTGATGGATGTACAGATAAATAAAACCAACCATTCCCTTTTCAGCGCGAGAATGGCAGCTGATCTTTCAGTTAATAACGGCGGTACAATGGTCAATAGCGAGGGAAATAAAAGTGAAAAAGGTACTTTTGGAATAGGTGCCTCCTGGATTGATTTCAACGGAAAACGAGGAAAGCAGGTTGAAGGTTTGGCGATATTGCAGCATCCGACTAATCCATGGTACCCATCTCCCTGGTTTACCAGAGATTATGGATTTATTTCTCCCACACCTATGTATTGGCCGCAGAATGGGAAAAATACACTGCTGAAAAAAGGCGATAGGCTGATTCTTCGGTACCGTGTGCTGATTCATTCCGGAGATGAAAAAGAGGCCAGAATTGCTGAAGCTTTCGAAAAGTACACCAAAGAATAAAAAACTTCAAGAATACTCGGGTTTAAATCTGAAGAAGTTAAGAACCAATCGGGAGGTAAATTATTACTTCCCGATCTGTTTTTTATAGGAATCATTGCGTCTCACATTTTAGTCATTCAGCATAAAGAATAAATACTCAATCAAAATATAGAGGCTTAACCGTGCTTATTTCTATCTATTATCGTAACTTATATCCATAAAAATTAAACTACTATGACAGATGAAAGCCTTGAAATAAAAACGGGACTGGTCATTCAAAAACCGGTCCATGAAATATATGAAGCAATCGTTGATCCTGAAAAGATGTCCAACTACTTTATTTCAAACGGCAGCGGAAGATTGGAAGAAGGTAAAACACTGACCTGGAGATTTGCAGAAATGCCGAAGGAATTCCCTGTCAGAGTGGCTAAAATAGAAAAAGACAAATACATATCCTTTCATTGGGAAGGGATGGAGAATCATGAAACATTGGTAGAAATCAGGCTGGTTGTAAAAGAAGAAAATTCCACCTTCGTTACCATAACGGAAAAGAAAGCAAAAATTGACGAGAATGGAATTAAATGGCTAAAGTCAAATACAGAAGGCTGGGCCAACTTCCTGGCTTGTTTAAAAGCGTGGCTTGAATACGGAATTAACCTCAGAAAAGGAGCTTTTGATCTGTCACAAATGGGTTGATGTGATGATGTGATGCGCGACCGTCCGCATCCGTTTTCCTAAAGCCTAAAGCCTTCAGTCTTAAGCCTGATGTGTTGCTCATCTCCCATCTCTCCTTAAGCCTAAAGCCTTCAGCCTAAAAAGAAACATCTTAAAACTAAATAAATATGATAACAAATCCGGAAACTCAAACTACAGATTATCAGGAACAACAAGTCAATGATTTATTTCAGCGGATGGATGCCTACTGGAGGGCCGCTAATTACCTTTCCGTGGGGCAGATTTATTTGTGCGATAATCCGCTTCTGAAAAGGTCTTTATCACCGGATGATATTAAACGTCGTCTGCTGGGGCATTGGGGAACTACTCCCGGCCAGAATTTCATCTATGTTCATCTCAACAGGGTAATTAAGAAATACGACCTGGACATGATCTACGTGTGCGGTCCCGGTCATGGAGGACCGGCAGTGGTAAGCAATACCTACCTTGAGGGAACTTACAGCGAGTATTATCCCGATATAAGCCAGGATCAGGAGGGAATTAGGAAGCTTTTTACCCAATTTTCTTTCCCCGGCGGTATACCGAGCCATGCAGCCCCGGAAACTCCCGGATCGATCAACGAAGGAGGCGAACTGGGCTATTCACTGAGCCATTCCTTTGGCGCTGCCTTTGATAATCCTGATTTAATTGTTGCCTGCGTAGTCGGTGACGGGGAAGCAGAAACAGGACCGCTCGCCACCTCCTGGCATTCGAATAAGTTCCTTGATCCGGTTACCGATGGGGCTGTGCTTCCGATATTGCACCTTAACGGGTATAAAATTGCCAATCCCACGGTACTTGCACGAATTGAACACGAGGAGCTGGAACAATATCTCAGGGGATGCGGATGGACGCCCTTCTTTGTGGAAGAAAGTGATCACATGCAGATGCATCAGCGGATGGCCGAAGTGATGGAAACCGTAATCGATGAAATTAAGCGCATCCAGGATCGTGCACGTACGCACCAGGATTCCACGCGTCCCCGCTGGCCGATGATCGTGCTCCGGTCGCCAAAAGGATGGACAGGCCCAAACAAGGTGGATGGTCAACAGGTGGAAGGTTCATTCCGTTCCCATCAGGTTCCTTTATCCGATCCTGTTCACAACACAGAACATCTTCGCCTGCTCGAAGAATGGCTCAGAAGCTACAGGCCCGAAGATCTTTTCGATGAGAACGGACGATTAAAGCCGGAACTGGCTGATCTTGCGCCAAAAGGGGAAAGACGTATGGGAACCAACCCACATGCGAACGGGGGAATTTTACTTCGTGATCTGCGCATACCCGATTTCCGGAATTATGCCATAGCAGTTTCGGAACCCGGAATACAGGGCATTGGGGATACGCGTGTGTTGGCTCCCTTTATTCGTGATGTGATCCTGCAGAATATAGAACAGCATAATTTCAGAATTTTCGCCCCTGATGAAACGATCTCCAACGGATTTGAAGCTATCTTTCAAGCCACTAACCGTCAATGGGATGCTGCTACCGATCCGAACGACCAGTATCTTTCTCCCTCAGGCCGTGTGATGGAGATGCTCAGTGAACATCAATGCCAGGGATGGCTGGAGGGTTATCTGCTCACTGGCCGTCATGGGCTTTTCAACTGCTACGAAGCTTTTATCCATATCATCGATTCGATGTTCAATCAACATGCAAAATGGTTAAAGGTCACTTCAAAGATTCCGTGGCGCCGTAAGATAGCCTCCTTAAATTACCTGCTGGCTTCCCATGTCTGGCGGCAGGACCACAATGGATTTACGCACCAGGATCCCGGATTCCTGGATGTGGTGGTGAATAAGAAAGCAGAGGTAGTACGGGTATATCTTCCCCCTGATTCCAATTGCCTGCTCTCGGTCATGAACCATTGTTTGCGAAGCCGCAACTACGTCAATGTTGTCATTGCCGGAAAGCACCCCTCGCCCCAGTGGTTATCCATGGAAGCTGCAGTAAGACATTGCACGCAGGGCATCAGCATCTGGCAATGGGCCAGCAATGACCAGGGATTGATCCCTGATGTAGTCATGGCTTGCTGCGGTGATGTACCTACTGTGGAAACACTGGCAGCGGTCACGATCTTACGCAAACACTTGCCTGAATTAAAGATCAGAGTGATTAATATCGTCGATCTTTTCAAACTGCAACCCGCCTCAGAGCATCCTCACGGATTGCCGGATAATGAATTTGATGAACTTTTTACCGTGGATAAACCGGTCATCTTTGCTTTTCATGCTTATCCCTGGCTGATCCACCGTTTGACCTACAGGCGAAGAAATCATGATAACATTCATGTACGCGGATATAAAGAAGAAGGAACCATCACCACCCCTTTTGATATGACCGTTCTCAATGACATGGATCGTTTTCACCTGGTCATGGATGTGATCGACCGTGTTCCCAGTACTGGCCCAAAGGGAGTGTACCTGAAACAGCTACTTAAGGATAAACTGATTGAGCATAGGGAATACATCAACAAGCATGGTGAAGATATGCCTGAAATACGAAACTGGAAATGGAGCAATGACAATGAAGACACAACAGCTTAAAGATGTCGCCAGGAAACTTGTCGCAGACACTAAAGGGCTCCTGGCCATGGATGAAAGCCTTCCCACGATCGGGAAAAGATTTGAGAAGGCCGGCATCCCGGATACGGAAGAGACAAGACGCTCATACCGTGAACTGATCCTGACCACACTAGGATTGGGAGAACCAATCAGCGGGGTGATCCTGTTTGATGAAACCATCAGGCAGAAGACAAAGACCGGCACTTCATTCATTGAAGTAATTAATGAAGCCGGGATTATTCCCGGTATTAAAGTGGATAAAGGGACTGTTGATCTGGCGGGTTTCGCCGGTGAGAAGATCACGGAAGGCCTTGACGGATTGACGGAGCGGCTTCATGAATATTCGCAAATGGGAAGCCTCTTTGCCAAATGGAGAGCTGTTTTTAACGTAGGAGAGAATATTCCAAGCCAGGGTTGCATTGAAGCCAATGCTTTTGTCCTTGCAAGATATGCCGCTCTGTGCCAGGAAGCAGGTCTCGTGCCCATTGTTGAGCCGGAAGTGCTGTTGGAAGGTTCTCATTCTCTTAAGCGCTGCGCGGAAGTTACCGAAGAAGTGCTTCATCAGGTTTTCCGTCAGCTTCATCTCATGCGGGTGATTCCTGAAGGCATGCTGCTAAAGCCGTCCATGGTTCTTCCAGGCAAAGATTCTCCTCAACAGGAATCGGATGATAAGATAGCGGAGGCTACTGTAAATTGCCTGATGCATACGGTTCCAGCGGCCATTCCCGGAATTGTATTTCTTTCAGGGGGCCAATCGCCCGAACTGGCTTCAGCCCGCCTGAACCGGATGAATCTGCGATATCGCAACACCGTGCCCTGGGCCCTTTCATTCTCGTATGCCAGAGCCATTCATCAACCTGCAATGGATATTTGGAAAGGAAAGGAAGAAAATGTATCCAGAGCACAAAAAACTTTGCTTCATCGGGCCCTCTGCAACAAGTCAGCCCGAAGCGGTGAATATAAGCAATCAATGGAAGAAATGAAGCAGCAGGCATAATACTTTCGATTGAGAACTATCTCCTTGGATCGCTTTCTATTGGCAGTTTGGCGAGTTTTTCGACCTCGATGGAGGGATGGCCGAATTCCTGGACTATTTTGCCTAGGATCAGGTAAACCCCATGTCCGGTGAAAGGCCAGTTCTTCAGGCTCTGAGGAAAATGGACTGTTTCAAAGAATTCACCGGTATGATCAAGAAAACTGCCGAAGTTCATGATTTCATGTTTTGTAGTGCTGACATATTTTATCGTAACAAGGAGTCCCACCATTTTTACCGTTTTGCCAACATGGTTAATCAAATCAGCGGCTTGCAGTTCACCACGGAACTTTGTGCGCAACAGATCAAACCAGGAAAGTGAAACCGGGAACCCCAGCAATTCAATTTCATCGTAAGCAGACTCAACCAATGTTTGCTCCAGCTGAGGAAGCGACCATTCCTTTGAAGAAGTATTAAACAGACGGTTAGGAGTGCTTTTCTTCTCTTTGTTCAGCAGCATGTATGCTTCCCACATCAGCTGCATCTTTGGCTTACCGGTGAAACGAAAGGACCCGGTACGGATCAGAAGGATCAGCTGTTCAATGCCTATCTCAATCCGGCGCAAAAATTCTTCCATGGAAAGAAAATCCCCGTTGCGCATCCGTTCTCTCAATATCTGCTGGTATATTTTATGTTCGAGATTCGCTACCAGGTTAAATCCCAGGTAAACCTTATTCCCGTAAATGATTGTTCCATCAAGGCTTTTGTTGACACAGGGAAGCTCGATTACGCCTCCCCAGCGCTTTGCCTCGTTGACGTAAACCCAGGTGCGGTAAAAACCCCCAAAGTTATTGATCACCGACACCATAAATTCCAGCGGGTAATGGGCCTTCAGGTAAAGACTCTGGAAACTCTCCACGGCATAAGAGGCCGAATGGGCCTTTGAAAACGAATAACCGGCGAAACTTTCAATCTGCCGCCACACCTCACGGGTTACTTCTTCTGGGCGGCCTAGCTGGAGGCTGTTCTCAAAAAACCGGTCAACGATGCGGTTAAATTCTGCCTTCGACCTGAACTTCCCGCTCATCGCACGGCGGAGAACATCTGCATCGGCCAGATTCATGCCCGCGTAATGATGACAGACCTTCAGCACATCTTCCTGGTAGACCATTACCCCGTAGGTCTCTTCCAGCTGTTCCTTCATCACGGGATGGAGGTACTTAAATTGATCGGGATGGTGAAAACGGTTGATGTATTCACGCATCATACCGCTTTTTGCCACACCGGGCCGTATGATCGAGCTGGCCGCCACGAGGGTAATGTAATTATCACAGTGAAGTTTCTTCAGCAATCCGCGCATCCCGGGGCTCTCGATGTAAAAACAGCCAATGGTCTCGCCTGACCGCAACTGTTTTTTCGCAAGTTCATCCTTTTTGAATTCCTGAACCCTGTGTACATCGACCGCCTCTCCCCTGTTCTTTTTGATGATCTCAACGCTGTCATTGATGTGTCCGATACCCCGCTGGCTGAGGATATCCAGTTTCTCAAATCCAATATCTGCGGCCACGTACATATCCCACTGAGTTGTGGGGAATCCCTTGGGGGGCATGTCCAGCGCCGCGTAACAGGTGATCGGCTCCTCTGAAATCAGCACTCCTCCGGCATGAATCGAACGGATATTTGGGAAATCCTGCATCATGGCCCCGATGGAAAAAATCTGCCGGTTAATACCGGTTGCCTCACTTTCAGCCTCGGGATTTTCAACCAAATCATCAATCTCTGCTTTAGGAAGGCCATAAACCTTGCCTAATTCACGCAGAATGGATTTCCCCTGGAAAGTATTCATCGCACCCAATAAGGCAGTGTGCTTGTAGGTGTAACGCTTAAATATATAATTCTGAATCTCATCGCGATCCCTCCAGGAGAAATCGATATCGAAATCGGGAGGAGATGAACGTTTGGGATTCAGGAAACGTTCAAAATAAAGATTCAGCTCAATGGGATCCACATCTGTTATTTTCAGGCAATAAGCTACAATAGAGTTGGCCCCTGAACCACGACCGACATGATAAAAGCCACGGCTCATCGAATACCGGACAATATCCCAGGCAATGAGAAAATAGGCAGAAAATCCAAGATTGTCGATAATTTCCAGCTCATGTCTGACTCTTTTCAGCGCTTCCTTATCATTGCCGTAACGGTATTTCCAACCATCAATGGACAGCTTCTCCAACAGCAGTTTATCATCATACCGGTTTTGGGTGAAGTGCTTCTTATTTTTGGAACCATTAAAATCAAAGGTGATGGAGCAATCATCCATCAACGTTTTAGTGGTATGCAGGATCTCAGGAAAATCAGCAAAATCTATCAACAGGTCATCAAACGAACGAAAAGTCTCCCGCTCCCCGGCCATCTGCTCCGGAGTGATTTTAGACAGCAATGTATTATGGTCAATGGCCCGCAGATGTTTGTGGAGAATAAAATCCTTTGGCCCGGCCATGGTAACCGGCTGAAGGGCCACGAGTTTAGAAAAATGCTTTTTAGTTACATTAAGCCTCAAACGATTGATATGCTGCGACTGTACACCGACGTATTCATTCTCGGCCAGTTCATTGACCGTTTTATCGCCAAAGGGATAAATTACATAGGTCTGGTTGAAACGTTCAGGTTTAGGCGGCAGAGGAATGTTTTTAATCAGATGGAAGCTGAGAAATTCATTTAATTCCTGAAAGCCTTCGTTATTTCTGGCAAGGCAGGTATACAGATGACGGTCTCCATCACGAAAGTCGATCCCGGCGATGGGCTTTATACCATTGTTTTCGGCATTCCTGACAAAGTCAATAATTCCGGTAGTGTTGTTAATATCAGCCATACCCAGCACAGGAATGCGGTATTTTACCGCCTCCTTAACCAGGGTTTCGGGATCCATGGTCCCGTAACGCAGGCTGTAATATGAATGACAATTGAAGAACAAGATAATTACGAATTACGAATTACGAATTACGCGAATTTGGGACGAATTTTCACGAATGAATTACAAGAAACGTACGCGAGGGATGGTGAACAATAATCCAGTCATGAACTAAATTTACAGTCTATACCTAAAGCCTACAGCCCAAAGATGCAGGTGAAATTCAGTGCGTTCGTGTAATTTGTGCGTTCGTGTTAATTCGTCCCAAATTCGTGCAATTCGTAATACCGGAGGCACGGCGAATAGCCATATTCCCAAAGCGTTTTCTGATATCGTCCATGCTGTAATACAGATTCACCCGTTCGGCGGTATCTTCGAAGAGATTAAGCTGCTGAGTCCCGTTAACCAAATGACTGAAGCGCACACCTATCAGACGAATCAGCATTCTTCGCTGATAAAGCTTATGAAACAAATCGCGGGTTGTTTCAAGCAGAGTGTGATCAAACTGGGTGTAAGGAATCCTTTTCTGCTGGCTGAAAGTATCAAAATTGGAATACCGGATCTTCACTGTCACACAAGAGGTCATCTTCTCCTGTTTACGAAGCTGGAAAGCAAGCTTCTCGGTCATACCGGTAATCAGTTGCTCCAGCATGGTCACATTCGTGGTATCCTGTTCAAAAGTACGCTCCGTTCCCAGAGATTTTTGTTCTGAATACGGTTTTACAGGAGTATTATCGATGCCATGTGCTCTTTTCCAGATGATGATACCGTTTTCACCCAGGACCTGCTGCATCATCTCAGGCGGAACCTGTGCCAGGGTATGTATGGTTTCAATTCCCATCGATCTCAGCAGGTAATAGGTCTTCTCCCCGATCATGGGGATCTTTCGGATAGAAAGAGGATCGAGAAACGGCTGCACATAATATTTCTGCACCTCTTTCTCTCCATTGGGTTTTGCCTCACCGGTGGCAATCTTTGATACCGTTTTATTAACCGACAACCCGAAAGATATGGGGAGACCTGTTTCCTTTATTATGGTATTACGCAATTCATGCGCCCATTTCGTGCATCCGAAGAACCGGTCCATCCCGGTAAGGTCAAGGTAATGCTCGTCAATAGAAGCCTTTTCATAGACGGGAGCCCTTTCGGCAATAATCTGCGTCACCGCATCCGACAAACGGCTGTAACTGTCCATATCACCCCTTATCAGCAAAGCATCGGGACAAAGTCGGCGGGCCAGCTTCATGGGCATGCCAGAACGAACGCCGAAAAGTCGCGTTTCATAGCTACAGCTTGCTACCACACCGCGATCAGAAGTCCCTCCAATGAGGATCGGTTTCCCGTTCAGCTTACTGTTATGAAGGCGTTCCACCGAGACGAAAAACGTATCAAGATCGCAGTGGACGATAGTCTTATCAGGTTGCCAACTTGCTCCATTTATACTAAGCATGTCCATGTTTTTCAACTATTTTCATTATGCTAAAACAATTAATATATGATTAGATATTAATCATTTTTACCATGATAAGATAAACAATCTTTGGATAGATTGTATCAGGAGGGCGTTAAAAAGAGTAAAAACAAATTACAATTAGTGAGTGAGAAAAATTGAATAGGAAAATTTAAAAATGAGCGCGATCAGGTCTTCATAGAGACGCGGCGCGCCACGTCTTTATGAAGGTTATTTTTTATCTTTTGATTTGGAGAGATCATCCAGTCCCGGAGAAAGTATGATATCTGTTCTTTTCGCTCTTCCTTCAACATTTTCATTCGAGGATACCCGAAGAAACTCTCCCTTTCCCGATGAGGTCAGTTTGGTGGGGTCGACATCGTATTCTTCACTCAATATCGCGGTAATTGCTTTTGCTCTTGCCGCAGTCAGATCAACCGGTTTATTACCAGCGTTGCCTTCAATGCTGACATTGATATCCTGGTACTGGTTTATAACCCGGGAAAGCTTTTTCAACACCTTTCTCCCCATATCCCCGACTGTTGTACTTCCGGATTTAAAAAGCAAATTATCTGATACTGACACATAGATTTTTCCACCCCTCATTCCTGTTGAAAGTTCATCCGGATTGTATCCCGATAATGCATTCCTGACTGTATTATCCAACTCCCTGGCAACAGAATCCCTCCTTGCAATTAAAGCTTTATCACCATTCAGGAGTTTTTCATTATTACTGATTTCGTCGGATTTAACCTTCAATTCCTCTGTCAGAAGGGATAGCTTTTTTTCCAATGAATCGGAATAATACTTATAATCTGCTTTCATTTTAATTTGTTCATTCTTCAAAGCAGTGTATTCCTTATTTAAAGCCGAATCTTTACTCCCTAACAGGTAGTATTGTTCATTCAATTTCTTATACTCTTTTTGCAAAGATTCAATAAGCCTTGTCATCCTGATGGTATCCGATTGCAGCTGACGGTTGACGGCTATTAAGGAATCCCGTTCTTTCACAGTCACTTTGTATCTATTCGACTGGAAAAATTTATCGACCTTTGTTCCCAGTTCACTGGTTGAACTGCAGGAGAATAAAATTAAAACGAAAATTCCACTGATTAAATAGTTGAAATTTTTCATTACAGATTAATTAAATCAAAGGAATATAATGCACCATTTTCTTTTCTCTTTTTACTTACGAAATCATCGTAGTGTATGGAATTACATGAATTAATTATTCACTACAAATTACTGATTACTTGGGAATAAAACAAAGATTTACCCTTTGAGTTTCGAGAAAAATTCAATGATTTGCATGAAGATTTAAAGGATGTTTCAAAGATGATTACCGGAATAGGGAATCTCTTCGTTAATATCAGGAACACCCAAAAGAAATGGAGGAAATTCGTAATTAAAAAAAAATCCCCTCCGGAAACGGAGAGGATTTTCAAATTGATTATATAAATTTTTTTAGTTTTTTGCTGTAATCCTGGCAATGTATTTATCGACAGTTTGACCTTCTGTACTTTGAGGATATTTATCTTTTATCATCCGGAACATTTCAAGGGCTTTTTCTTTATTACCCATTGATTCATAAAGCCTGCCGGCTTTGAGGTAATAAATCGGTGTCGTAAAGGCATTTTTATTAACATCGGCAGCCTCCTGGTACAATTTCAATGCTTTCTCCTTATTTCCAAGTTCTGCATAAGCATCACCAGTTGCACCAATTTTCACAGGCTCCAGCAGAGGATCATCCGTAGAGAAGTCTTCAAGATATTTGACTGCATCCTTATATTTCCCCTGATGCAGATAGGAGACTCCGGCATAATAACGCGCAAGTTTACCGGCTTTAGTTCTGCCGTAATCATCAATAATATCGAGAAATCCGGGATAATTGCCATCACCATTCAACGCCAGGTTGAAGGAATCCTTCTGAAAATAGTTCTGTGCACCGGCCAGTTGTTCAATGGCTCTGGCCTCACGCGGCTGAGAATAAAAACGATGAGTGAGAAGAAGGAGCAGTGCAATGACAATAGCTGCACCAAATATAATGGTAATGATCTTTGAATTTTCTTCAAAAAACCTTTCGGCTGAAGTTAAAGCGCTTTCAACTTCCTTTAAATTCTCATCCGGTTTTTGTATTTTGTCCTTGCTCATCGTGTTTTATCCTTCTAATATTTAGCCTGTTTTTAATTCAGATTTGCAAAAATAAGGGTTTTTACCAAATTTCAGTCATTTTAAATATAAAATTATTAACCAATGCACTCTTTCCCTCTTCAGAGAAAAATATAAATTTCAGATGGATATGAATTAATCACAAAGACCTAAACATGTCTGCTTTTACCCTATTTTTGTATGTAGACAATTAAACGATTGATAAATGCCAAAGCCTTTCACTTTCCTTTTGTTATGTTTTCTTATTTCCGGGTTAACTTCTTTAGGTGAAAATAAAGAACTTCCTTTGAAAATAAAATTTAATGGTGAAAACAACACACCACTGATATTTCACATAACCGGCGACGGAGGAATGGTTAGATTTGATCTCAAAATGTTGCGGGAATATCAGAATAATGGCTTTTCCTATATCGGACTCAGTTCACTCAAATATTTCATTACAGGGAAAACTCCCGAGAAGATCGCCCATGACATAATTCCGGTAATCAGACACTACTCCGAAGAATGGAATAAAGAAACAATAGTGCTGGTTGGATTTTCATTCGGGGCTGAAATCATTCCCTTCCTGCATAATAGGCTCTCCACGGAAATGAAACAGAAGGTTAAACTTGTTGTATTATTGACCCCGGCCAAGACCTCACAATTTCGTATTCGTTTGCGCGATATGATTGGAATGGATAAGAAAAAGGAACCCTATAATGTAGCCGACGAAACCGCAAAAATCAAATCCAGCAGGGTGTTGGCTGTGTTTGGGAAGGAAGAAAAACCAAGTCTTAAGGAAACACCAAAACAACCAAATCTCAAAATAGCTTTAATTAAAGGTGGTCATGGTTTCAATGACAGTAAGGAAGTTTTTCGCTTAATTAACAGCCAACTGCAATTGATTTACTGATTTAAGTATTTACCTTAAAAAAGCAAATGATGGGTTGTACTTAATGTTCACTCCTTTTTTATATTTAATTGTGTTAATTAAAATTACAAGAAAGTTGAAAAGATACATGCCTATAAACCCAATAATCCCGAAAATTGAAATTGGAAATATCCTGAATCTAAATATTGTGCCAATAAAAATAATGAATAAACCTATTATCCAGGTTATCTGAAAATTGAGGATCATTTTTCCTACTTTGTTTACGTCTTTTATTTTATCTCTTTTAAGAATCCAGATAATAAGAGGTAATAAAGCTCCAAGAACTGGATAGACCATAAATCCAAACTGCGATAAATTCATTATTGTTATTATACTTTCATCTTCAATTAACTCTTTGTCTATTAATTCTTGGGTGGAGACTTCCAATGATTGTGACAACCTGATAAGAGAATCTCCCCTTGCCTCTGTTTCACCATTTTCAATTCTTTGAATCGTCCTGATACTTAAACCAGAAATTTCTGCTAACTTTTCCTGAGAAAATCCCATTCTGATTCTCTGTTCTTTGATCCTCTTTGCTGATTCCTTGTCTGCCATGCTCCAGGATTAAAATTTTCATCAAAAATATGAACGATTTTATGATTATTATGCGTCAGTTTCACGACATTTTTATGACAAATACATCAGATTGCAATCTCTTGAAGCTTTTTCAATATACTATTCATTTGTTCTTCAAAGAAATGAATAAGAATTTCTCCGCACTTTAATCCTTACATCCTTTTTCTATTTTCTTGAACCATCAATCTCATACTAAGCGTTATTTAAATTACTGTTTGGATTCAGTATAAACGCTGTTTCTTCGCTTAGGAGCGAATATAGAGCGAACAAACTCCCTTTTCAACAGATGAATGAAGGAATGAAGGAAGTGATTGTGGATTTTAAGTTTTGTCCTTTAAATCAATGCTGTTGTACCTTCCCTTTTACTTAAGAACTCCTCAGTTATTGTTTAAAAGTCGATTGCTTAAAGCCTGCAGGGTCGCTTTTTTATCATTTGTTTCCACCAAAACAGAAATATTGTGACGGCTTCCGCCATATGAGATCATCCGGATTGGAACATCCTCCAAAGCGGTGAATACTTTTGCTGCAAATCCCTTCTCTTCAGCAATCACATCACCTACGATGCAGACAATGGTCTGGTCTTTATCTACCTTTACTTTACCGTATTCCTTCAATTCGGTAACGATGTCGTCAAGGTGTTTTGGATTGTCAAGGGTAACGGACACAGCAACTTCAGAGGTAGCAATCATATCAATCGGAGTCTTGAAATACTCGAATATTTCAAAGACGCTTTTCATAAAACCATATGCATTGAGCATCCTTCCTGAACGAATGCGTATCGCGGTAATACCATCTTTGGCGGCTACTGCTTTAATCCCTTTCCCCGTGCTTTCTGAAGTGATCAGGGTACCCGGATCCGAAGGATTCATAGTGTTTTTAAGCCTGACCGGTATGTTGTTCACCTTAGCCGGGAGCACCGTCTGCGGATGCAATATTTTGGCCCCGAAATAAGCAAGTTCAGCCGCTTCACTGAAAGAAAGGCGGTCGACTCTCTTTGTATTTTCTACATACCTCGGATCGTTGTTATGAAATCCATCGATATCAGTCCAGATCTGAACTTCTTCACTGTTTATGGCTGCCCCGATGATGGTAGCGGTATAATCGGACCCTCCTCTCTGAAGATTATCGACTTCATTCTGATCATTGCGGCAAATAAATCCCTGGGTAATATAGTAATCGGATTTAGGATAACTTTTGAGGATCTCATTCAGTTTTTCCTTAATATAACGACTATCCGGAGTCTTGTCACCGTCTATTTTCATAAAATCGAGTGCGGGAAGCAGTGCTGCTTTGTAACCATTTTCCTGCATCAACAAGGTAAAAAGAGCTGTGGAGATCAGTTCTCCCTGGGCAACAATGGTCCTTTCACCTGCTTCATTGAAAGAACCGGATGTAAAACTTTTAATTACATCAAACCGCTCTTCCAAAATCTTTTTACCTTTCTCTCTCATCTCATTGGATGAATAAAGATTGTAAACAAGATTGTAATATTTCTTCTCCAGGCTGCTTATCAAGCCTAAAGCTGATTCCTTGTTTTTCTTTGAAAGGTAATCCGAAATCTCAACAAGATTATTTGTGGTGCCCGACATAGCTGAGAGTACAACCAGTTTCTGTTCACCATTTGTAATGAGATCCATTACCGCCCGCATATTGGCGATCGATCCTACCGAAGTTCCTCCGAATTTGAATACCTTCATTTAATGGGTTTATTCTATTAATTATTACTATCTATTCTTATTCAGGCACAAAAATAAATATATTTTAAACCTGTGAGCAAGCAGACTTTAAAGTATTTCATTTTTGTTCTTACAATTTGTAATTGATCTTAAAATATTATAATGGAATAATTGCCGGATGCCTCAACTAAAAATCCATCTATTTGTTAGTCTTATCAAAAACAGAACAAGCCCAAAGAACAAAATACCGGTTAAAATTTGAAATAGTATGCGATTAAAATAGAGTCTTTGTATTCGTAATTTCTGTTATTAACAATTAAAAAGTAAAAAACATGAGGATTGTAAAAATAATCGAAGTCATTGCCACTTCGGATAAAAGTTTCGAGGATGCTGCCCATAAAGCTGTTGAAGAGGCTTCAAAAACAGTTAAAAACATTAAATCCATCTGGATAAAGGAAATGAAGGGCAAAGTGGAAAATAACAAGATCGTTTCCTATGGCGTGAATGCCAAAATTTCATTTGAAGTAGATTAACCTTAAAAAAGAAACGATATTCCCTCTTCATAAAATTCATACCCTGAAATGATATGTAAATTTCAGGAGGAATGGCTTGTGTTAATTTCCATGAACCCGGGTTCGGAATAAATTTTATTTGTGCAGCTTTTATTTGTGCAGCCGCTTCCTGTCATACTTTATCTCAAATCAATCAATATCTTCAAATATTTTTCTGGTTTTGCTTCCAATAATTCAAAGGCCTTCTGCATCTTCTCAACAGGCATAATCTCAGTAATCAATGCTTCCGGCTTAAGGTTCCCTCTGAAAAGCTGTTCAATTGTTTCAGCAAACTCTCCATGACTGACTCTTGAAGTGATGATCTTTCCCTCCTTCCAGATCAGTTCCTTAAATACAATGGGTGACGGCTCATCCGAAAGGCCGAGGGTGCAGACTATTCCGGCGCCTTTTATGCTTTGAATGCATCCCCTGACCGGGTTTGCTCTCCCCTCAACATGATGAGCATGGCCCACGGCTTCAAAAGCAATATCAACTCCTCGTCCATCAGTAAGCCGCATAATCTCCTCAACCGGATTTTTATGCAATGCATTAACGGGGATTACATTTTCATTGACAGAGGCCGCAATGTCCAATCTGCTATCGAGAATATCCACGATAAAGATCTTTCCCTTAGTCCTTGTCCTGGCAGCCTGCAAAATCACCTGTCCCACCCTTCCGGCTCCCCAGATAGCAATGGTATCGCCTTCCTTTACTCCAGCTCTGTTGTTGGCATGAAATCCAATCGAATAAATCTCCACCAGTGCAGCATGCTCAGAGGGTATTTCTGACGGAACTTTATAAAGCATCGATTCCGGAACTGCCACATATTGGCAGAAACCTCCGTCCTGATCAATTCCAATCAGTTTCAGGGAAGTACAGGCCGGATAATGTCCTGCAAGGCAGGCGGGGCATTGGCCACACCAGATAATCGGATCAATGGCTACTTTATCACCGGTTGAGAATCCCTTGATTTCGCTACCGGTCATCTCTACCACTCCCGCCATTTCATGTCCAGGAATAAAAGGAACGGGCGTTCTTGACCCAAAATCTCCATTGAATACATGCATATCGCTTCCGCAGATACTGGCATACTCAATCCGAACAAGTACCTCCGTAGGTTTTATTTCCGGAATGGATAATTCCTTTATCTCAAATTTTCGGAATTCGGTTAATACGGCAGCTTTCATGGTTATATCTTTTGAATTGACAAAATTAACATATATCCCTGGAATGCCACTTTATGGAGCATAAATGATATCCTGCATCCCAGGAGCGATATCATTGAAAATTGTTACAAATACTATTTTGATATTCCCTAATGTGCTGATGAGGAATATTATATCTTATTAGCTCCCAATATCGGAATTGTAAAAGAATACTATTCAGGTGAATGGCCTGATAGAATTGCTTTGAAAAAAGTCAGAATTAATGGAGTCGTGAGAGAATTCTAACATTTCAGGGCTATCTTAATACAACAGGCGGCGGCAGAATTTTAGACTGATCTATGATCAGACTTGCTGCTTTAGTGGTTGGTGTAAGCTCCATCACATCTTTAGCCTGAAAATCAGTAAACGAGTAGGTCATTCCCGCAAGCTTCATTATCCTTTTGACAATCAACTCACGCCCGGGAGCATTTATGTAACTGATATTGTTAATCATCAGGCTCCCGCTTTCAGGTCTCCAGACACCCTTTGAATACAAATCGGCTCCTTCAAAGGCATTAACATATGAATACTTTGGCAGACCGATGAAGTGCTTCCATAATATATTACTCAGGTCATTTGTTACATCAACATTTAAAAAGATTCCTTTAGTTTGATCCGCACGCAAAATATCGATCTCACTCTGCGAAATCGCACTATAATTCTGTACATACTCGTCAGCAAGATTTCCAAATCCATGTCCTCCAGCTTCATGTTGTAAAATACCGCGAAAATAAGTTGGATTTATCGGACAAATCGAAGTATTTAACCCCGAATATCCCGAATGGATGTATGTGGTTCCGCCGTATTGGCTACTGTTTGCAATCAGAACCGCCACTGTGTTATTGATGTCGATGACAGGAGCCTTTAGAACATAATTGCGGCAAGTTGATAGATTAACCGCCATTTCCGATGTTCCGGTTTTTGTAAACTTGGTTCCAAATTTGGTATTAACAGTTGTGGTGGTATTGCTGATACCGCTTTCTGCTGAAATTGCGTATACCATATATACATTAAAGTAAGCCGAATAAGTTTTATAGGGTTCAATGGCAAAGAAATATTCAACTGCCTGTTTAATGTTGCTGGCATATTTACCGCTTGAAATCTCCTGTACCGTGTAACCATCCCCCAAAAAGACAAGATCGATTCCGTTACCCACTGTAGCCTTTCTTAAAGTCACACAGCTTCCATCATTAAAAGAGGAAGTTGTAAAAGAAACCTGATTCCCGTAAGACGTTCCGGAACTGTTGGTGGCATAAGCCCTAAGATAATATGTTGTATTGGAAATTAATCCCGTAATATTGCTTGTAAAAGTTCCGGTACCTGTTCCATCTTCTGTTTTCAAATCCGAAAGAGTAGGATTCTGAGCGGTGCTCCAACAAACACCCCGGGCAGTCACTGGCGCCCCGCCATCACTGGCAATATTCCCGCCACCGGTTGCCTTACAATCGGTGACGTCAGAAACGGCCCATGTCGTCAATGCTGGCGTAAGGGCTAAAGTATTGACAATGTGCTGACTGCTGTAACCGGTCCCGGAAGAATTGATGGCATAGGCCCTTAAATAATAAGTTGTGGCCGGTGTAAGTCCCGAAATTACGCTGGTGACACTTTCAGATCCTTTACCATTGGTTGCTTTATTATCACCAAGGGTGGGATTCTGGTTTGTACTCCAGCAGATTCCTTTGTCTATGATGGAGTCACCACCATCGTTGGTAATCAATTCAACAATTGTGATCGAATTATGGGTGATTTCAGCGAGTTTTATGGAGAGGACCGGTGTTATCCGTGCATTTTCTTTTACACAACTAAAAAATATTATCAGGAGCAATCCAGCCAGAACAAAAGGCCGCAGAGCAGAATCGTATTTCATAATTTATGCTTAATTAAATATTTGTAGCTTAGCGATTTTCAGACTTCAAACATAAAAAAAAAATCAATTGAACAAGAAAAATTTAACATCTAAAAATTTTTCTTTACATCTTTCTGCAAATATCCTGTGAAAAGTTGTTGTTGGGAGCAAGATGTGTAAACAATATTTACTAATTTTAATGTAGCTAATTTAAATTATTATGAATTTGAATCGCCGTCAGTTTTTAACCTCAGCCGCAACGGCATCGGGCCTTGCAATTCTTCCCACCGGGTCTGTTTTCCCAATCGATAAAATCACACGTCTTACAAAGCCCAAAGTGATAGTTGGGATGAATGCTTATTCTTTTAATGGTCCATTAATTGATAAAACAATGACCATTAAGGATCTTCTTGAATATTGTGCAAACAATGGAATTGAATCGGTTGATCTGACCGGATACTATTTTCCATCTTATCCCGTTGTTCCCGATGACCATGAAATATTCAGCACTAAACGAAAAGCTTTTCTGTTAAGAGTTGATATAAGCGGAACGGGTATCAGAAATGATTTTACCATTGCGGATAAGGATCAAAGGGAAAAAGAGGTCCGGATGGTAAAGGATTGGGTAGTGTTTGCGGAAAAACTCGGAGCTCCGTGTCTTCGGATATTTTCCGGAAATACGCCTCTGGGAGCATATTCCAGAAAAGAAGTATTGAACTGGATGGTAAATGACCTGAAGGAGTGCGCTGATTTTGCCGGACAGCACGGAGTCATGCTGGCCGTTCAAAATCACAACGATTTTCTTAAAACAGCTGACCAGGTGGAAGAATTAATGAAGCTGGTCAATTCGGATTGGTTCGGACTGATGCTGGATATTGGTGGCTTTCAATCCTCTGACGATCCATATAAAGAGATAGAACAGGTGCTTCCCTATGCCGTCAACTGGCAGATAAAGGAATCAGTATATGTCAACAAGGTTGAGACCAGGACTGATCTTTCCAGAATTGCTGATATTATAAAAAGATCGACCTACCGGGGCTTTCTTCCCATTGAAACACTCGGCAAAGAGAATCCAAAGGAAAAATTCAGAAGTTTTTACCTTGAGGTAAAGAAGGCCATGAGAGAAATTGCCGGTTAAATTTCAAAAGGATTTCATTCAGAGTTGAAAAAAAAAACGGATAGGACTTAAGGTACTGTGTCTCTTGGATTCCTTACCTTTAGTTGTATATTTCATATGTTTAATGTATATTTGAAAATGCTCTTGAAATAGTAAGATTTAGCAGAAATAACAGGTAGCATTAAGCTTGCGAAATAAAGTGATTCTCCATGAAAACATACTTTATCATTTTATCGGTTCTGTTTTGTTTCAGTTGTAAATCTCAAAATAATGAAGCCATGATCAATAAAACTACCATCAAAGAACTTGATTTAAACCGGTATCTTGGTAAATGGTACGAAATAGCACGTTTCCCACATTCATTCGAAAAAGATCTGGTAGGAGTTACAGCGACCTATCGGTTAATGGATAATGGTCGAATTCAAGTACTTAATGAAGGTTACAAAAAAAGTTTCAATGGGGAATTGAAAAAAGCTTATGGCAAAGCAAAAACAACCAATCATCCCGGGAAACTTAAAGTTTCTTTTTTTCTCTTTTTCTATTCCGATTACAATATCCTTGAGATAGATCCAAATTACCAATGGGTACTGATTGGCAGTTCCGCGCCTAAATATCTGTGGATTCTGAGCCGCACTCCTCATATCGACCAGAATCTTTGTGATCAAATAACCGGGAAAGCTAAAGAAAGGGGTTACGATATTTCCAAACTGTTTTTAGTGCCGCAGAAAGAAAAATAATTGCATATTTCTTTCTGTCAGATTAATACACTAAAAAATACTTATTATTCAGGTTGAGGCCAGTATAAATTTGTCTTATTTTATCCACCCGACCTCAACCGGATTGGCTCGTATTATCTATATACTATCTGTACATTATCTGTACACTATCTGTGCTATTTTAGTACAGCAACTGCACAGTAACTGCACAGAAATAGCGAAGGAGATACCTCGTTGTTAATTTTATTTCGAATTTCTGTGTATTGGCGGCCTATTAGGGATTTATGATTAGTTATATAGCAGGAAATAAGGGAGGGATCCGAACTCAAAATATGAATTGCTTCTATTATTAAGTTGAAAAAAAACAATCCTTATAATGAATTTTCGTCCGGTATATTATTCCGGCTTGTTTCATCTGATTTTTTTGAGAAGATGAAGCTTTTTTATCTCCTTTCCCTTTCCGGTCAGATAAACTGATCCTTCATAAAAAACTAAGAACCTCTACTTTTGGGCAAGCAATTAATTTGAAGTAAGTTTGCATCCTTAAATTTTGTTTATGGGATTGAAAGAAGAGATATTGCGCCGCAGGACTTTTGGTATTGTCAGTCACCCTGATGCAGGGAAAACTACACTTACAGAAAAACTGCTGTTATTTGGGGGGGCAATACACGTAGCCGGGGCTGTCAAAAGCAATAAAATAAAAAAAACAACAACTTCCGACTTCATGGAAATCGAGCGGCAGAGAGGTATCTCAGTGGCTACTTCCGTGATGGGATTCGAATACCAGCAATACAAAATCAATATTCTCGATACTCCCGGCCACCAGGATTTTCAGGAAGATACATTCAGGACCCTCACTGCTGTTGACAGCGTAATTATCGTCATCGATGCGGCCAAGGGAGTGGAGCCTCAGACAGAAAAACTGATGTCCGTCTGTCGCAGCCGGAAAACTCCGGTAATCGTCTTCATCAATAAAATGGACCGTCCGGCTGACGACACTTTTGATCTGCTGGATGACATTGAAAAACAATTGCAGATTAAAGTTTGCCCTCTCAGCTGGCCAATAAATAACGGACCTGATTTCAAGGGAGTTTACAATATTTACGACGAAAATCTTGTTCTTTTTAATCCTACCATCACCGATATTCCCAAAGGAATAAAATTTACCGATATCACAAGTCCTGCGCTGGAATCTCATATAGGCAAAGATGCACTTCTCCTTAGAGAAGAGTTGGAAATTATCGAGGAGGTTTATCCTGATTTTGATATAGCAGAATATCTCGCCGGTGATCTTGCTCCGGTTTTCTTTGGAAGCGCTCTCTACAATTTCGGGGTACAGGAACTTCTGAATACATTTGTCAGAATTGCACCCTCTCCCCGACCCAAAAAAGCTGAGGAAAGGATGGTCATGCCGGATGAAGATCATTTTACCGGATTCGTCTTTAAAATCCATGCAAACATTGACCCGAACCACCGAAGCCGTATTGCTTTTGTAAAGATCTGTTCCGGCCGCTTTGAAAGAAATAAGAATTACCGCCACATACGTCTGGCAAAAACATTCAAATATTCAAGTCCAACTGCTTTTATGGCCGATAAAAAAGAGGTCATTGAAGAAGCCTTCCCGGGAGACATCATTGGAATACCCGATACCGGAAATTTTGTAATCGGAGATACTGTAACAGAGGGAGAAATTCTGCATTACAAAGGACTCCCCTCCTTTTCACCCGAGATCTTCCGTTACATCGAAAATGCAGACCCCATGAAATCCAAACAGCTCGCCAAAGGGGTGGATCAGCTGATGGATGAAGGGGTGGCACAACTCTTCACCAGTCAGCTCAACGGCAGAAAAATCATCGGAACGGTTGGAGCCCTGCAGTTTGAAGTCATTGAATACCGTCTCGAGCATGAATACGGTGCCAAATGCCGGTGGGAATCCCTTTCTTTGTACAAAGCCTGCTGGATTGAGAGTGAGGATAAGGCCATGCTCGCTGATTTCAAGAAAAGGAAATACAACAAAATGGCATCGGACAAACATGGACGTGATGTCTTTTTAGCTGATTCGGGTTTTATTCTGGACATGGCTCAACGTGATTTTCCAAATATAAAATTCCATTTTACCTCTGAATTTTAAAAGATTTCACTTTACTGTCCCAATGTTGAAACATTAACCTGAATCAATCGTTTCATTGCCATTATATACTCAGGTATTATGAAACTTTTATTACTTTTGATAACAGGAGCAGCATTTACGTTTTCCTCTTTCACAAATATTTCAACATCAGAAATTTTTCAAAAGAAAATGGATGAACCTAAATATAAAAAAGCAGTCTTCGGGGAAGGTTGTTTTTGGTGTACAGAAGCACTTTTCACCCGCTTAAAAGGAGTTAAAAAAGCTGTATCAGGATATTCCGGAGGTAAATTCGCAAATCCCACCTACAAAGAAGTCTGTTCAGGACTTACCGGACATGCCGAATGTACAGAGATTACTTACGATCCCGCTGAAATTACTTTTCGAGAACTATTGCAGGTATTCTGGTCCACTCATGATCCCACCACCTTAGACCGACAGGGTAATGATGTGGGAACCCAGTATCGTTCGGTGATCTTCTATTTGGATGAAGATCAGAAAAAACAGGCCGGGGAATACAAAGAGAGGCTGGAAAAGGAAAAAATCTGGGACAAACCCATTGTCACGGAAATCGTAAAATTTGAAAGATTCTATCCTGCGGAGGATTACCATCAGGACTATTACGAACATAATTCCGACCAGTCTTACTGCAGATTGGTGATCACCCCCAAATTAGAAAAATTCAAAAAAATCTTCGCCGATAAGCTTAAGTCAAGGATAGAGAAGTAAGAAGCACTCCGGTTGGCAAATTCAATTGCGAAAAAATCAAGTCCTTGGCAATGACATGAAAAATATTCGACAACAGGTATACAGTATGAATCAGTGACAATGAGAATAAGATACCTGTACATACTGAGTATTCCCTTTTTATCAGGGAAGTAGAAGTTGAACCGTTCAAAGTGAAGGTTCGGCTAATCCCATCACTTCAAAAATGAATCAAATAGAATTTCTGCACCTTAGGCAATAAGGTTAAAAGGTTAATGTCCCGGATCCAGACTTTTCAGATTTTAGACGCTGTTTGGCATAAAGATCAGAAACAGTTGAAAAATGTTTTTACAGGGAGTTATTTGCAAAGCCTTTACGGAGTTTTGCTCTAAGAATGAGTCTTCAGGCAAATAAATTTTATTATTTTTAGAACCTGAACTTAATCCGGCTTCTATGTTTTTTTTTCTGTCAAAACTGATGGTATTTTTGCTTTCTCCGCTCAACTGGGTATTTATTCTCTTAATACTCGCCTGGTATTTCAGAAAAGCTAAATCCTCGAAAAAATTTCTTCTCTATGGTATAATAGTCCTTTATTTCTTTTCAAATTCATTCATCCGAAAAGAAGTTTACAGATATTGGGAATATCCTTTTACCAGTTTCGAGGGGACCTATGATTATGCTGTTGTTCTTGGAGGGTTTTCAACATTTGATTATGAAGCTTCCAGATTAAAATTCAGTTATGCCGGCGACAGGTTGTTCCAGGCTTACCAGTTATATCAGCAAGGTAAAGTAAAGAAACTCTTTATCTCGGGTGGATCAGGAAGTGTACTTCACCCGGAAAAGACTGAAGCAGATAAGGTGAAGGATTTTTTGATGTCACTTAAAGTTCCGGAACAGGACATTGTTATGGAAAAAGCTTCACGCAATACTCATGAAAACGCTGTAAATACAGCAGAATGGATATTTAAAAATGATCCAGGAGCAACATGTCTGCTTGTAACTTCAGCTACGCATATGCCCAGGGCTTTGGGGTGCTATAAAAAGGCAGGTTTAAAAGTGATTTCCTATACTACCGACCGGTATACTGAGCCAAGACAATTTGATCCGGAGAATCTATTTATTCCAGATGCAGATAACATCGATAAATGGAATACTATTTTCAAGGAAATAATTGGAATAGCTGTCTATAAAGTAAAAGGATTTATTTAAAAGTTTTTGACCCATCATAAAGCTTTAAATGGATTATTAAAAAGAAAAGCTGGCAAAATGCCAGCCTTCCGACCATTTCATACTTCATTCGTTTAGGAGCGTACTATCATCGTATTTTCTCTCTTGCTTAAGTTAATTTAAATTGCATCCTGGTAAGCAAGGAATAAAGCTTTATAATATTGCATGAATCGAATCGGATCTGTACTTCCCTCAACTTCAGCATTACAGTAACCTTTATAACCTGAATCCTTTAACATCTTAAAGAACAGACGGTAAGGATATTCAGCCAGGTATAATTCATGGAGGTGAACTCCCTTAATACGATCTTTTACCGAGTTGAAATTGTATTCGAAACCTTTTCCGGCTGAATCCAATGCATCACAGTTCCAGTTTATATATACATAGGGAGATTCTGAATAATCAATGATTCTCTTAATCAATGCAACGGAGTTGGTGCCTCTGCCATGAACACAAACCCTGATTTCAACACCATTCTGGTGAGCGTATTCACTCACTTCAGCGAGTGCTTTCCCGATTTGTTGAAGAGTCTTTTCCTGCGGGACTCCTTCTGGAATAGCATTGGGAAATACCCGAATACCGGTAGCACCGATATCACGTGCCAGTAAAATATATTCTTTGGTTCCTTCAATACTTTTTCTTACTTTTTCCTGTTCAGGATAATGAAATTCAAAACCACTGGCCAGGCTGATTGTTTCAAGACTTGATTCTTTGAAACGTTTTTTCACGGCGGCGCGTTGTTCAGGCGAAAGTGTTACTTCTACACCGTGCTTGTGAGTAGTTCTAAGCTCAACAGATTTGTATCCGGTTTCCGTACAATTCTTAATGATCGTTTCAATATCCCAATCCTTGGCGATATTATAAGTCATTATACCAATTTTCAAAGGATCTTTATTCAAAGAGATCAGACCTTTTTTTTCGGATTCCGAAGCTTCAGAAATCCCTGGAATCATTGCCGCTGTTGCAGAGATGGCAGCAGTTTGCAGAAAGTTTCTCCTGGAAAAACGATTATTCATACTCTAATGTTTAACTACAAAAAATTAATTTAGTTGAAGGAAGTTTCTTAAAATGATAAGATTCTTCTTTGGCAGGGCAAGAATAAAAACAATCGATGAGAAAAACAATTATTGGAGTTATTATTTTTAAATTATACATTATTTAGGATTAAAAATGATCTGTTCAGATTGAATCAATTTAATAATACGATCATCAAATCCATTACATTGGTTTGAGTAGGACCTGTTCGGATAAGTCCTCCTTCCCTGCTGAAAAAATTATAGGAATCAAAATTTTCCAGATATTTATCTATATCCAGACCTTGTTCTGCCGAATATTTATAAGTATCAGTATCTACAACCGCCCCTGCTGCATCGGTAGGCCCGTCTGTACCATCAGTTCCTGCGGATAAAAAGGTAATATCTTTCATGCCTTTTATTTTTTTTGCAAGTATCAGAGCCAAATGTTGATTGCGGCCTCCTTTGCCCTGAGTTGTCACTTCTAATGTTGGTTCTCCGCCAAACAGAAGACAAATTCTCTCTCCGGAATAAAATTTACAGATATTTTCAACTTTATCAAGAATACAGGCAGCCACTTCATTAATATCACCTTCGAGAGAACTTGTAATAACCCGCGCCTCGTATCCAATTGATACAGCCTTCTCCTTAGCTTTTTGCAAAGCCAGAGTATTTGATCCTATAATGATATTTGAAGTGCGTTTAAACGCTTCATCATTTTCCTTCAATGTTTCTCCTCGTTTCTTTTGAACACCTTCCTGGAGAATCCGGAAAATCTGTGGCGGTATTTTATCTTCAATCTGGTATTTATTTAGTATTTCGACAGCCATTGCGAAGGTAGAAGGATCAGGCGCAGTCGGGCCGGAAGCAATTACGTCAAGTTGGTCCCCGATTACATCAGATAAAATCAGGCTAATGATCGTAGCCGGCCAGACCGCTTTTGAAAGTAGTCCGCCTTTAATGGTTGAAAGATGCTTCCGGATGCAATTCATTTCGTTAATGGATGCTCCACACTCCAAAAGTACATTATTCAAAGTGGCCAGATCTTTCAACGTGCATCCTTCAGGTAAATCAGTCAACAATGCGGATCCCCCGCCTGATATAAGACAAATGACAAGGTCCTTCTCGCCGGCTTTATGTGCGATATCAAGAATCTCTTTTGTCCCCTCCAATCCATTGCAATCAGGTACAGGATGGCCTGCTTCTTTTATCCTGATGTAATTAAGAGGAACAGAATGATGGTATTTAGTTACAATAAATCCGTCCTTAATCCTATTTCCAAGAATAAATTCCAGTTCACTGGCCATCGATGCACTTGCTTTCCCGCCACCAATAACATAAAGATCTCTTACATTATCTAAAGGGATAATTGTGTTTTTAATAGTCAGAATATCATTATTGAAAGAAATTAACCTTCTGATAAGCCTATCGGGCTTTACGCTGTTAACACCCGATAGAAAAATATCGATGGCAGCTTTCCTGGCATCCATGACCTTAATTTTCAGTTGAGAGTAAAAATATATTATTAATCTGCATTAATTAAACTTTCACGGTATAAAAATTCAGGAGGTGTAACCTACTCAAAAGTTTATACTCATAAAACTTTAAGTATATGAAATGAAATAACGCCGTATTTTAGATTGACGAATTTTATTTGAAAAATGAATACCATTATATTATGTAAGTTCTTTTAAAAAAAGCCGGGACGAACCTGGTACGAACCGAATACGGACTTAACACGAGGAGAGTCCATGTGAAATTTAGCTATATTATTGTTAAATAACAAAAAGTGTAGAATACGACATCAATTTATTCTCATTATTTAATTCATCCTTCCTTAACTAAAAAACCCTGCAGCTGTTAACTGCAGGGTCAATTACTAATATATATTTATTTGATCAGGAATTCATTTGTAAGTATCAACTGACTAATTCCTTCTTTTTCTTCTGCTCTTCAACCTGGGCATCGATCACTGCAATGGTGACCATGTTCAGAATGTCATTTACCGAACTTTCGAGATTAAGAATGTGAATTGGTTTATTTAAACCCATTTGAATCGGGCCTGTGGTTTCACTCATTCCAATCTCAAGCATCAGTTTATAGGAAATGTTGGCTGAACTGAGATTAGGGAAAATCAGTGTATTCACATTCATTCCATCAATTTTTGAGAAAGGATATTTCTCATGTCTCAGGTCTCGGTCCAAAGCGATGTTAACCTGCATTTCACCGTCAATCAGAATTTCGGGATTATTTTCGTGCAGGTACTCAATGGCTTCGCGAACCATGGCGGGACTACCCACATTGCGTTCACCAAAAGTAGAATAAGAAAGCATCGCCATCACCGGAGTAATATTGAAGAGCTTAACCGTTTCGTAGGTGAGTTTGGCCACATCGATCAGTGTTTCCTTTTTGGGATGATTGTTAACCATGGTATCGGCAAAGAAGAAGGTACCCAGTTTGGTGGTAACAATGTTGACGCCTGCAATATGTTTTAATCCGTCGCGCATTCCAACGATTTCGATGGCGGGTTTAATTGCATCTGTATATTTGGTGATGACACCGGTGATACAGGCATCGGCTTCTCCTGCTTCTACCATCATCATTCCAAAATAATTGCGGTCGAACATCCTTTCGTAAGCCTCATCAAATGTCATCCCCTCACGATGATGTTTTTCATGAAGTATTCCGGCATATTTAACACGACGGGCATGTTCACGGTCATGACGTATGTTGATAATTTCAACTCCGTCTAATTCAATGCCATTCTCTCCAATAATACGAGTAATACGTTCTTCGTTGCCAAGTAAGACCGGTACACAAATTCTCTCTGTCCTGGCAATCTGTGCTGCTTTGAGCATCTTGATATCGTTTGCCTCGGCAAATACCACACGTTTCGGACTTTCCTTTGCTTTTTCGGTCAATCCTCTTAGAAGTTTATTATCCAGGCCCATTCTTTGACGAAGATTATCAGAATAATCATCCCAGTTTTCAATGGGTTTGCGTGCTACACCGCTTTCCATAGCAGCTTTTGCCACAGCAGGAGCAACAGTGATTAACAATCTTGGATCAAGAGGTTTAGGAATAATATACTCCCGGCCAAAGCTCATGTGCTTTGATTCGTAAGCTGAAGTAACCACCTCAGGAACAGGAAATTTAGCAAGTTTAGCAATCGCATGTACGGCGGCCACCTTCATCTCCTCGTTAATCGTAGTGGAACGAACATCAAGCGCACCCCTAAAAATGTAAGGAAATCCGAGTACATTATTAACCTGATTAGGATGATCGCTTCGTCCAGTGGCAAAGATAATATCATTACGTGAAGCCATGGCTTCCTCGTATGAGATTTCAGGATTAGGATTGGCAAGAGCAAAGACGACAGGATTCTTTGCCATTACGCGGATCATCTCCTGGGTTAGAACTCCTGCTACTGACAGACCGAGAAAAACGTCAGCATTTTGGAGAGCCTCTGCAAGTGTATTGCATGGAAGGGACGTTGCAAACGGAAGTTTTCGGCTGTTCAAATCTGTCCTGCGAACAGAAATAACTCCTTTACTGTCAGCCATGATCACGTTCTTCGGATCGGCTCCCAGTTTAATGTAAAGATTTGCACAGGCAATTGCTGCTGCTCCTGCACCGTTTACAACAATTTTTACATCTTTGATGTTTTTATTTACCAATTCAAGTGCATTGATCAGCGCTGCTCCGGAGATAATCGCTGTACCATGCTGATCGTCATGCATGATCGGGATATCCAGGGCTTCCTTAAGTTTTTCTTCAATTGCAAAACATTCAGGAGCTTTGATGTCTTCAAGATTGATACCGCCAAATGTGCAGGCTATAGCCTTTACTACTTCCACAAATTTATCAGGATCTTTTTCATTCACTTCTATATCAAAAACGTCGATGTCAGCAAATATCTTAAAAAGAAGTCCTTTACCCTCCATCACGGGTTTCCCGGCTAAAGCACCAATATCACCCAAACCAAGTACTGCTGTTCCGTTTGAAATTACAGCCACCAGATTTCCCTTGGCGGTGTAATCATAAGCGCATTGCAGGTCCTTCTCTATTTCAAGACAAGGAATTGCAACTCCTGGAGAGTAAGCCAGTGACAAATCACGCTGAGTACTATGTGGTTTTGTGGGTATTACTTGAATTTTACCAGGCCGGCCATTTTTATGATAGTTTAAAGCATCGGCACGTTTTGAACTTTCCATGTGCGATTGTTATAAATTTTAGATTATTGTGATATGATTTAAAAATATTTCCCTTAATTTCTTAAAAAATCTCGAACAAAATTAGATTTTATTTTCATTTCAAAAGTTGAGCAATACCTTTTTTAAGAAACTTAAGATTTCGATAATATTGCATTATGTTCTCACTAAATTAAAAGAATCGATTAGTTGTCCTAACCTTTTTAACCAATTATTCAATTTAATTTTCGATACAGCAATTGAAGAAATCATTTTTATTATTATTTTTGAGAAGTATTAACATAAATCATTTAGTTATGGCAAAGGATAAAGGACCAATCAAAGATCATAACAAAAAAGAGCCTCAGAAAAGCCTTAAAGAAAAAAGAGCTGAAAAAAAAGCCAAACAAGAAGCTAAGAGCAGATCTTAACTGAAAATTGGCACTTATCTATTTAGGTCCCAGGGCGATGCCCTGGGCCATTATATTTCAGGCAATCAGCTTGACAAATACTTCTCCTGATTCAAATTTATGCTCTCTTACTACCGTTATTCAACGACAGCAAGAAACCGATGGACTTATAACCAATGAGAGCAAAGCCGGGCCAATTATTTGAGGATTTCAATAAATAAATAAGTAGGAACAATCTAAATGAAAAAAAATGGATGCACAAAAAGTTGATTTTTTTATCATGTCAAATTCCAAATATTTCGAAAGTTACCATCTGGGTGTTATCCGCGATAGACTTTTGGCCATAGATGACTCAAAATGGGGACTGATTACAACGGTTCAATTTAAAGATCCCACGCTGATCCTGATTGTTTCCATCCTGATCGGGACTTTGGGCATCGATCGTTTTCTAATTGGGGATACAGGTCTGGGTATAGGTAAGTTATTGACGTGCGGAGGATTTGGCATATGGTACATCATTGATCTGTTTTTGATTCAGCAGGCTACGCGTGAAAAAAATATGCAGCAAATGCAGCAACTACTGTTTTAGAATAATATGACCAGGAACAAGTTGTACATTTTATTTACGGCAGCTTGTATCGCAGGATATGCATGGCTTGGTTTTTCTTATTTCAAAGATGAATCAAACCATGTTGTTTTAGAATCCTGCTTATTTAAACACTTCACTAATATTCCATGCCCGTCCTGTGGTTCCACCAGGGCGGTAATATCTCTGCTGCATGGAAATTTTATCGATGCCTGTGTATTAAATCCTTTTGGTTATATTATTTTTCTGATTCTTTCCATTATTCCTTTCTGGATCATTTTTGATCTGATCACAGCAAAAGCGACATTCTTTAATTTTTATAGATATTCCGAACAGCTAATCAGACAAAGATTGATAGCCCTTCCGTTGATCTTTATTGTCATACTGAACTGGATCTGGAATTTGCTTAAATGGTATTAAAAAAGCTGATAGACAATAATATAATTCACAATTTTTAACCAATAATTAATATATTACTTCCCCGCTTTCCTACTCCCTACTTTTCCAAAATTCCTGATTTCTTCATTCCTTATTCTGTCTTATGATACTTTTTTCGGCTGGTCCTCTCTGCAATCCAGTCATATAATAAAAACGTACAGACAAAATATGGATAAATTGCATACAGGGTATCGCTGGCAGAATGTGATTGTCTGTCTTCAGCTAAGAAAACGTTAAAGCAATAAAGTACGGCAATAAGTAAAATCACAGATCCGTAAACGGAAACCGGAAGATAGAACCATCCATAACGCCTGAACCAAATCTTTTCCATTTCTGCGAAACAATTTATTTTTATAAACAAAATACAACCCTTACAGGTTCACTGATTTTGTATTATTCCGAATATCTGTTAATCAGCAATTTTGAATAAAAGCATCATAATTGCTATATTTGTACAATTTATTTTATTTTATGGTTCTGCAGGTTTTACTTGTGATTGCTTTGGTCCTTATGAACGGATTCTTCGTAGCCGCCGAATTCGCTATCGTAAAGGTTAGATATTCACAAATACAGCTCAGGGCGGAGAAAGGCAGTAAATTAGCCAAAAAAGCCGAACAAATAATAAATCACCTTGACACCTATTTGTCCGCAACTCAACTTGGCATTACATTGGCCAGCCTTGGATTAGGCTGGATCGGAGAACCGGTGGTGGCGAAAATCATTGCCCTTGTCGTTTCAGGTCTGCATATTCAAATGCCGGAAGAGACCATTCATTCCATTTCCCTCCCTTTAGGATTCCTTCTTATTACAACGCTGCACATTGTATTTGGTGAGCTGGCTCCAAAATCCATCGCGATCAGAAAGTCAGAACCTACCGCCCTGGTCATATCCTATCCCATGTATTTATTTTTCGTGGTATTCCGCCCATTTATATGGTTAATGAATTCATTATCCAACCTGGTACTGCAAATCATTGGAATTCAACCGGCAGGCAAACGGGATATACATAGTGCAGAGGAATTGAGATTACTGGTAAAGCAAAGCAAGGAAGGCGGAGAAATTCAGGCAGAAAATTATGAAATCATCAAAAATGCATTTGATTTTACCGATCATACCGCGAAACAAATTATGATTCCCCGCCACCAGGTCTTCGCCTTTGATATCGAATTATCAAAAAAAGAGATGATCGAGAAAATGCTTGAAAGCGGATATTCCAGGATTCCTGTTTATCAGAACTCACTGGATAATATCAACGGGATCGTGTACTCCAAAGATGTGTTCAGAGAGCAGAACAAAAATCCCGATTTTAATATAAAAGATCTTATTCATCCTGTGCTGTATGTTTATGAGACAAAAAGGATCAGCGAAATCCTTGCTCAGTTTCAGAAACAACATCTTCATATGGCAGTCATTATCGATGAATACGGAGGCACTCAGGGAATTATTACCCTGGAAGATATTCTTGAGGAATTGGTTGGCGAAATTCAGGATGAAGATGATGAAGAGAAAGAAATCGTTGAAAAGAAGGAAGACAATACCTATATCGTACAGGCTGCACAGCCATTAATAGATATTAACGATTACCTGCCTCATCCGCTGTCAATCAATGAAAACTATACGACCTTATCAGGTTTATTATTGTTCCATTTTAATAGGATTCCAAAGCTGAACGAAAAAATAGTGATCGAGAATTATGAAATCACTATCTCGAAAATTCAAAGACGATCTATTCAAACGGCCATACTGAAGGAAGTAGTAAACGAAGGACCGGAGATCGATACCCATCCTGACAATAAAGCCTCTTATTCACTTTTCAGGTGATTGAATTGAATCTCCCTGGGATTTATGATTTGAAATAGAATCAGCATCAATATCATTCTCCTCTTCATCTAAATCGTCGTATTCTTCGTCTGCATCTTCGTCCCCGGATTCAGGGGGTTCAGGTTTGATAATCCAACCATATAAAAGGGCTACACCAAATCCGGCAACACCTCCCCACAAATGAGATTCCCAGGAAATATCCGGCTTTACGGGAAATATTCCCCAGAACATAGATCCGTACAGAAAAGCTACTATTAAAGAAATGGTCAGTAAACGAACATTGTGACTTAATACACCGCTCAGAAAGAGAAATGCAGCCAATCCGTAAATAACTCCGCTGGCTCCAATATGCAAAGCCTCCCGTCCCGTCAGCCACACAAATAAGCCTGATAAAAGATAGATAGAAATGAAGATCGCACAGGAAGCTTTCCTGTAAAAGAAAAACAAGGAGAATGTGAGAATAAACAAAGGCAATGTATTGGCTGCAAGATGTTCAAAATTGCTGTGAATCAAGGGTGCAAAAATGATACCCCGCAATCCTTTTAATTTCAGAGGGGATATTCCCCATGAAGAAAAATCGAGTTTGTATTCCGCTTCAAATAATTTAATCAGCCAAAGAATCACAATAAAAATCACCGATATGAAAAGAGAGTATCTGACAATGTGCTTGTCAATATTGTACTGATCTTCAGAATAGTCGCCCGGATTATAACGGGAAAGCAGTGGCATAGCAAAATATTTAATTTATTTAAAGTTATTCATTTTTATGAATCTGACCATCTGAATTTAGATCCAATCGTAAGTTGTCATGTTTTTGAGACCGTAAACCTTGACTTATTTAATGTTTTTCATTAATTTACAAAGGTTAACTAAAAAAGAAAATCATGAGAAACTTACTAATTTCATTACTCTGTCTCCTTTCCTTTTCCGGTTATTGTCCTCCAAGATCCACAAGTACCATCAAAGACCTGAAGGATGGGATCAAAGGAGAAACAACCGCAAGCATAAAATACGCAGCATTTGCACAAAAGGCACGGCAGGAGGGTCAGATAAATATTGCAAAACTATTTGATGCAGCATCAAAAGCAGAAAATATCCATGCAGATAATCACAAGAAAGTATTGAATGAGATGGGTGAGAAAATGGATAATTTCACTCCGCAATATGAAGTAAGGAGCACAGCCGACAATCTTCAGAGCGCCCTGGATGGAGAGACTTACGAAGTAACGACAATGTATCCGAAATTTGTAAAAGATGCAGAGCAGGAGAATATGGCGAAAGCAAAAAAATCATTCACCTGGGCATTCGATACCGAGAAAAAACATCAGCAATTTTATTCTGCTGCACTCCAATCGCTTAAATCAAATTCGGTAAAAACACTTCCTTCCAGATATGCTGTCTGCCCGGTTTGTGGCAATACCTTTGACATCTCGAAAGTTGACAACAGGTGTTCCTTTTGCTATACGAGCAAAACAAAATTTATCAATTTGTGACCTGCAGTTCTGATAACCGGCATTGCTAAAACCCGGAGAAAGTGCCGAAAGCCCTTCGGGCTGGGTTAAAGGCTAAAATCAAACGCATTCAGCCTGAACAATTTCAGAATTTGTGGGATACCTTCAACTTAAAGCCGGATATCTTTCCGGCTTATCTTTTTTCTACAACTTATTATCTTTTTGATTATTTTTGTGATTGAATAAATTGATAATGAGTAAGCTGTTTAGTGAACACCTGAGCCTGGAACAACTTGAAGAGATGTTCCACAATGACGACAAATGCCTGGAATTTTTAGCAGAAATAAAATGGTCCAACGGATTTGTCTGTAAGAAGTGCGGAAACACGAATTACTGCCCGGGACAGGAACCTTATTCACGACGTTGCACAAAATGCAAATCCAAAGAGACTGCAACCAATGGAACGATATTTCATGGCGTGAAATTTCCCATCAGCAAAGCTTTTTATATAGCTTATAATGTCTGCAAAGGGCAGGAAGATATTTCAACCTATGAATTTGGCCGAAGACTCTCTTTACGTCAGATGACCTGCTGGAACTTTAAAACCAAAATTCAACATGCCTTGAATGAAATGGATACATTGACCGACAAGGAAAGAAGTACGATCCAGAAAATTCTCACTAACTGAGAGGAAATGAACGGTATGCAAACTCAGTCGTTAAAAAAATTTCTCTATTTATCCATTGCCGCAGCTGTTGCAACGATTTTGCTTAAATTATTGGCCTGGAAATTAACCGGTTCAGTTGGTTTGTTTTCGGATGCGCTCGAATCTTGTGTCAATCTGGTGGCTGCCATAGTTGCTTTATTAATGATCACCCTGGCCGAAAAGCCCGCAGATGAAGAACATGTCTTTGGACACAACAAAGCAGAATATTTTTCCAGCGCTATTGAAGGAGGAATGATAATGCTTGCCGCGTTCAGCATTATCTGGTCCGCAGTTCCGCGAATTATTCATCCTCAACCTCTTGAAAACCTAAGCCTTGGTTTGCTTGTTGCCATAGGAGCTTCCGTTATAAATCTGGCAGTTGCTCTTATTTTGCTAAAAAACGGTAAAAAAAACAATTCCATTACACTCGAAGCTGATGGCAAACATTTAATGACGGATGTATATACTTCTGCAGGGGTTCTTATTGGAATAATTTTGGTAAAACTTTCAGGCTGGTTGATACTCGATGGAATAGTGGCCATTGGAGTTTCTTTAAATATCCTGTGGGCAGGATATCAGCTGATGCGGCGTTCCGCGATGGGTCTGCTTGATTCAGCAATACCTGAGACTGAGCGCATGAAAATTTTCAGATCCCTGGAACAATATAAATCACAGAATATAGATTTTCATTCTCTTATGACCAGACAGGCAGGCCAAAGAAAATTTATTGCCCTTCATATATTGGTGCCGGGGCGATGGACCATACAAAAAGGTCATAACATAGCAGAAGAAATTGAAAAAAATATTCGCGGGATCTTTGATGTTCCTGTTACCGTTTTCACCCATCTTGAACCAAAGGAAGATCCGGTTTCGATGCAAGACATCGGACTTGACAGATAGAACTAATCTTTCAAAACACATCATCTCTAATCCCAATATGGACTAATGAAAAAGGGAACTGAACCTCCTGCCCTATCCGGTATCAACACACCCTTTTTCTTATGGCGAACATTCCGCAATGATCACTATACAGAGCTAATAGCAGTCGCTGAATTAAGAATTAAAGAATTAAACAGACTCCCGCAATACGTTCGTGCAAATTAGTTTCGTTAATCTTCGATTCTTGTAATTCGATTTTAATCACAACATCAAAAGTTAATATCCCATATCCCTGCTGATTTTTCCAGTTCTACCAGGGCAGCAGCTCTGTTGTATAATGTTTCGATATAATCCGATTGGGTATCATTATATATCCTTTGGGCTTAAGAACTTCTAAAAGGGAAGTTTCCCCCCGGTTATAGCTGTATATCTTCCCTTGCCTTACTTTTTGGGCCTTCTCCAGCAGTCCGTTATCAAAGCTTTCGACCTGTTTACAATAGGCATCATATTGTTGAAAAGCCTGCCTGATCCCGGTGCGGATCCGAAGTTCCGCCTGTTTATAAAGATTATCAGCCTGAAGAATTTGAAACTGAGCCATTTTTATTTCACCCTTATAATGGTTTGAAAACTTCAAAGGAATGGACAGTCCTCCAGTTACCGCAGTTTCATTTGCTGATCCTGAAAGTACAGGATAAGCTCTCCCATAATCCAGATTTAAGTCAATATCCAATGCTCGCTCTTTGCGGGCAAGCTGAAGCGACTTTTGAGAGACCTCTTTATCGTAAAGGGCCGCCATCAGATCGGCTGTAATGTTTCTAATCCTCATTAATAAATGGATTTTTCTCCTTAAATTGTCTATTAAAATAATAATTGTTCCATAGCAGAAAGTTGAAATAAAATTAGTACAAAAGTCATGAAAGAATTTATGTTTATGATTCGGAATAAGATCAACCATCAGGATTCATGGAGCGCGGAACATTTTAATAAATTTCTAAAATCCTGTGAGTTCTATATTGAAGACATTAAAAGGGAAGGGAAACTTATATCCGCACAACCTTTTCTTAAAGAAGGAAAAATTATTTCAGGTACCTTCCATCAACTTAACGTATCACCCTTTAATGAGTCTGATGAGGTTCAGGTAGGTTATTATCACATCCGTGCCGAAAATCTTGAAGAAGCTGTTGAAATCGCAAAACGAAATCCAGAATTTTCCTTTTCCGCTACTGCAAGGATCGAAGTTCGTCCTATTAAAACTAAAGAAGAAACTACCAACTATAATTATCCAAATGAAAATTGATCTTCTGTGTCCTTTCCGTTGAAGTTTATTTAATATAAGGATTACATTTTTTTTCCTTTTATTACATTGAAAAGGGTTAAATTAGCAGAAATAAAATTATTTATGGACATTAAAACAATGACATTATGAGCACTCCTAATCAATTTGAATTTTTACCTCTTCCTTACGCTTACGATGCCCTTGAACCATCCATCGATCAACAGACGGTTGAAATTCATTACAGCAGGCACCATAAAGCATATTGCGATAATTTTAATAATGCATTGAATGCATCGGGTATCAAAACCTCCGATATTATTGAAATTTTCAAAAATATAAGCAAATACCCGGCAGCAGTCCGTAATAATGGCGGCGGGTATTTCAACCACAATTTTTATTGGGAAAACCTGAAAGGCCAGGGGGGTGGACAACCTTCAGGGAATTTATCGGATGCCATTACCAAATCCTTTGGGTCATTTATGGATTTCCGTCAGCAGTTTTCCGATGCCGCCAAAACCCGGTTCGGCAGCGGATGGGCATGGCTCTGTGTGGATGAAACCGGCAAACTATTCATCTGTTCTACTCCAAATCAGGATAATCCTTTCATGGATCTTGCAGAAAAGAAGGGAACTCCCATTCTCACCATCGACGTATGGGAACATGCATATTATCTGAAATACCAGAACAAACGTCCTGATTATGTTGAAGCTTTTTGGAATATCATCAATTGGGATGTCGTAGCCAGTAGATATGAAAATGCTTTAAAACAAGTTAAACAGTTAGTTTAATTAAATTATACAAACCGGGCACAGGGGCCCGGTATTTTTTTTCACCAAATTTTAAAAACTCATGGAATCAATTGTTAGTATTATCCAGGCTATGCTGGCTCCGGGGATTATGATTTCCGCCTGTGGACTGCTCCTTTTAGGCATGAACAACAAATATTCTATTGTTGTGGGCCGCATACGCGCTTTGAATGATGAAAAACGCAAACTTATTTCTCCTGCTAAACTGGAGAACCTGAATCCTTATAAGGAAAAAAGATTAGACAACATCAATATGCAAACTGATCTTTTTGCCAATCGGGTGGTATTGATAAAAAAGGCAGTGACAAGTTATTACATAGCCGTAGGATTTTATATTCTCGCATCTCTACTGATCGGTGTCAATTTTCTTTCTGACCAGCCTATCATCCCGATAAGTGCTTTGATAGCATTTCTTGCAGGAATGATTTCAGTTGTTTTTGGGGTTTATTATGCTGCCCTGGAAATTAAAAACGGCCTCGAAATTGTAAAAGTTGAAATAGAGCACGTATAAAAAAGGTGATTAAATTCCCAATTATTTTATTTCCTTTGTGATTGAAAATCCTAAATTCTGTTGAAAATGATAAAGAGGTTTATTATTGTTTTTCTAATATTCATACCCTCTTTATCATTTTCCCAGAATAAGGATATTGAGTTGCTTCGCTTCATTAATTCTTCGGACACCCGGGGAGATCGTTTCTTCAAATTCGCATCAAATTCCAACAATGAAGTGATTCTTGGAGTACCTGTCACCATGGGAATAATGAGCCTTATTAAAGGTGACGATAAGATGTTCACCAATGCCTGCCAGATGGTGGCGGCCGATGCCATCAATCTTGGATTTACAATGGCACTTAAGTATTCAATCAATCGAAAACGTCCATTTGAGACCTATCCTGATGTTGTAAAGAAATCAGACGGCGGAGGACTCTCATTCCCTTCCGGCCATACTTCCGGAGCCTTTGCAACGGCCACTACTTTGAGTCTGCAATATCCAAAATGGTATGTAATTGTGCCTTCGTATTTGTGGGCCGGAACGGTAGGTTACTCCAGGATGCATCTGGGAGTCCATTATCCCAGTGATGTGGCTGGAGGTATTCTTGTAGGGGCAGGAAGCGCTTTCCTTTCTTTTAAGGTCAATAAATGGCTCAACAACTATTCCTTTCTGAAACATGAACACAACAAAAAGCGGATTTAAAAAAAGAGTCAAAAGTTTCGGATTTGCCTTTACAGGATTGGCAGAACTCTTCAAATCCGAACCAAATGCCAGAATCCATGCCTTAGCAACCATGTTTGCTTTAACTGCCGGTTTTGCATTAAAAATATCCGGCTCTGAATGGTGTGTCATCCTGATCGTAATCGCTCTGGTCTGGGCTTCTGAAGCGTTTAATACCGTCATTGAAAAAATAATCGATCACCTCTTTCCCGGCTATCATGAAACCGCCCGTGTAACCAAAGACATTTCGGCAGGAGCTGTACTGGTCTGTGCCATAGCGGCTTTCGTCTGTGGCCTAATTATCTTCTTGCCCAAAATAATCTTACTCATCTAATACCTTTATCTACAAACAGATAAGACAGGAAAGTCAATACAGATTCAACCCGTAAGGAAAGTTCTCCATTAAACCGATCATAACATCCAACTTGAATGTTCCCCAGTGAATCGGGAAACGATGTGAAATCAAAATACAAAGAATTGAGATGTAGATATTGGTTCATCAGCAAGTCTAAGATGGTATTTAAGGGAAAGATGGGTCAGCCTTTTATGCCAACGATGCATCTAATTTATTATAAACACGCGAATGCCATTCTGCATTATGTTTCCCATGATGGAAGCGACCTGTCACAATCCCTGATCTTTATGAATTAATTACTTGCTATTACCTCTTTACCAACTTTGTCTCAAATAATCGATATTTATTCTTAATAAGGAATTATTTACTTTTGTGTTACGAATTATACAAAAGATAGCACAATGACATTAGCCCGCTTTGGAGTATGTTTAGATGAAGATATCCTTAAAGAGCTTGACAGCTTTGTTGTAGAGAATAGTTTTCCCAATCGCTCACAGGCGATCAGGCATCTGGTTGAAAGAAATCTTATAGAAAAAAAATGGCAATGCAACAATATAGTAGCCGGAGCTGTTGTTTTGCTTTATGACCATCACAAGGGAGATGTGGCAACAAAATCAAATGATATCCAACATGAATATTTTGATGCGATCCTTTCCTCCCAGCATTTTCATTTAAGCCATGAAAATTGTCTTGAAATTATTGCAGTAAAAGGTACGGCACATAGACTAACCGAATTGGCTGATAAATTAATTGGGATTAAAGGCATTATTCATGGCAAATTGGTGATGAGCCGCACAGAATAATTTTTTTGAACCATAAGTAACACGAAATATGCAATTCGTGATATTACAGTAAACCTTCAGGGTTTTATTTTTAACCATAAAGTAACACAATTTAATTAATTAGTAGCATCACCCTAAAATCAATGAAAATGAAAAAGGAAGGATTTCTATTTACAGTTTTATTTATTTTATCTTTTTTGTCAGTGTTTTCGCAAAAATCGCTAAAAGATACTATCAAAATTGATGAAGTAGTTGTAACAGGTACACCTGTAAAAGTCAACAAAAATAATGTACCTATGGCTGTTTCGGTCGTATCCCGCCAGCAAATATCTGAGAGCAACGAATCCGCCTTGTTGCCGGTTCTAAATGGACGGGTTCCGGGATTATTTGTTACCGAAAGAGGAATTACCGGATTCGGAGTTTCAGATGGTGGTACCGGTCAAATAACCATGAGGGGTATCGGTGGAAGCCCCACAACCGGTGTTCTAATATTAATTGACGGACATCCTCAGTTCATGGGTATCTTCGGTCACCCGTTATCCGATTCGTATGTAGCATCTGATGTTGAAAGGGTGGAAGTAATCCGGGGTCCTGCTTCCATCCTTTATGGCTCAAATGCAATGGGTGGAGTAATCAACATAATAACCTGCAAACAAACAAAGGATAATTTTCATGGAGATGCACGCCTGATGTATGGCTCTTATAATACTCAAAAGTTTATGGCTTCCGGAGGTTATAAAAAGGATAAGTTCAGTGTATTCGCATCTGTCAATCATGACCGGACAGACGGACATCGCAAACATTCCGGCTTCAATATTACCAATGGATATATGAAACTGGATTATGATATTAATAGCCATTTACGAACCAGCACCGATTTTAGTATTGCTAAATTCAAAGCTACCGATCCCGGGCCCGATACAACAAACGCAACCTATGGAGATACTCAGAATATCACCAGGGGTTACTGGTCGCTTTCTTTAGATAACGATTATCAAAAATATTCAGGGACGGTCAAAGCCTTTTATAACTTTGGCAATCACAACTTTTCAGATGGGTTCAACTCTAATGATGTTGATTATGGATTGAATATCAGCGAATCTGCGAGATTGTTTAAAGGCAACAGCATTACCTTTGGGGGCGACTATACTAATTACGGAGGAAAAGCTGCGACCGTCACAGGTGGTGGAAATATGATGACCTTTGTTGATACCATTGTTTATGAAATCGGAGTATATTGTTTTGTTCAACAAACATTGTTTGAAAAACTTACGTTGAATGCAGGGATTCGTTTACAAGACAACAAAGTTTACGGCAAAGAGTGGATACCTTCGGGAGGTTTTGCCTATAATCTTACTGCTACAACTACCTGGAAAACCTCAGTTGGCAAAGGCTTCCGTAGTCCGACACTTCGCGAATTGTATATGTTTAACCACAATCCGAACTTAGGCCCTGAAAAGATTATGAATTACGAAACCGGTGTTTTACAATCCCTTTTTGACAGAAAGTTAAATTTTGAACTCACAGGTTTTATTGTAAAAGGCAACAGCCTGATTATCACTGGAAACATGGGCAAATTGTATAATGGAGGCGAAATTAATAATAAAGGAATTGAGTTTGCAGCGAATGCCATTCCGTTAAGGAATTTGTCAATCAACCTTACATACAGTCACATTAATACCGAAACTCCGGTTTATGCCACTCCCAAAGACCATTTATTTCTAAGTGGCAGTTATAAGTGGGATAAACTAAAATTTACAGCAAGTGTCCGGCAGGTTAATCAGCTGAATACGGTGCCAAATCCTTCATTAGTACCACACTTTCAAAACTATTCGTTGCTAAATTCAAAAATATCTTATCAAATTCGTGAATACACTGAAATACTTGTCAACGGGGAAAACCTCACAAACCAGAAATACGAAACCCTAAGATATTATACTTTGCCCGGCGTTATGGTTTTCGCGGGGGGAAATTTCAAGTTTTAACCGCTAAATTCAATAAATACGATGAAAAGGCCATTTTTAATCATCCTGTTTTTCTTTCAAATCATACTTCTCGGTGCTAGTCCCTTGCACACACATTACAAACACAGTCTTATAATTGACACGGATTGTGCCATTGACGATATGAGGGCCATCAGCATATTATTATCACAACCCAATATTACGATAAAAGCAATTATGGTATCCGATGGCTCATTGCCGCCAGGCGAAGGGGCTTTAAAAGTTAAATCTCTTCTACACGAATTTCATCGCGACAGCATTTTGGTTATGTGTAGCACAGAGTTGAGCGGTATCAACCCGAAATGGAGGCAATTTAACAGACAAATAAAATGGGGAGAAGATAAAAAGCCTTATTCGGGGAATTATTCAACCATGCAAAATATCGCAGAAATAGTAAAAACCTCAACCGAGCCAATTTCGTTTGTGTGCCTTGGTCCATTGACTAATGTGGCGCAACTCATTAAATACAGCACTAATGTATCAGCCCGTATAGTAGATATTATTTGGTACAACGAATCTGTCAACCCGCTAAAAGGATTCAATTACGATTGCGACAAAAAAGCAGCAGAAATACTCTTTGCCTCAGGATTAAAAATAAACGTTATCTCCAACCTCTCCATCGAAAAGGCTGTATTCGACACTACCCTGTACAACATTTGTGAAAAATCAAATACATTGCTGGCGAAGAATTTATTACGAGTGCATAAACAGCCCTTAGTCTTCGAAAAATTAAAACAAAACCATTTCAAGCTTTGGGATGAATTAGCAGTATTATTTTTGACTAGTCCGGAACTATTTACTATCGAACCGTTAAAAGACAATAACAATATCCGATATAACATTGATTTTTCAGATCATGCTGTAAAAGAAGTTTTAGAAGATATGATCAGGGGAAGATACAAAGCTGGTGAATACGTTGCCTTTTATGGTTTCCCGCTAAAAAGCGAATTCTACACTTATGATGTAAGGCAGATAATGGATTCCGCAATATCCCGGTACGGAGTGGATGAATGGAAAGCCTGCGTTATAACCGATGAATTTCACGGGCATCTTGGCGTTTTTTCAATTATGGGCGCAAAAATGGGCATGAGGGCCCGAGATTATTTTGGCATTGGTACTGACTTACTTAACGTTCTAAGCTTTGCCGGGGCAAGACCGCCATACAGTTGCCTTAATGATGGCATTCAGGTTAGCACTGGTGCGACACTTGGTCAGGGAACTATAAAAGTTCATAACGATACCATAACCAAACCATCTGCAATATTCACTTACAAAGGGCAATCTATAAAAATAACATTAAAAGACGAATACCTCGCCAGTATCAATGCTGGTATAAAAAAAGGGATTAAACTGTATGGCTTGGCCGATGAAAATTACTGGACGCTTATCCGCCAAAACGCTCTACAATATTGGCTGGAATGGGACAGAAATAAAATATTCGATGTTGAAGGGATAAAAAATTAGAAGAAACTTATAAATCAAGAAATTAAAAATTGTTTTTGTTTAAATTTTTGTATTATTGTTTACAATCCATTAACAAAGTTTACTATGAAAACTTTTTCTTTTTTTCTACCGGGAATAATTATTCTTTTTAGCTGCCTGTCCTAATTGTTTAGTATACTTGCTCATTGGTCATCTTGTTTCAAGCATTAATGACTAATCACGTGAAGCCAATGACTAATGACTGGTTTGTTCGCTTCCATACCGTAAGCATCCTCCCAAACCGAACTACACAATATGTCGTAACATATTAAATGGGATCAGCAGCTTGCTTAAGACTTGATATAGAGCCAAAGAAGACCTCTATAAGCCAAATGACTTATTGGATAATTTCTATGGATTAATTTTAATCTTTGATTTTTGTGGAAATAATTCCTTGTTTTGAAGCAATCAATAATATTTTTCGATTACCTTGCCGATAGATAAAATAGTCAGAAGAATGAAAAAATGAATATTATTCATTTCTCCATTCTTTCATTTTATACAGGGATGCAGAAGTTTAAATACATTATTTCGGTTTTAATAGTCCTGGCGCTCTTCCTGCCGTCAGGCATTAAAATTTTGCATCATCATGAACACGTTGAATATCCGGGTGATGGATATCATTTTAATCCTGAGCATGAGAAGTGCCCGGCATGTAGTTTTGAATTTTCCATTTTTCTTTCCGAAAAAGATTATTTCCTTTCTGCAAAGATCTCCTTTGCTGACACCTGTAACAATGATTACACTTATTGTCATCATTCAAACCTTTCAAGATATTCCTTTTCGTTACGGGCTCCCCCACTTGTTTCCGGATAATATAAATATCAGCCTGCTGGTTGAATGTCAAATTATTTGTAAACATCTTAAATCATAATTAAATGAAATTCATTTTGATTTTTGCTGCAACACTGGCGCTGTGTCATGTTGCCAACGCTCAAAATATTATAAGAGGAAAAATTTCTGATCAGGATAATCAGCCCTTATCCGGGGCGGTAATCTTTCTGCCCGAAATAAACAAGGGCACTTATTCGGATAAAGCCGGTAATTATGAACTTACCGGACTACCGAATGGTAAAATAAAAATTCAGTTTAAATACCTTGGTTATACCAATAAAATTGAAACTATACTGTTATCCGGCACTCCGGTCGAATTGAATGTTTCTCTCCAAATGACTGTGATCAGAACGGAAGAATTCGTGATAACCGGGGGATACAGTTCGACACAGCATGAAAATGCCGTGAAGATCGAGTCGCTTAAACTTGATCCGCTGACAGATACCCCCACTCCCAATTTCACTGAAATGCTGACAAGAATACCGGGAGTGGATATGATATCCAAAGGAAGCGGTGTGGCAAAACCGGTAATAAGAGGCCTTTCGATGAATGATATCCTTGTACTGAATAATGGCGTACGTTTTGAGAATTATCAGTATTCCGACCATCATCCCCTTGGTATCGATGAGTTTGGCATTGAAGATGTTGAGGTGATCAAAGGTCCGGCATCCCTGCTCTACGGTTCGGATGCAATCGGGGGAGTCATCAATTTTATCAAGGAAACCCCTGCTGCCATCGGCACTACCGTTGGTGATTACAATTTACAGCTCTTTTCGAATTCACTGGGCATGACCAATAACCTGGGTTTTAAAAGTGCCACGAAAAAATTCTTCGGGGGCATAAGGGCAGGACAAAAAACCAATGCCGATTACCTGCAGGGGGGAGGCGCTTTTGTTCCAAATACAAGATTTAACGAATGGTCTGCAAAAACCAATGCAGGCTTTACAAGCAAAGCAGGAACATTTAAAATATTCTATGACGTTAATCAGCAAAAGCTTGGATTGGCTGAACCCGATGCGATTGAGCAAATCACAAAAAGAGGGCGATCCAACAATATCTTTTATCAGCAATTTAAAACAAGCCTGTTGTCATCACAGAATAAGCTCTACCTGGGCAATTTCAGGATTGACATTAATACTGCTTTCCAAAACACTGAATTAGTACATTTCGGTGAAGAGAATGTATATGAAATCCAAATGAAACTGGCGACATGGACTTATGAAACCAAAGTGTTCCTGCCCTCAGGTGAAAACGCTGAATATATCATCGGCTTCCAGGGGATGAATCAAAACAATACCAATCTCAATGACCGGGAAACCAAATTATTGCCAGACGCGGAAACAAATAATTACTCCGGGTTCTGTCTGATTCAACACTCCTTTGATAAATTGAAATTACAGGCAGGGATCAGATATGATGCCAGATCGATAACTACCACCGCAACCGGAAATCCTGGCTCGGCGGATTATCGCGCCCCTCTCGCTAAAAGTTACGACAGTTTCAGCGGATCGTTGGGTGCTACCTATCCTGCATCGGAAAAGCTACTTGTTCGTGGTAATATCGCTGCCGCTTACCGCACCCCGAATATCGCGGAACTGACATCAAACGGTGCACATGAAATGCGTTACGAGATCGGTGACCGGAATCTTGTTCCTGAAAACTCATTAGAATTTGACGCCAGCCTCCATTATCATTTAAGCAATTTCACCTTCGATATTGCCGGCTTTTACAACAGGATCGATGATTTTATTTTCATCTCACCAGCCGGTACGACCACAAATTCGGGGCTAAGCATTTATCAGTACATGCAGGGCGATGCCACTTTATACGGAGGGGAGGCAGGTATTCATCTGCACCCGAAGCCGGTCAAATGGCTGCATCTGAAAACAATCTTTTCGACAGTGACCGGCAAAAGGCAAAACGGAGATTATCTGCCGTTTATCCCCGCCCATAAACTGAATACAGAAATCATGGTAGAAAAGGGAAAACTTGGGTTGCTGAAGAAGGCGTTTATTTCTCTCGAATCCCATTCAGCCTTTGACCAGAACAAAGCAGCCCCCGATGAGACAACTACTCCCGGATACACGGTTCTCAATTTAACTGCCGGGGGAAATATAAGATGGAACAATCAATCAGTCTCAATCTGTCTTGGCGCAAACAATTTATTTGATAAAAAATACATCGATCACTTATCGACATTGAAAGAAGTCAGTTATTTTAATCCAGGCCGTAATATTTCGCTGACTTTAAAGGTCCCTTTCGGGCAATGTCATTAAGTTAAGGATTTTAATATGCTGGTTTGTAATTTGCATAAGTTTTGTGTTTGGATTTAGACTGCTTATTTTTAATAATTCTCGGGAATGATCGGTTAATTCTTATAGGGATCTGATCTTTTATAAAATGGTTGTTTAGAAGTTGAAGGATGTCTGCTGGTTCGTGTATAATGAATAAGCTTACGAGATGTATCTTCAATTTTCCATATGATTTGTTTCGATTTACTTTCATTGGGTATTTCCTTTTACACTGCATATTTTCAATGGTTTGCTGAGCTTCCTTTATAAGAATAGAGTGCAAGTTGGTGATGAAAACTGTTGCATAGAAATCCTGCAATACCGAATATTGGGTAAGACCACTGAAGGATTCAAGCTGCAAGATATTTTTCTGAACCGAGATATTGGTTTCGACGCCCCATCGTCTAAAGTATAGTTCTTTAAACTCAGAATTTGAATGACCTTCTTCTTCCCATAAATTTGTCATCAACACTTCAACAGAATTATCTAACTCTACCCTTACCAGCCTCACTTTCAAAAGAGTGTCCCGATTGACAATATATCCGCTTTTGTAAAGTCCTTTGATAGCGGCAGGGGTAGTTCTAAGATAGACCACATCACTTTGAGCTCCGCTTTTTATAAAAGTTCGAATGATATTTTGTGTTTCCTTGGCCCTTATGACAAATTTAATTTCCTTCTCCTGCCACAAGTGCAAGGCAGCCATTTTGAAATTGCAAAAGTTCCGATCATAAATCATCACCATATCCTCCTCCAGGCAATCAATGGCAGAATAAGCCATGTTTAATTCCCCAAAGCGATAAGGGGCAATTTTCGCATGTAATATTAGTTCATTCAATACGTCGTAACAGTAATAAGCTTTGGCTTGAACAAACGTTCCTATCTGATTGCTCTGTCCTCCAAAATATTCTTCAAGAGCGGGTTTATTTATCAGACTTATGTTGGACCCGTCTGCAGCCACTAAACGATAACCTTTCCATCGCTTCACGTTTGACTCATAATAATGGTAAAATAGTTTAGACAAAAACTTGTTCCACACTTCAAAAAAGAAGGAATCGAGTTTCATTCTTTGTTGCGAAAATGCGCTCACAGTGCAGCTTGTGTTAAGGTTTATCTCCTCAAAAAAATTGTCTATTTCAAAGCTGAGGGTTTTCTTACATAATTTGGCAATCAATAGAACTAAACGATTAAAAGGTAGTTTTCTTTCCCTTGTAAAAGCATTTTTTTGAGTAGCAAACTTTTCTAAAATATCAGGAGATTCGTTTACAATTGAAAGAAACGCCTTTAACTCTTCAATAATTTTTACATTTGCATCTAACATGGGGACTTAGGATTTAATTTTTGTGTTGCAACTTCAAAATTAAGATCTTTGTCCTCTGTTTTTTATCAATTAATCCTTAACTTAATGACATTGCCCTTTCGGGATTCAGTAATTGCTGAAAATAGTATTTCAAAGCTTCAGGGTTACAGGGTTTCAGCCACTGTATTCCCTGAAACTTTTACATAGCGCTTGGCCCTTCGCCCTTCACTTTTTATCTGATCAGTTATTTCTATATCCGGCCTCCCACAACATATCCCATGCTCGTTCGGGTGTAAATCCGCGGCTCTGTTCTGTATCGCTTTTTGTATCTCTCGGATTAGCACCAACTTCAGCATATAATTGATTTACACCTGCAAACATCGCCATTTGAGTCGGTTCATGAACATCCATTGACCTTGAAGGATTGACCACAATATTTGTCACTGCAACGATTTTTGTCAATTCAGAAGCCGTAAAAACCTTCTCCAGTTCCGGATAGGCATCCAGCAACTCCCCCACTTTGGTCTGCGGAGTAATAATCAGTTTATTTTTGCTCATAATCGAATTATTTGTTTCAAAGTTCCAAAGGGTTTCAAGTTTCAAGGCCACTGGGATTTGGATTTTTACATATTGAAACCTCGAACGAAATTTGAAACATTGAAAAACCTTTTGACACATACATTGAAACCCTTAAGAGCCTATTTGTACGACAAAAGTCTCTGTTCTCCCTCCAGTTTCCGCAAATCGGTGAGATCCTGGGTAAACTCGATGGTACCGAGATATTCTCCTTCTTTGCCACGCAAAGCAAAATATTCAATATTTATGATTAGTTTCATCAAAGAGTTTCCAGATGGATGCCACCACGGCAAGGAGGAAAGGCTGCTGTTCCCAAAATTAATTGAGAAAGGAATGCCGGATAGGCAGGGTCCGATAGGTGTTATGCTGATGGAACATGATCAGGGGCGCGGTTACGTGAAAAGCCTGGCAGAGAACATCCGCTTGTACAAGGAAGGAGATAAAGAAGCGCTCCAGGCTGCCTACGGAGATATGAAAGGATATATTACTCTCCTGAGAGAACACATCCATAAGGAAAACAATATACTCTTCAGGATGGCTGATAATTTTCTTACCGCTGAAGAGCAATCCCAGCTTCTGAGTCAGTTTTGTACATCTGAGTCATTTTGCACGGGACTAGTAAAAAAACAACAGTTTCTGGATAGGTTTAAAGAATTTGCTGCAGTTTACCAGTACAATTCATAATTAATATCATATCTCAATCGTAATTCGTAATTCGTAATTTATGTCAACAAAACTGTCTGGAAGGATAAATGGATAAAGTTTATCTTGGGGGATTCCATTTTTGCAGCGGAAACCCTTGCTCTTGCATGGTTTGTCTTTGGACTCAAAACAGGATGGAGCCTCGAAAAGAAACATTCAACGGAGAAGAGCGGTAAATTGCAAATGGCTGAAGCGGAAGAATAATAAGTAAGGATCACAAAGTATCACAAAGTTATTCACAAAGTATCACAAAGTTAATATATTGTACCTGTAAATGATCTCAAAGTAACACAAAGTGGCACAATGTTATTCACAAACTAACATAAAATGAGTATATTGTATATGTGAAACTTTGTGTTTTTACTTTGTGGAACTTTGTGAGCTCAACTCTATGACAGAAAATGATATCAGCAGAATAATATTGGATTGTTCCTTCAAAATTCATTCTGTACTTGGTCCCGGATTATTGGAAAATACATATAGAACCTGTCTGGCATACGAACTACGAAAAGCGGGACTTACTGTTCAGGAAGAAAAAGCTCTTCCTTTAATTTACGAAGAAATTAAATTGGAGTGTGGTTACCGGATAGATATAATGGTTGATTCAAAAGTAATCGTTGAATTAAAGACTGTCGAGGCATTTCAGGATGTTCATATTGCGCAGACATTAACTTATATGAAATTATCCGGCTGCCATCTGGGATTGCTTATCAACTTCTATCACAAGTCATTAAAATATGGGATCAAAAGATTAGTACTTTAGAAAAAAATAGATCACAATGTAGCACGAAGTAATTCACAAAATAACACCAGATGAGTATACTATTGTATTTGTGAAACTTTGTGTCCTGAATATTAAAATAATAATGCATTTTAGCAGAATATTTAGAATTTATCAAATTAAAACCCATCAATATGCCAACGGTTCGATTCAAGGTCACAATTCATTCCTTCCTCATTCTGTTTGCATTGACTATTTTTCTCGGAAGTTGTACAAAAGACTCTACAGTCAGTGAGGATTCCCTCTATAATCCCTCCATTACCGATATAACGGCCAATGCAACTTTGCAGGAACTTCAGCAGGGCCGTGAACTTTACATTTCCTATTGCAACAGATGTCATGGATTTTACTTGCCGGAAAGTTATACCCCCACCGAATGGAAAAACATCATGACCAGCATGGGTCCAAAAGCAAATCTTTCTTCGTCCGATTCATTGCTGGTAACCAAATACCTTTGCAAAGGGAAACAGTAAAAGTTGTCTGAACAATGATTGTCTGAACCATGATTGAAGCAGATTAAAGGATTGAGCAGATTGTTCTGACTTTATTCTGCTCTTTCCTGAATGTTATATGTTGTCTGAAACATCATAATGTTGAAGAAGATTATAGACTGTAGCCTTAAGGAAAAAGAATTAGCCCTAAACATCTATGATTTGAAGTGAAAGTAATTACTTGCTTTAGCCTGTCTCCTCCTACATTCTAAAGTCTAAAGCCTAAAGAGCCTTCGTGGAAATTCGTTACAAATTCGTGGAAATTCGCCCAACTAAAAAAATAGTTATTTTTTTCTCAAAATATTTGTGTGACTAAAAATATAGTCTTATATTTGCATTGAAGGATTGACATAAATAAAACTTTACTACCATGCAATTAACAAGAGCAGAAGAACAGGTGATGCAGATATTATGGGAAATGGGTGAAGGACTGGTGAAAGACGTGCGCAGCCAGTTTGCCGATCCAAAACCGGCACGCAATACTGTATCTACTGTGATCAGGATTTTGGAAAAGAAAGGTTTCATCGGCCATACGGGTGAGGGCAAAACATACATCTATTATCCCTTGGTTAAAAAGAATGAATACTCAAAAAATCAGCTTTTTGGCCTTCTAAAGGATTATTTCAATAATTCTTTCCCGGCGATGGCTACATTCTTTGCAAAAGAAAAAGATCTCTCTATCCACGAACTTGAAGATTTGCTCGAGGAGACAAAAAAGGAATTATCGCAACGCAAAAAACCTGAATAGTCATGGAAGCATTTGGAATGTACCTCTTGAAATCAGCCGTCTGGCTCACGGGCTTCACGCTGATATTTCTTGTATTCCTGCGCAATGAACGATTCTTTGGGCTAAACCGTGCATTCCTGCTCTCCGGCATTTTTGCCTCGATCATTTTTCCCATGTTTACCTGGCATTATGCTGTTATATTGCCTCCCCTGCCTGTAGAAGAAATCCAAATACCCGAGATGACAGGAGAAGTAACTTATATTCCTGCTCCCGCTCCTGCAATACCCTTCTACTGGTGGATTTATATCCTGGGTTTTACCTTTTTGGCATTACGCCTGATCTTTCAAACGCTAAAGGTTATCAAGAAACTCCGCAAAACAGGATATGTGAAAAACGGGCCTATCAAAATAGTCCGTACTCCTGAGTATCATGCCTCATTTTCATTTTTTTCCTTCGTTTTTGTCAATCCTTCAACGCCTGATATTGAAGCGCAGGAAATCGTGAACCATGAGAGCGGCCATATTCAAAACCGTCACTGGTTCGACTTGCTGCTAATGGAATTATTACGCATCCTGCAGTGGTTTAATCCATTCGCCTGGGTTTATGCTCATCTTGTCCGCCAGAATCATGAATACCTGGCTGATGAAATTGCGCTGCGGCGAAGTTCAAACCCTGCAATCTATCAGGCAGCATTATTGAATCAGGTGTTTGGCGTTCCTGTCATCAGCCTCGCCAATTCTTTCAGTAATTCGCTAAACAAGAAAAGATTTACAATGATGAAAAAGAAAATACAATCCCCTTTAAGGAAACTCAGATTATTGATGGTATTGCCGTTGATAACGTTAATTTTTTATGCATATTCGGAGCCTGATTATAAATACCAGTCTTCCAACAACACAATTGCCAATTCTCAAATTCGACAACAGAACAGTGATTTATATTATATTGGTCAAGACAGCATCAATATTTCTTTTAGCTCAAAATTCGAAAGAAAGGATTTGGCCGATATCATGGTAAGATTGGCAGAATTGGGAATCAAGATCAACTATACTTCACTAAAATTTACCGAAGAAGGCAAATTGAATCAGATTTCTGCATCAATCAAGTATCCTGATGGAGGTGGAAGTTTTTCCTCCAGAGAGTTAACTACTTCCCCCGGTCCCGGATTTAGAAGAAAATTGACTTATAGAGCAGCTTCTTTATACGGCAAGGTTCCCATTGATTCCAGTAAATATGATTCGGTGAAGACCTCTCCAATTAAAACCGAATTATCCAAATTCATGATTTTAATTGAAACTGGAGTGAATGGAATAAAACTCAAGGGCATAGAAGGTTGCGCATGGAAGGAACTCTCATTTAATGTCCCTTTCGCAGAAAAAGCACAAGCCATCGATCAATATGGAATGACACAGAATAGAACTAAAGAGGAATCTGCTAATTCCAGCTTTCTCTTTACAATTACAAGAACGGATAATGGTATCGCTTTAGAAGGAATAAAGGGTACTGCATGGATTAAATTAAGCTTCAGTTGTAATGGAAATTGTCAACAGGCTATTAACCAAAACGGAATGACCGGTAACGATCCGTTGATACTCTTTGATGGAAAAGTCATTACAAGAAAAGAAATGCAAAAATTAGATCCGAATAGCTTTGAATCTGTCAGCGTTCTGAAAGATGAATCTGCAACTCATGTATACGGAGAAAAAGGCAGAAACGGGGTTATCATCATTAAATCAAAGCAATGGAATGGATCTGATTTAGGTACAAACGATCTATACTTTTACAGGGAAATAGATGAAAAACCTCAATTCCCCGGCGGTAAAAGTGAAATGATGAGATTTCTTGCGCGAAATCTGAAATATCCTGTAATCGCAAGTGAAAAAGGAGCCGAAGGTACTGCACTGGTCCGTTTTACAGTTACCAAAACAGGACAAATCGATAACGTAAATGTGATTGATGATGTCGATCCTTCACTAAAATCTGAGGCTGTGCGTTCGATTATGAAAATGCCTGTCTGGGATCCGGGAAAAAAGAACGGGAAAGCAGTGGATGTTGTCTGCACTATCCCATTTAAGTTCATCATTAACAAATCAGGTAATCAACAGACTACGGGTGACACCAGAAGTTTACCCGGTGATTTTGATGAAGTAATGGTAGTTGGATATGGCTCAAGCAAAACACTATCAGAACCAACTGCAGGAGAAGACCGACCATTTATTAATGTAGAAGTTATGCCTGAATTTCCCGGAGGTCAAAAAGAAATGATGAAATTCATCAATAATAATTTGAAATATCCGCCTGAAGCTAAAGCTCAGGGTATCCAGGGAACTGTAGTCATCCAGTTTGTAGTAACCAAAGCCGGTAAATTGGAAAATTTTAAAGTAATGCGCGGAATAAAGCCCTTACTTGATGAAGAGGCTTTACGAGTTCTTAAAGTAATGCCCGATTGGATTCCAGGCAAACAGGGAGGTAAAGCTGTTGCTGTATATTTCACCCTTCCGTTTCGGTTTGTACTTTCTCCTTCCTCAACGGATCCAACTTCTCCGCCTCCGCCACCAGCGCCTTCAAACAATAACAGCAATTAACAGAGACGATACTGATAATCAACCCAAAGGTCTCACAGCTTTGATCCTGCAAAGTTGTGGGACCTTTGAATTAGATGATATTGAAGACACCCCTGTTCAGAGTTTCCGGATTAATACTTAATTTAGCATTGGGTTAATTTTTTCAATCATAGATATTCCAATGACAACAACTTCAAATAAATACATCTTAAATCAGGATAATTCGGTTCTGTTTATAATCGATATCCAGGAGAAACTGATCCCTGCAATGAAGCAAAGCGAACAGGTTATTAAAAACGCCTATACATTACTTACCACAGCTCAAAAGTTGGGCATCCCTGTGATTGCCACCGAACAATATCCCAATGGGTTAGGTAAGACGGTTCCCAATTTGGGCAGTCATCTTGATCCTTTAACAATCTTTGAAAAGGTCAGTTTCTCTGGTTGTATTCCCGGAGTCATATCAACCCTTAAAGACCTTCGTAGGAAAAAAGTAATCATCGCAGGGATGGAGACCCATGTCTGTGTTTTTCAGACTGTAAGGGATTTGCTCGCCAATGATTTTGAGGTCTTTGTTGCCGCCGATGCAGTATGTTCCAGAACAGACGCCAATTACCAGAGCGGATTATCCCTGATGTCTTCGATGGGGGCCGTCATCACCAACACGGAGACCATCTTCTTTGATCTGTTAAAAAGAGCCGGAACCCCTGTATTTAAAGAACTTTCCCGTCTGATTAAATAGGAACTCATGATTTTTTAGATGATATTTTCCCTTTCTCCCGTCTCCCGTTTTCTTTCTCCATGCTCCTGAATATATTATTCATCAATCATAATTTCATTTTATTTATATATTTTTATTCGATTTTAAGTACTAAATTTTTGATAACAGACTAAATGATTTTTCGCAATACCTCACCTTCTTATAACTAATAAAATATCTATGAGAACAATCTTTTCATTTTTAATTTTTCTATCTCTTTTCTTGGGCTGCATGTTAACCCCTGTTTTAACCTACAGCCAGGACAAAATTGTTTCAATTCTCGACGAAGAAATCCAACGTGAGATTCAAATTTTAAAGCAACAGGAGATTCCGGCCTATTATATCTCCTACCGGGTTGATGAAATCTCAGGACACACGATATCTTCCAGTTTTGGTTCATTAAGCTATTCCAATGGCGGTAAGACAAGCAGATTAACCGTTTGTGTAAGGGTCGGAGACCCTCAGTTTGACAATTACCATCCTGCGCGCGGAGGCATTAATTTTTCAATGCCGGCTGAATTTCCATCTGCCGATGAACCCTCTGCGATTAAGCAGGTGTTATGGAACGCAACCAGTGAAGCTTATCAGCAGGCGGTCTCGAAATATGCCGCAGCAAAAGCCAGGGTTTCAACAAAAGTTCAGGATGAGGACAAGTCACCGGATTATACATTAGAGACCGCGAAGAACTATATCGAACCCCCGATAAAACCAGGTGACATCAAGTTTGATATTCCCTACTGGGAGAGTCGTCTGAAAAAGTATTCAGCCGTATTTTTTAAGGATTCTGCTATTTTCAACGGAACGTCAACCTGCAGTTTCCAGATTGGCCGCAAGTACTTCGTTTCAAGCGACGGCGATAAAATCGCCCAGAACAGCACCAGCATCCGGGTAGGATTCAATGGTACCATCAAAGCGAAAGACGGAATGGAAATGCCTTTGAATGAATCCTATTTCGCCAGTAAGCCGGACGGTCTCCCATCCGATGAAATCATGACTAAAGATGTCAAGACCCTTGTAAATGACTTAATTCTTCTTAAAACAGCTCCGGTTGCCGAACCCTATTCCGGACCTGCTTTACTTACAGGTAAGGCCGCAGGAGTCTTTTTTCATGAGATATTCGGGCACCGTGTAGAGGGGCAGCGTCTGAAGAATGAAGATGACGCTCAAACATTTAAAAAGAAAATCAACGAACAGGTATTGCCGACTGCTTTAAGTTTATTCTGCGATCCGCAAATTAATACTTATGCACAAATGGAATTAAGCGGAAGTTACGTGTACGATGAACAGGGTTCAAAAGGTCAGCGCGTGGATATGGTTAAGGATGGCGTTCTTAGAGATTTTCTGATGTCGCGGACCCCTATCAATAACTTTGCCAAATCCAACGGACACGGAAGGGCCATGGCAGGCATGCAGCCTACAGCAAGACAATCGAACCTGGTTGTGGAAACATCACAGCCAAAAACTTCTGAAGAACTACATGCTGAATTAATTCGTCTGATCAAAGAACGAAACAAGACATACGGATATCTCTTTGATAAAGTTGTAGGTGGTTTTACTTCCACAGGCAGGTTTATGCCCAATGCCTTCAACATTACTCCTACCCTGGTTTATAAAGTCTATGCAGACGGGCGACCTGACGAAATTGTAAGGGGAGTTGACCTTGTCGGTACTCCGCTTGCTATTTTTTCACAAATTGATCAGGCAGGAGGAAAAATTGAGACATTTAACGGCTTTTGTGGAGCAGAATCAGGATCAATTCCGGTTGCCTGCGTCTCTCCCATGGTTTTGGTAAAGGTTATCGAGACCCAGAAAAAGTCAAAATCACAGGAAAAACCAATTATTTTACCAAGGCCTGACATGGAATAATTTACCGGATGATGAAGAATAATAAAAAAAGAGAATATCAATATAACCAGATAAAGCACAAGATGAAAACCATATTAAATATTTCTGTGATCCTGACAATATCTGTATTGTTTTGCTCTCCGGCCCTGAAAGCACAAACCAATCCAGACAGCCTTATCTTCAAGGCGATGAATGACGAGCTGAACCGGAATCTATCAAAATTATCAGTCGATCATTACAAGCCGCCCTTTTTCATCTCTTACCAGCTAAGCGATGCACAGTCTCTTTCAATAAGAGCAACATTGGGGGCTTTGATCTCTTCAAATGAGCAGCCGGGAAGAAATGTTTATGTGAGACTTATGGTGGGAGACTACTCACTCAATGACGAGAATTTTATCGGGGGAAGTGGCATTTCAGTTGGAGGCAACAGTCTGCCCTTGCCTCTCGATAATAATTACGGAGCTATCCGGAGAGCTTTTTGGACTGCGTGTGATCAAAGTTATAAAAGAGCCATCGAAAGCTATGGTCAAAAACTTACAGCCATCAAACAACAGAACAACCCTGACGAAGAGAAGCTTGATGACTTTTCAAAAATAAAGCCTGTTAGACTGATTAAACAAAGTGCCCCGGTTAAATATGACAAAGCCAGGTGGGAATCTGCTGCCAAAAATATTTCCGGAGTTTTTAAATCATTCCCCCGGATCACAAGTTCATTAGTCTATTTAAATATAGTTAATGCCTGTGTCTATGTTACTTCAAACGAAGGCACCAGGATTAAAATACCATTAAATATAGCTTGTTTGGGGGTAAGTGCCGGTTGTCAGGCCGATGACGGGGAACCTTTGAATGACCAGCTCTTATACTATGCATTGCTCCCGGAAGAACTTCCCAAAGCAGACAAAATAAAGCAGGACATACTTCAAATGGCCAATAATCTGGAAGCACTGAGCAAAGCCCCGGTAATCAAGGACTCTTATTCAGGACCCGTTATATTTGAAGGGGAAGCTGTTGCCGAGTTATGTACTCAAAAGCTTTTAAAAAATAATAGTTTCATAGCAACCCGTGATCCTGTTTTCGCCGCCGAACGGCCGGGCATCGGCAGGGTTAATAAACTTGATGACAAAATAAACCAGAAGATCTGCTCTGAAAACCTTACAATCAGGGAAACTCCCAAATTGAAATCATTCAACAACATTCCCCTGATCGGCACTTATGAAATAGATTCTGAAGGAGTTGTACCAAAAGATGAATTAACCCTGGTTGACAAAGGTATCCTGAAAACATTGCTTAACGACCGTGTACCCACCTCTAAGGTAAAAGAATCTAACGGGCACAGACGTTTTGCTTTGATCGGTCCTTTTGTTTCAGCAGTCAAGGCGCCGGGTATAATCAACATCTCCTGGAATAACGGTAAACCGGCAAAAGAAATCTACCGTGCGGCGCTAAAAGAAGCTGAAAAAAACGGGTTGGAATATGTCTATCTGATACGGAAACTTGAAGTCTTCAATCCTGGTCAAACCAGATCAATGCTGACTATGATGGCAGGCAGAGGTTCAGCCCTGTCAAAACCCATAGGAGTTTACAGGATGGATGTAAAAACAGGCAAAGAACAACTGGTAAGATCAGCCGTAGTGAGCGAATTCCAGATGAATAATTTTAAAGATATTATGCTCGGTAGCAAAGAACAAACAGTTTACAATGTGTTATTGAATAACATTCCGGTATCTGTCATTTCCCCACAGGTAATGGTCTTCAATGATGTCAGTATTGAAAAAGATAGAAACGCCAAACCCAAATTGCCAATAGTTCCTAATCCGCTGCTCACGCTGGAACAATGATCTTGAAACCCCTGTCTCAAAAAAGAAGAGGATGCCTCAAAAACACAAGGCATCCTCTTCTTTTTTAGCCCTGTCTGAAATTGTTTGGCCCGGGCTGAGAAATCTTACATCCATAATTCGAACGTACCATCTCCGGGGTTTCTGTATGGTTTGTGTATGGTTTCTGTATGGTTCGTGTATCAATGCATACACAAATCATACAGAAACATTACAATATGGTTACACAAACCATGGTGCAGATAGGGCTATGATGTGAATTTGGTACGGCCTTTTCAGGACGAAGCCGATTGAAAGGTCAGGATTTATGATTTTTTAGCGATGCTGATTTTGGGATCTCCGTTTAACCCTCCGGCAGACACATCTTCCGGATCATCATCAAAAAAATCACCGGAAGCGATCTCCGGGATCAAGGCAGCCGATTCAGTGCCCGGAAGAGCCTGAACGTCCCGCAGTCGGCGGTTAATGGCTTTGGTCCTGGTTCCCTGCAGCTGCTCGATGGTTTCACCGGCATTGGTGATGTGCTTGTGGGCCTTATCCAGCAATCCGCCAAACTTCTCAAATTCTGTCTTCACGGCGCCAAGAATCGACCAGACCTCACTGCTGCGTTTCTGAAGCACCAGGGTATGGAATCCCATCTGCAGGCTGTTCAGAATGGCAGCCAGGGTTGTAGGGCCTGTAACAACTACCTTGAACTCACGCTGTAACTGTTCCAGTAAGTTGGATCGGCGGATCACCTCAGCATAAATTCCCTCGAAGGGTAAGAACATGATGCCGAAATCGGTGGTGTTCGGCGGATCCAGGTATTTATCGCGAATATCCCTGGCCATTTTTTTAATCACGCTCTCGATATTCTTGTTGGCGGTATCAATAGCAACAGGATCAGCGCTTTCGTAAGCATCGATCAACTGCTCGTAAGCATCTTTAGGGAATTTGGCATCAACGGGCAGGTAAACATTTCGCTGCAGGTCATCTCTTCCCGGGAGTTTGATAGCGAACTCAACGAGATCGGCAGATCCGGACTTCGTCCTTACATTGGCCTCGTACTGATCGGGAGCAAGGATCTGCTCAAGCAGCATCTCAAGCTGGATTTCACCTACCCCCCCGCGCTGTTTCACGTTGCTCAGTACTTTTTTCAATCCACCCACATCCTGTGCAAGATTCCTCATTTCGCCTAATCCAAGCTGCACGGCTTCGAGTTGCTTGCCAACGGTTTCAAACGATTGTCCCAATCTTTCGTTAAGCGTTTTCTGGAGTTTCTCATCCACTGTTTCGCGCATTTGCTCCAGCTTCTTTTCGGTCCCTTCGATCAGCTTGTTTTGCTTTTCTTCAAGCTGTCCGAATTTTTCCTTTTGAAGATCATTGAAAGACTTTACATTCTTATCAAAAGTCTCCTCAAATTCCTTAAATGCTTTCAGGAGAGATTCGCGCATCAGGGCATTATCTTTCTTATCCTGTTCCGTTAAGGCCGACAGCTTCTCTTCCACCTTAACGGTGATTTTATCCAGCTGATCGACTGTGCTTTTTGTCAGATCCTTTTGTTCCTGCTTCAGCTCATCAAACTTTCTCTTCTGCTCCGAATTAAACTCTTTCAGGTTCTCAGACAAAGACTCCCGGTTGGCTTTATTATTTTCTTCGATCTTCAGGATTAAGGCATCAATCCGGCTTGAAAGAGTGTTGTTGATTTCCTTCAGAGCCTCGCTCAGTTCAGTCCTGTTATCTTTGGCAAGGGTCGCACTTTCCTCGCGGCTTATCTTAAAATCCTCCCTCAGGCTGTTCTCAAATCTTTGGATTAATTCCTGGAGACCGGAAATTTTAAACTGTAATTCCTGCTGTTCTCTATTTTCTTTGGGACGGAAAGCAAATAAAAGTACGGTATTGACTATCGCCAATATCAATACGCCAATTAAGAGAGTTACCGAAGCCATTCCGGGACAGATTATTTGGATTTATAATAGTTCAAAAATATGTAAGTTTCGCCTGATTCTAAGCACTAAAATGGAAAAGGTTTGAACAATTAATGAAATTTTTTCGAGCCCCGTAGAGCAATGTCATTAAGTTAAGGATTAATTGATAAAAAACAGAGGACAAAGATCTTAATTTTGAAGTTGCAACACAAAAATTAAATCCTAAGTCCCCATGTTAGATGCAAATGTAAAAATTATTGAAGAGTTAAAGGCGTTTCTTTCAATTGTAAACGAATCTCCTGATATTTTAGAAAAGTTTGCTACTCAAAAAAATGCTTTTACAAGGGAAAGAAAACTACCTTTTAATCGTTTAGTTCTATTGATTGCCAAATTATGTAAGAAAACCCTCAGCTTTGAAATAGACAATTTTTTTGAGGAGATAAACCTTAACACAAGCTGCACTGTGAGCGCATTTTCGCAACAAAGAATGAAACTCGATTCCTTCTTTTTTGAAGTGTGGAACAAGTTTTTGTCTAAACTATTTTACCATTATTATGAGTCAAACGTGAAGCGATGGAAAGGTTATCGTTTAGTGGCTGCAGACGGGTCCAACATAAGTCTGATAAATAAACCCGCTCTTGAAGAATATTTTGGAGGACAGAGCAATCAGATAGGAACGTTTGTTCAAGCCAAAGCTTATTACTGTTACGACGTATTGAATGAACTAATATTACATGCGAAAATTGCCCCTTATCGCTTTGGGGAATTAAACATGGCTTATTCTGCCATTGATTGCCTGGAGGAGGATATGGTGATGATTTATGATCGGAACTTTTGCAATTTCAAAATGGCTGCCTTGCACTTGTGGCAGGAGAAGGAAATTAAATTTGTCATAAGGGCCAAGGAAACACAAAATATCATTCGAACTTTTATAAAAAGCGGAGCTCAAAGTGATGTGGTCTATCTTAGAACTACCCCTGCCGCTATCAAAGGACTTTACAAAAGCGGATATATTGTCAATCGGGACACTCTTTTGAAAGTGAGGCTGGTAAGGGTAGAGTTAGATAATTCTGTTGAAGTGTTGATGACAAATTTATGGGAAGAAGAAGGTCATTCAAATTCTGAGTTTAAAGAACTATACTTTAGACGATGGGGCGTCGAAACCAATATCTCGGTTCAGAAAAATATCTTGCAGCTTGAATCCTTCAGTGGTCTTACCCAATATTCGGTATTGCAGGATTTCTATGCAACAGTTTTCATCACCAACTTGCACTCTATTCTTATAAAGGAAGCTCAGCAAACCATTGAAAATATGCAGTGTAAAAGGAAATACCCAATGAAAGTAAATCGAAACAAATCATATGGAAAATTGAAGATACATCTCGTAAGCTTATTCATTATACACGAACCAGCAGACATCCTTCAACTTCTAAACAACCATTTTATAAAAGATCAGATCCCTATAAGAATTAACCGATCATTCCCGAGAATTATTAAAAATAAGCAGTCTAAATCCAAACACAAAACTTATGCAAATTACAAACCAGCATATTAAAATCCTTAACTTAATGACATTGCCCGTAGAGACGCACGGCCGTGCGTCTTTCCCATTATCATGGTGCGTCTCTACAAAATTATTGGCGTGCGTTTTTATATTGAAAGAGACGCACGCCGTGCGTCTCTACAGGAGCAAAATCAACAGCCCGGCTGTGACGAGTGGCACAAGCAGATTATCTGTTCCATAAGGACTTATCATTTCCACGAACGTATCGACTCCCGAGACAAAAAGTGAAAGGAAAATAATGGTAAAAAAACTATACCCAAAAACGACCAGCGTGACCAGAATCACTATAAACGCTGAAATGAAAAAGACCACGGAACCAAAGAATGTCTTCCTCAACAGACGATTGAGCAAAACAATTCTTTTGGTTCTTCCCTTAAAATAAGTTCCTGCCAACCAGGCGAGCGGATCACATATTGCTAAAATCAAAACAGGCAGAATAAAGAAAAGATCATTTTTGAAGCGGGAAGCTAAATAATAGACAACAAATATTGATATGGGTAAAAATATACTTCCAAAGGTTTTCTCATGAATGGAATCAATGGATCTGAAATAATCCTTTTTCTTTCCGATAAATAATAGAAACGAGAAAAACAAAGCAATGATTAAGACAATCAGGGGAGAGAAAATCTTCAGGAGGAACAGGAGACTGGCAAAGGCCGCCAGTGAGTGGGCTATTTTTCTGGTGTATTGCTGATCGATGTTGAACCGGTTGTACAAGTACTCAGATAATAATAGAATTCCACCGAATCCTATGATGGCTAAAACAGTATATAAAATCTGATCAATCATTGATGACAACAGTAAATCATTAAATTAATAAATAAACTACTAAAAACAAGGCTGTCAAATCGGTCCAGAAATCCTCCGTGTCCAGGGATCAGATTGCTGTAATCCTTGACTCTGAATCTTCTTTTGATGAAAGATGCAAACAGGTCTCCTGCAAAAGCAAAGACCGCAATTCCAAAGGCCCATGCTAAGGATTGGGGTACGCTGGAGAACGGAAACGGGAGAACGGAAACGGGAGAAGGGAGAAGGGAAACGGGAGAAGGGGAATCGGGGAAGAAAGACCAGAAACGGAAGAAAATGCATTTCTTATGGCAACTGCAGTTAAACCAGCCATAATCAGACCTCCGGCTAATCCTTCAACTGTTTTATCCGGACTAATGGTGGGAACTAATTTTCTTTTGCCAAGGGACTGTCCGGTAAGCTGGCTGAAAGCATCAAAAACAGCTACAATAAACAATGTAAAGTACAAATAGGATTGTTCCAGAAAACTGAAAAGATAAAAGGAATAAAATACACCGGAAAATACGGCCAATGCCAGTATTCCTGTTAAAACCTGTTTTGTTTTAAACATCAGCATAAATATTTCCATGCATCCCGAAATAATGATTATCAGAGAAATAATGGGTAGAATCCGGATTGAAATGCTAAAAAACAGGAGACTGATCATGATGAAATAGGTCGTGAATTTTAGCCAGTTATTCTTTCTTTCGGGAGGCGTTCTCCTTTGATTAATGAAAAAAATCGCCATGGCGCCCAAAATAAAGTAAATCAATAATAATATGTAGAGATCAAGGTGCATATCAGCTGCTTTTTAGTATCCAGAATAATCCTTTTAAATCCGGCCTCAATTCGGGAATAATCAGCATAATGATTATCTGTTCCAGAAATGAGGCAATTCCCCACAACACAGTAATATAAAACAGAAGCGGCCAAAGACCATAAAAGAAAAGAACGAAAAAGAAAAAGCCCTGCATGTACCCGCCAATTTTGGACGAAAACAAATGAAGGCTTGGAAGCATTTTAAATTTTAAGAGACTGACCACTAATGAGAGCAGATAAATACCGGCAAAAATCCACAAACCTGCATGATAGGGCTCCAGTTCAATCCTTTTAAAGATATAAATTCCGGTTAGTCCGAGAATGTAAGTTCCCTCATCGGCCAAAGAATCCAGCCTGGCTCCGATTTGGGTTTCAAGATTAAACTTCCTGGCAATGTATCCATCAAGAAAATCAGTGAACAGATTGATACCCAGCAAAACAATAAATACCGTTTGTGACTTGACCAGAATAAAGTAAAAAACAACAGGAAAAGATAAGAGCCTGTACAGAGACAGCATATTGGGAAGGTTCCAAAGCTCCTTTCGATTGATATTCCTCATAATTATTTATTATCAAGGTCCTTCAGCAGAGGCTGAAATTACATACATCAACACATCAACTCATCAGCTCATCAGCTCATCAACTCATCAACTCATCAACTCATCAACTCATCAACTCATCAACTCATCAGCACATCAACTCATCAGCACATCAACTCATCAGCACATTGATTACCGGCCTTCTGCATTCCTATTCCGCCATAAATAATATACCGGTATCCCAAGTAATACAATAATCAAGCCAGGCCAGGTATATTCGGGTTTATAAATCAATAAAATCAACATGATCAATACAGCCAAAATGATGTAGAGAAGCGGGATCACCGGATATCCAAAGGCTTTATACGGACGGTCCACATGAGGTAGTTTTTTTCGCAAACGAAACAGGCCCCAAATAGTAAGGGAATAAAATATAAGCACTGCAAAAATTACATAATCCAGCAACTGACCGTATGTCCCTGAAAGGCATAGAAGGCTGGCCCATATTCCCTGTATCATCAATCCGTTCGCAGGTACTCCTTTTTCATTCAACAGCCCCACCTTTTTGAAGAATATTTTATCCTCTGCCATAGCATAATAGACGCGTGCTCCCGAGAGAATGATTCCATTATTACAGCCAAATGTGGATATTACGATAAAAGCCGCCATGATCCATACGGCATAATTTCCAAAAACTCCGGTCATGGAAGCCGTGGCAAGCCGATCATTCAAGGCAAATTGTATTCCCCTTGCAGCAGCATCAATTCCCTGTGGGTCACCTCTCAATGGAAGAGCTCTTATATAAACAAGATTAGCAAAAAGGTACAGGACGGTCACAATTATGGTTCCAAGGAACAGACTGAGCGGGATGTTTCTCCTGGGGTTTATGACCTCTCCGGCTGTAAAGGTAATATTGTTCCATGCATCCGAGGAAAAAAGACTTCCGACCATAGCCATACCTAAGGCGATAACGAGTCCAAGGCCTGCAACAGGCAAAATCTGACCATCAGGTTTAATTTCCCGTGCATCCCAGAAACTCAGACTGTTTTGATGGATTGCAAAGGGATTGGTAGCGAACAGAAGTCCAACAACAATGAATAAAACGAGGAGTAAAAATTTACCTGATGTAAAGATATTCTGGACTTTCTTGCCTTCTTTTATTCCCCGGGTATTGATCCATGTCAGGAAAAGAATGGACCCAATAGCAAGAAGCTGAACCGGGCCGAATTTGAAAAACCCTGCACTTAGCCAGACTATATCTTCTGAAACTGCCGGAATCAGTACTCCCGTAAACTTTGCAAAAGCCATGGCTACCGCCGCAATTGTTCCTGTTTGTATAACAAGAAACAATGTCCACCCGTAGAGAAAACCCGTTAACCGGTTATAAGACTCTTTCAGATAAACGTATTGTCCTCCGGCTTTTGGGAACAATCCGGCCAGTTCTCCATAACTGAGGGCTGCTATTACAGTCATAAATCCGGTAATCATCCAGACCGCCATCAGCCATCCGGATGAGCCGGTTTTTCGGGCGATATCAGAACTGACAATAAAGATTCCTGAGCCAACCATAGAACCTATTACAATGGCTGTTGAATCAAAAAGGTTCAACCTTTTCCTGAACCGGTGTTCTTCGCCTGTCATTTCTGATGAAGATAATGTAACTGCAATTTACAGGAAATTTTACATATAACATAATTTCGATCCAAAACCCAGTGGGCCGTTTATTACACTTGATTTTTCCATTTGATTAAACTAATTTGTAGATAAGGTTTTAGTTATCCGCAACAACGATCCGGAAAATTAGAATAGACCTTCCTTTAGAATCCTGATTAAAACATAAAAGCACGACCATGACAAATAATACGATAGTATCCTTCTCTTTAAAAAACGCCGCTAAGCTGAGTCATGAGAAAATACTCAATCCGGAAAGAGCCTCCCTGATTGACTCCATTTCAACCGACAGGCCGGTTCTGGTGAATTTAGTAGCCGGGATGGGAACAAGATTCGGTCAGGAGCCAAAATGTATTCAGCAGGTAAAAGGTATTCCTCTGGCACGCCATTCGATCGATGCTTTCCACCGTTTCAGTCCTTCCCCGGCAATCTGTATTGTTGGATACCGGTATCAGGAAGTAACGGATGCTTTGGGAGAGGACAATCTTTACGTATTATCGGATAACCCCAGAGGAGGTACAGCTTTCGCTGCTTTTGAAGTTTTCAGTGTTCCTGGTTTGCTTGAAAAAAACCCCTTACTCATCATTACCATGGGGGACCGTATTATACCTCCATCCGTATTCCGAAATATCTGGAGAGTGCATACCGAAAGGGAAAAAGAGGCAGACCTTACATTCCTCACAGCAAGATATGAACCACCCAGAAATAACGGGAAAGGACGTATTGTCAGAGATCAAAAGGGGCGAATTCTTCGAATTGCGGAAGAAAGGGATATAGAAGTAACATCCGATCCAAAGCTGAGGCAATCGATGCTGAGCATCAACGAAGGGAATTGTCCGTTGTATGTGATACGGGCCAAAAATCTCTTTTATTATGCATCGGAACTTACCAACATGAATCAACAGGGGCAATATTATTTGACCGATCTGATTGAAAATATCAGTAAAGACGGCGGTGAAATCAGAACAATAACCACCTCGATCAATGAACCAGAATATGATCTTTTGTGCTCGGATGTGACCCAGCCAATGGATCTGGCTCTTCTTGAAGGAATTATGACAACCAATGCCGGATTATTGATCCCGGAAGAACTTGAAATTGAACAGACGGCCAAATTAATCATGTCCGGACGCCCAGCCGGACAAGTTGCCTCTATTGCAAAACAGCTCAATAAACTTATGGCATTGATCCAGAAGAAAAAACTTCCTTTTGAGCCGGGTAAACCCATAGGGATAGGAATTGCCGGCGGCCGGTTAAGAATTGCCATCATGCATCCCGATATGGTCCGGTTTTATGGTCCTGCCTGGCAGATGCCAATCGGAGCAGGAGATTCATCAGGAGAGGAACAGATTGTAATCCTTATTCAGGAATCTGAAGATCACCGCATTCACCTTCTTCCAAGGAAAAAACAATACAGGGAATACATTAATTCCATTTCGGCTGATGATGATGCAATGTATCCCGGTGAAGATATTTCGGACATGATCACCTATGAAAAATTTGGGACAAAGATGAGCAAAGAGCTTCTTCTTTCCCTTGGCTATTTCAGCGATGAGGAATTGGAAGAACGCCGAAAAAAAAGCCAGCCTCTTCCTCCTTCCTCACTGAGAGCATCCAACAACATGCGCCGGCCTTTCACCCTGGTGCTCAATGCAATTGCCTCGCTTCGCACTTTGAGGCAGGGCCATCTTGGAACAAAAGTTCAGGAACATCTTGGATGGAATAATTTCAAAGGATTACGGATTGTCTCCACCGGCAATATCCCACAGGGTGGTTTTTCAAGCTCCTCAGCCGTTACAGTGGCCACAAAAAATGCCATTAATGCTCTTTTTGATCTTGGTATCTCTCCCGATTTGCTGGTCCATCTTGCCTGTCAGGCAGAATATGGAACCGGAGTAAGGGCGGGTTCACTGGATCAGGCTACAGAACAAAAAGGCCAATCAGGGCAGGGAACACTGATTTCTTCGAATCCCAAAGATAATTATCGCATTCTGGGGACCTATCCTCTCCCCAAGGATCGCTTTCAGATTATTTTCCCTTATACCGTTGAGCGCGACAGAAAAGCCTGGCAATGGTCCTGCGGATTCTACGGAGAAAATACCGGAGAAGGAATACTTTCGACCATGGAGATAAGAAAGATGACCGGTAAAGCAGCCGAAATTGCAGCCATTCTTGTCAGACTCAACCTGGACACTGATTTCTTCAAGGAAATTGAAACGGATTTATTGTCAGATGGATTACTGAGTTTGGAAAGCAGAAAATGGATATGTTCTGTTTTAGTGCAATTACCCTTGCTCATAAAACAGGAGGAGCTTAAAAACAGGGTACAATCTCAGCGCGAATGGTATGTTGACCAGCTAAAGGAAACAGAAAGACTCGATCAGTTTGAAGCAGAATTAAAGGCTGATACAACCTTACGGTCTTTGTTTGACGGTTGGCGTGATCCGGTTCTGCAACGTACCGGTGCATCGGATATCATTCTGAAAGAAGAAGGTGTCCCGCTAAGGGCTATGATAGCCTATCTCTTTGCCGAAGTAGCGAAGAATTTTTATCTTTTTCATCATACAGAGGAATGGATTAAATACGTTACCCTTTCGCAATATGGTGATTGCTGCTTTGACATTTCTCCAGACCTTCTTCCCTCACGAGAAGAGATGCTTCAGGATCTTGATTGGGAAAAAGATTATGAGGGAGCTGACCGGTTGAACAAATGGATGGAAAAAATTTCAGCAAAACCATTCAATTACAACCAAGGGTTAGAGGATGAAAGTCTTGTTTCTGAAATAGTACCTGAATTTCATCTCATGAAGAGCACCAACTTCTTCAGAGGTTTGGCCTTAATTGATTTGGCTCAGGCCATGCTGAAAAGAGCGTTCGGAAATGACGCTGTAGCAGTCAGGGTAAATGCAGCAGGCCAGGGAGACTATTTCCAGGTTCATATAGATCAGGAAAAAGCTGATCCTGAAGAAGTAAAGCAATTTCTGCGCCTGGCTTTTTACCGGCGATTTTCTTTACAACCTGAACAGGATTTTGTGGAAGTACATCCCGGAGGGGGCGCTGTCGGGCTTAAATTAAGAAGGTATGATGCCATACCTCAATTAGCCCAGTTACTCCAAACCATGGCTTTAAAAAAATCTTCACCACAATACGATTTCACAGCTGTCGGATAATCTGACCATTTCTCTTTTCTTAAAATTTATGATGTCAGCATAATAATGACTGCAAGCATAACATAAAGCACATTAAGGTGGAGGAAGGGTAAAGGAAGTACCAACAGGATTAAAAGCTCTGTCAAATTTAAGGACAAGAATTTGGTTGAATAAGGTCATCAAGAATAATTATCAATGAAAGATGCCGAATAAAACAAAATACTTTACTCTTTCCTAAATTGAAATATTATCAAATATATCAGAAACTGTTTAAATTTCTTTTTAACAAAGTTGAACCCACTTCGGGGTTCTGTATTGTATGTATTTCAGTGCCTCCGGTTACACCGGAGGTTATTCATATTCAAGTCCTTCGGACTTAAATTTGCTTTATACCCTGAAAGGGTTTAATATGAATAACCGTGGGGGTAACCCACGGAAAATGTGACATATAAGACCTTAACCCCGAAGGGGTTGAACTACTTAAAATCAAAAAAGAACTAAATTTAAACAGTCTCTCATTATTTGGGAATAAAGATTATTCCCAATAGTCCACATGAGCGAAAGTCCGGTGGATTCCTCTTTTGAATTTTATTTTTGGATAACCCATGATTACCATCAAACCTGCGCGTGTTTTGTACCTGATTCCATACTTTTGACGGAATTTTTCAGCAGCAGGGCCATGTTGTATAAAAGGATGTACTCCTCCTATCATACAGGTACCCAGACCCAGGGATTCAGCCGCAAGCATGGCATAAGTAGCAGCGATTACCGGATCTGCGGGATCGCTGTAGGCTGTGCCGTAGAAATACAAGGCCAGCGGAGCATCATAGGTAATCACATTCTTCCCTTCCTTCATTGACTTGATATAGGTTTGCACCAGCGGGGGAAGAAAACTTTTGAAAAAATTACCGGTATTTTTCCCCCAGAATGGACGCATCAGAGAGATAAACCATTTGGAAACTAACCACTGCTGGGTTATTAGAAGATCACTAAAATCCCGGGCGAACTGATGATTCTTGTTCCGTCCATTTATTACAAGCACATTCACATCCGAAGGCGGGATACCCATCGGAGCATTTTGTGCAGCCTGGAGTATCTTCTCTATATTATCAGGAGTAACTTCCTGATCTTTGAATTGCCGGATGCTTCTTCGTCTCTGAAGTAAAGAATAAAAATCAGAATAACTTGCTTTAATCGAATTTTCCAGAGGATAGATATCAGAAATTGAAAGCTCACGACCTTCTATCCTTATAGCATTCTCAGGACATATAGCCATGCAATGCCCGCAAGCTATGCATCCGAATACCGGTGAGCCCGAAGGCACTACCTGGCCCTTTATCACTTTATATTCCAAATCAGAGCATACTTCAACACAAAGTCCGCAACCATTGCATTTGGAATAATCGATGGTAATTTTACCAGCTTCAGCAGTTCTTGTTGTCGGAATAGCCATGTCTTTTTTTTATAAAGATACAACTCCAAACAGAAAAGGACAAGATTGTTAAAAGCAGAATAATTGTAAGCTCAAATTTCTGTAGTAAAAAATAGTAAAGGGGGAAAAGGGGAAAAAGGGAATTTATGAATTATGAATCAAAGGATCTATGAGTAAACAATGCCAGGAACCTTTGAGGAATAGCGGTCTCATAACGGATCTCTTTCCCGGTCATCGGGTGAATAAATGCAAGAACCCGTGCATGAAGACCCGTACGGCCAATAGGATTCACCGTGGAACCATATTTTTTATCTCCGATTACAGGATGTCCCATTTCTTTCATGTGAACACGAATCTGGTTTTTTCGACCTGTCTCGAGCTCAACTTCAAGTAAAGAATACTCCTGATCCTTTTTTAAAAGCTTGTAATGTGTGATAGCTTCATCTCCTTCGCCGTATTTATTGGTCGAATACATGACAAAAGCCTTATTTTCCATCAGGAAAGACCTGACAGTCCCTTTCTCCTTTTCCACTTCTCCTTCAACAACAGCAACATAGGTGCGCTCTATCACCGATTCCTGCCATGCTTTCTGCAAAATAGACTGCGCCTCCTGATTTTTGGCAAAAACCATAATACCCGAGGTGTCTCTATCAAGCCTATGGATTACAAAAATTTTATTATCAGGATCCTCTTTTTTAACATGCCCGCTGAGGATGCTATAAGCCGTCTGAAGTTTCTCTTTATCAGTAGCAATTGAGAGCAATCCGGCTTCTTTTTCGATGATAATCAGCCAGGGGTCCTCGAACAATATTCTAATGCCTTTATACCTTGTTTCCTCCGGAATTCTGCCAAAAGTGACAGTAACAGTCTGACCGGGCTCAAGGGGATAATCAAAATGGGTAACCGTATGATGATCCACAGCAACCTGCCGGTGTGCAAGAAAAGATTTTACAGTGGTCCTGCTTTTCCCCTGCATTTTTTCAATCAGAAATTTAAGCAGCCCCGCCGCTTCCTTCACGATAAATTGTTCCTGTTTTGGAGCTTTTTGTTCGGAATGCATCCGTTATAGATTAAATAAATAGGATTGTAAAGCTAATCAATTATTATAAACTTTTTCGAGAATAAAGGAATCTACCTTTTCAGAATACTGGAACCCGGTAGATTTAAGAAGATCGTAATAATCCTTAACAATCAGGGCGCTTTTTCGTCCGGGATTTTGTGCTATATAATTTTCAAAGGATTTTTTAAGATTATCTTTCAATTTATTTGAAACCGGATCAAAAGCCTTCGTGTTATCAGTTCCTGTCAGGTAAGTTTCCAAATACTGAGAATAAAAATCCAGGGCTTTCCCTGAAGAGATAAAAGAAGGGAATTTCTCCATAAAATCCTCCCATACCCTTATTCTTTTAGCCAAGGAATCAATTGGGATAAGAATGGTGGCATCATCTGCAAATTTTTCTTTCTGGTCGCTTACTGCAATTTGCAGAAACTCATTGTAAGCAGGAGATATCTTATCCGAAAAATTCTGAACGAGATAATCATTATCCGGTTCCAGATAAAAATCTCCTTCTGCAGTGGAAAGAAGCAACCCATATGCAGATAGTTTTTCTTTTATCTGCTTTGTTTCTTCATCAGAGATATCGATACCTTTTCTCCCCTGGAGACTATCCTTATTTTCCAGATAGGTACCTGCCATCATGGATAAAAAATCATTAAAGGCAACAAACATCGAATCCATTGACAGGGAGTCTGCTTTGGAATTCCGGAATACTTTAATTGCGAGATCAATTGATTTAAGATCTTTTTTATTAAGCATTTCAAGTACCTGGCCGTATTCATCGGCACTTGAGATCTTAAGATGAACTATTTTCCCGGGATCTACTGATTCCTGCTCCCGATCTTTTTGATTATTATCCTTAATAGATCCTTTTTTGTTCAAATTACAGGATATTAAAATTAAAAGAGGAAAAAAAAGATAAAAAACTCTGAGCATGATAAGATTAATTATTAAATTGTTTAAAGAAATGGCTCAAGAACTATATTGGGAAATGACCAGCATTTGCCTATAATTATTTCGATCCAAAAGTAATAAAAAACGGCCGTCACAGGTATAGATAATCTTTTGGATTAATATAAAAAAACAGGCAAGATTGATTGATAATAATTGATAATTGTTTTTATTTGCATATTTATATATATACTATACGATAACAAAAGTTAAACTATGAAATTACCCGATTCTGCCTATAACAAAACCACTGTTCTGGGAAGCGTTATCGCAATTGTAACTCTTTTCCTTATCATCTTTCTTTTTTTAGTCTCCACTTTTACTCCTAATGGCAACCCCTATCTTGGAATATTTACTTTCATGATTCTTCCTGCCATACTGATCTTTGGCCTAATTCTTATACCTATAGGAATGTATTTCAGGAGCAGGAAGATTAAGCAACAAAAAGAAGAACCTGCACGCACCTGGCTGGTAATCGACCTCAATAATCGAAGGCATAGAAATGCCGTAATGATATTTGTAGTTGGAACCATTCTATTTCTCGTTCTTTCAGGGATAGGAAGTTATGAGGCCTACCATTACAGCGAAAGCGTGGAGTTTTGCGGGCTAACCTGTCATAAGGTGATGGAACCGGAATACACTACCTATCAGAAATCAACACATGCAAGGGTAGCTTGTGCCGAATGTCACGTTGGATCAGGAGCTGAATGGTATGTAAAAGCTAAAATATCAGGTTTATACCAGGTATATTCTGTTATATTTCATAAATACCCTCAGCCGATCCCTACTCCAATTACCAGTTTGAGGCCTGCACGTGAAACATGTGAAAAATGTCATTGGCCTCAAAAGTTCTATCCACACAAACTTGTCTACGAAAAACATTTTCTGTCTGATGAAAAAAACACAGAGTGGAATATTAACCTTAGCTTGAAAACTGGTCCTTCACACGATTCAAAAGGATTATCCGAAGGAATTCACTGGCATATTAATCCAAATGTTAAAATTGAATACATAGCAACCAGTAAAAGGGATACCATTCCTTGGGTCAGGTATGTAAATCTTGCTACCGGGGATACTACTATTTATAAAGATCCGGAAAACCCTATGGATGAGCAAGCAATGAAGAGTACTCCCACCCGTTTAATGGATTGCATGGACTGCCATACCAGACCTTCACATAATTACCTTACCCCGCAAAGGTTCATTGACAATGCTATGGCTGGAGGAGATATCCCAACCGGCCTTCCTCAGATCAAGAAAGTGACCATGGATATTTTAAAAGATAGCTATTCCACTGTGGATACTGCGGAACTGGTAATAAAATCAACAATAAACAATTTCTATAAAGAAAATTATCCCGATATAATTTCCACAAAACAGGCCATGATTGATCAGGCAGTCAAAGGCACAATAAATGGATACAGACAGAACATATTTCCTTACATGAAAGCCAGCTGGGATGCATATCCGGATCAGATTGGCCATCTTGTTTACAATGGTTGTTTCAGATGTCATAATGGAACCCATATCAGCGATAAAGGCAAAACGATATCGAAGGATTGCAACCTATGCCATAATATTTTGGCTCAGGGCAGATCAGATAGTCTCCAATTCACGACTATTGATAAATCTTTGGAATTTAAGCATCCTGTCGATATAAAAGATACCTGGAAAACCAGCCTTTGCTCGGAATGTCATCGTAATTTATATCAATGATGTGCTGATGTGTTAATAACCTGAGCTCGATCTAAGCAATGGATAAGACAGTGCTTGATTGTTTGAGTGCTAATGTTGTTTTCGATAACCTAATCTAAAAAAAACACCTCAGTAGATGGGATTGATTTTACCCTTTCACCAACCTAATTACCTGATTAAATTAGGTAATTAGGTTGGTTTTTCTCCCTCGACCATGACTACTGAGGTGTTTTCGGCAGATTAGGTTATCTATTCCTTAGATCGAACTCACGTTAATAGGACGATCAGTTAATTCCGTTCAGGTGTGCTGACTGATTAAAATAAGGAAAGAAGTATTTCTTATATCTTATACATAATAAAAAGAGGCTGCTGTGGCAGCCTCTTTTATATAATTCAGATTCAGTTAATCGCTAAATCCGTTAATCAGTGTAGCACATCATCTAATTAGCACATCAGCACATCATTTTATCTTCTTCTTTATTTCCTCGGTTTCTTTTTCATAGCCGGGCTTTTCCAGAAGGGCAAACATATTTTTCTTGTAAGCTTCCACCCCCGGCTGATCAAAAGGATTCACTCCCAGAAAATAGCCACTCATTCCACAGGCTTTTTCAAAGAAATAAATCAACTGTCCAAGATAGTACTCGTTTAATTGTGGAATTTCAATCCTCATATTAGGCACTCCACCGTCCACATGAGCTATCATGGTACCCAGTTCAGCCATTTTATTGACTTCATCCAATCTTTTCCCTGCTAAGAAATTAAGCTTGTCAAGATTATCTTTATCTTCAGGAATACGGACTTCGTAATTAACATTCCGGATCGAAAGAACAGTTTCCATCAAAATCCTCTCCCCTTCCTGAATATATTGTCCCATGGAATGCAAATCGCTTGAGAAATCAACACTTGCAGGAAAAATACCCTTACCATCTTTCCCTTCGCTTTCCCCATACAATTGTTTCCACCATTCAGCAAAATAATGAAGTTTAGGGTTAAAATTTACCAATATCTCTATCTTCTTTCCTTTTTTATGAAGAATATTTCGAGCGGCAGCATATTGTGCAGCAGGATTATTTTCAAAAGGAACATCAGCTGCACAAAGTTTTTCCATATCCTTAGCACCCTGAACGAGTTCACGTATATTAAATCCAGCCACTGCAATAGGGAGTAATCCAACTGGTGTAAGAACCGAGTAGCGCCCTCCGATATCATCCGGAATGACATACATTTTATATCCTTCAGTTTTAGCCAGAGTATGCAAGGCTCCTTTTTCAGCGTCGGTAACAGCAATAATTCTTTTGCGTGCTTCATCCACTCCATATTTTTCTTCCAGATCCTGCTTCAAAAGACGGAAAGCCAAAGCAGGCTCAGTAGTCGTGCCTGACTTAGATATCACTACACAAGCCCATTCTTTTGTTTCCAGTAAATCACGCAGTTCGAAGAGATAATCTTCGCTGATATTCTGACCGGCAAAAACAATAGTCGGCACTTCAAAACTTCCCTTAATCTGAGCAAATGAATCTGTTAGTGCGTCAATCACCGCCTTGCTGCCCAGGTAAGATCCTCCAATTCCGATGACCACATAAATCTCAATATGCTTGGGCTGTAATTTAACTACCGATTTTTCTATGTCAGCTAATTCAGTATCCGATATTTCTGACGGAAGATTCACCCATCCAAGGAAATCATTCCCTTTTCCGGTCTTTTCATTCAAAGCGACATTGTATTGCTCGAGTTCCTTTTTACAGGATGATATTTCACTTTCTGTAACAAATCCGCTTACTCTGTCGAGCTGTAAAGAAATATTGTCCATCGATTTAAATTTATATTAGTTTTTAAGACTTTAGGCTTAAGACTTTAGACATAACGCTTCATACTGCACTCATCACCCATCTCTCATCACTCATCACTCATCTCTTACCTAAGATGTTCCGTTAAAAGACGAATTTCAATTGCCGGAGAGATATTCTCATAAATGATGTTATAGACAGAATCTGTGATGGGCATATTAATATGGTATTGATTATTCAGTTCTTTAATGCATTTCGTGGCATAGTATCCTTCGGCTATCATATCCATTTCAAGCATAGCTGACCGGACCGTATAGCCTTTCCCAATCATGGTACCAAAAGCCCTGTTCCTTGAAAATTGCGAATATCCTGTAACAAGAAGATCCCCCAGGTAAGCTGAAGATTTAATATCTCGGGTAATGGGATGTACGGTATCCACGAACCTTTTAATTTCCTGGATCGCGTTGGACATTAATACCGCCTGAAAATTATCACCGTAACGTAAACCATGTGAAATACCTGCAGCAATGGCCATGATATTTTTTAATACAGCCGAATATTCCGTGCCCCAGATATCATCTGAAATATGAGTTCTTAGGGATTGGCTTTCCAGCAACATGGCAAACTGGCGCGCTTTCTTGACATCGGGACTTGCAATGGTAAGATAGGAAAGAAGATCCCGCGCTACTTCCTCTGCATGACAAGGCCCTGCAATTACACCAAACTGATCAAAGGGTACCTCATAAAACTCGTGAAAAAACTCTCCCACAACCAGGTTATCCTCCGGTATAATCCCTTTTATAGCAGAAACCACAAACTTCTCTCCGATTTCAGCCGTAAAATGCGTCAGCGTATCTTTCAGAAATGCTGACGGAGTCACAAAAACCAGGATATCTGAATCTTCCACTATTCGATTAATGTCAGAATAAAAATTAATCCGGTTCATATCAAATTCAACAGCCCGAAGATAATTGGGATTATGTCTGAACTTTTTAAAAAGTTCAATGGTCTCTTCCTTTCGGATAAACCAATTTAGTTCAGGTAAGTTATGGATAAGTAACTTAGCAAGAGCTGTAGCCCAGCTGCCACTTCCAATAATGGCAACCCTGCTTTTTTCATTAATTTCAGTCATACTGAAATGCTAATTTAACCAATTCGTTACTTCACTAATCGTAGGATTAATCAATCCAAGCTGATTTTTCTTGTTAAAACCACAAAGATCATTAAAAAGTTTTGTTGGTTTAACTTCCTTTAGTTGGGAGACCTTTTTGTAACCCATTTTCCTTATTATCTCAACCCACTCACTGGGGATACCTATCTTCTCAAATTTTTCGGCACTCTCCTCTTCGGCCTCCTTTTCAGGTTTCATCTGCGGAAAGAAAAGCACATCCTGTATAGAGGGAGAATTGGTCATCATCATGGCTAACCGGTCCACTCCGATTCCCATTCCCGATGTCGGAGGCATACCGTATTCCAGAGCACGGATAAAATCCATGTCAATAAACATGGCCTCATCATCTCCTTTTTCTGACAACCTGAGCTGTTCCTGGAACCTGTCCAGCTGATCGATCGGGTCGTTGAGTTCGGAATAAGCGTTACACAATTCCTTACCGTTTACCATCAGTTCAAACCTTTCGGTAAGTTCAGGATCATAACGGTGCTTTTTACACAAAGGGGACATCTCAACCGGGTAATCCATTATAAAGGTAGGTTGGATGTAATGACTTTCGCATTTTTCTCCAAAGATTTCATCGATCAATTTACCCTTACCCATCGTGGTGTCACATTCCACACCTAATTTCTGACATACTTCACGAAGCTCCGATTCATCCATTTTTGAAATATCAATGCAGGTATGCTCTTTAATGGCATCGTACATGCTGATCCTTTTGTAAGGACGTTTGAAATCTATTTCATTTTCACCTACCTGGATCTTTGTCTTTCCATGCAATGTTAAAGCAACTCTTTCAATCATCTCTTCGGTGAAATCCATCATCCAGTGATAGTCCTTCATGGCAACATAAATTTCCATCACGGTAAATTCAGGATTATGGGTACGGTCCATACCTTCGTTACGAAAATCCCTGGCAAATTCATACACTCCCTCAAAACCACCGACAATCAGACGTTTTAAATAAAGTTCATTGGCAATTCTGAGGTAGAGGGGAATATTCAATGCATTGTGGTGGGTGATAAAAGGGCGTGCGGCAGCTCCCCCGGGGATCGGCTGAAGGACAGGCGTTTCCACTTCCAGGTAACCTCTTTCATTAAACATCTCACGCATGGTATTGATGATCTGCGTTCGTTTACGAAATACTTCCCTTACCTCGGGATTGACAATCAAATCAAGGTATCTTTGACGGTATCTCTGCTCGGAATCAGTAAAAGCATCAAATGTCTTATCTTCTTTTTTCTTGACAACTGGTAAAGGACGAATGGATTTGCTTAAAATGGTGAATTCTTTAACATGAATGGTTGTCTCTCCCATTTGTGTATTGAAAACAAAGCCTTTAACACCAATGATATCACCAATGTCCAGTAATTTTTTGAAAACCTCATTGTACAAGGTTTTGTCTTCTCCGGGACAGATTTCATCCCTGCTGAGATAGATCTGAATACGGCCGGTCTGATCCTGCAACTCGGCAAAAGTTACCTTTCCCATGATGCGCTGACCCATCAGACGGCCGGCAAAGGTTACATCATGAAAATTATTCTCCTCCGGATTATATTCTTTTAAGATCTGTTCTGCAGTTACATTGGTCTTATATTCAGCTGCCGGATAAGGATTTATACCCAAATCCCTCAGTTTTTGTAATGAATTTCGACGGATTATTTCTTGTTCGCTTAGTTCTATATTACTCATAATCTGGACCAGACTGAATTTTTAGTAAAAAAAGATTCGCAAAGTTACAAAAGTAAAAGTAACTTTAATAAACAATTTATAAAGTTTTCATACACGAAGAAGGCAGTGAATTATTGAATATGATATGAAATAAACCTCCTCTTATAGAATTTCACAATAGAATCAAAATTCCACTTCAATTGATCAAAAATACTTGTCATTCCCTCTATACCATGTTCGTACCAAGTCCGTACCAAGTCCGGTACAAGACTTGGTTTTTTCTTACCGTATAAGAGCAGAGGAAGTACGGCCTAATCACAGGGATAAAGCTAAGAAGATATGATTGCAAACCAACGGACAAAGACCATATAACATTCAGTATATCTGTTACATAAACAGATATCAAATCGAATAAAACGACGCCATTTCAATATCGTATCTTGGTCTGTAGCAAACTCATTTTAAAATGTTTTAATTGATTATCAATGTCTTATCACCCCATATCTGAAATAAATAGGAATAATTTCATTTTTTACTTTCCCCACCTGCCACCAATTCGTATATTTGAGGAAATTTAGTCAACTGACGTTACTTGAAGTAATCCGCACTATGCAGAAGCACTGGAAGCTAAAAAAACAGGCCGATATAAATGATTCTAAACACTTGTCTGCATCTTTGAATGTAGACATGACCATCGCCAATTTGCTGGTCCAGCGCGGAGTTAAAACATATGCAGAAGCCCATTCCTTCTTTCGCCCTAAACTCTCCGATCTTCATGACCCCTTTCTGATGAAGGATATGGATAAGGCCGTAGCCAGGATAAAACGGGCCATCGATGACAATGAAAAGGTTTTGATTTACGGAGACTATGATGTGGATGGGACCACTTCGGTAGCCCTGATGTATACCTTTCTGAAGTCACGTCTCACCAACATGGATTATTACATACCTAACCGGTACATGGAAGGGTATGGGGTTTCTACCATGGGAATAGATTATGCAGCCAGCAACAATTTTTCCCTGGTCATTGTCCTTGATTGTGGAATAAAAGCAGTTGAAAAAATAGCTTATGCCAAGAGTTTAGGACTGGATTTTATTATTTGCGACCATCATAATCCTGATGATAAAATTCCGGATGCAGTAGCAGTACTTGACCCCAAGCAACCCGGCTGTAATTATCCTTTTAAAGATCTTTCCGGCTGCGGAGTTGGCTTTAAATTGCTCCAGGGCTATTGCCTGAGTCAGGGAATCAATGAAGAAATCGTATATAATCTGCTTGATCTGGTGGTTGTGAGCATTGCATCAGATATTGTTCCTCTGATAGGCGAAAACAGGGTACTAGCTTATTTTGGCCTTCAGAAACTCAATAAGAATCCTTCAAATGGATTAAAAACCCTCATTCAGTATGCTGGAATTGAAGGTGAGATCAAAATTAATGATATCGTTTTTAAATTAGGTCCCAGGTTAAATGCCTCAGGAAGAATTGAGCATGGCAAAAAATCTGTTAAAATTCTTCTGGCTGAAGATGCTCAGGAACTAAATGAACTGGGAATAGAGATTAATTCCTATAACGAGATCCGAAAGACGCTCGACCGCGACATTACTCAGGAAGCCCTGGAAATGATTGCCAGTAGCGAATTCTACGAAGGGCGAAAATCGACTGTTATTTACAACCGGGACTGGCACAAAGGGGTAGTCGGAATAGTAGCATCCCGCCTTACAGAACATTATTACCGTCCCACAGTGGTATTAACCGAATCAAATGGGATGGCCACAGGGTCAGCCCGATCTGTCGGTGAATTTGATCTGTATGAGGCTATTGGTGCCTGTTCCGGTCTGCTTGAGTCTTATGGTGGTCACATGTATGCCGCAGGTCTTTCCATGAAACTTGAAAATGTGGCTGAATTCTCCAGACGCTTTGAGCAGGTGGTCAGGGATTCTATCACCAGCGAACAATTGATCCAGACAATTGATATCGACGCCAAGATATCATTATCCGATATTTCTCCAAAGTTTCTGCGCCTGCTCAGACAATTTGAGCCTTATGGTCCGCACAATATGATGCCGGTTTTTATTACGGAGAATGTGCTGGATCATGGTTCAAGCAAAGCTGTCGGTAAAAATAATGATCACCTGAAATTAGATCTCATGGAAGCAAACCGCTCTTCTGCCGTATTTGGCGGCATTGCCTTTTCTCAGTCCAAACACCTGGAAATGATCAAGCAATTTCTTCCTTTTGATATCTGTTACGTTGTTACCGAAAATGAATATCGCGGTAAGACTTACCTTCAGCTAAATGTAAAAGATATAAGAGAAAGTGATCATTCCGGCAGTTAATGTTTTATTCTCCTTTACGCGATTACCCTTGCAGTTGATTTGAGTTTAGAGTATTTTTAATGACGTAAATACATCTGATCAAAATGCAATCACTTTTTTACTGTTAGTGCAATTACACCAAAACCATTGAATACGGATTTACAAAATATAATTAATAAATTAAGGAAAGAGCTCCAGAATCCATTACCCGGTAAAAGCGTACACCGACGAATGCTTTCTCCCGAACTAATACCTGAACCTTTGTCTCCGGATATTAATACCAGGCAGGGAAGTGTCCTCTTGTTATTATTTCCCCAGGACGAAAAATTAAGCTTTGTTCTTATACGCCGGCCTTCTTCCATGAAATATCATGCCGGCCAGATAGCTTTTCCAGGAGGAGGATTTGAACCGGCAGATAAAAATCTAAGTAACACCGCTATCCGGGAGACTACCGAGGAAATAGGAATTCAGAGCGATCTGATTGAAATTATAGGAGAATTGAGCCCTTTGTATGTAAAGGTCAGTAATTACACTGTCAGTGCATTTATCGGATGGAGTCAGACATCTCCCTCATTTAATTTCAATAAAGGTGAGGTGGATGCTTTATTCATTATTCCCCTTGAAAATCTTATCGAACGCAGCACCCTGCAATTTCAGGAGGTTGAAACACATCTGGGAACTAAAAAATTTCCTGGCTATCTTATTAACGGCATCTTTATCTGGGGGGCTACGGCTATGATCCTGACAGAATTTATTGAAATATATAAAAGAGTGATCTGAATATTTAAGATTAAGAATTCGGAATTAATAATAACTTTTTAATCCTGTATCATTCAGATATAACTCACATCTCACAACTCATAACTTCCACCTCTAATCATAGAATGTCCATGACAATCCAAATCCAAGCAATGCCGGCTGTTCAGGGTAATTGGGAGTTCTGAAAGAACCTCCTTTTAACATAGAGGCGCCCAGATTGGAATATTTTACATAGAATCGCGTTCGCTTGATTTTAAGATCGACAAAAACATCCATCCAGGGATAATTTCCTATTTTTTCATTTCCCTGTACATGAAACATTCCAAGTGACGGATTATAATAATCTGCATAATAACTGGATTCATACCGGGTATCCAAACCAAAATGATAATTCAGAACCTTTGCATAGATCCCTTTCAGGTAAATAGTATTCCTTGCCATCAATTGGGGAAGGTGCATATATTTCTGAGTGGTGGATTTCTGATAGGTTATCCAGTTCCTGATGTTCAGAATCCCGATTTTAAAATCTTTGTTGATAAAACCCTCTACAACAGAAAATCCGGAATTGGCCTGATCGGGCAAGGACAATTCATTCATGTAGATAAAGTTATTTACAATACTGTACCTGAATCCGGCATTAAAACGTATCCCTGGATTTTCATAATCGGCTCCTAACCTTAATTCATAAGTTCTGTTAAAATTATTATTCCACTTAAAATGATTCGAATAATAATGATTATAGAAATAATCAGGAGTAATATTGTTCATACTTGCCGTCAGCTTGACAAATGAGGTATCCTTTGCTGTGACGAAAGGTTTCTCCATTTTCCCATTAAGTTCAAAATCCCCCACCCGGTATCCCTGAATATAGTATTTGCCCGAGGCATCCCATTTCCAGAATTTCCCCTCGGTCCTGAATATGGATCCTCCAAGAAATGTATTGGTCAGATTATAGGATTGGGAAAGTCCAAGGGGTGGCATCCAGATGCCCGGTGTATAAATCAGTTTTTCTCTTGGAAAAAAAACATTAATAAGATCATTACCGATGAAAGCTTGTTTTCCGAACGTAAATTTACGGTCAGGGGCCTCAACCGACTTAATGATAAATTTATTTGTTACTCTCCTCTCGCCCGACTCATCGCGCGTGGCCGGAGCACCTTCAACCCCAACAGTGGAATTGATATTGGGAGTAGCTCCCGCTCCGTAATAATATACGACTCCTCTGCCATCGGTGTACTGAAAGAAAGGATTTGGATCCAATTCTGTAAAATTCCTTGTATTAGTCGAATATTCAAACGTGTGCATAAAAGCAACACGGGTGATAAAAGTCTGGAATGATTCATTTTTTTCCTTCACCTCTTTCCAGGTGCCTAATTTATATTGATGTGAGAGCAGAAAGAATGAATTTTTAGCCTCTGAATGGACACCATTTAACCATACTGCAATATTTTCCGGCTTCAGATCAGGATTTTCAATATCCTTGGGATTTGGTAACCCACCGTTTTCCTGGTTACTAAATTTATTTTTCCCGACAGCAAACCATGCGTCGTACCGCTCTCCATTGTATGTGAGAGTAAAATTCAGACTGTTGTCTTTTGCTTCCTGGTTCAGATATTTTCCCTGAGAAGAAATTGAATTAAATAATAATCCAAAATTAAGTCTTGGAGTTACATTCTGCGTATGCAACACTCTCAGCCAGGTTTCTCCTTTGGGTTTATTGCTGAACCATTGTCCGTATCCCAATTCAGTAAAAGGTTTGGTTACATTGTAAAACCTTATATTTTCAGGCCAGATACCATAAAGTTTGTAATTTCTCGTAAAGAGAAAATCATCGGGATTCCGGTCAGTTTGAAAAAAATCATTGCTCTTGTAAGAAGCGCCTAAATTTCCAAGTGTCTGAGCGGATATTAAATTCCTGAAAACAGGATTGTAGGAATGAAAATCATTTATAACAGTATCAAGTTTCACTTCTCTTCTCCGTGAAAAACCATCCACCAGATTGTAGTTATGCATCCGGAAAACCACTGTATCTTTCTTTGCAGGTGGCTGTTTTTCAGAAGGTTTCTGCTCATTCCGCAACTGAGAAAAGACCAGCTGAGAAGACAGACAAAACAGAACTATAAGAAATATTTTTGACTTAAATTTCATAAGGTAACAAAGATATGAATTTTATAAAGATCGGAACAGAGAACAATTCATTTGTCAGGCCCATAAATTTTAAGTAACAACTAATAATATTTAGATAAGAATAAATATTTTTGAGTATTAATTAAGTGCAAAGAATACAGGCCATTGCATATCTTTATTATTTTTAAGTAAAAGCGATTGTAATAATTTAAATAAACTTGTATTTTTAATCCATGAATTGTTATTTTGCAACCAGAATCAAGATGTATTTTTGATTCATTTTTAAAAAGATATTTAACGAATAAAACTTGAGGATTAACCTTCTAATTATATTATAGAAACATGGCAATAAACAATAAAACCCGTTTAGTAAAAGACTACGACAAACTTCCTGTCGACATCCAGAATCAGATCAAAAATGCTTACCCACAGGGATTTGCAGATCACCTGATCACTTACATCGACGCAAAAGGAAAGGTAGTTTCCGCTCTTCCCTATGAAATCGGAGACTATTATTATCTTGTCCGCATGACCCTTCAAGAGGCTTATGATATTTCTGAAAACGATAAGGATTACGATGTGGAAGGGGTTCTGCATGATGAATTCCCTATCGGTGAATTCGAAGGTGAAGAAGACGATGACTCAGATGATATCAATGATATTCCTGATGAAACAACCGACGAAGACGATGATTCAGATGATGATTTCTAATTGATTTTTCACTGGAACATTTAATTGAATTCAACCGGAAAACTTAGCCTGAATATTTCTTTAATCCTGAACACATAATTGTTCATCAAGAAATTTTAAAATCTCTCTTTCCATTCCCGGAGAAAACCAGTTTATTGAAGAATCCCCCGAAAACCAGGTCAATTGCTTTCTGGCATATTTATGCGAATTGGTTTTGATCTTTTCTTTCGCCTCTTCAAGGCTGGTTTTCTCTTCAAAAAAATCAAACAGCTCTTTATATCCGACCGTGTTTAGTGAATTAAGATTGCGAAATGGATAAAGTTCCTTTGCTTCTTCGGCCAGTCCTTCCCTGAACATCTCCTCCACACGCTGATCGATACGCGAATAAAGAATGGAACGCTCCGTATTAAGACCAACTTTCACTATATCGAAATCTCTTGTTTTGATTCTCCTGGTTCTGAATGAGGAATAAGGTTTTCCTGTCATTATACATATCTCCAGGGCATGCAAAATCCGTTTGGGATTTCGAAGATCGACTTCTGAATAGTAAACAGGATCCAGATAACGAAGTTCCATTCTTAAACTCTCGATTCCTTCCGTATTTATTCTTGCAATTAGCGAACTTCTTATTTCAGGGTCCACATCCGGGAGATCGTCTATCCCTTTACAGACGGCATCGATGTACATCATTGATCCCCCCGCCATTACCGCGACTTCATGCGTTTCAAACAGCGATGCAAGTGTTTGCAATACCTCCAACTCATATTTGCTCGCATTGTAATAATCGTGAATGGAATGAGTCTGTATAAAATGATGCTTCACCTGACTAAGTGTCTCCTGATCAGGTACAGCCGTTCCGATTCTCATTTCACGATAGATCTGCCTCGAATCGCAGGAAATAATTTCTGTGGAATAATGTTTAGCTACTTGTAATGCCAGGCTTGTTTTCCCTATACCTGTCGGCCCAAGAATAATAATAAGCGTTTTCGGCATAAGGACAGAATTAATTTTATATCACAAATATAAAGCAATTTATCTTCTCCGGTTTTGATGCAAAACAAAGTCTTCAATCATCTGGAGTCTGAATCGTAGCATAAACAACAACGATTCTTACCCTCCGGATTTTAATCAGGTAAAGGTAAAGAAACATTGCATAAACATCTAAATTTCCGGAAAAGTTAGGTTGAAGAAAATAGTGGAAGATAGACATTCTGGAAGATAAGCGAGAAAACAAAAAGCCGGGCTGTGGCACCCGGCTTTCAGAAAACATTCAGATAAATTGTTGATTATTCTTAATATAATTCAAACAGGAACCCGCTTTGAACCATTCAATCTGTGATTGATTATAAGTATGGTTTGCCGCTATTTTTTCAGCCGATCCATCCTGATGAGTGATTTTCAGGGCTAAAGGAATTCCGGGAGTAAAATCCCCCATTCCAACAACATCGACCCTATCGTCCTCCATAATCCTTGAATAATCTTCAGGATTGGCAAAAGTCAATGCCAACATGCCTTGCTTCTTCAGATTGGTTTCGTGAATACGGGCAAACGAGCGGGTAATCACCACCCTGACACCAAGATGCCGCGGTTCCATGGCTGCGTGTTCGCGCGAGGATCCTTCCCCATAATTCTCATCGCCAATCACGATAGAGCCTATTCCAGCTTTCTTGTATTCCCGCGCCACAGCAGGGACGGAGGAATATTCACCGCTTAGCTGATTTTTTACCGAATTGGTCTGCTCGTTGAAATCATTAACCGCCCCGATCAGCAGATTATTTGATATGTTGTCAAGATGGCCACGATATTTCAGCCAGGGGCCTGCCATCGAAATATGGTCGGTGGTGCATTTACCCCTTGCTTTGATCAATACGCGCAGGCCGTTCAGGTCTTTGCCATCCCAGGGAGCAAATGGTTCAAGCAGCTGAAGCCTGTCGGATGCAGGATTTACTATAATACTGATTTCCCTGTTTTCTGCAGAAGACTCAATCAACCCGGGGTCCTCAACATCAAAACCTTTCAATGGAAGATCGTCTCCCGAGGGAACATCCAGCTTTACTTTTTCTCCTTTTTCATTAACGAGGTAATCGGTTTCAGGATTAAAATCAAGCGTTCCTGCAATTGAAAAAGCAGTTACAATTTCAGGTGAGGCAACAAAACCGTGTGTTTTTGGATTCCCATCAGTACGTTTGGCGAAGTTGCGGTTAAAAGAGGTCATGATTGAATTCTCCTGGATATTCTCCACGTTCTCCCTTGACCATTGTCCGATACACGGGCCGCAGGCATTAGCCAGAACGATACCTCCCATTTGCTCGAATGTCTTCACAAATCCATCGCGATCAATGGTGTAGCGCACCTGCTCTGATCCCGGAGAGACCGTAAATCCGGCCTTGACTTTAAGATTTTTCTTTGAAGCCTGCGCTGCCACAGAAGCCGCCCGTGAAATATCTTCGTAAGACGAATTGGTACAAGAGCCTATTAATCCAACTTTCATTTCGAGAGGCCAGCCCTTTTCTTTAGCCACCTCCTTGAATTTTGAAAGCGGAGTGGCAAGATCGGGCGTGAATGGCCCATTAATATAGGGTTCAAGAGAAGAGAGGTCTATTTCAAGGACCCGGTCAAAATATTTTTCAGGATTCTCGTAAACTTCTTCATCAGCCCTGAGGTGTTGCGAAATTTGGTCAGCCATTTCAGCTATTTCACTTCGTCCGGTAGCAGAAAGGTAATCGGCCATGCTTTTATCATACGGAAAATTGGAGTTTGTCGCTCCCACTTCAGCGCCCATGTTGCAGATGGTGCCCTTGCCTGTACAGGAGATTGTAGCGGCGCCCGGGCCAAAATACTCGATGATGCTGCCTGTACCGCCTTTTACAGTCAATAAACCAGCGACTTTAAGAATCACATCTTTGGGTGAGGCCCAGCCTTTTAATTGTCCGGTCAGTTTAATTCCGATCAGTTTGGGAAATTTCAACTCCCAGGGAATACCGGTCATCACATCGACAGCATCGGCCCCCCCTACCCCAACGGCAACCATTCCAAGTCCGCCTGCGTTGACCGTATGCGAATCGGTGCCCACCATTAAACCTCCGGGAAATGCATAATTTTCAAGAACAACCTGGTGGATAATACCAGCGCCAGGTTTCCAGAAACCGATCCCATATTTCTGCGAAACGGAGGAAAGAAAATGATAAACTTCCTTATTGATTTCATTGGCTATAGCCAGATCTTCTCCGGCGCCTGTTTTGGCCAAAATCAGATGGTCGCAATGGACGGTCGAGGGAACGGCTACTTCTGCTTTGCCGGCCTGCATAAACTGCAGCAGGGCCATTTGAGCGGTGGCATCCTGCATAGCGACTCGATCAGGATTAAAATTGACGTAAGATTCGCCCCTTACAAAGGGTGCCGACGGAATTTCTTCCGAGAGGTGAGCATATAGAATTTTCTCTGTCAAGGTAAGGGGACGTCCCAGTAATTTTTTAGCTTTTTCAACCCGTCCCGGCAGTTCTGAATACACCTTCCGGATCATCTGAATGTCATACGCCATATAGAATTTTATTAAGATATTTAGATATCGCAATAATAACCATTTTTTGAGGAAAAATAGAAAAAATATTACATTATGATCTTAGGTTCTGTATAGACAAAGCAGTGCCTTGTCTCATATTCACAAGCTGGGGATGATGTTATTTACGAAAGCGAGACAGTGCTTTGTCTCATGATTCACAACCGTTATATACGGAGACAAGGCGCTGCCTTGTCTATACAGATTTGAATACGGTTTGTGATTCCTACTTATGTATGGGAATGGGATTATTTACAGGTTGATAAAGAATCCGAATTTATAGGCGAAATTATCCCCAGCGGAAGGTAAGTGATAAGGGCCGTAACGGTAATACACCCCTAAACCCCAGCTCAGAAAATCCATCCTGAACAGGTTATTGATCTCAAAGCCGGACTCAAGATACCCCTTCCTGTAATCTTGCATCTGGTATCTTGTACTGCTGGCAGAATTCAGATAACCGACACCCATGTTCTGAGACAGAACAAATATTGGCCTGAATTTCTGAGCGGGTGGAAATAAATTGCTGCCAAATTCATGTCGAAGATGCAGGGCTGCATATTGAGTGGCGGCAAATTCATTCTGCCTCATCGTATTAAAAGAGAATGGAGCTACGAAGGAAAATGCACCAGCGTAACTCCCATAACCATTAAATAATTCGGTCAACGGAGCATTGTCTGTAATGTATCCTGAACGAAGAATAATCCTTGTATAGCTTCCATTGGTCAAATGGTATTTATACCTGCCCTTGAATTCTAATTTGGTGTAAGAAAAATCACCGCCAAGCACATTCATTCCGTGAATTGCAGTCAAAAACCAATCCGACTTTGGAATGGATTTCTCTATTAAGATATCAGGGTCTCTGATAAATTCAATCCCGGGCGAGTATCTCAGCTGTAAACCTAAACGAGCGAGCCTGGTTAAAGGAAAACTGTGCTGTCTAAGAAAATAATTGACCTCGCGTGAACTGTTATCCGAAAGATCAGAAAACAAATAGGTATTCAATTCATTAATGGGCCTGAATTCTACGCCGGCCGTGTATCTTTTGGAGGAATACATATTTTTAATCAGTCGGCTCCTGTAAGATTCAAGATTCAGCAAGGATTTTTTCTCCAGGAATTCCGGTTCCCCGTATTCAAGGTTAATATCCTGAAAACCAAAATAAATTCTTAAATCATAATATCCTTTTGGGTAAATATTAATCCAGCTGCCATGACGTATACTTCTGTCATTCAGCCCATAAGTAAGATATCCCCCCAAGGAAGCATATTTTGTGAGAATTCTGTTTGTTTCTGCTCCTATTCCAACCTTAAAACCTTCAAAAGGATTGTAATTGAAAAGATTGTTGTAGTTAATATTAATAAATTCCACCGGTATTTTCCCTTCTGCAAGAAACCGCACATACTTCAGCTTCTCAGCATTACGGCTGGCATGAAGAATGCTGTCAAGGAGCAGGCTGTCTTTAACAGTCAGTCTGTCACGGGACCTCACAACAGTATCCTGAAGGGAAATAATCTTTTTATTTCCACTTGCAGGATAATCCTTCTGTTTAGGGAAATCAAGTAATTTTCTTTCCGCAGAAAGTCCTTCACGTTGCAAAAAGAACAAAAGAAGGCTTGTGACCAGGAATTGCAGCGTCCTCTTTTTCATGCAGAGCAATGGTTTTACATGGAACTCATTTTAAGCAAATTGATTTCATCCTGCGAAAGAAATCTCCATTTACCGCGGGGAAGATTCTTTTTGGTCAATCCACAGAAATAAACCCGGTCCAATTTGAGTACTTTATATCCAAGTGATTCAAAAATACGGCGGACGATTTTATTTTTCCCGGAATGTATTTCAATCCCGACCTGTTTTTTATCCTCGTCATCAACATAACTCACTGAATCAGCAGCAACAAACCCGTCTTCAAGAGTTATACCATCCACAATCTGCTGTAGATGATCCTTCGTGACTTTCTGATCAAGAAAAGCATGATAGATCTTCTTTCTGTTGTATTTTGGATGAGTCAGCCTTTTGGTCAGATCTCCGTCATTGGTAAGCAATAACAACCCCGTTGTATTTTTATCAAGGCGTCCGACCGGATAGATCCGCTCAGTACAGGCATTTTTCACCAGATCCATGACCGTTTTGTCTGCATGAGGATCCTCGAGAGTGGTCACAAATCCTTTGGGTTTGTTCAACAGAACATACATTTTACGTTCAGTACTGATAATCTTGCCGTTGAAGCTAACACTGTCCCCGGGGGTTACCTGGTATCCCATTTCGGATATAATTTTTCCATTAACAGATACACAGCCGGTGGAGATAAAAGTATCAGCCTCACGCCGTGAGCAAAGTCCGGCATTGGCGATATAACGGTTGAGACGAATAGTTTCAGAGGTTTTATTTGTATTCCTTGAAGGTCTTGTGGAAGGTGAAGTAATTTCGTCGTGAAGATTCCTGCGACCAAATCTTCCGCGTAAAACATTTCCTTCCTTGCTCATGAACTGATCAGATTCAGCTCTTTCTGGTTCTTTTCTAACTTTCTTTTGAATAACATTTCTGCGGAAAACATCAGAAGTCTTTTCCTTAAAACCTTCCCGGTGGCTTGGTGATCCGGCAGATGTTTTATGAGCGACTCCCGTTGAAAGTCTTTTTACGGGTCTTCTTTCACCGGCGCCCTCACTTTTTGCTGTAGTTTTTATGATCCTGCTCTTCCCCATCCTTTTTCCCGAAAAAGATGTTCCACTGCTTTTTGACCCGTAGTCCTTATCTTCACCTTTTGCTTCGAACTTTTTAACCCTGGGCCTTTTACCCTCTAATCTATTCCCGACGGTACGCTTTTCATTGCGCTCCTGTCCTCTTTCTCTTCTTATCATTTATCAATTAATTATTTGGATGCAAAGGTCGGAAAAAAAACAATATCTTCAGCTAAAGTTTTCTATGGCTCTGATCAGCCATTTGCAAATCAACACATCAGCGAATCTATCCCATTACCGTCCAGCATTAGCAGACGGATTACCCTGACTGCTACGCGGAATAAATGGTTTTCATATTGTTCATAATACTTTAATTTCCAATTAAGATCCTCCCTGCATCTCCATATGCCTCCATGCACTATTACCATCCTTTTTCAGGTGATTGGAGACCTTCTTTGTACCTTTATTTCAGTCCGGAACGCTCCGTATTTGCGTCGTACCATCCTCGTACCGGGTTTGTAGAGACAAGGCACTGCCTTGTCTCTACCCTTATGGCTTGAGAGCGTAGAAAAAGAGGCCGAAGACTGGAAGAGAGAATTAAGGAATAAATGGAATAGAATTTTTTGAATATGCTTCGTTCTCCGAAAGTTTTATGGTTCCCCGATTTTCTGATTAAGACACTATCCATTGCTGCAAAATAAATGCACCAAGTCCGGCAAAAAAACCAAGGAGAGCAAGCCAGCTCACGTTTTTCAGATACCAGAAGAAACTGATCTTTTCGATCCCCATCACGGCCACGCCGGCAGCAGATCCGATAATGATGGCGCTTCCTCCGGTCCCGGTTGAAAGAGCTAAAAATTCCCAGAAAAGATGATCGGTTGGAAACATTTCAAGAGAAAACATTCCCTGCGCTGCCGCAACTAAAGGGACATTATCAATAATGGCAGAGAACAGTCCGAGGATGGTCCCAATCAGATAGGTATTTTTCAGGTGTTCTACAATGTACCCGGCCAGATTTCCAAGTATCCCAAATGACTGCAAGGAAGATACAGCCAGCAAAATGCCAAGGAAAAAAAGGATACTCGAAGTATCAATTCTTTTTAAAGCCCCAGCTACCGAGTATTTTACCTTTGTCTCTGATTCCTTGCCCATCAGCAGGATACTGCTGACAATCCACAGGATCCCAAGAGCGAAGAGCATACCCATAAAAGGGGGCATATGGGTAATTGTTTTAAAAACAGGAACAAAAATCAATAAACCAACACCGGCAAAAAGAATGATATTGCTTTCACGAGGATGTTTGCCTGGAATACTGATTTCGCCGTCAGCTTTCATTCCTTTAAATCGAAAAATTAAGATCAATAGCGGAATGAAGGCCACAAAAAGGCTGGGAATAAAGGTTTTGACAACGATATTATAAGCAGTAATCTGATGACCAATCCAGAGCATGGTGGTGGTGACATCGCCCAGTGGAGACCACGCTCCTCCGGCATTGGCAGCAATGATCACCATCGAAACAAACCAGAGCCGTTGCTTCTTCTCATGAACAAGCTTGTTGCACAATGAAGTCATGACGATGGCAGTGGTGAGGTTATCTAAGATGGCTGAAAGAAAAAAAGTGATGACTGTAATGATGATCAATAAAACAGGGAGAGATTTTGTCCTGATGTGATCGGTGATAATTTTAAATCCCTGGAAAGAATCCACTACCTCCACAATGGTCATTGCTCCCATCAGGAAAAAGACAATAGCGGCAATTTCGGCCAAATGCTCAGATAGACTGTTTTCGGATTCAGCAAGCGAAGGTTCAAAATAAAAATAAAGCAACCAGCATAAAACTCCGGTCACAAGGGCAGAAGCCGCTTTATCTATCTTAACCTGATGTTCTGTGGCAATTAAAACATAACCCAAAACAAAGACCGCAACAGCTAATGGGATGATCATTTTTTCAATTTTTCGGATAGGATTAAGAACTGTTTGTAAAATTAAAAATTTTTGGGTGTTTTTTGTATTTTGAAAAAACCAGAACAGTTGTTCCCCAAATCAATACCAATGTGAGCAAAATGAGAAAACAATCTTAAAAAGCGTATGTGCTAGTCATTTTGTAAATCAGATGATTTTTGATTACCTTACAACTTTATTATTTAATGGCGAAATTTAATGTTCCCGAAATTTCCAGGTTATTGGCCATTTAAAGATCATTTACAGAAAGATAGCTGTAATTATACCATCATATTCATAATTATAAATAAATTTTTGACTGGCATGCTCCTTTTTAGCATCTTTGTCATGGGTAATTAAGGCAAGTATTTTATTCAATTAAGTATATTTTCTAACAAATTAATTATGACTCTAATCAAATCAATCTCAGGGATTCGCGGAACAATCGGCGGGAAACCGGGAGAAGGGTTAAGTCCTCTTGACCTGGTAAAATTTACTGCTGCATTTTTCAGCTGGATTAAAGAAAATAATTCTCAGTCAGGAAGGTTAAAAGTGGTCGTTGGCCGCGATGCAAGGATTTCCGGAGAGATGGTAAATTCCGTGGTAACAGGTACCCTCCTGGGTATGGGGGCAGACGTAATCAATATTGGATTGGCTTCAACACCCACAACTGAAATAGCGGTCGTTGGTGAAAAAGCTTCAGGAGGAATTATTCTGACAGCCAGTCACAATCCCAAACAATGGAATGCCTTAAAACTGTTAAACTCTGAAGGAGAATTTTTAAATGCAGCCGAAGGAGAAAGAGTACTGGAAATTGCTGCTTCAGAAAATTTCTTTTTTGCTGAAGTAGATAACCTGGGAAAAGAAATCATAAAGGATTACACTGACATTCATATTGAACAGGTACTGGGATTAAATCTCGTTGATACGGATTCAATCCGAAAAGCAGGATTTACGGTTGGAATCGATGCCGTTAATTCTGTGGGCGGACTTGTTGTCCCGAAACTTCTGAAAGCACTGGGAGTGAAAGAAGTGGTCGAAATCAACTGTGAATCAACCGGTCATTTTGCACATACTCCTGAACCTATTCCTGAAAACCTCGTAAAGACTCTGGAGACCGTACGAAATACAAAAATGGACCTGTGTTTTGTAGTCGATCCCGATGTAGATCGTCTGGCCATTATTAATGAAGATGGTTCCTGGTTCAACGAAGAATATACTCTGGTCGCTGTTGCCGATTATGTGTTATCAAAAAAGAAGGGTAACAGTGTATCGAATCTTTCCTCTTCAAGAGCCTTAAAGGATATCACCGAAAAACATGGAGGCGCATACACTCCTTCTGCAGTGGGAGAAGTAAATGTGGTCAGTATGATGAAAAAAACCGCAGCTGTGATCGGAGGGGAAGGAAACGGAGGGGTCATCTATCCGGAGAGCCATTACGGGCGCGATGCTCTTGTGGGCATTGGATTGTTTCTCTCTCATCTGGCTCATTCCGGATTAAAATGCTCGGAGCTTCGTGCAGGATATCCTGATTATTTTATTTCAAAAATAAAATTGAGCTTACTCCAAATATCAATGTGGATGAAGTATTGAAAACAATTAAAAAGAAATATCTGAATGAGAAGCTAAATGATGTGGATGGAGTAAGGATAGATTTTGATCATGAATGGGTTCATCTGAGAAAATCCAATACAGAACCAATCATCAGAATCTATTCCGAAAGTATTTCTTACGAAAAGGCCGATAATCTTGCAAGAAAAATCATGAGCGATATCGAAGAGATTACTTCAAAATTCGAATTTTTGAACAAGTAATTTTAAGGAATTATTAAGTATTATCTTAAACGTTTGACTTGTTAGGAAACTCATTAATTTTGCCTTCTTCTAATAGTTAAGTTAATATTTAAATATAATCTGAATTTATATGAAAGTTACCATTGTAGGAGCAGGGAATGTCGGAGCAACGTGTGCGGATGTTCTGGCATATCGCGAAGTAGTGAATGAAGTGGTTCTGCTTGACATCAAAGAAGGTCTTGCAGAAGGGAAAGCCCTTGATATCTGGCAAAAAGCACCCATCAATAACTATGATACCCATACGGTTGGGATTACCAATGACTACAGTAAAACAGCAGGTTCAGAAGTAATTGTCATCACTTCAGGTCTTCCAAGGAAGCCCGGTATGAGCAGGGACGATTTAATCGGCATCAATGCCGGTATTGTAAAAACAGTGACCGAAAATGTAATCAAATACTCTCCGGAAGCTGTTATCATCATTGTTTCCAATCCATTGGATGTAATGACTTATCAGGCACATATCTCCTCAAAACTGCCGCGCACAAAGATTATGGGTATGGCCGGAATCCTTGATACAGCCCGTTATCGTGCTTTCCTTTCTGATGCACTGAATATTTCTCAAAAGGAAATACAGGCTATGCTTCTTGGAGGTCACGGGATACCATGGTTCCATTGCTCAGATATACTACAGTAGGTGGAGTACCTGTAACCGAATTACTGGATGAAAATTCTCTTAATGCCATCGTGGAAAGGACTAAAGTAGGCGGAGGTGAATTGGTAAAATTGATGGGAACCTCAGCTTGGTACGCTCCGGGAGCTGCTGCTGCCCAAATGGTAGAGGCTATTGTTAAAGATCAGCGCAGAATTTTCCCTGTTTGCATCCAATTGGACGGAGAATACGGGATCAACAATTGTTACCTCGGAGTTCCGGTAGTATTAGGAAAAAACGGAGTTGAAAGAGTCATTGAACTGAACCTGAATGAGGAAGAAATGGCTATGATGAAAGTCAGTGAAGGTCATGTCCGTGAAGTCATGAATGTTCTTGATGAACTGAATAAAAAATAAAACGGTTGGGCTTCGGCCCGATGGCCTGAATGCTAAAGAAGAGAGTGTCAGTAAAATGTCACTCTCTTTTATTTTTAAATAATAGATAACCAAAATACAGTCCCGGGAAAATCAGGAAGAATTAGGAAGGTAAAAAGCAGGGAAATATTATATTTACAAACTAAAGGAAAGGGCTTTAGTTATGAGCAAAGGATTCAGAACAACTGACTAAATACCTAAAGGATAGAATTCTACCCATATGACCATAGAAATAAACTTTTCAATAATTGAACTTGAACCTGATACTTACCACCCTTTAATAAAGGCAGAATTTGAGGGAATGGAGGAATACTGGTGGGTCATTGACAGCGGAGCCTCTAAAAGTGTAATGGATATTAATTTTTCATCTTTTTACACTTCCGAAGATATGGATCCTGTAATGGCTACCGGAATCGGCAAAGAGATTGTTAGTACAGCTTCAGCGATTGTTCATTCTTTTAGTCTGGGGGGAGTCAATATAGGACCGTTAAAAGTCGCTCTTGTTGATTTCAGGCATATCAATGAAGAATATGCAAAGTTTTCCGACAAAAAGATAATTGGACTAATCGGTTGTGATTTTCTCTATTCCCACGAGGCCGTTATTGATTTTAAAAGAGAAACACTTCTTCTCTCATTTTAAATAATCCTTAAATAAAAGGAGATTTATGGCTGTTGATTAAGGTTTATGTTCTGAAAAAAATAAATATCTTTGCGTCCTGAGTTTTT
>CAXXGM010000007.1:0-577106 GCA_963677325.2 Prolixibacteraceae bacterium
AGACATTAAAGCTCATAGCCAGGGCTGGATCAAGCCGGGCTGCAAACCAGGAACTCTCGATTAACGATTTGCGCAAGGCTGTCTGTCCTCGAAAGGTCATATCCCCGTTATTTTCCTTGTTCCCGCTAGAATGCCTGTTGGGGATCAAGCCTACAAACCCGGCAAAATGATCTGCGTTTTCAAATCGTTCTATATTTTCTATTTCGGTCAAAAAAGTGATGGCCGTAACAAAACCCACACCAGGGATGCTCCGCAATAATTCCATTCTGGTTGCATATTTTTCGCTACGGGACAAAGCCCTGATTTTTCGTAAAACTTCCAGCAGAAGTTTCCTTTGCCCGTCGGCTTCTTGTACCAATATTTTCAACGTTTGAGTTCCGGATTCGTGCTGAAGAGAAACCTGATTGAGCCATTTCATAAATCGTCTGGACCAGTGGGTTCCCGATTTCTCAAATTCAGCAGGAATAGATATCCCATAAAAGTGCAAAAACGATTTTATCCGCTGTTTGAACCGAACCATATCTTTTACCAAAGTTGCCCGCAGCCGGATCAGAGACCTATCTTCCAATGTTGATGGCTCTGGAACATAGATTGCCTTTAAATCCCCGGCACGCAATGACCTGGCAAGTTTCCGGCTGTCTGTCGGGTCATCCTTTTGCAAATGTTCCTTTTGTGTCGTGGGAACATCTGCCGGATTGATAACGATATTATTTATTCCCATTGCCTTCAGTTTGTAGTGAGTCCAAAAACCACTGAAACCCGCTTCATAAACTGAATGGTAATCGCCGCCAGGAAAATTACAATTCAAATAGTTCGACAACACTTCTGCACTCGCAGGTTGTGTAAATGTCTTATGTAACAGTTTTTCAGTTAAAATTGATACTGTCCAGCTTTTCAAATGAACATCAATACCTACAAATAAGCTTTGACCTTCGAAATTTAATTCCGTTCTTTGTGTTTGCATAAGTCATTGAGTTTTATTGTTTAATCCGAAAATCAAAAATAATACTCTTCTGGCTTATGCTACTCTCGCCAAAGATCAATTACAAACATAGGGACTTAATATCTGAATAGCCTAACTTTAATATAACAATCGATAATCCTAATACAACAGATCGAACCTGTTCTTTGTGGTGATTTTTCTTGCGATTATTTGCTGGTGAAACTGATATTGCCCATGGCTCTCTTCAGCTTCTGTGAAAAAATACGATGAAACCGGACTTCAATGAACATCTAAGCAATCCGTACACATGACTGAAAACCGGTATGAATCTTTTTGAATCAGGAATTTTAAAAAATATGCGCCTCAACAGAGAACTCTCAGGAAGTCTTCTATCGCATTTATTTGAATTTGCCGGAGTGCCAGCGAAAATTGCTGAATGTGATGAATCGCAGTTCTGCTTCCGATGAAGAGCTCATCAGAAAATATTTTTCTTTAATCGATCTTGGAGAATTTAAAATCCGTGAAAAACTTAAAGGGAAAGAAAATTTTACCGAATAATATATCCAAACTAAATTTTCACATTCATACTCTTAAGCCGTTCTGCATATCGCCTTCTTGCCTCATCGGGATCTTTATCTTTATCAATAAAGATAGTCGTCCTACTATCTATAACTACAGCCTTTAATTTACTATGATCGGGGAATGTGACACTATTTGTTTTCTTATCAAACATATAAATTTATTTAATATGGATTATAGATCTTATTGAATTACTTTAAATTATAAAAGGTTGTAAGTTACGATTATTTTTCTCTTATTTACATTAAACTGTCTTTTTATTTCATTAACGGAGATAAAGGCAGCAAAAAAATAATTATATAGACTATAGATTCTTGAAATTCATCTAAACTCAGAATTGAAAACAGATGAAGTGTTGTTCAACGCTGTCTTACCAGAACATGAAAATTAGAAGGAAGTAAAAAATGGCTCACCGGAGTGATTTCTCCAATTTCATCCTAATTCTGCAATAGCATACTTCTGTTTATGTCCGTTTCGTTGAATTAGAACAAATACAAAGGTTATAAGACCCATTCTCAGTACATTTTATTAGATGGCCGTTGTTGATGTTTTATCGTGAATTATAAAATTGAAATTCAATTTTTATCTAAATTTGCAGCACTTTTATAGAATAATCATGGCTCTGCAAACCCTACTGGTTTCTGATGTAGGGTCTCTGAAGATTATACAATGAACAACAAACGTTTATGGACAAGGGATTTTATTGCTGTCTGGGCCATTAATTTCCTGCTCACTCTGATATTTTATCTGTTACTGGTCACCATCGCCTCCTACGCCAAAACCCAATTCAACGCTTCCACCAGCATGGCGGGCCTTGCATCCGGCATTTGCATCATCGGAGCCTCCCTCGGCCGCTTATTGGCAGGACGCGTCATCGGAGATAAAGGAAGCAAGAAGATATTGTTTATTGGTATCCTTTCTTTCATCGTCACTTCGGCTTTTTATTTTGGCGCTGTGAGCCTGTCCTTGCTGCTGGTCAACAGGTTTCTGCATGGATTTACTCTTGGGATTGCCAGCACCGCTACAGGAACCATCATGGCACAAGTCATTCCTCACGACAGACGGGGAGAAGGAGTGGGATACTACAGCCTGAGCGCTATATTGGCCACCGCCGCAGGCCCTTTCATCGGAATCCTTTTAATTCAGTATTCCAATTTCAGGATGGTCTTTCTTTTCAACCTGATCCTTTCAATCATTGGCTTTGCAATCTCTCTTTTTGTCCGTGAGCCCGAGGTCCGGTCAGCCCAAGTTCAGTCCAAAACAGAAAAGAGCTTTCAACTTTCAAGTTTTCTCGAATTCAAGGCTCTCCCCATCGCAATGGTCACCTTCATCATCAGTTTTGCTTTCTCAGGAGTACTGACTTTTATGTCATTCTATACCCTGGAGATCAATATGTCACAGGCCGCAAGCGTCTTTTTTCTGGTATACGCCTTTACAGTCCTGGTGTCAAGGCCCTTTTCCGGCCGTCTGCTTGATTTAAAAGGTCCCAATGTCGTTGTATATCCCTGTCTCGTCATCTTTGCAGCCGGAATGTTTCTGCTGAGCCACGCTACGTTTCAGGTCACTTTGCTGCTCTCAGGAGTCGTGATCGGGTTGGGCTATGGAAATGTTCAGTCCTGCGCCCAGGCCATTTCAATAAAAATTGTTCCTCCTCACAGATTGGGCCTGGCCACCTCCACCTATTTTATTTTTTATGATCTGGGTCTCGGCGTCGGTCCTTACATACTCGGATTTCTCATTCCTTTCGTTGGTTACCGCGGTTTATATGAGATGATGATCCTCGTGATACTGCTTGCCGCTATCCTCTATTACTTTTTCCATGGACGAAAAGCGGCCCTGGAATAATTGCAAATTCAGCTGTTTTTTTGTATCATTAAAAGTTTTTCTGAATCGGGTTAAATATAGGAGGTAGACCAATGAAATTGACTTCACCGTTTGTAATAACCATTAACCGCCAGTTGGGAAGCGGTGGTGCATACATAGGACAGCAGTTGGCAAAAAAGCTTGGTATTTTCTATGCTGACCGCGAAATTATTGACCAGGCTGCCAAACAGCTTTCGGTATTAGCAGAGGATCTGGAGTCACAGGAAGAAAAGATCAGTTCATTCTGGAAGTCGTACTTAAAGTCATTCGCATTTGGTACTCCGGACGCCTATTTGCCGCCAAGAGTCATCATCCCCACCGATCGGGAATTGTTTAATACCGAAACCGGAATAATAAAACATATAGTAAACGAACGTTCAGCGGTAATCATTGGCCGGTGTGGCTGTCACATCCTTCGTGATCATCCGAACCGAATCAGCATTTATTTACATGCTGATCCCTCTTTCCGGAAAGGCCGCATTCAGCAGCTGAATAATGTGTCAGAAGGATCGGCCGAAAAAATGATCGTCCAAAATGATAAGGAAAGGTCTCTTTATTATCACACATTTACCGGCCGGGAATGGTCGGATGCCAGGCAGTATGATATCTCCATCAATACCGGCAAAATCGGCCTTGATCAAAGTGTTGAGTTCATCCTGAACTACCTGGAAGTAATTTAAACCTGAAAAAAGTTGTCAAAACCTGTCAGGTCTTGAATATCACAGATGATCTGTTAAATGAATTCACTTCAAAATTACGTAATTGCCATTTAATTATTGGTAATGAATTATTTGTCTAAATTATATTAACATATTATTTCCCTACTTTACTACTCCCTACTTTCCCTAAATACCATAATTTTTACATTCACGGTAAACTTTCACATTTCCCGGCGACTGGATAGCGGTCTGGTCACAAGCTTAGTACCGATTATTATCTCCATAATTTTCTTCCGGTTTAACTAATTTGAAATCTGCCTTGAATGGTGGGCTCTTTGAAAATCTGACCTTAATTCTGAATTTTTTATTCCAAGAGTTTCAATGTTTTTTTTGCGGGGAAATTGTAATGAGGATCTCCAATTTTATATAAATTTAAATATTTTAATCGATGGACAAATTTCTCAAATCTAATTAATACATTTGAACTTTATTATCAGAAAACTAACTCAATCATGTCATAATATAAGCGAATTGAAATCTTATGGAAGCTGTCTTTGGTGATCTTTCAAATCAGATTCGTTAAAGGGTTAGCTCAAAGTTGATATGCTGACAGGTCTGAAAAATCCAAAGAGCACATGGCTGTTCATCATTGCATGGGTTGTTTTGATATCTAATCACTGCAATTAAAACCGAAGAATAAAACTAAGACCTGAAAAATCCTGAATATGAAACAGAAATTCAATATTTTCTTTGTTATTACCCTCTCCGCTTTATTGATTTGGGCAACTCCTTACCTGTTCGCACAAGGAGGTCGATGGCAGATTCAATACGATAAGGAGGCCAGTGAAACGCTGGGGTTAAACGGGAAAAGCCTGCAAGGCAGTTTCGCCACCTTGACGGAATGTGAGACTTATCGCAAATCATTGTCTGCCTATGAGCAAAGTCACACAAAATCTGTCAGATCAACTATTTCTGAGACAGCCCAGCAGGAATTGCCACAAAAGCCTGACGTTCAGAGATCTGCTCCTTATCCAAAATCCTCAGCACAGACTGTCAACACCCATAAGATTCAGAAAAAGGTTGAAAATCCTGTTGGGCCGGAGCAAGCAACCGAAGCTCCGCAGATAATAGAAGCAGATGTCCCTGAGATTGTTGTACAGACAGGGCATCTGAAACCGATTAATGCGGTGGCGTTTACTCCTGACGGCCGTTTTGCCCTTTCAGGCGGAAGGGATTGCATGCTTAAGTTATGGGACACAGGCACGGGTAAAGAAATTCGAACTTTCAAGGGAAATTATGAAGAGATAAGTTGTATCGCAATAAGCGCAGACGGCCGTTTTGCTGTCGTTGGTAATGAAACTTCCTACAATAATCTCAATCTATGGGATATAACCACCGGAAAACCTGTCAGAACTTTTAGTGGTTACAGAGAACGGGTCACCTCAGTTACAATTAGCCCTGACGGACAATTCGTTATCGCCAGTTCGGGACATCAGTTAAAAGTATGGCGAACCGAAACGGGCCAAGAGGTACAAACATTAGGCACAGATTCAGCTGAAATAAACTCGATTGCAGTCAGCCGGGATGGGCGATACATTGTTTCAGGAGGAGCAGATAAATTGATCAAAGTGTGGGATCTTGCGTCAGGGAAAAATATAAGGACTTTTTCAGGCCACACTGATGCTGTCTATTCATTGGCAATCAGCCCTGACGGCACATTCCTTATTTCCGGCTGTTTCAATGATAGTCCCAGAATGTGGGATATGAATACAGGAAATTTGTTAAAAACTTTTGATCGAGGAGGCGTCCTTTCATTAGCCATAAGCCCTGATGGCAAATCGGTCATTTTCGGAGGTGAGCCGGACATAGAAATCTGGGGTATCTCGAAGGGGAAAAAGGCTGAAACCCTGAAAGGTGGTAAACCGGGTTGGGTTCGTTCGTTGGCTTACAGTCAGGATGGGAGATTCATTCTCTCCGGAGGGGATGACAAGTGTGTTAAACTGTGGAATGTCGGTTCCGGTAAGGAGATTTGGTCATCCGAAGGACAATTCCAGATAGCGTCCGCAGCAATCAGTTCTGATGGTGAGAAAATGATTGTCGGGATGACATCGGGAAATCTTCACATTTGGGATTTATCCACTGGCCAACAAATACAGACAATAAAGCAAAATCTTGGTGTTAATTGTGTCGCAATTAATGGAGACGGTACCAAATCATTTGCAGGAGGCTGGGATTTTGAGACGCGCAGGACAAGCGTCCGACAGTGGGAAACTTCATCAGTAAAAGAATTGGCAAGTTTCAGCCAGGATGGGGGTGCCTGGGTAAATAGCATGACCATTACCAGCGATGGGAATGATATTTTTTGGTCGGTCGGAGGCAGTTTGATCTTATCTGATATGGCCACAGGACGGAAGATAAGATCATTCGGCAGTATGGATAAAATTGATATTTCGGAAATCTGCACCCGGGGGAAATATGCATTAACCAGTGATCGAACAAATTCATCTCAATTATGGGATATCGAAACAGGTGAAATGATCCATTCTTTCGCAGATTTTCATGCAGTTTTGAGCCAAACCGGTAATAAAGTCCTTTTAATGGGTCAGGACGCAGAAGATCAGCTTACTTTTAAATTTTGGGATATTGATACCAAACAGGAGATATCCTCAATTTCAGGCCATTATCCTATGAAAATCCAGGTTGGGCAAAGTGCTTATAGATATAGACAAATTAATTCATTGAGAATTAGTTCTGACGACAGGTTAGCCCTTTGGTCATGCGACAACGAACTACATTTATGGAATATTGCTGAGGCAAAAGAGATTTATCTCTTTTCGGGTCATGCGGGTAAAATCAATTCCATCGGTTTTAGCCCAAATGGTAAATTTGCGTATTCCGGAAGCCTTGATGGCTCTACCCGCCTCTGGAATGTGGAAACAGGGAAAGAAATGCTCCGTTTTTACAGTTTCAATGATGGTGAGTGGCTGACAATTACTCCCGGTGGATATTTTGATGCTTCTCCAAAAGGTTCTAAATACCTGGCCGTTAGAGATGGGGATAATATTTATGACATCAGCAAGGTCCAGTCTGCACTGCAGAATCCGATGATCACTCAAGCCGTGCTGATGGGTAATGAACCTCCAGCGGATCAGAGTGTTGCCAGCGTGCTGGCTATGAATCAGGCTTTACCAGCCGGTTATCATTTGGGATTGATTGAAATTTTGTTGCTGCTGACTCTTCTCTGGGTTTTGCCATTTCTAATTGCATTGATTGACGTATTGCGGCATAACTTCATTGGAATTAACAAAATAGTATGGGTGCTCATTCTTCTGGCAATTCCGGTGATAGGACCCATACTTTACGTCGCTATAGGACGCAAACAAAAAATTAATACCTAAAAGAAATGAAACCATTCCGAGGCTTTTTACTAACTGCTTTGATGATAATGATCTTTTCCCTTTTTGCGTACAGCAGTAATCCTGAGAATCTGCTTGGGTTAACCCTTGATTACGAAAAAGGAGAGATTAACATTCACGTGGTTAGTACAGGGTGTACTCAGAAAAGCGACTTCAGATTCGAGATGAAAGGTGATACCCTTTCTGTTGTGAGGGTGAGAAGGGATGATTGCAAAGCGATGGAAAGTGAAGTGAGGTTCACTTATACATTAAAAGAAGCTGGTATCAAACCCAATAAGGCTTTCATCATTGGGAATAAATTCATTACCAATTTGTTTATTGCCAATATCCCATCTCGCAAATGAATGATTATCTCGCAAAAGCGCCAAGAAAAAATATCTCGCAAAGGCGCAAGGGCGCAAAGAAGAAAAAGTAAAATTTTAAATTCAACTAAAATGAAAAAGAATCTTGGTTTGCCTATGTGGGTTCTTATCCTTATAGGTCTAATGAGTTCCAACGCTTTGTTGGCACAAAAAGCTGAGACCGAAACTGTTGCCAAACTTCAAAAAGTCATTGTATACAGCGATCGTGCCATGATCACCAAAGAGGCTATCCTTTCGGTAAAAAAAGGTGAAAATACAATCAGAATATCGGGGCTGACCCCCTTTTTAGTCAATCAGTCAATACAGGTCAGCACGATGGGACAATCCGATGTCAGCATTGCTGATGTGACTGTCGAAGAAACCTTTCTCAAACAAACCGATCAGCCTGCCTTTCAGAAGCTTCAATCCGAATTGAATAATTTGAACAGGCAAATCAAAGATGCAACTTACCAATTGGCGGTCATCAACAGCTCAAATGATTTCTATAATAAGGGCGTTTCTTTCCCCCAGAATCAAAAAGTGACCCCTGCGGAGTTGGAAGTCCATGCAAAATTTCTTGAAAAATCTCTCGCTGCCAACTATGAAAGGATGGCAACAACCGAAACTAAATTAATGAAACTCACCGAAGACAAAACGGCTCTCGAAAGTGAATTGGCAAAAGTTACTTCGGACAAGAAAAGAAGTAAGACAATTGCAATAAATATAATGTCAGCAATTGATAAAAGCAATATAAAGCTTGACCTCTCATACCTGACCACACAAGCAGGATGGAGACCCCAATATGAAGCAAAGGCTGATTTAAATTCTTCAAAGATTAATTTAAACTATATGGCATCAATCTGGCAATCCACAACAGAAGATTGGTCAGACGCCAAAGTAGAAATCTCAACTGCCAGGCCTTTCGTGTATGGCTCACTTCCTGATCTTTCAGCATGGTATCTCGATATTTATACGCCAAGGCCGGTATATACAAAATCCAGCCGCGCACTCCAGGAACTATCATCTCAGGCAAAATTCAGCATCCAATTTGACAAGGGAAGTGATGACGCTGCATTACCGTCAACTCTGCCTGAAATCAAAGAGGAGAGTACCTCATTTAGTTTCGTCCTGCCGCGAAAAGTGGATGTAATCTCTGACGGACAGCCGCATCGTTTTCCTATTGCTCAATCTGATGCTGAGGCTACTTTTGCATGGCTCACGATCCCAAAGTTGGTTCAGAATGCTTTTTTGAAAGCTACCATAAAGAATCCATTTACATTTCCGTTGCTTTCAGGTCCGGTCAGTGTCTTTGCTGATCAGAAAATGGTTGGGACGGCTTTAGTCAATGAAGCCGTACTTCCTGATGGAGAAATTGGAATATCGTTAGGAATTGATGAAGGCGTCAAAATTGAACGCAAGCTCAAGAAAAAGCAAACTGATTATGCCGGCTTGTTGTCAAAGGAAACGACAGTTCATTATGAATATGCAATTGAAATCACCAATGGGAAAAGCAAGGAGATTACTCTCGACCTCAACGATCAGTTCCCGATTTCAAGGAACGAAAAGATCAAAGTGGAGATGGAGTCTCCTAAGGGTGGTGAAGCCGAAGTAAATGATCAGGGAATCATTTCGTGGAAACTTAAACTGGCAGCCGGAGCCAAAAAGTCGATCCCCGTTAAATTCAGTGTTGCTTATCCTAAAGATCTAAATATTACCGGAATTCAATAAAAATTGATTTAAGAGATGAGAATTAATCATTATTGCTCAAAATACGAGTCAAATGTACTTTTCAGCTTAAGCAAATGGTTTTGGCTGATGATATTGATTTACGGCCTTCCAATTCAAGGTAAGTGCCAGTCCGGTGAAAATGATAAACTTAAGGAAGTCAGTAAGTTGGATTATGCGGTGTACACTTCGTTTTTCTCTACCGAAAAACTTCCTGCTATTGAGCTCCCCCAATTCTTTGAACATGCTGTCAAAGCAAGAAAAGTTTATGAAAATACAGTCGTTGCAAAAGCAATTAAACAAGAGGAACTTGCCGAACTCGGCAAGACTTTCAGTGAAGCTATTTTCACGGATTACCTGAAAAACAATACCTCGGAATTTATTGTCAAAGAGAGGATTTTGGTCCCTGATCTGACCATTCTGACTAAAGCAGAAAAAGAAAAGAGACTCTCGGGGAAGTTGGTTGAGGTACCCTCGCACGTGACTGGCGAATATGTTTCACTCTCAAGGGCAGGTTTTAATAAAAAAGGCGATAAGGCTCTTTTTTACATCACCTGGAATGGATCAGCTGTGACGAGCTATTATGTAATGATGCAAAAGCAGGATAATAAATGGGTCATCAAAAATGTGGAAATGGATAACATCATAATATTTTAGTTATATGTTAACAGACTTTATTATATTTTGTCATTTTCATGAATTTACCAAATTCAGTTTAAGTCAGAAACTGTATTTTAATGCATTTGTTTGAATAAATAGTTAAATATTTTTCCTTGAAATGGCTTTCTGAATAGCGAACCTAATACGGAGCAAATACGACTCAAATACGGAGCTAGTATAGAGCTAGTGATTTTGAATAAATATACAATTTATGAGTTAAGGGTAACACAGAGGGCTCAAGGAAAAATAATGGAGAATACGGGAGAATTAATCCATTATTGGTTAAATAAAGGAATATTCATTTTATGAAAATCCGTTTTCGAATTTGTTCAGGTTAAAACTTTTGACTAAGTTCAGAAAACATTCTAACATTTTATACTTATGGAAAGAATACCGTTACAAAGTCCAATCAGCGAAGAATTTGTAAGAGTTGGCAATGAGGTAAGAAGGGACAACCGATGCGATCCCAATAAATCAAATTATTCACGGATGAATTATGTCCTTTATTTCATTCTCTCGATTATTTCACTTTCCTCGTTTGCTCAAAAGAATCAAAATAATAAATGGCAGGTCGATGAAATTTTCAGGTTAGAGACCAATGTGGCTGAAACCAATGATGAAATACTAATCATTAAAGATAAAATTCAGAATTGTGATTTAACTATTTCCAAATCAGAGAGGATTATCGGTCTTGCAAAACAATCGGGGAATAGCATTGCAGAGGGAATAGCACAGAATGCCCTTCAGAAGTCACAAGACGCTAAGCAGAAGCATGTCACGCGCTTAATCGCGATCAGTGAATATTTAAAAAAGCTGAATGCTATGCTTGACTATTTAAAAACCAACCCAAAAGATGCTGAGTTGAGATTGGAGAATTTCAATTTTGAGAATAAAAATGATGAGTGGACGAAGGCAAAAGATGAGGCTGTACTAAAAAGATTGGAAGCGAATAACCCTTACTGTGAAGATCTTTATAAAACACTTAAAGCAAATGCTCCGCCTCCTTTAATGGTTAAGACATTCGCCAATCTGCAAATCGGCGATGTCCTTTTAATTACCAGGGGATCTGAAAGTGAAGTAGATTTGCTTAATGCAAAGGATAAACTATTGAGTTGGGTGGTCAATGGGGCGGACCAGCTTAACTCAGGATCAAGAGCGTCAAAGGCTTCTCATACAGTCATCTACGTGAAGGAGATCAATGGTAAAAAGATGTTTCTGGATAATGTTTCCGACAAAGGACCTCATCTTATTTCGGAGGAAGAATATTTGTTTCTTTATGGGAATCGTGGGGCAAATGTAGCACAGCTGGCCCAGCCCTTAAAACAAGAACAGTATCAAAAATTGTATGATGTAGCCAGAAAACTGGCAGATGATCAAAAGAAGTATGAACAAGCAACCAAGGGCAGCCTGATAAGCGGTTCAAAATATGGAATAATGGGTTCAGACATGGTCTGTTCAGAAGCCAGCCGATGGGTCCTGACGCAAGTAGGGGCCTATATTCCCACAACTGAAGATCCAGGAAAACTGCAATTTGGTATTAAATATAGTCCGGCCGATTTTAATAAGAGTAATAGTTTCATAATCACACCCTTGCAAGATGTGCCCAAAGTGAAAAATTATAGCAATTAAGGTCAGGGGGCATTGGTCATTAGGACATTAAGGACATTAAGGACATTAAGGACATTAAGGACATTAAGGACATTAAGGACACTGATCATTAGGTCATTAAGGTCATTGGTCATTAATAGTTATGCGATTAGATTATTAAGTTTATTATGTATCAACAAAAATATTCAGAGAGATGAAGGGAGGATCAATCATTAAGCCAGCTGTAGTCACTTTATTTTTGGTGATTGTTTCTTTTGCATGCCAGGCCCAAAACGCTGTGGCAGTGGGTTGTTACACGAGTAGCGGCAAACCTAAGCCCTGCGGTTCAGGTCCCTGGACTGAATACAAAGATGGAGTAGCTTATGATGTTTGGTGTGATTGTTCGAAATCACCGCCTTATGTCATTAAACGGCAATCAACTTCCTCCCCTACCACAGTAAACAATGACAGGCCAGCTGTTGAAACCACATCCAACAATGACCTTGAAATTCAGCAGCAAGCAAATGAAAGAGAAAAGGCTGAACTCGAAAAGCTACAGGCATTTGAGAGGGGGAAGCTTGAGCTTAGCGGGGGTCTTAAGAGGAATACATCAACGACAACTCCTGTTCTTAAAACTGGTACGACTTCATTACCGCTTAAATCCGGCAATTCACTGCCTGTTGATTTAAAAACAGCTGTTCCGCCAACAAAAGAAAAGGAAGCAGAAAAAATAATTCCATCCGATAAAAATGAAGATCGTAAAAAGTCTATTGAATTAATCGAATTAGCGAGAGAGGTGCAGGATGAGGCCATTAAACTAAATTTGGAGGCAGAGAATAAGATAATTAAGAATTAAGAATTAAGAATTAAGAATTAAGAATTAAGAATTTGAATTAAGGGATGAGAGCATTATTGAGGGTATAAAAACTTATGGAGGAGACAAAATATGAATAAACTAAGGTATTCAACTACTACAATCTGTATTCTATTATGGGGCTTGGGAACATCGTTCGGGCAAAGTATCTCTGATGAAGCGAAGCGGCATTTTGATCGCGGAGTGGCTGCTGTAGAGATGGCAAAATCACCTGCCGATTATCAATCGGCAATCACGGAATTTGAACTGGCGATTAATCTTGCTCCCGAATGGCCTGATGTTTACTACAACCTGGGACTTGTACAGGAAAAAATTGAAAAATACGGAGATGCGGTAAATAATTTAAGGAAATATCTCAAATACGCCTCCCCAACTGCTAACGATGCTGAAACTGTAAAAAGTCTTATAAATAAGTTGGAATATAAGCGTGACAAAACCGATCAGAAAACAGAAATCATCAATGCAATGACAAGAGGAACCATTCATAAGACAGGAGGATCAAACGATGGGATTTGTGTCATTGAGAAATTTGTTCTTTCAGGAGATGAACTTAAGGCTAATATTTGGTGCATGGTACCCGCTTTTAATCAATCCATTCCGGTAGAATTCGATGGTTCGGTATTAAAATTTAAGTATAAGTATTATGGATGTCCGAATAGGTCGGTCTCTACTAATTATCCGTGTATCTGGGAAGTTTCGATCGTTGCGGAAGCAATTGCAACTTCACCTTTACGTTTTAAAGTCAAAGAAACATGGGCAAGAAAATTTGCAGGGGCTTTTTCTGAATCTTATGACGCAGAATGGCAATTCAATTAATAATCAGACAATTTTCAAAACTTAATTAATCAGGCAATTATGAAAATAAATTCATCAATCATCATTTATTCATTCTTGTTGATTTGTCTCGCAACGAAGGTCTCAGCTCAGAATGTTTCCGAAGAAGCAAAACAGTATTTTGCCCGAGGGGTGGCAGCTGTTGAAATGGCAAAATCACCCTCCGATTATGAATCTGCGATCAGAGAATTTGGACTGGCGGCTAATCTTGCTCCAAATTGGCCGGATGTTTATTACAACCTTGGATTGGTGCAGGAGAAGGCTGAAAAATACGGTGATGCTGTAACCAGTCTCAGGCAGTATCTCAAGCTGGCTCCAACTGCTACAGATATAGAGGAGGTGAAGGCGCTTATCGCAAAAAATGAATATAAAAATGAAAAAATACTTAAGGAGAAAGAAAAGTTTCAATCTGTCATCGGAACCTGGGGAATGACAGAGGGATTTTACAAAAGCATCACGCTGACTCAAAATGGAGAAAAAATTGAATTCAAAACAGACACCGAGCAAGGATTACAAACAAATGAGGTTTTCTTTGATGGCACGAATATGAAATTCAAATACAGGTGGTCTGACAGTTTTCTTACAGAATGGGAGGTGATCGTTAAAATGGTCTCTCCCGGAAGGTTTGAAGGGATCATTAATCAGGTAATACTGGATACTCCGCATAATGATCACAGGTTTGATCATTTAAAGGGTGAAAGGTCTTCCAGTCCTTTAATCATGATAAAACAGTGAATTGCAACTTTTTGATGTTTATTTTATTGTTATATAGACCTGTAAAATAATCTATAACTAAATTAAGAATGAAATATGAAGCAAAAAGCATACATCAGACCGACTAAACCAGGTTTAATCGTTGGATTAATTGTCATCATTGCTTTCCTCGCGTTTGGAATAGTTTTTTTCACTCTCTTATCCGGAGAACCGGATGCTTATATTGGTCAAATATTTCTCGTTATCTGGATTATTGTTGTGCTGGTAATCGGAGGATCATTTGTTAATAATTTGATCAATTACGATAAAAATCCGGGTTCAAGTATCGCACAGGAAATTGAAATGCCGGAAGCATCCAATTCCCGCGAAATCGGAATATCATTTGATGATAAACTTCGAAAATTAGAAAACCTGAGAAAAGAAGGGTTGATCAGCGAGCAGGAGTATGCGGCTAAACGTCAGGAAATCATGCAGCAAAAGTGGTGAGAGGTCTCACTAAAAACCTTTAAAAGATATGTCAACGGTAAATAAATTCGCAGAAATAATGGCTAAACGGACCTATGCCGAATTGCATGAAATTGTTGTTAAGCTGCGAAATGAATATGAACCTGAAGCGGTTGCTGCGGCAGAGGCTGAAGTGGCCCGAAGAAATTCAGCAGGCGAAAAAATTGAATCAAAAGAAAATATTTTCAGGACCATAAAGAAATCAATTGAAGACAAGGCAAATGCGCCTTTGCAAATTTATTGGAAGATAATTACGCTTCTTTTACCTGGGTTATTAATCTTGCTTTTTGCGGATGATTTGAGAGCTGAAGGCTATGAAAGGAGATACAAGGAAATATGGCGATGGTTTTTTTATGGTCTTGGATTCTACATTGGACTTTTAATTTTGTTGGTAATTGGGGCTGCGCTCTTTGCATGAGGTTACATAAGATAATAGTAAATATTTATGGTTAAAGTCTATAATGCACGTCAAAGAAAAATATACGAAGATTATTCAGGCCTTTCAACTGAAAGTCTGATAGAGATGGTGAAATCTGAAAAATACATCAGGGAAGTAACGGATGTATTGAAAGATATATTAATCGCCAGAAACGCACTTCCCGATGATTACAAACAGGTAAAATTACCGCCTCTTGTCATCAAGAATGAACAGGAAAACTTTGAACCGGAAACAAGTCCGGATACACCTGTGAACCCGCAGGAGGTTGGTTTTTATATAAAACAACTGGAACATAACTCTGATAAGGACTTGGCTGAAATAATTACCAAATACACGGATTACCAGCTTGCTGCGGTTGAGGCAGCTTTAATAACAGCCGAAAAACGCGGAACCATTACATCCGGCGAAAAAAAGAAGTTATTGAATCAAATTGGCAAAGGATATAATGAATACCAAAAGAAAGAAACAGCCATCACAAAGAAAAAAATAAGTAAAAGCTCCCTGCAGATTAAAACCGGATTATTCCTGGTTGTAATTGGCACATCATTAACGGCATGGACGTTAAATAACCCTTTTGGAGGCTATTACATTGTGTTTTCCGGCTTTATAATATCCGGTCTCTTTTTATTATACAAGGGTTTTTTTATGGACAATTAGGATGAAAAAAGAAAACTTATTCCTGAAATTTGTTTCAAAGTATACGGATGATGAACTCTTTAATAGTATGGAGCATCCGGATGAATTTGAGAAAGAGGTGTACGATGCCATCTTATCAGAATCACTCCATCGAAATTTAATTTCAAAATTACAGTATGATGAACGCTTTGTCACGGGGAAAGGCCCGGAAAGAGGAAAAATTCAAGCCGGTGATCAAACCACGGTGAACATCGGTAATTACTGGAAGTGCCCAAAATGCGGGGAAATAGTAGAAATGGATTTTGAAATTTGCTGGAATTGCCAAAATTCCCGGCCAAAAAAAATCGAACATCCTTCCACTGCCAAAATCATCGACTATCAATCAAATGGAAAGCAACCCAATTTTTTCATGAGTGGGTTTGTTCTGATTGGACTGGGAATTTTCATATTGATCTTGAGTTACTCGATGACGCTGCCTGATTTTTGGGGCTTTCATTACCTGCCCTTTGGAAAATTCCTGGCCGGAATCGTCTTTATTATTATAGGATTCCTTTTTATACTATATGGAATATTTAAGGGATTATTCAAATAACAAAAATTAAATATTTCACAATTCCTTATTCTATCCTTCTTAACGGGTTAATAGATAGCAAGGATTAACTGATCGCTTTTATTGGTATCAGATTTTATCATACAATCCTTAATTTATATTTTAGCAGTCTTAAATTTTATCAAAATAAAATGACAAAAAGCATCAGGGATTATGCAAATCTGGTCAAATTTGAACATACGGTATTTGCATTGCCATTCGCGTTGATCGGTTTTTTTCTGGCACTCAGAATTGGTGCCTATGATTTTTCTTTATTTCTGGTTTTAAAGGTGTTAGCTTGCATGGTTTTTGCAAGAAATGCAGCCATGGGATTTAACCGGTATCTTGACAGACATTACGATTCCGCAAATCCAAGAACTGCCAAACGGGAGATCCCCGCCGGTATCGTTACGCCCGCAAATGCTCTGGTTTTTGTCATCGTAAACTCTTTATTATTTTTCACAGTTTGCTGGTTTATTAACATGCGGTGTTTTTATTTATCTCCGGTTGCCTTATCCGTCATTCTTGGATACAGCTATACGAAGAGAATTACCCCGCTCTGTCATTTTGTGCTCAGCAGCGGTCTTGCCCTTGCGCCAATTGGGGCTTTTTTGGCGGTTACGGGAGAGTTTGGTTTATTGCCTCTTCTGTTTTCTTTTGCTGTTTTTTTCTGGGTAAGTGGTTTTGATATTATTTATGCCTGCCAGGACATCGATTTTGATAAGAAATATAACCTGAAAAGCATTCCGGTCCTGATTGGAATAAAGAAAGCTTTGATTTTATCTGCGGTGAATCACCTGTTTACTCTTTTATTTGTGATTATTGCCGGAATCATACTCAAATCCGGGGTGCTGTACTGGATTGGAGTTTCCATCTTTGCCGGGTTGATTATTTTCCAGCATGCTATCGTTAAACCCAATGATTTGAGCAGGGTAAATATTTCTTTTGGAACAACAAACGGGATTGCCAGTGTGGTTTTGGCTGTATTCGTGATCGCTTCTTTTTATTTTTTGTAGCCGGTTCCCCGGTTAAAATTTGCAGTTAAATCCAATATTAAACAATTCCTTAAACTGCCATTTTGGTTTGCGATCGATCACTTTCCCGGCTGCATCGTAGACGGGAAACTTTGTATTGTAATCATATATCAACTCGCTCATAATCATTACATTGACATAATGATTGACTCGCATGGTGAGTGTTTGTTCCCAGTCAAAAGAGAATTTTCTGAACGGATAAAGATAATTGTTGAAAAATTCAGCTTTAGTGTCGTAGTTTATATTTTCGGCAAGTTTCTTTTTCCAGTTGCTTTTGACGATAAGACCCGGTTGCCACAACCTTTTGGTTCCTGCCTCCAGTCCATAATTAGTGGGTTTGATTCTGGCGGTATCGTTAACAAAAGTGCTCTTGGATGAAATCGGGGAAAGAAACAAAGAAAAATTGGCATTCGGTTTGTAATCAAGACCGATGGAAAAAGTCAGGTATCCGGGTGACATAAAAGCGGAGATCGGATTTTTCATGTCCGGGAAATTATATCCGGGCGCCATCTGAGTCTTGAAGTTTCCTTCTGCTGAATAGAACCATTTTTTGAAAGCCGAATAGCCAAAACGGCTTTGAAATTCCAGTTTATCGTCGTTCTTCTGGAATCCTTTGGTTTTCGTCTGGTTGATTCCATATCTCAACTCAGCGCTGTTCTCCCATCTTAGTTTTGCCTTGGAGTAATTGGCCTTGTATTTTCCGATCACTAGGGCCGCAAGCGAGCTCTCACCTCCTTTGGCCCAGTTCGAGAGTGAAGTTTGAGTGAATCCGAGCGATCCGAACCCCTCAAGAGTCCATGGTAAGGCTTCCGCTTTAACGATCTTTATCTGTTTGAGTTTTCGGTCTGGTTCAGATGTGCGAAAAGTTATTTCTTTTTTTTGTGATTCTTTCAGCCTGGTCAGGACCACTCCGTCATCAATGATCATCTTTATTTTCCCTTTGCCAGTATTAATCAGAATCACACTGATTGAATCATTCTGCGGATTTTTTAGATACATACGGATAGGGGACATTGGGTGATTGGCAGTCCATATTTCAGACTTGTCTTCTGAACTATTATAAAAACGCAATAAAACAGAATCATTTTCTGCATGATTTGTCAGATATTTAAGGGCAAATTTAAGAGAGTCATTGACCTTAAGGACTTCTTTATCATTGAAATCATTCAATAATTTAAAATTCCATCTATTGATTTTTTTTTCTTCGTTGCTGATTTTTGCTTTTGAATAGTCTGAAATGTATTCATTGCGATAATTTACAATGGACATACTGCGCCATAGATTCAAAATAGAATCATTGTAAGATTTACGTAAAGAATTAAATAGCTGATTTCTTAGGGAATCTGCGGATAATGGAGAAAGATCAGGTTTGATGTTGCTGAAAGACTGGTAGAGGTTCGTTTTAAACGAAAGCGGTAATTCATGTTCCTTTTCAGTAATTAGAACGGAAGGCTCTCCATTTGGGATGACAGGGGCATTGATTGTCGCATTTTCAATGATCTGCCTGGGAATGGGAATATTAACCAAACTGAGACTGTCGGCTATCTTCTTCTGAAGTTTTTCAATCCTGTTACGGGCTTCTTTTTCTGAAATAAATCCTTTGATTTTATTAATATTCTTTATATCCTGTGGTCTTCTGTCGAAAAGATAGACGAGATGCTCATCACCAAGGATCTTATTCATCTTAACGACCAGCGTATCAACAGGAGGATTTTCAGCATATTCCAGGATACCTGTAATAGGCTGTTTATATGATTGATCCGTAATATACCATTCTCCTCCTGAGTTTAATAATTTATTGAGATAATCAATACTCCATTTCAAAGAATCTCTTATTTCCTTCTTATCATTTCCCTCTCTGAATCGAGATGTAAATTTCTCTGCTTTTGAAAAATTTACATTTAATATAATGAGTGAAATAAGCAACAAAGATAGGATACTCTTAATCATCAAAGTCAAGTTTAATCGTGAATGGCGAAAATAAATAAATAGGGCCTATAATTAAAATTAAAATATTATTTTTAACATTTCCTAACGTTTTAATAACTGTAAGGCTTTGGTCCTGAGTTTAGGAATTTGGTTATTTAAAATTATTTTGAATTGATTTCATTTATCGGCCCTTTCCCTGAGCCGTTATAAGCAGGCTGTCTTTCCATCTCGTTGAAATTGCTATCTTTGCAGAAAATTGCAATAGATAAGATGTCCCATAAATCAGGTTTTGTAAATATTATAGGAAATCCAAATGTAGGCAAATCTACACTGATGAATGCCCTGGTAGGAGAGAAACTTTCCATTATTACTTCCAAGATGCAAACGACTCGTCACCGCATTAAAGGCATTGTTAACGGAGAGGATTTCCAGATTGTCTATTCCGATACTCCCGGTATATTGAAACCGGTAGATAAACTGCAGGAATCGATGCTCAGATTTGTGGATAATGCTCTTGTTGATGCCGATATTTTGCTGTATGTAACAGATGTAGTCGAGAATTTTGAGAAAAATGCTTCTTATCTGGAAAAGATAAAAAATGCGCAGGTACCTGTCATGGTTTTGATTAATAAAATTGATCTTAGCGATCAGAATAAATTGACAGAGTTAGTAGATAGATGGAAGGAAGTTGTTCCGGAAGCTGAAATAATGCCGATCTCAGCAAAAGAAAAATTCAACCTCGATTACGTATTTAAAAGGATACTGGCAAATCTTCCCGAAGGTCCTGCATTTTTCTCAAAGGATGAACTGACCGATCGTAATGAAAGGTTTTTTGTTCAGGAGATTATAAGAGAAAAGATATTATTGTTTTATCAGAAAGAGATTCCCTATGCTGTAGAAATAGAAGTGGAGTCTTTCAAGGACGAGCCTAAACTTCTGCGAATCGGAGCTGTTATTTACGTGGAACGAGATTCCCAGAAAGCCATCATTATAGGACATCAGGGTAGCGCTCTGAAGAAAGTGGGCACAGAAGCACGATTGGATATCGAGGAATTTTTCGGTAAAAAAACATTCCTGGAACTTTTTGTTAAAGTCGCAAAAGATTGGAGAGACAAGGAAGGTCAATTGCGCAATTTTGGGTACGAAATACAATAATTCAGTTTCAAGGTTTTATAGTTGCAAGTTTCGAAGTTTTAAGGTTCAACGGTCTTAAAGTTTCAAGTTTCAAAGTTTCAAAAATTTCAAGGTTTATATTGAAACATTGAAATAATTCTTTGGAACATTGAAACAGTATATTGAAACATTGAAACAATTTTTTGAAACATTGAAACCTTTAGAACTTGAAACAAAAAACAGAGCATGAGCAATATAGTAGCAATAGTAGGAAGGCCAAACGTTGGGAAGTCAACTTTTTTTAACCGGCTGACGGAGTCAAGGCAGGCAATCGTGGACGATATGTCTGGAGTAACACGCGACCGGAACTATGGGAAAGTCGTATGGAATGGTGTTGAATTTTCAATTGTTGATACCGGTGGGTACGTTTCAGGATCAGAAGATATTTTTGAGGAAGAGATCCGCCGGCAGGTGAATCTGGCTATCCAGGAATCTGATCTTATCCTTTTCCTGGTCGATGTGGAAAGCGGACTTACTGATCTTGATATTGCGGTGTATGATATGCTCCGCCGTAATGTAAAGCCTGTTATTACAGTTGTTAATAAAGTGGATAATCACCAGAGAAGTTTGGATGCCAATGAATTTTATTCCTTAGGCCTTGACCAGATTTTCTGTGTGTCATCCGTAAACGGATCCGGAACAGGTGATCTTTTGGATGAAATAGTGGAGAAACTTCCTAAAAAAGTTGAAGAGGAGATGAATGGTGATATTCCCAAAATTGCCATCGTTGGAAGGCCAAATGTCGGGAAATCTTCCATTATCAATACCCTGGTCGGGGAAGAACGTCATGTGGTTACCGACATTGCAGGAACGACAAGAGATTCTGTCAGCCAGCGATATACTAAATTCGGTCATGATTTTATTCTCGTAGATACTGCAGGTCTTCGCAAAAAGCAAAAAGTGGCCGAAGATGTAGAATTTTATTCTGTGATGCGTTCGGTGCGTTCGATTGAAAATTCAGATATTTGTATTCTTGTGATCGATGCCACAAGAGGAGTGGAGGGTCAGGACGTTACAATTTTCCATCTGATTCACCGCAATAAAAAAGGAGTGGTCGTGGTTGTAAATAAATGGGATTTGGTTGAGAAAGACAATCATACGATGAAAAACGTGGAGAAGGAGATCTTTGAAAAATTTGCTCCTGTTACCGATATCCCCATTGTATTTACCTCTGCTTTAACCAAACAAAGGATACTTAAAGTTCTCGAAGTGGCGATGGTTGTCTCTGAAAACAGAAAGAAACGTATTCCTACTTCCAAATTAAATGAGGTATTGCTGAATGCTATTGAAAATTATCCCCCGCCTGCAAATAAAGGGAAATACATAAAGATCAAATACATTACACAGCTTCCCTCTTATATCCCAAGCTTTGTTTTTTTCTGTAATCTTCCCCAATACATCAAGGATCCTTACAAGAGATTCCTTGAGAATAAGATACGGGAGAACTTTGATTTCACCGGTGTTCCCATCCAGCTCTTCTTTCGGCAGAAATAACTTTATTATAGACTTTTAGGTGTTAAGTGAAAATATTAATTATCTTTGTGCCACTTTTCTCCAAAGAAGAATATTTCATACAGATAATAAAAACAGTTGCGGGTAGTTTGTACTGAGAGTTAATGATTTTAGACCCGCTTTACGTAATAGATGATGCAATTTAACGAAATGGGTCTGGATCCAAGGATTCAGAAAGGAATCCATGAAATGGGATTCGAACAACCTTCTCCGATTCAGGAACAATTTATCTCTCTTTTTCTAAAAAAACCTTCCGATATTGTTGGGCTTGCTCAAACCGGAACTGGTAAAACGGCTGCATTTGGTCTGCCAATGTTGCAAAAGATAGATCCTGCCAAAAAGGTACCCCAGGCATTGATTTTGAGTCCTACCAGGGAACTTTGTGTCCAGACTGCAAGAGAGCTCGGGGATTATGCAAAATATCTTCCTGATGTTGTGATTACTCCTATTTATGGCGGTGCCGATATTGGTCCCCAGATTAGAGCCCTGAACAAAGGAGTCCATATTATCACTGCCACTCCCGGACGCATGCATGATGTGATAAGGAAAAATAAGGTAGATCTCTCCCAGATTTCCATTCTGGTGCTGGATGAAGCAGACGAGATGCTGAATATGGGTTTCCAGGAAGATGTAGATGCTATTTTAGAGAAAACTCCCAAGACAAAAAATACATTGCTTTTTTCAGCTACTATGCCCAGGGAAGTGGCGGAAATTGCAAAGAATTACATGAATAATCCCATCGAAATTTCGGTTGGAAAGAAAAACAGCGGAGCAGATAATGTCGAGCACATATACCATATGGTGCACGCTAAAGACAGATATTCAGCTTTAAAAAGGGTAATGGATTTTGTGCCGGAAGTTTATGGAATTGTTTTTTGTCGCACACGTCAGGAGACCAATGAAGTTGCCACACAATTAATAGCTGATGGTTATAGTGCAGAAGCACTGCACGGAGATTTAAGTCAGCAGCAGCGCGATTACGTAATGGAAAAATTCCGGACCCGCGGAGTACAGATGCTGGTAGCTACCGATGTGGCCGCCCGCGGATTGGATGTAGATGATCTGACCCATATTATAAACTTCAATCTGCCTGACGATCTGGAAAGCTACACCCATCGCAGTGGAAGAACAGGTAGAGCGGGGAAATCGGGAATTTCCATTTCAATCATCAATTTGAAAGAACAGGGTAAAATCAGATCAATTGAAAAAACGCTTGGCAAGAAATTCATCCGTAAACCTGTACCCGGAGGTAAAGAAATTTGTGAGAAACAGCTGATGTTTATAATTGACAAGCTGCATGATGTTACATTCAATGAACAGCAGATAGAGCCATTTCTTCCAACTGTTTATCAAAAGCTTGAACATCTCACCAAGGAGGAACTGATCAAACACATTGTCTCACTTGAATTCAACCGTTTCCTCGATTATTACGGCAAAACACCTGATTTAAATAGTCCGGATTTGCATGAAGGTGGACGGAAAGAATCAAGGAAAATATCGGAGGGATTCAAAACATTTAAATTGAATGTTGGTAAATCCAACGGTATCTCTCCTAAAGATATTATCACTTTTGTGATAGATGCAACCGGCAGAAAAAATGTAGAGATCGGGAAAATTGATCTTTACAAGACTTTTTCCACTGTTGAAGTTGAAGAGAGTGCCGGAAATAATCTGATGAAAAACAGCCGCGGAATGGGATTCCATGGAGTCTATTATGATGTGAAAGAAGCAAGGGAACAATTTGACTACAATAGCGATTCCGGAAGACGAAACAAAGGATTCTCCAGAAATGATGGAAATGGTGAATTCAAAAGACGTAGTTGGAAGAAAAGATAAAATGCTTCTGTTTGTTGCTGACATGGGGTTGGAATATATATGTCAAAATGACATGTATATTAGAATGGCCATAGAGTTCCGAAAGGGTAGATAAAGAATAAATTAGAAAGGCTGTCTGAAAAGGCGGCCTTTTCGGTTATAAATAATAAAAAGAGGGTGACTTTTGGGGACACCCTCTTTTAAATTATGGTGATAATTTTATTATTCGGGTTTAATAATGTAATAAGCCCATTCTCCGTTTGGATAAACACCTTCAATTAGAACTGGCTTTTTGCTGTTTGATTTGCCAAGGATATCGTCAACATCCTCCTTACTCGAGACGGGTTGTTTATTGATGTCAGTGATAATAAATCCTTTCCTGATTCCGGCATCCTTTAATTTCCCTTTTGATAGATTTGTAATCTGTACTCCATGATCAATCTGAAGCCTGTCGGCATCACGGTTAGACAAAGGACCAAATTCGGCCCCTATAGCAGACATTTCAATTTTTGGTCCTGGACTTATTGAGGTATCTCCCTTGAGACTAACTTTAACATCTTTCAATTGGCCATTTCTTCTGATGGTAACGTTGATATCTATTCCTGGACTATATTTCCATATGGTTTCTATTAATTGTTGACTGCTGTTAACCTTAATCCCATTGATTGAAATAATTAAATCACCTTTTTTTATGCCTGCTCTTTCAGCCGAACCGCCAGATGTAGTCGCGTTAACATATACCCCCTGGAAATTCTCCATTTTATTTGCTTTGGCAATACTGTCGTTTACATCTCTGATCATAACTCCAAGAATGGCTCTTTGAACACGCCCGAATTTTGCAATATCATCAACAACCTTCTTTGCTATCAGAGAAGGTACAGCGAAAGCATAACCTGTATAGGATCCGGTTTGTGACGCAATAGCGGTATTGATACCCACCAGATTTCCCCGGCTGTCAACCAATGCACCGCCGCTGTTTCCGGGATTTACTGCTGCATCTGTCTGAATGAATGATTCCAGTGGTAATTTTTGTCCCTGAATAATATTGAGGCTTCTGGATTTAGCGCTGACAATACCTGCGGTAACAGTAGAGGTGAGATTAAAAGGGTTCCCTACGGCCAGTACCCATTCTCCAAGCTTCAGAGCATCCGAATTCCCCCAGGTCAGGTAAGGAAGGTTGTTCCCTTCTATCTTTATCAGGGCGATATCTGTATTAGGGTCCCGTCCGATCACTTTGGCTTTGTATTCGTGACCATCATTGGTTATCACTTGAAGATTGACGCTTTCATCAACCACGTGATTGTTTGTGACGATATATCCGTCAGGGCTGATAATGACTCCTGAACCTTCAGCCATCCTGTACTGAGGCTGTTGCTGTCTGTGTCTTTGACGATTGCCCGGACCAAAGAAGAAATCATAGAGCGGATTATCCTCCATGTCACCTTGTTCTTCTTTCATCTGTACCTTTACGTGAACAACAGCGTGAACACTTTTTTCAGCGGCCATTGTTAAGTCAGGCAATTGGGCTTGTGGGCTTTCCGGGGCCATATTATTGGCAAGAAGCAATGGGGAATTTTCCCTTACAACTACCTGGGGTCGGTCGACTAATTTCGCGTAAAGGAAAATTGCCAAAATGGCTCCTGCAAAAGCAATTAACAAACCTGAAATAATCCTTTTTGTTCTTTCCATAATAATTTTTTTAAACATTGAATGACCATAATATATCAAATAATATACCAGATATGTTTACGCCGGGAGCACATAAAATTTAAAAATTATTAAATTTTAAATTTTTATTATTTCCCGGCATAGGATAAATTTTTCTCCAGGAACGTAAGATTGCCATTAGCTACATCGACAATAATCGGATTATCTGCCGAAATCTTTTCAGCAAGGATATCTTTAGAGAGATCATTCAGCAAGAACTTCTGCATCATCCGCTTTATTGGTCTGGCTCCAAACTGAGGATCAAATCCTGCTTCTGCAATCCAATTTACTGCAGCATCGGTGATTTTAATCTCATAACCATTTTTCTTGAGTCTGTCGGCAATCATTGCAAACTGGAGTCTTACAATTTCATGTATTTCAGACTTGTTCAATGGTGTAAACATGATGATTTCATCAATCCTGTTCAGGAATTCAGGCTTAATGCTCTGCTTTAACAATTCCGATAATTCAGTCCGTAGATCCTCTATAACCTTTTCACGATTGGATTCGGTCAAATGAGAGAATCTTTCCCTGATGATCTGAGAACCGATGTTCGAAGTCATAATGATAATGGTATTCTTGAAATTAACTGTCCGGCCCTTGTTATCCGTTAATCGTCCATCATCGAGAACCTGCAGTAAAACATTGAATACATCGGGATGTGCTTTCTCAATTTCATCAAACAGCACCACAGAATATGGTTTTCTCCTGACAGCTTCGGTCAGTTGTCCTCCTTCCTCATAACCCACATATCCGGGAGGAGATCCGATAAGCCTGGTAACAGAAAATTTTTCCTGGTACTCTGACATATCGATTCTTGTCATCATATTTTCGTTGTCAAACAGGTATTCAGCAAGTGCTTTGGCCAGCTCCGTTTTACCGACACCCGTTGTCCCAAGGAAGATAAAGGAGCCGATAGGTCTTTTCTCATCCTGTAATCCGGCCCGGGAGCGTCTCACTGCATCTGCGACAGCCCTGATTGCTTCTTCCTGACCAACCACCCGGTGATGCAGTTCATCTTCCAGATGCAATAATTTTTCGCGCTCGCTCTGAAGCATCTTCTTTACCGGAATACCGGTCCATCGGGCCACCACATCGGCTATATCTTCGGCATCCACCTCCTCTTTGATCAGAGATCTGTCAGACTGAATCCCGGATAATTCCTTCTGCAAACGCGAAATTTCCGCTTCCGCTTCTTTAATCTTCCCGTATCTGATTTCTGCAACCCTGCCGTAATCTCCCTGGCGTTCCGCCTGCTCAGCCTGTGTTTTTAAATCTTCAATTTCCTGCTTCTCATTTTGAATGCTTTCAATCAGATCCTTTTCAGAATTCCAGGCCGCTCTGAATTTTGATTGCTCATCCTTCAGATTAGCTATTTCTTCTTCCAGTTTTGCAAGTTTGGACGTGTCGTTTTCTCTTTGAATAGCGGCTCTTTCTATCTCAAGCTGAGTCAGCCGGCGTTCGATTTCATCCAGCTCTTCGGGGAGAGAATCCATTTCCATTCTTAATTTGGCGGCGGCTTCATCCATCAGGTCTATGGCCTTATCAGGAAGGAAACGTTCGGTAATGTAACGCTGTGATAATTCCACCGCTGCAATGATTGCATCATCCAGAATCCTTACTTTATGATGGTTCTCATAGCGTTCCTTTAGACCACGGAGAATGGAAATAGCGCTCAGGGTATCAGGTTCATTTACCATGACAATCTGGAAACGCCGTTCCAGAGCCTTGTCTTTTTCAAAATATTTCTGATATTCCCCCAAAGTAGTGGATCCCACTGCGCGCAAATCTCCTCTCGCCAGGGCCGGTTTCAGAATATTGGCTGCATCCATGGCGCCTTCACTCTTTCCGGCACCCACCAAAGTATGGATTTCATCAATAAATAAAATCACATTCCCTTCGGCCTGCATCACCTCATTTACGACGGCTTTCAGACGTTCTTCAAATTCTCCTTTGTACTTGGCGCCTGCAACCAGTGCACCCATATCCAGGGAAAATATCTGCTTGCTCCTGAGGTTTTCGGGAACATCACCTCTTACGATCCGTTGAGCAAGACCTTCTACAATAGCAGTTTTCCCTGTTCCTGGTTCCCCGATCAGAATCGGATTGTTTTTTGTGCGCCTGGACAGAATCTGTAAAATCCTTCTGATTTCTTCATCCCGCCCGATTACCGGATCAAGTTTACCGGCACGTGCCTGCTCATTCAGATTGACGGCAAAACGGTTTAAAGAATTGAAAGTCTCCTCGGCAGACTGACTATTGACTTTTGCACCTTTTCTTAAATCTCTTATCGCTTCTTCAAGGTCCTTGTGCGTGATTCCATTATCTTTCATCAGACGGCTGACCTGATCGCCTACATCAAGCAATGCAAGTAAAAGATGCTCAACTGAAATGAACTGGTCCCCCATCTTTTGAGATAAGGCCATAGCCTTCTGAACGGCCGTATTGGAAGAGGAGGAAAGATAGGTTTCTCCGCCGCTGACCCTTGGATAGGATTGAATAATCCGGTCCAGAGCCTGACTAAACATCGTTACATTAACTCCGAGTTTCTTTAACAGAAACACGGAGACATTTTCAGCATTGGTCAGCAATCCTTTTAATAAATGACCCGTTTCAACAGCCTGCTGGTTGTTGCCTTCCGCAATCTGGATGGCCTGCTGAACAGCCTCCTGTGATTTAATGGTAAAATTATTGAAATTCATATTCGTTAATTTTTTCTTTCCATTTATCCATTCTCAAATCTTTTGCCAAAAATTTTTTCAGGACAAAATGTCTCTTACGGGAGGCAGGTCTGATTTTCATCCAATCCAATGATTTGAGACATGCGGAGCATTGGTGAACTCACCCTTGAAAATATACCCGCTTTTCTCAATCGCTTCTCTTATTTTTTCTGAATCAATATTTTCACCTTCAATTCTGACCTGTCCATTGTTTATATCTACGATAACATCTTTAATGCCAGATATGTTTTTGATTCCATTTTCAACATGCTTTTGACAGTTTTTGCACAGCATGCCTTCCACTAAATATGTTTTTGTTTCCATAACTTTAAAATTTTATTTCCTTCCTTTTCCAATCTCATGAAGGGTAAAAGAACGCCCGTTTATCAATTCGGAACAATCCTGTTCATTACCTAAAAATAACTCATTTTATGCTTGATTATTAACCGTTTTTGGAAATTTAACAGTAGTGGTCAACTGGGATAGTGTTTGTTTATCAATGTACAGGATTATCCCCTAAAAAGGGATAGAAACTATTTCGACCAAATGGAAAATAGCTTGAAAATATGAAAATTGTGGAATATAAATCAAATCTTTTAACCCATGAAAAAAATGATATTGTTATTTCTGTCAATTTCAGTGAGTTGCATTTCGATGGGTCGGAGATACAAAGGCCAGATTAGCCGCCGACACTACGAAATATTGAAAAATAACAGGAAAAAGTGCCTTTAATTTTTCGCAGGTTTCCCTGACCAACTGGTCAGCGGGAGGAGTCGGTTCAGTTGCGGGAACTTTCCTCTTTGGTGTCAATACCGATAATAAAAAGGAAAGACACGTTTGGAATAACAGTTTCTCCTTTGAATATGGAGTAAGCAGAAATGACAAAGAATCGGCTCGGAAAAGCATCGACCAGATTTACATGTCTTCCAAGTATGGTTACGAACTTCATAAACCCTGGTCCCTCTCTCTTTTGTTCGATTTTAGAACTCAGGCTTCAAAAGGTTTTGATTATCCCAATAATATCACTTATAAGTGTATGAAATGAAATAACGTCGTATTTTAGATTGACGAATTTTATTTTAAAAATGAATCCCATTTTATTATATTATGTAAGTTCTCTTTAAAAAAGCCGGGACGAACCTGGTACGAACCGAATACGGACTTAATACGAGGAGAGTCCATGTGAAATTTAGCTATATTATTGTTAAATAAAAAGAAGATTGTAAAATACGACCTCAATTTATTCTCAATACTTATTTAACGCTTTATGGCCCTGGGATATATCAATTTTGCACTCGGTGTGGATTACAAGCCGCTGAATAATTTCTCCCTGCTGCTATCTCCTATCAGCACAAAGCTAACCTTCGCCAGGGATGACAGTCTTTCTTCAGTGGGAGCTTTCGGTGTAGATTCCGGAAAAAATTCAAGGCTGAAATGGACTTATCTTAAAATCGTTACGTTCAAAAATCACTGATGAAAAATGTTGATCCGGAAACAAGATTGGGCCTTTTCTCCAATTAATTTCACAATCCTCAGAATATGGATGTAAACGTAGGACATTAAACTCGACATGAAGATCAATAAATTCATGCAGGCTTCATTTGGAACCGCCGTTAAATACGATGATGACATCAAATATGTCGATAGTGGAAGAACTGTTCATGGTCCGCGAACTCAGGTTAAACAATTTTCAGGGGTAGGGGTTTTATTCATTTTCAGATAGCCTTATTTGAGATTTTTTGTTTTTTCTTTTAAAGTGTTTGTTTTTACATTGAATATTTTATTTACTTTCATCTTGTATAACTAACATTAGATTTGATGGCTGATTTATCGATAAGCTATCTTGGGCTTAAGCTTAAAAATCCAATAATTGTTGCAAGTTGCGGACTGACTGATTCAGTTAAGAAGATAGAATATCTTGCAAATAAAGGTGCTGCAGCAGTTGTATTAAAATCTCTTTTTGAAGAAGAAATAATCATTGAAATGGAGGAATCCACTCATTCAATGATCAGCAGACAGTTTGTTTTCCCGGAAACATTGGACTATATGGATTCTTATGGGAAAAAAGATTTGCTCACAAACTATCTGGAATTGATAAGGCAAGCCAAGGATGCGGTGAGTATTCCCATAATCGCAAGCATTAATTGTGTTTCCTCGCAGAAATGGGTCTATTTTGCTTCTGAAATTGAAAAAGCAGGAGCTGATGCACTTGAATTGAATCTATTCTTCCTCCCTTCGGATAGAAAACGGGGAGAAAAAGAGGTAATGGAAATTACCAATGAAATTATCTCCAGGGTAAAAGAAAAAATTACTATTCCTTTATCCCTGAAAATAAGTCCTTACCAATCCAATCTCCTCAATTACATAGAAGAGATTGATAAAAAAATAGTAAATGGGATAGTTCTTTTTAATCGTTCGTGGACTCCGGATATCGACATTCATAAATTATCAATTACTTCCGGATATGTTCTTTCCGCACCTTCCAACATGGGGAATACTCTGCGGTGGGTTTCAATGATTTCGGGAAGAGTGGGGTGTGACATTGCCGCTTCAACCGGTGTCCATGACGGTGAGGGATTAATCAAACAGTTGTTGGCCGGGGCTACGGCCGTTGAGGTTGCTTCCACTCTTTATATCAACGGTCCGTCTTATCTGGGTGAAATGCTGAATGTTGTAAACAGATGGATGCTGGACAATGAATTCAACAAGGTGGATGATTTCAGGGGACGCCTGAGCCAGAAACATACCGGAAATCCTGCTTCATGGGAGAGAGTTCAGTTCATGAAACATTTTCGGAATTTCATCTGATCATCATTGAGGAATGAAAAGATAACTGATTGTCCCTGATTGCCTCTCAGGAGCCGAAGGGTCTGGATTGAATTCAGTCTTCTCGGCAGCCTGTTTTGCATAAGCGAAGATAATCATCTCCTTAATTCCGGAATTTGACCGGGGATTGGCACTTATGACACGACCTTCCCGGTTTACCACGATATCAACGGTCACGTTGCCTCCTCCCTGAGCTAAATATACCGGTATGGGAAGCAGAAGATGATACCGGTTGGCAAGATTGTAATGAATATTTGATTTTCCTTTAAAATTGGATTGTTTGACCTGTTCCGCTGTCTTACCCTCTGTATTGTCGACGGGCATGGCTACATCACCGATCTTTGGGATCTTTCGTGAAAGATTCCTGTTCACATCGCTGACAAGTTGTTGAGCCGCTTTTATCTCTGCATCATATTCCCTTTCTGTAACAGCGCTCCTTGAATAAGTACCTTCTTTTGAAGCATCATTAACGGCAAGATTGGAAGCATTCTGACCTCCAGATGTACGCTGATTAAATGAGGATGCCTGATCCTTGGAATTTTCCTTTTCCGTTTCAGGCTTTTTTTCCGGAACAGGCATAATTTCAGTGCTGAAATCGACAAAAACGGTCTCTTCAGGTATTTTTATCAGGGGTCTGATTTGGGAGAATAATAAAATCCCAACGACTATGAGATGCAGGCTCAGAGTCGCTATTATTGCATAGATATTCCTGTAATATATGGTCTTAATCTTGCTCATTTCAATGCTGCAAAAATAAACAATTTCAATCGTTTAATCTGATTTATTATTCTTCAGATAATGATTGTACAGCTAAAAATAAGGGAGCCTTCAGTTAAGTGTGTAGCATTCTATTTCCCAAATATCTTTTTCCCTCTGGAATGTCTCTCTGCAACGGTTTTCAATCCCCTGTCTTTTATTTATTTGTATCCATCTACATGAACTGTTTTCATGGCCCGGCCAGATGGGTCGGCATTATTTTTGAAAGAAGCATCCCACGCAAGTGCTTCTGCTGTACTGCAGGCAATGGAGGGAACAGACGGAACACAGGAGGCTGCGGCATCGGATGGAAAGTGTTCTGAGAAAATAACTCTATAGTAATATTCTTCCTTGGACATCGGAGTGTTGATAGGAAATCTGTATGCTGCATTTTCCATTTGTTCATCTGACACACTTGCTGAAGTAACATCTTTCAGGGTGTCAATCCAGTTGTATCCAACTCCGTCAGAGAATTGTTCTTTCTGTCGCCATACAATGCTTTCAGGCAGATAATTTTCAAAAGCCTTCCGTAAAATCCATTTTTCCATTTTCCCGTTCCCTGCCATTTTATCAGCAGGATTTAAACGCATGGCAACATCCATAAATTCTTTGTCAAGAAATGGAACTCGTCCTTCAACACCCCAGGATGCCAATGATTTATTAGCCCGCAGGCAATCATAAAGATGCAGTTTGCTTAATTTTCTCACAGTCTCTTCATGAAAGGCCTGTGCATTGGGAGCTTTATGGAAATAAAGATATCCTCCAAATATTTCATCAGCACCTTCGCCCGAAAGTACCATTTTTACTCCCATTGATTTGATTACTCTTGCCAGAAGATACATGGGAGTAGAAGCCCTTACAGTCGTAACATCATAAGTTTCGAGGTGATAAATGACATCTCTTATTGCGTCCAGGCCTTCCTGAATCGTAAAATTAACCTCATGATGTACTGTTCCGATGTGATCAGCTACCTTTTTGGCAGCTGCCAAATCGGGGGATCCGGTTAAACCAACGGCGAAAGAGTGGAGTTGGGGCCACCATGCTTCCTGAGTGTTGTCCGTTTCTACCCTTTTTGCCGCGAATTTCTTGGCAATGGCTGAAATGACGGAAGAATCCAATCCCCCTGAAAGCAATACACCATAAGGAACATCTGACATCAGCTGTCTTTTTACTGCGTCCTCGAGAGCTTCGCGCAGGACATCTATGTCAGATACATTGTCTTTAACGGCTTCATAGGAATTCCAATCCCTGTTGTACCATTTTTTAGCAATACCCTCCTGGCTGTACAAATAATGCCCCGGAAGAAACTCCTCAATTTTTTTGCAGGTGCCTTCCAGCGCTTTTAACTCGGAAGCAACGTAGAAGTTTCCAAATTGATCCCATCCCATGTAGAGCGGGATAATACCGATATGGTCCCTGGCAATTAAGTAGCAATCTTTTTCTTCATCATACAAAACGAAAGCAAAGATACCGTTGAGTTCTTCGATAAACTCTATTCCTTTTTCGCGATAAAGAGCCAGAATAATCTCACAATCGGATTGTGTCTGGAATTCATAGCTATTTTCAAGTTTAGAACGTAAGGCTCTGTGATTATAAATCTCGCCGTTGACACCGAGAACGAGCTTTTTATCTTTGCTGTAAAGAGGTTGCTTGCCGGACCATGGATCCACAATTGACAATCTTTCATGAGCAATAATTGCTTTTTCACCGCAATATATTCCGGACCAGTCCGGACCACGATGCCTTAGCTTTTTAGACATCTGCAGTACCTGTTTTCTTAAACCTTCTGCTTTGACTTTTAAATCAAAGACTCCAACTATACCACACATATATTAAATTTTTTATTCTTAAGAAAATAATTTTATCAAAATATCAAAAATAGATATAAATGCACCTTCAAAGATACAGAATATTTTTAAAATGCAAAATAAATGCCATAAAGATAGGAAAAGCTATTTATAAATGATAATATGATATTAAATTCAATTGACTTTTTTTTAAAAAATATCTTAAAATACCCCCGAAAAAGGGGATTACAATGAATTATACAAGAATTGTAAATTGTAATAAACCGATGAGAAAGTAAAGGAGATAAATACATTGTGGAGTTATTAATTGCCATCGCATAAGAGGAGGATTAACAGTACAAGTTTGAATATTTGATTGACTAATAGAAAAAGGCTCTATCAGATGTATCATTGCGGCTATACATGATCTACTGGTGTAGTACTTGTTTGAGAAAGGCATTGATGAACACAATAACGAAAAAATGAAAAAAATTAAAGAATTAAAAAATGAGGCGAAGTTTTTTTCATCCCTTCATTCTTTCATTTCTTCATTTTCATTGTATTTCGTTGTTTCAAAGTGATATGAGAGAACAATAAAAACATTTGCACTATGAAAATAATGTTATTTGAGAGGTTTCATTTTCTTAATAATACAATTATGGTTAGAGGTAAGGCTGTGATTCTTTTGCTTTTCATTGTTTCTGTTGGATTAAATTCATTTGGGCAATCTTTCTTTGAATTAAACTCTAAACTTGCAGAAATGAGAGAATCAGGAGATACTATAATAACAAGAGAAGCAAATTATATTAAAAGCCTGACTACCGAACTGCATCCGACCGTTTATGTAGGGGAGGATGTTACAGCAATCACCGAATCATTGCCTCTTCGTGCTGATATAAAAGCCGGGTCACTTGGTAAACTAAGCATAGGAAATCCGCTCTTCGAAAAGGTTGAACTGATCACTATTCGTTTTAGTTCTCCGGCAGAACTGGCTACGACACTTGATCTTTCATTAATTCAGGGTTTTATGAGCCTTAGATATATTCGTATACTTTGTTCCTTTGAATGTGACACTGAACAATTGGGTGCAATCGTAACAGGGAATACTTCAGGAATTAAAGTGTTTTACTCAATTTCTATACCTTCTTAATTTTTCAATATGAAAAATATTTACACAAAATCAGGAATGAGCAAGACAGTCAGGCTCCTATCTTTTGTGTTAATCTCATTGTTTGCAACTATTGGTCAGGCACAGGTGATTAAATCTTTTACTCAACGTACTTCGAGTTATTCACCTGATAAAAAGATTTATAACATTAAGGGTGATTATACAATGATCGGGAACACCAATCTTACATTGGTTAACTATGGTGACAATACTGCCAACAGCAATAATGATATGAAGTATGTGGATGTTGATAATGATAACAACACATTCAATTCATCTTCAGCAAACCTTACATTTTCAAAAGAAAATGGGGCAAATCCTTCATGTTCCAATATTATTTACGCAGGCTTATACTGGACAGGGCGCGCTCATAACGGGACGAGCAGTAATATATTTAATGTAACTAAATCAGTTCCGGGAAGTGTACCCCAGACAGTTAACAATGATCAGACACTGTCGGGTGGCAATTCCGCTAACTATACAGCATATTCATTGGCGGTTAGTCGTTCCGGGAGCAACAATAACAGGACAATAACTTATACTTTTACGCCAGTCAATAGTGATGGGAATACCGTGGTTTTTGTTTACGCTCATAACTCCGGTAATCAAACGCTGAGTGTTTCTGTTAATGGTGGAACCACAACAAACGTTTCAACCAATTCGATTGATGCTGATAACGCCTATCTAACAACACCTTATGTTGTCTATTCAAAAAGCGGGGGAATAACGCTAACGGTTAACCGGTTTTATCGTAATGGAAGAAATTCTCAAGACAGTGAGGCAAGAGCATATGTTCATGTATCAGGCACATATTATGCTCCCGTTAATGTTACAAAAGAATTCAACAAACAAATTGTTTCCATTAAGGGACCTGGGGAATCAATTTATACCTCAGTTTCTGCTAATGCCAATGATATTTATTTTCCTACAACCACTGATAATTATATGTACTCAGCTTATGCTGAAGTTACTGACTATGTAAAAGCTCATGGGATTGGAGAATACACCGTTGCAGACATTGCACTCCGTGAAGGAGATGGAGGATCAACAGGTTTTTATGGAGGATGGGGCCTGATAGTTGTTTATGAGAACTCGAAAATGAAATGGCGTGATATCACTATTTTTGATGGTCATGCGCTCGTTGCCTCTCCGGGATTTGGGTCTGATGCTCATTACAATTTACCTGTTTCAGGATTCAAGACTGTTCAGAGTGGGGGCGTAAACCTTAAACTTGGGTTGATGGCAGGAGAAGGAGATCGTGGTATCGATGGTGACTACTTCAAGATACAACAGCTTCAGACAGGTAACTTTGTCACACTAAATCACTCAGGAAATACTACAGACAATTTCTTCAACAGTTCTATTGTGACAGGAGGAAACCCGCGGAATCCAAATATTCTTAACAATACAGGCTTAGATATAAGTATGTTCGATATCGCCAATTCCGGAAATTCGGTAATCGGCAACAACCAGACCCAAACAACATTTCAGTATGGTACCGTACAAGATACCTATATTATTTTCTGTATTGCAATGGCAGTTGATGCTTATATCCCAGAAATACAAGCGTTTAATGCAATCGTCTCTCCGCCGACTTCAACAGTTACTCCCGGGCAGGATATTGTTTATAAGGTGCAAATTTATAACAAGGGGACCGAAGCCGTTAATAATGCCAAGGTTGTTATTCCTATGCCCTATACCTCTAATGCATTGGCCGCTGTAACGAATACAGTGAATTTTTCACCAGCTGTTAATCAGGTTTCTTTTAATTCATCAGGCACTGGATCTTTGATATGGGAAATTGGAAACCTACCAATACCCGCCGATCCCAATACTTTATTGGCTGAATTAACCTACACTCTTAAAGTTACAACCGATTGTTATATTTTAAGCAATCCTTGCATACCAAAAGTTACTATCGATGGTGTAGTAAGTGGTGTCGGCTCTACATCGGGTTCTGCCTTGACTAATGGAAACTTTATCCAGGGTTTCCAGACATCAGGAGATTGTATTGGAGAGCCTATTACAACTCCTTTATCAATCACTATAGAGCGTGATGCATTTGTAACCGCCAATTGTACAGGTACGCTGCCCATTAAGGATTTGTCGTTCTGCAACTTAAGCGAAACAACAATCCCTATTACATCTGTATCAGGAAGTTTCACTCCAGGATCACGTTTCTACGACAACTCTCTTAGTGTTGAATATACAATAAATAATCCTTTCCCTGCTAAAGTTGGAACGACATTTTATAAAGCAGTTCCACCTGGAACATCTGCATGTACCTTTGATTTCACCATTACAGTTACGAGTTTAACATCTGTTCCAACCACAACACCTGTTTCATATTGTGTTGGAGAGACCGCTCTGCCTCTTACAGCAATTCCAAGCAATACCGGGTATCCCTTATATTATTATACTTTACCGATCGGTGGAAGCCCTACAAACAGCATTACACCTTCGACAACTACTGAAGGAACTACAACTTATTACGTTGCGGAAGGGCCTTCAGGTCAATGCATTGGTCTGAACAGGGCATCGATAGAAGTAACGGTGAACCCCTCACCGATAGCACCTACATCGATTATTGTAGACAGAGATAATCTTTGTCCTAATGATGCAGGAGATATTACATTAGCAGCAACAGGCGGATCGGGTAGTACAATGAATTGGTTTGCGAATAGTTGTGACGGAACATCTATAGGTATTGGCACTTCATTAACAATAGCTTCTCCATCTGTGACTACCACATATTATGCCAATTGGACTAATGATTGTGGTAATTCAACATGCGCAAGTGTTACAGTAAATGTAGAAGATGTAACCCCGCCAGTAACCCCGGTTCTTACGGGTATAACGGGAGAGTGTACCGCTACGGCCACAGCTCCGACGACCACCGATGCATGCGCAGGAATAATCACAGGCACCACCGGCGATCCGCTGACTTATACGTCACAGGGTACGCACACCATTCACTGGACTTTCAGTGATGGCAACGGCAACAGCACCACGGCAGACCAGACGGTCACCATCGATGATGTAACCCCGCCAGTAACCCTGGTTCTTACGGGTATAACGGGAGAGTGTACCGCTACAGCCACAGCCCCGACCACCACCGATGCATGTGCAGGAATAATCACCGGCACCACCGGCGATCCGCTGACTTATACGTCGCAAGGTACGCACACCATTCACTGGACTTTCAGTGATGGCAACGGCAACAGCACCACGGCAGACCAGACGGTCACCATCGATGATATAACCCCGCCTGTAACCCCGGTTCTTACGGGTATAACGGGAGAGTGTACCGCTACAGCCACAGCTCCGACGACCACCGATGCATGCGCAGGAATAATCACAGGCACCACCGGCGATCCGCTGACTTATACGTCACAGGGTACGCACACCATTCACTGGACTTTCAGTGATGGCAACGGCAACAGCACCACGGCAGACCAGACGGTCACCATCGATGATATAACCCCGCCTGTAACCCCGGTTCTTACGGGTATAACGGGAGAGTGTACCGCTACAGCCACAGCCCCGACCACCACCGATGCATGTGCAGGAATAATCACAGGCACCACCGGCGATCCGCTGACTTATACGTCCCAGGGTACGCACACCATTCACTGGACCTTCAGTGATGGTAACGGCAACAGCACCACGGCAGACCAGACGGTCACCATCGATGATGTAACCCCGCCAGTAACCCCGGTTCTTACGGGTATAACGGGAGAGTGTACCGCTACGGCCACAGCCCCGACCACCACCGATGCATGTGCAGGAATAATCACAGGCACCACCGGCGATCCGCTGACTTATACGTCCCAGGGTACGCACACCATTCACTGGACCTTCAGTGATGGTAACGGCAACAGCACCACGGCAGACCAGACGGTCACCATCGATGATGTAACCCCGCCTGTGTTAAATACACCAGCCAGCGTTGTGGTAAACTGTGATGCAATACCCCCAGTTGGAACACCTGTTGCAAGTGATAACTGTGATAATGCTCCGAAGGTACACTATCTTGGGGAGATAAGTACGAAAGGTAGCGATCCTTCTCTGCCATCTTTTACCAATTATACTTTGACCCGTAAATGGGATGCAACTGACGAGGCTGGCAATCAGAGTCCTGTAAGTACACAAGTAATCACAGTTGTTTTAAACCCTTTATTAAAATCTATTGCGGGATCATATGGCCCAATTTGTATTGACGCTCCTGATGTGCAGCTTTCCGGTACTCCTTCAGGTGGAGTATGGAGTGGTGTAGGTGTGAGTGGTGATCAGACACATGGTTATTTATTTGATCCCTCGTTTGGTACTCAAGTATTGACGTATAGCTATAACGCAGAAAGTAATTGTGTTACTTTCGATGAAACTACTATAATTGTTAATCCTTTGCCGCAGATTTCAACCGGATCGTATGGTCCTCTCTGCAGTGACGGTGCTGATATTGCACTTTTAGGATCACCGGCCGGAGGTATATGGACAGGAACGGGAGTAGGTGGAAATCAGACTGATGGTTATATGTTTGATCCATCTGTAGGTACACAAAATCTCACCTATACTTATACCGATGGAAATGGATGCCAGGTAAGCAAATCAACTTTGGTTCCGGTGACTTCGCGTCCTAAATTACAGGTTACTATCAATGGATTGACTTTATCTGATAATCATGACGGAATTGATGATACAGGTAATTTTACAATATGCAATTCCTCAACATTTAACCTTAACGTCTCCCAGGTTAATGATCTCAATGTTGTAACTCCATCGGATCATGTGAAAGTAAATCAGATTTTCACATTAAACAATGTCTCTTTTGCTCCGGTAAATGATGTTATTCCAATAAATAGCTATGGACCTGAAGACTTGAATGTATCTCTGATAGACCCACACGTTCCGGGAACTCTTGAAATGAAAGGTCATATTTTCTTTGACAGCAACAACAATGATTTACTTGATGCAGATGAATGTGCAGGGGATTGGATTAAGTATACTGTGACTGTGAAGCCTATTCCTGAAGATCCGGTTTCAATCAGTGTGGACAGGAATAACTTATGTCCCAATGATAATGGAGATATTACATTGACAGCAACAGGCGGATTTGGTTATGTCATGAATTGGTTTGCTGATAATTGTAATGGCACTCCAATTGGAACAGGCACATCTCTGACGGTAGAATCTCCAGCTGTAACCACAATTTATTACGCCAACTGGACAACAGATTGTGGAAGTTCGGCATGCAAGTCCATAACTGTTATTGTTGATGATCATGAGAAGCCAAAGATCACAGCCCCGGCGGCAGTAAGTGTCAATTCCGATGCAGGCAAGTGTACCGCCACGGGAGTATCTCTCGGAATCCCGGTCACTACGGATAACTGCACGGTAGCCTCTGTTACCAACGATGCAGTTGAGCCGTTTGCTTCAGGCAATACAACGGTAACCTGGACCGTAACGGATGGTTCAGGCAATACAGAGACAGCCACGCAGGTTGTCACGGTAACCGATCATGAGAAGCCAAAGATTACAGCCCCGGCGGCAGTAAGTGTCAATTCCGATGCAGGTAAGTGTACCGCCACGGGAGTATCTCTCGGAATCCCGGTCACTACGGATAACTGCACGGTAGCCTCTGTTACCAACGATGCAGTTGAGCCGTTTGCTTCAGGCAATACAACGGTAACCTGGACCGTAACGGATGGTTCAGGCAATACAGAGACAGCCACGCAGGTTGTCACGGTAACCGATCATGAGAAGCCAAAGATCACAGCCCCGGCGGCAGTAAGTGTCAATTCCGATGCAGGCAAGTGTACCGCCACGGGAGTATCTCTCGGAATCCCGGTCACTACGGATAACTGCACGGTAGCCTCTGTTACCAACGATGCAGTTGAGCCGTTTGCCTCAGGCAATACAACGGTAACCTGGACCGTAACGGATGGTTCAGGCAATACAGAGACAGCCACGCAGGTTGTCACGGTAACCGATCATGAGAAGCCAAAGATTACAGCCCCGGCGGCAGTAAGTGTCAATTCCGATGCAGGCAAGTGTACCGCCACGGGAGTATCTCTCGGAATCCCGGTCACTACGGATAACTGCACGGTAGCCTCTGTTACCAACGATGCAGTTGAGCCGTTTGCCTCAGGCAATACAACGGTAACCTGGACCGTAACGGATGGTTCAGGCAATACAGAGACAGCCACGCAGGTTGTCACGGTAACCGATCATGAGAAGCCAAAGATTACAGCCCCGGCGGCAGTAAGTGTCAATTCCGATGCAGGTAAGTGTACCGCCACGGGAGTATCTCTCGGAATCCCGGTCACTACGGATAACTGCACGGTAGCCTCTGTTACCAACGATGCAGTTGAGCCGTTTGCCTCAGGCAATACAACGGTAACCTGGACCGTAACGGATGGTTCAGGCAATACAGAGACAGCCACGCAGGTTGTCACGGTAGCCGATCATGAGAAGCCAAAGATTACCGCCCCGGCGGCTGTAAGTGTCAACTCCGATGCAGGCAAGTGTACCGCCACGGGAGTATCTCTCGGAACCCCGGTCACTACGGATAACTGCACGGTAGCCTCTGTTACCAACGATGCAGTTGAGCCGTTTGCCTCAGGCAATACAACGGTAACCTGGACCGTAACGGATGGTTCAGGCAATACAGAGACAGCCACGCAGGTTGTTACGGTAACCGATCATGAGAAGCCAAAGATTACCGCCCCGGCGGCTGTAAGTGTCAACTCCGATGCAGGCAAGTGTACCGCCACGGGAGTATCTCTCGGAACCCCGGTCACTACGGATAACTGCACGGTAGCCTCTGTTACCAACGATGCAGTTGAGCCGTTTGCCTCAGGCAATACAACGGTAACCTGGACCGTAACGGATGGTTCAGGCAATACAGAGACAGCCACGCAGGTTGTCACGGTAGCCGATCATGAGAAGCCAAAGATTACCGCCCCGGCGGCTGTAAGTGTCAACTCCGATGCAGGCAAGTGTACCGCCACGGGAGTATCTCTCGGAACCCCGGTCACTACGGATAACTGCACGGTAGCCTCTGTTACCAACGATGCAGTTGAGCCGTTTGCCTCAGGCAATACAACGGTAACCTGGACCGTAACGGATGGTTCAGGCAATACAGAGACAGCCACGCAGGTTGTCACGGTAACCGATCATGAGAAGCCAAAGATCACAGCCCCGGCGGCAGTAAGTGTCAATTCCGATGCAGGCAAGTGTACCGCCACGGGAGTATCTCTCGGAACCCCGGTCGCTACGGATAACTGCACGGTAGCCTCTGTTACCAACGATGCAGTTGAGCCGTTTGCCTCAGGCAATACAACGGTAACCTGGACCGTAACGGATGGTTCAGGCAATACAGAGACAGCCACGCAGGTTGTCACGGTAACCGATCATGAGAAGCCAAAGATCACAGCCCCGGCGGCAGTAAGTGTCAATTCCGATGCAGGCAAGTGTACCGCCACGGGAGTATCTCTCGGAACCCCGGTCACTACGGATAACTGCACGGTAGCCTCTGTTACCAACGATGCAGTTGAGCCGTTTGCCTCAGGCAATACAACGGTAACCTGGACCGTAACGGATGGTTCAGGCAATACAGAGACAGCCACGCAGGTTGTCACGGTAACCGATCATGAGAAGCCAAAGATCACAGCCCCGGCGGCAGTAAGTGTCAATTCCGATGCAGGCAAGTGTACCGCCACGGGAGTATCTCTCGGAACCCCGGTCGCTACGGATAACTGCACGGTAGCCTCTGTTACCAACGATGCAGTTGAGCCGTTTGCCTCAGGCAATACAACGGTAACCTGGACCGTAACGGATGGTTCAGGCAATACAGAGACAGCCACGCAGGTTGTCACGGTAACCGATCATGAGAAGCCAAAGATTACAGCCCCGGCGGCAGTAAGTGTCAATTCCGATGCAGGCAAGTGTACCGCCACGGGAGTATCTCTCGGAATCCCGGTCACTACGGATAACTGCACGGTAGCCTCTGTTACCAACGATGCAGTTGAGCCGTTTGCCTCAGGCAATACAACGGTAACCTGGACCGTAACGGATGGTTCAGGCAATACAGAGACAGCCACGCAGGTTGTCACGGTAACCGATCATGAGAAGCCAAAGATCACAGCCCCGGCGGCAGTAAGTGTCAATTCCGATGCAGGCAAGTGTACCGCCACGGGAGTATCTCTCGGAACCCCGGTCACTACGGATAACTGCACGGTAGCCTCTGTTACCAACGATGCAGTTGAGCCGTTTGCCTCAGGCAATACAACGGTAACCTGGACCGTAACGGATGGTTCAGGCAATACAGAGACAGCCACGCAGGTTGTTACGGTAACCGATCATGAGAAGCCAAAGATTACCGCCCCGGCGGCTGTAAGTGTCAACTCCGATGCAGGCAAGTGTACCGCCACGGGAGTATCTCTCGGAACCCCGGTCACTACGGATAACTGCACGGTAGCCTCTGTTACCAACGATGCAGTTGAGCCGTTTGCCTCAGGCAATACAACGGTAACCTGGACCGTAACGGATGGTTCAGGCAATACAGAGACAGCCACGCAGGTTGTCACGGTAACCGATCATGAGAAGCCAAAGATCACAGCCCCAGTGGCAGTAAGTGTCAATACGGATCCTGGTAAAAATTCCGCATCAGTCGTAAATCTTGGCTCTCCGGTCACTACAGATAACTGCACGGTAGCCTCCGTTACTAACGATGCAGTTGAACCGTATCCAATAGGAGAAACTACTGTGACATGGACGGTAACTGATGCGTATGGCAATCGTTCGACTGCAACACAGTTAGTCAATGTGACTGACAACGAGAAGCCGGTATTTACAATATGCAATGCGGGTGAAAATGCTGCAGCAACAGACAATGATGCAATTGTCTCTTTAACCTACATAATGACAGGTGCAACAACCGGTCAGGGTACCACTCTGAATGGCGTGACATTTAATGTGGGAGAAACTACCCTTACCTGGACAGCTGTTGATAAATCCGGAAATACATCTTTATGCCAGACCACCTTAATTGTTCTTCCCAGTAATACACCACCCATTGCTGTTGATGATCAGTTCACCGTTAAGGAAGGTACTGAGTTGAGGGGAGATGTTCGCCTGAATGATAGTGATGCTGTCGTACCGATTGAATCACTTACGGTAAAACTATTAGCTCCGGCTGCTCATGGTCAATTGGTACTTAACAGTAATGGTACATTTACCTATGTTCCGGTTAGAGATTATATCGGTTCAGATCAATACACATATGAAATCTGTAAGAATGACGTATTATGTGATGAGGCAAAAGTTACTATAACCGTTACCAAAAACAGTGACTGTTCAATACTTATTCCGAATGCCTTCTCTCCTGATGGTGATGGTCTTAACGATTATTTCAAGATTAAATGTATCTATAATTATCCAAATGCTTATCTGAAGATCTTCACTCGTTCGGGTATCAAGGTTTATGAGCAGGATCATTATGGAAACATAGATTACTGGGGAAGTGAAAATGATGCGTGGTGGAATGGAAAAACAGGTAATAAATGGAATATCGGTGGAAATAATCTAATGAGTGCTACATACATCTATATTCTCGAACTGGAAAAGGGAAATAAAAAAGATGTGAGAACCGGGACTTTATTCCTTGGTAAATAAGAAAAAGTGATGATTGGATTGAAAAATGAATTTTTCAGTAAAACCAGAAAATTTAAAATTATGATTATTTGTAAATTGATGAAGAAAGCTATGTGTTTATTAATCCTGCTTTTTTCCACAATGCTATCACAGGGACAGCAGGATCCAATGTATACCCAGTATATATTTAACATGCAAACCATTAATCCGGCTTACGCCGGGACTTGGCAGACAATTGGATTTTTGGCCATTTCGCGCCTTCAGTGGGTAGGAATACAAGGACATCCTTCAACACAGACTTTTTCTGTTCAAACTCCTTTTAAATCTAAGAATGTTGGGTTAGGATTGAATATTGTCCATGATAAAATTGGTATGGAGAATAGAATGTTATTTAATGTCGACTATTCCTACCGATTATCATTAGGAGAAAAAACCTCCCTGAGATTCGGAATTAAGGGTGGTTTTACGAATTATTCAAATCCTTTGCCATTTTATACTGTCTATGATCCGGGAGATCCAAATTTCATGACCGATGTACAAAATAAATTTATGCCTAATGTAGGGGTGGGGGCATTCCTGTCTTCAGAGAGAGCATATTTGGGAGTATCGGTTCCTAAGTTGGTGGAAACCAAATTTAATCTTAATTCAAGTGAAAATTTCACCTTGACAGACTACAGACAATTTTATGTCTCTGGAGGACTGGTTTTCGATATTTCCAGGGGTATTAAATTTAAACCCACTTTTATTTCTAAGATAGTGGAAGGAGCGCCATTCCAGTATGATGTCTCTGCCAATTTTCTTTTCGGAGAGAAGTTCTGGTTGGGGGCCATGTACAGATCAGGAGATGCCGTTGGGGTAATTGCCCAATGGATTTTTCAGAACCGGTTCAGAATTGGTTATTCAGCTGATTTTACAACAACTGATGTCAGAAAATATCATAAAGGAGTTCATGAAATAATGGTCTCCTATGAAATAGACTGGCGCAAGTTTATCTCACCAAGGTATTTTTAAATGAAAAACTTATGAAACAGATCATCGTATTTTTATTAGGCATCGTAATAACAGCTTCAGCTCAGTCAGAGCCAAAGAAGAAAGAGATATTTGATCAAGGATCTGTAAAGGTATATTTGATGCCTTTCAATACAGAACAGAGTGATTTTGGTCCTTCTATGATAGGCGATTCATTGTATTTTACTTCGTTCAGCAATGATCTAAAAAAGAAGAACAACAAGGAACTTCACAAAAATGCTTTCTATGGTCTTTTCTGTTCCAGACCGGATAATTATGGAAACGTTTCAGAAAAACGTGAAATGCTCCCTGATTTTTGTAAATCTTACCACAACGGACCTGTCGCCTGGTGTCCGGCTACCCAGGAACTGTTCATTACACAATCTAATTATTTACAATCAGAAGCCATTTTTACCCCATTTAAAAAGAATCTTTATAATCTGCAGATTATTATTGCAAAACACGATGGAGGTATATGGAAGGATTTTGAACCTTTCCCTTTCAATAGTCCCGATTACTCTGTAGGGCATCCTGCGATTTCTTCTGCCGGAGACACATTGATCTTTTCAAGCAATCAGCCCGGAGGGTTTGGTGAAACAGACCTTTACATGAGCATCCGGAAAAATGGCAAATGGGAAAAACCTGAAAATCTTGGCAAAAAGATCAATACTGCAGGAAAAGATGCATTTCCTTTTCTTACTCATAATGGCTACCTTATATTTGCCTCATCCGGCAGAACCGGGTTCGGAGGTTTGGATATTTATTATACAAAACTAAATGATCCGGCCGGTGAAGTTTATCATTTTGATGCACCCATCAACAGTGAATATGATGATTTTTCAATGATCCTGTTACCTGACCGGGAGTATGCTTATATGACTTCCAATCGTCCCGGATATGGAGATGATGATATTTATAAGATTACTTTTAATTGGGAAAAGATGAATTTATTGAAACTCCTTGTGATGGATGCCAAATCTCTGACTCCTATTCCGCAAGCCGATGTTGCATTCAGTGACATCTTTGACTTGAAGACCGGAGCTGAGGGTCAGATTTCCAGAAGAATAAATGATGAAATGTCCCTTGATATCCGAGTCAGGGCCAATGGTTATAACGAGAGGATGAAAACAATCAAAACAGGCCTATTGAGATCCGGGGAGATTGTGGAAGATACTGTTTTAATGGAAGTTCTTGTTCCCAATGACAGGAATAAGGATTCAGACAATAAAATTGTTATAAGAAATATTTACTTTGACTTTAATAGCTCCGATCTTTTGCCGGAATCGCTTGAAGAATTGGATAGACTGACTTCGTTCTTAATTCAAAATCCTGAGAAAAAGGTGAATTTTACTTCTCACGCAGACTCAAGAGGATCGATTAAATACAACCAGGAATTATCTGTCCGTAGAATGAGATCAGTATTTGATTATCTGCTTTCGAAAGGCATTGATTCCGATAGAATTGAAGCAAAAGGGTATGGCGAAACAATGCCGGTAAACCGGTGTGTGGATCTTGTAATTTGTTCTCCACAAGAATTAAGAATGAATCGCCGGGTGGAATTTTACATTCCTGAGTTGGGCAAATCAGTAAGTGTTGATCAGGGCGGAAAGGGTGATTATACTGTTGTTCCCGATAAAAAGAGGGGGAAAAATAAAGAAATAGGGAAAAACAGTTCTGTTTCACTGCCATCTAAATACAAGGTGATTATCGGTTCATATAAAGATCCATCCAATGCGAACAAAGCCTACGATATTTTGAAAAAAATGGGCTATTTACCTGAAATTGTAAAAGATCATAATCTGACAACAGTTGGCATTACTTATAAAGATGCAGAGTCAGTAAAAAAGGGGATCAAAGAACTTAAATCATTATTTCCAGGAGCCTGGATCCTATAGGTAAATACCTTCATAAATGAAAAAAACTGGTAGGTGCCATAACACCTATCAGTTTTTTTTAATAAAATAATCTTTAATAACCTGAATCAATACTAATAACAAGTATTCGACGCCCGAAACATTCAGGTCTGAGATTCTGAATTAAAATGAGAACAATCTCATTTCAGTTCAATCCGCTTTTTTATTGATTTTATTTCGAACTCAGGTTAAAAGAAAGTTTACTACTTAAGTTCTGCGAAAAAATCGTTGCCCTTATCGTCAACAATAATAAAAGCCGGAAAATTTTCTACATAAATCTTTCGGACTGCTTCCATTCCGAGCTCTTCGAAATCAACGATCTCCACTTTTTTAATGCTTTCTTTAGCGAGTATAGCCGCCGGGCCTCCGATTGATCCTAAATAGAAGCCGCCATTCTTTTTACAGGCTTCTGTGACCTGTTTTGAACGGTTCCCCTTAGCCAGCATAATCAACGAGCCTCCCTTTTGCTGGAAAAGATCCACGTAACTGTCCATGCGCCCTGCCGTTGTTGGACCGAAACTACCCGAAGCCATTCCTTTTGGAGTCTTTGCGGGACCTGCATAGTAAACGGGATGATTCTTAAAATATTCGGGCATCGGCTGATTTTCATCGATCATTTTCTTAATTCGGGCATGAGCGATATCACGTGCAACAATAAGAGTTCCTTTCAGGTTCAACCTTGTTTTCACCGGATATTTTGATAATTCTTTCCGGACTTCTTCCATTGGCCGGTCAAGATCGATTTCAACGGCCGGTTGCATAAACGGAGCTTCTTTTGGAAGGAAACGTGCCGGATTCTTTTCCAGTTCTTCAAGAAAAATTCCTGCTTCAGTAATTTTGGCCTTGATATTTCTGTCCGCGCTGCAGCTTACTCCAATTCCTACGGGACAAGAGGCTGCGTGTCTGGGCAAACGGATAACTCTTACGTCATGAACAAAGTATTTACCTCCGAATTGTGCACCTATTTGGCTATCCTGGCAAATTTTGGTAATTCTTTTCTCCCAATCAAGATCCCTGAAAGCCTGACCACCTTCATTCCCTTCAGTTGGGAGGTAATCATAATAACCTGCAGAGGCTTTCTTGACCGTAGCCAAATTAGCTTCGGCCGAAGTTCCTCCGATAACCACTGCTAAATGATAGGGTGGACAAGCGGAGGTTCCAAGATCCTTAATTTTCTCGGTAATAAATTTTGTCAGGCTTTCTTCGTTCAGCAGCGATTTTGTCTGCTGGTAAAGGAAAGTCTTGTTGGCAGAGCCGCCTCCTTTGGTAATGAAAAGAAATTCATACTGATTTCCCTCGTTTGCATAAATATCAATCTGTGCAGGCAGATTGTTACCCGTATTCTTTTCATCAAACATGGTGAAAGGAACCACCTGTGAATATCTCAGGTTGCGGTCACGATAGGTTTCATAAATACCTTTGGAGAGATGTTTTGCATCATCGGTGCCAGTCCATACATTTTCTCCTTTCTTTCCGACAACAATAGCGGTGCCGGTGTCCTGGCAGGTTGGGAGTTCTCCTTCTGCTGAAACAACCTGATTTAACAGCATGGTATAAGCGACAAAAATATCATTGTCACTGGCTTCCGGATCTTTCAAAATACTGGCAAGTTTTTCAAGATGAGCCTCGCGTAAATAAAATGAAACATCGGAAAACCCCTCGCGAGCCAATAATTCAAGTCCTTCGGGAGCAATTTTTAAAATTTTTCTGCCCTCGCACTCAATTGAGGTGACATATTCTTTTGATAGAAGGCGGTACTTTGTTGTGTCCTTCTTAATAGGAAAAGGCTTTTGGTATGAAAATTCTGACATCTTAAATAGTTTAATATGTAGAGATTTAGGTATAAAATTTATTCTTTACCGACAAAAATAACTAAAATATGAGAAGTGTTTTCCAGTGTCGGTGTTTATAAATTCAATTTTAACTCAATGATGACTTCAGCTTCACTTTTGAATTGAAAATGTTGTCATTTATATTAATGCTAATATGAAAAAATAGGTTGGCTGATTTTATTATTTTATGAAATTCTGTTGTATTCTTATATCAGTGATTTATTGTTTACTTTTTAAATCCAGGTTATTATGAACCTTAGTTCATTATTTTTAGCAAAAACAATCAAAATTCCTTGTTTTATGAACCTGGGTTCATTATGTTTGTGGAAAATCTTTGAAAATGAAAACTACTTTTTTATTCTCAGGCCTGTTGATTATGCCCTTAATATTTTTCATTGACTTTCTGTTTATGATTATTCTCGGTTGGGTTAGCTCCCTTTTAGGTTGTAGCGATGAATTTTATTGCGGTGCCTACTGTTTTGTTGGTAAAATAATACTATACCTTTCGGCTGCTATTGTTCTTTTATTTAGTTTTCAAGATTTCATGGTATTAATTAAAACAATAAAAAATGGCTCGCCCGCAAAAGAGTAGAAAAGTATTCAATCCACCCATTATGAAAGGTTTTAAACCTTTCGGAATCCCTATGTGCGAAATAGAACAGGTAAATCTTAAAATTGAAGAATATCAAAGTCTCAAACTGATTGATTATGATCTTCATTCGCAAGATGAAGCGGCTGAGCTTATGAACGTTTCTCGGCCCACTTTTACACGTATTTACAACAGAGCTTTAAAAACTATCATTAAAGCTTTCGTGGAAGGCAGGGCTGTTTTGATTCAGGGAGGTAATTACCAGTTTGATAAAGATTGGTTCAGATGTAAAAAATGTTACAAGTTGATCGAAGGTCTTGAAAACCACGTAAGATGCAGTGACTGTATGATGTTTGGCACGGATGAACTCGTAAACCTGAATCCACCTGAAATTAATGAAAAATAAAAATAGTATGGAAGTAACTTTTGATGGGGACAAAGTGATCACCGCTCATATCAGCGGACATACCATAAAAACTGATCAACCTTTGCATTTAGGAGGAATGAATTCTGCACCCTCGCCTTTTGAATTATTTTTGGCCTCTATCGGCACTTGCGCCGGCATCTATGTGAAATCTTTTTGTGATCAGAGGCATATTCCAACGGAAAACATAAAGATCGTTCAAAATGCTGTATACGATAAACTTTCAGGCCTGCCAACCGAAATTAGTCTGGAGATTCAACTGCCTGCCGGTTTCCCTGAGAAATACCGGGCTGCCGTAATCAATGCCGCTGAGCTTTGCAAAGTTAAAAAGACGATTGCCAATCCCCCGGAGTTCGCTGTCTTCTCTACTATAATTTAAATCAATATTTTAAAACTGGAAAGATGAAAAAAATTGCTGTACCTGTATCGGTAACCAATCAGGTTGATGGACATTTTGGTCATTGTGAGTTCTACAACATTTTTACTGTCTCTGTAGATAATGAAATCACGGATGTTAGAATTCTGAAGTCTGAGCAGGGTTGTGGGTGTAAATCAAATATTGCAGGTGTTTTGGCGCAGGAGGGAGTTACTGTAATGCTTGCCGGTGGGATAGGAAGCGGTGCGATAAATGTCCTGAATACAGCCGGAATCGAGGTAATTCGCGGATGCTCAGGAGATCCGGCTGAAGTGGTCAGGAATTATATGTCCGGATTTATAATGGATAGTGGAATCAGTTGTAGTCACCACGAACATCATTCTGCTGAAAACTGTCACTGATGATATTACAGGTTTTCTCAAATTACCTGTAACTTTAATAAGCTGCTCAATTCGCAAATAGTTCTATCAGGTATGAGGCCCGAAGAACTTCAAACTAAATAACTTTAGTGGAAGCTGTTGTGGCCATTTCTGGCCAACTTACATTCAGTCCCTCTGGAGCGGAGCATTATGCCGATTCCCTTACCTCATACTACATTGGGGATTATTCATTTTTACCGCCTTCTGGAGATGGTCGCAAAGGACCTGAGATCTGTTATTTTTGATCGGAATAGCCTGATTTTTCTTTTACACCTATTGGAAACATAAGAAAATTTTATTTATTTTGTAAAATTGAAATCATTATAAAAATAAGTTTAATTATTTAATTTCTTTTTAACCTGCCGGTTCTTCGAATAAGGACCGCAATAACGGATAACTATGAAGAGTCTTAAAGGATCTAAAACAGAACAGAATCTGCTTAAAGCATTCGCCGGTGAGTCACAGGCTCGTATGCGCTATGATTATTTTGCCAAACAGGCCAGAAAAGAAGGCCTGGAACAGATTGCAGCTCTCTTTGATGAAACCTCAATCAACGAACGTTCCCATGCCAAACAATTCTTCAGTTTTCTCGAAGGTGGCCCCGTTGAAATCACTGCCTCTTATCCTGCAGGGAAGATCGGTACAACTCTTGAAAACCTGAAAGCTGCAGCAGAAGGTGAAATGGAAGAGTGTAGTGAGCTGTATCCTGCTTTTGCAGCCATTGCTGAAGAAGAGGGTTACAAAGAGGTTGCGGTGGCCTTCAAACTGATCGGGAAGATCGAGAATGCGCATGCTGCAAGGTATACTAAATTATACAAGAACCTTGACGAAGGCAAGGTATTTGAAAAGGATGGGAAAGTGATCTGGAAATGCCGCGTTTGCGGTTACCTCCACGAAGGGGCCAAAGCTCCCCTTAATTGTCCGGTTTGCCGCCATCCTCAGGCTTACTTTGAACTTCAGGAAGAAAATTATTAATAGGCTTTAGGCATAGACTTTAGTATAGAATTAAGACTTTAGCTATGAAATAAAAAGGAGTTTTAAATCTTTAGGCTAAAAATAAGAATAGCTGCCAGATGGCAGCTATTCTTATTTTTAGCCTAAAGCCTAAAGCCTATTCTGCTTTCGGAAAACCGTTCAGTACCTGAAGATTTTTCTTGATCTCTTCATCCGGAAGCTCGTAATCTGAAAGCTGTCCGGTAAGGTATTTGTCATATCCTAACAGGTCCATCAAACCGTGTCCGGAGAGATTAAATACAATGGTCTTCTCTTTTCCTTCTTCCTTGGCTTTCTTGGCCTCGCGTATGGCAGCTGCGATGGCATGAGTGGATTCCGGCGCAGGGATAATGCCTTCTGTCTTGGAGAAAAGAATACCCGATTGAAAACATTCCGACTGATGAATGGCAATAGGGTTGATGTATCCTTCTTTGACAGCCGCACTTACAAGAGGAGACATTCCGTGGTAACGCAATCCGCCGGCATGAATGGGAGCCGGTACAAATTTGTGTCCGAGACTGTACATTGGAAGGAGAGGGGTCATCTGAGCTATGTCTCCATTGTCGTACACAAAGGAGCCTTTGGTAAGAGTTGGGCAGGAATAAGGCTCAGCGGCAATCACTTCGATTTCAGCTCCATTTATTTTATCCAAAATGAAAGGAAAGGCAAGGCCTGCAAAATTGCTCCCGCCTCCGGCACAACCAATTACTACATCCGGGTTCTTAATCCCTGCTTTGGCCAGCTGTTTCTTGGTCTCAAGCCCGATAATAGTCTGATGGAGCATTACATGATTTAATACCGATCCAAGAGCATATCTTGTTTGGCCGGTGGGATCCGAAACAGCTGCTTCAACGGCTTCAGAAATAGCAATTCCCAGACTTCCGGGGGTATCGGGATCAGAAGCCAGAATAGCTCTACCTGCTGCTGTTTGAGTACTTGGGCTTGAAATACAGGTCCCTCCCCAGGTATTCATCAGCATCTGGCGAAAAGGTTTTTGCTCATAGCTGACACGAACCATGAAGACTTTGCATTCGATGCCCCCGATCAAGGCACAGGCAAAAGAAAGGGCGCTTCCCCATTGTCCGGCGCCTGTCTCGGTGGTCAGCCTCTTGATTCCAAACTTTTTGTTGTACCATGCCTGAGGTATGGCGGTATTGGGTTTGTGACTCCCGGCCGGAGAAACACTTTCGTTCTTGTAGAAAATCTTTGCTGGAGTTCCGAGGGCTTTTTCCAAAGCAAAAGCCCTGATCAGCGGACTTGGGCGCCAGATCTTCAACATTTCCTGAATTTCTTCAGGAATATCGATCCAGCGGTCCGTGCTGACTTCCTGTTCGATCAGGTTCATTGGGAATACGGGGGCCAGCATTTCAGCAGTCACCGGTTTTCCGTTGGGACCAAGTGGTGGCAGCATCTTTACATCAGCGGCAAGATTATACCATTGTTTGGGCATCTCTGATTCATCGAGATAAATTTTTTTCTGCTCCATGATTTTGTGTCTGTTGTTGATTAAAACGATACATTATTAAATTAAAAAAGGATATGCTGTGTAAACAGTCATATCCTTTTGATATTTTATATTTAATTACAGGTATGGTGTTTACGCGTCTTTATGCAAGCTGCGCCACCGCCAATAACAACCTCCGTAATTAAATTCCCGATTCATTTTCTTCATTTTGTTCGGCAAAAATAATAATATCTCAGAATCTTCAAACAAACCGGAGCAAAAATTCTGTTATAAAATAATTTTTACCGGAACAAAAACAGAGAAAAGAGATTTTTGGGAACCGAAATTATTCAACCTGTGTTTCTTTGGGTTGATGCGTGAAGATTGAATAAGTAACCGGCATCACCTCTTTATAAACGGCCAATACACCGCAATATTTTTCCTGTGAAAGGTCGATAGCTTTTTCAAGCTTTTCATACGGAAGATCCTCACCCCAAAATTCATAGTTGATGTGCATTTTGATATACCTTTTTGGTATTTCTTCCGACTCGGTCCCATCAACTTTCACTTTGAAATGTTCCACCTTAACTCTCATCTTTTCCAGGATTGAAACAACATCCATACCCGTACATCCGGCCAACGCAATCAGCATCAGTGGCTTTGGCCGGATCCCGAGATTTCTGCCTCCGGTGTTTTCCGAAGAATCCAGTATCAGTTTATGTCCCTCTGAATCAGCTTCGAAAGTCATCCCGTCTTTCCAGGTAATCGAAATTTCATTGGTTATCATTCAACCCTTTTAGTTGATTGAAACATTCAATACATCGGTAATTGCAGATTTAAAAGAATTTTTTGGAAGAGCTCCTGCTGCCATCTGAGGTTTGCCATCTAAGGGAATAAACAGTATGGATGGAATGCTCTGGATTCCGAAAACTGAAGAAAGCTCCTGTTGTTCGTCGGTATTTACCTTGAAAATGGTAAGTTTATCGCCGTATTCTTTCTGCAGTTCTTCCAGTATGGGAGCTACCATTTTACACGGTCCGCACCAGTCGGCATAAAAATCAATGATTGCAGGTACTTTACCTTCAAATTTCCATTCATTATTCTTTTCGTAATCAAATACCTTCTCTTTGAAGGTGTCTTTTGTTAAATGTTCTAATGCCATATGATCAAAGTTTAAAATAGTTTCTTCTTTATTAATTGCCACTAACAATATTTGTGATACAAAAGTAATAGGAATAAATGTAAAAAACAAATGTTCATGCAAAATAATTGTTAATATCAAAAAATGCTGATGAAAACATTTGTTTTATTTTTGTATTTTTGGGAAAAACCTTTCGTTATGGATGTAACATCAGGAATAATGGGTATTATTTATCAGATGAAAAAGAAATGTGCCCATATCGATCAGAAATTAATGGATGAATTGAACATCACTCAATCTGAGCTGCTTTTCTTTTCATCGGTAGATGATTGTGACGGGATCAGTAGCTACGAACTTTCCCGCACCATGAGTTTGTCGCCCTCCAGAGTAAGCAGGGTGGTGGACAAACTTGTGATTAATGGTTATCTGGACCGTAACATCGATTCTTCCGACCGGCGGGCGATTACCCTGTGCCTGACTTCGAAAGGAAAGGAAATAAAGAAAAGAATTGATACGGAACGCCTGCAATGTGAAAAACAGGTGCTCAATGTACTGCCTAATGAAGAGGTGGATAAATTCCGTGAGATTATTAATAAGATTATACAAGCTATTTAATTAAAATGAATATCCGTTTACTTTTTTCTAAATGAGATTTTTCTTTGTCAAATGTTGTCATTAATGGTCATTTGATCGTTATTAATTGTTTTTACTGCACAATGACTATTACTGCCAACTAAATGCCAACTATATGACAAGGTCACTAAACGGTTGGGCAACAAACCTGATACTCATTTTAATTAACCAAACTATTCCTTTGATTTCCGCAAGACTGACAGAAAATGCTTCCGCTTCTTTTTCTTACCGGTATTCTCTTCCCCCATCAGGAATGCATAAACCTCAGTCTTAGGTGATAACTCCAGAATTTTCTTTAAAATAGCCGACATGGGAATAAAGAGTATCATCCCCACGATACCCCATATTGTTCCTCCGATGATAAGAGCAATTAAAGAGGTAAGAGGATTGATGCTCACATTGGATCCTACTATTTTGGGAGTTAGAAAATGTCCTTCAATGGATTGATTAATGCTGAAGCAGATGAGTACCCCGACAGGGTACCATAAACTATCCTTTGTTAAAAGCGCAAATGTAATGGGAACGATGGAGCCAATCAAAGGGCCGATATAAGGGACCACGTTAAGCAGGGCGGCGAAAATGGCAAAGAAGATGGCATGCTTGATCCCCAGTATCATCAGGCCGATCGCATTCAGTGTGGCAAGAATAACCATTACTTTCAGCATTCCTATAATGTAGTGCTGAATAACCTGCCTGATATCAGTTACCACATTCACCACTCTTTCGGTTGGCTCGTCTTTGAATAACCTGATCACAAATTGCGTAAAATGATCGCGGTAAAGCAGGAACATGAACAGATAGACAGGAATCAGTATTAATAAGCCCAGTCTTCCAAGGGTACTGAACGCAAGACCGGATATTTTGCCGGCGTTGTCTTTTATAAAAGTGAAAAACTGATTGGTTAAATTATCAAAGTTCAAGGCATTTTTAACACCGAAAATATTTTCAATAGCGGTTTCCACCTGGACAGATATCTCATCGAATCTTTGCTGTATATCCGATAAATCCTGAGTAAAGCTGCTGATTTGGCTGCCAAAGAAAAAACCTAAGGCTCCAAGGAAAAAGATGGAAATAAGCAGCGAGATCACAATGGAAAGGGTCCTTGGGATTTTCATTTTTTCAAACATGCTGACCATCGGAACCAGGAGCATAGCCAAAAATCCGGCGACCATAATGGGAACAAGAAGGCCCTGGGCGTAAATCATTAGTAAGAGTATCCCCGCCATAACCAGAAAGGTCATCGCTGCATTATGTAGACGAACGTTTTCCATTATCTTATTTTTTGAAGAGATTTATAGTAAAATTAAAATAAAGATAAATAAAAAATTGAAGTACCCATGAGAGGATGTTTTGCCAAGGTTTCCCGCGACTTCAGTCATCTTATCTCATATCCTCTTTTCCCCTTTGGTAAATGGGCTATTTAACCATTTCATCATCTCATTATATGATCTCATTTGGTTTCTACAGGCGAGGTTTTGAAAGCCTATTTTATCACGGATCTTAAAGGGTGAGGATAGGGGTAAGGTACATAACCTGGCTTTGAAGACAGATGATAATCTCTTCCCGCACTCAATAGCCCGGCAGTTGAGTCAAAGGCTTTGTTTGAGCCATTATCGCTGGTATATCCATTTACATACTGAAACTGATTGTTCCAGACAAAAGAATCACCGTTGCCATAATTAGCATCGGTGCCGTTATGATTATCCCCATAAGCTAAAGCGGAAGCATAGCCGATCTGATAAAGTACGGGATAGGTGGATCCGGTAACGGAGTTGGGCCTAACAATCAAAAGAATACCTGCTTTATAGCCGGATACATAATTATTGTATATTACCGATTCGCCGCCGTTAAACTGGATGCCCGATCCGGTCATTAAGGATACATTTACGTTATTCCCTGTGGGAATATCAGTCCCATCAAGGTATTTTGTGTTAATAATCGTATTAGCATATGCTTCTGCGGCTCTGCTGCTAAAATGATTTGAACCTCCCGCAGCTGCTGTCCTGGCCTCGTGCATATCAAGGGCAGCGGAAACATGATTGTTCTTAATGGTATTGTGACGGGCTACATATAACCCATTTCCTCCTGCAGCGACAGAATGTCTGTGGTATTCAAAGGTATTATCTTCAATGAAAATGAAATTATTGCTTCCGAAATTAGGGGAATTTACCCATTCCAGATTTTCAGCGTAGATGCAAACCCCATAACCAAGACCAAGACCATTGCCTTTGAAGTTATGATAGAATTGATTATTGTAAATCAACCCTCTTGCCACTTTATCTTTATGGTAAATCATCAATGCTGCGTAGCCGAAGTTTTCGAAACGGCAATTGGTGACAATGAAATCAACGACCTTTGACAATCTAATGCCGAAATCTGTGGTTAAGCTTCCATTCAAATTGTTCATATCTGCGGGCTTTTTGCTTTTCAATGTTAAATCGGATATGATCACGTGACTGGGATTCTCACTCTTGCCTTCGTAACAAAACATGTATTTTGATGTCAGATCTTCATCCGGAGTACTCTCGGACCTGTACAAAATAGTGTTGTTTATACCTTCGCCCATTAAGGAAACTAATTTTGTGGTGGTAACCGTTCCATTAAAAACAAAGGTACCTTTCGGCAGCTTAATGGTATCACCGTCAATGGCAGTATTAATAGCTGTTACAATGGCCGGTTGTATATCCTTGTTATCTCCGGGATTTGCAACCAGTATTAAATGATCATGGTTGGGGGTGGGTGGGGTGTCAGTCAGACCATCCTTTTTACATCCTGAAACAATTAACACGATAAGCGCAAGTCCAGCAAACAATTTTCTTATTCCCGCCTCTTTTTTCATGGAAAATTTAACTTCTGCTTTAAAAACTGTTTAAATTTCTTTTTAACAAAGTTGAACCCACTTCGGGGTTCTGTATTGTATGTATTTCAGTGCCTCCGGTTACACCGGAGGTTATTCATATTCAAGTCCTTCTGACTTAAATTTGCTTTATACCCTGAAAGGGTTTAATATGAATAACCGTGGGGGTAACCCACGGAAAATGTGACATATAAGACCTCAACCCCGAAGGGGTTGAACTACTAAAATCCCCAAAGAACTAAATTTAAACAGTCTCTTAAATATTTTTAAACCAGTTTAATTAAGTATTGTCAGAAATATAATGTCGTATTTTTAGGCTGAAGGATCATAATATTCCCCTTTTTCCTTTGGCCTAAACACCTATCGCCTATAAGCCTCATACAACATTATTTTATTCCAAATACTTATTATAATTCGCCTGACATGATAAAGATAAAATTAAGTTTGAAAATATTGAAGTAACTGAAGAATAAAAGTAAAATTTGCCACAGCGATTGTTCGAACACTGCGTCGAAGAGAGATCAAGTAACAAAATCATTGTCCTTGCCGGGATTAAAAAAAGAAAATGACACACTTAATTGAACACTCCCCGGGATTGTTCATCCTTAATAAGATATATTAAGTCCGTATTATCTGTGCATTTACTGTGCATTTACTGTGCATTAATGGTACAGTAAATGCACAGTAAATGCACAGTAAATGCACAGTAAATGCACAGTAAATGCACAGTAAATGCACAGTAAATGCACAGTAAATGCACAGTAAATGCACAGTAAATGCACAGTAAATGCACAGTAAATGCACAGTAAATGCACAGTAAATGCACAGTAAATGCACAGTAAATGCACAGTAAATGCACAGTAAATGCACAGTAAATCCATCTTTGATATAAGGTAAATACGTACCCTTTTGAATGAGTCTGTGGGAGTGTTCAAATAAGTTCCTTTGTTTTGGGGGAGTCTTTCGGAGAGAGGGGACAAAATTGTTATAAGTAAAATATTGCAGAATACGATCAGGTAGCTTTAATAATTGATGGATTGGACGTGCCCTGGCTTTACAAAGGCTCGTTAATTGGTGTGATAAGAGGGTTCCGCTTTATTATTTTTAGAAGTCTGAAAAAAAATCCTATTCCCATCATTACAACACGGTAATAGGAGACCCCGCTACCAGAGGAGGCTGTTCTTTGGTTATTACCACTTTCCCTGAATCAATTAATTATAATGGATTTTTCCCTCTTATGATATTTAAAAGAATTGCTATAATGGCAATTACCAAAAGAATATGAATCAGGCCCCCTGCACTATAAGCAAAAAATCCCAATGCCCATATAATAACTAATATAACTGCAATGGCATAAAGTAAGCTTCCCATAATGTTGTATTTTAATTGTTAAATTCATTATTAGTATCAACAAAATTCATATAAAATATGTTTCATATTTCTCTGAATAAATTATAATTTATATTCTTAACCTGATTCGTTTATATACGTACAAATTAGATAATCAAATTTATGTGCTGATTTATGAACTTATAGGTTTTTGATATCTGTTTAAAATCTCAATTACTTCTAAGGGAAGAAATTTCCCGATTCAATAACAGGAGGCTAAAAGAAACAGAAGAGCAAAATGAGCTGATTAATAAATTAATTAATTAATGGCGTGAGATCGATCTGGAAACGAACCACCGGTTTTGGACTGGTGAACATATCCGTCAGATTGCTCAGCGCCCACAGCAAACCAATCCTGCTCCGGATATGATGGACAAGCGTGATGTGGGAACCCGTTTTAAAAAAGGGTATTGAACGAAAAGGGCTCCTGAATGCAATAGCAAAATTGTAAAATCCTGATTTTTTGATTAAATGACATGAATTCATTCATTGCATTAGTCAGAGTGGTCGTTTGTTGTAATGTGTAAATTACAAAAACCTGCAATTAAAAAACAGGGAAGGGGAAAAGCAGCAAACGTTGCAAAACTTTTCCAGGTGGCCCCTTCAAATTTATAACTCCTTAATCTACATGTTGTTATAGGCTTTTTCCAATGCAAAAATGTCAAGTTTCTTCATTTGAAGCATGGCAGAGAAGACCCGCTGGGATTTGTCGGGATCGGGGTCATTGATCATCTCAATCAGCTTGACAGGAGTGATCTGCCAGGCTAAACCGTATTTATCTTTCAGCCATCCGCAAGCCTGAATTTCTCCTCCTTCGGACAGTTTAGACCAATAGAAATCAACTTCTTCCTGAGAATCGCAGTTGATAACAAAGGATATGGCCTGAGAAAACTCAAAATCAGGTCCTCCATTGAGGGCGGTGAATTCCTGTCCTTCTAACGTAAACGCCACCGTCATAACGGTTCCCTCTTCGCCGGGCGAGCCTGCCAGAAAGTTGGTAACTTTCTTTATGGAAGAATTCTTAAATACAGAAACATAGAAATTAGCTGCTTCTTCAGCCTGATTGTCAAACCAAAGAAAGGGCGTTATCTTTTGTGTCATGACCTTAAAATGAAAGTTTATTACTTGTCAAGTTAAGAAAAAAACAGATCATGCGGAAATGTCTGAACCTTGATTTACATGATTAAAAGATTACATGATTGAATGAGCAATTAGGCTTTAGGCTTTAGGAATTAAGGAATTAAGGAATGAAAGAATGAAAGGAATTCGTAATTAACCATTAACCTTCATTCTTTCATTTTTTCATTACTTGTATTCGTTCCAAGCTTTTATAGTGATGTCATCCAATTCCATTTTACAGAAGCCGTATATGAAAGCACTGGCAACGCGGGCATTGGTAATCAAAGGAATATTGAAATCGATTGCATTTCGCCTGATGATATATCCGTTGGTAATTTCCCTTGCGGTATGGTCTTTGGGAATATTGATTACCAGTTCAATTTTCTTCTCTCGGATTAAATTTAATGAGTTAAGATATTCATTATCTTCATCAGGCCAGGATACCCTTTCGGTTTCGACACCATTGGTTTCAAGAAATTTGTGTGTTCCTCCGGTGGCATATATTTTAAATCCTCTTTCTTTGAGCATTTTGGCACTGTCCAGCAACTCAGTCTTTGCATGAGCAGGACCTGATGAGATCAGTATCGTTTTTTTAGGTATCCGGTAACCTACTGAAAGCATGGATTTCAATAATGCTTCATAAAAGTTCTCGCCGATACAGGCCACTTCGCCGGTGGAAGCCATATCCACACCAGTTACAGGATCTGCATTTAAAAGGCGGTGGAATGAGAATTGAGGAGCTTTTACACCCACGTAATCCAGTTCAAACAATGATTTATCCGGCTTTTGGAATGGAACTCCAAGCATTGCCTTAGTGGCTATCTCAATCAGATTGGTCTTCAAAACCTTTGAAACAAAGGGGAAGGAACGTGAAGCTCTCAGGTTACATTCAATTACTTTGATATCATTGTCTTTAGCCAGATATTGAATATTAAATGGGCCGGTGATTTCAAGAGCTTTTGCAATTTTCCTTGAAATTTTCTTGATTCTCCTGATGGTCTCTATGTATAATTTTTGAGGAGGGAATACAATGGTAGCATCCCCTGAATGTACTCCTGCAAATTCAACATGTTCAGAAATGGCATAGGCCATAATCTCTCCATCTTTGGCCACAGCATCCATTTCGATCTCCTTGGCATTTTCAATAAATTCGGACACTACTACCGGATGCTCCTTGGAGACATGGGCCGCAAGATTAAGAAAATGTTCAAGCTGATCTTTATTGGACACTACATTCATTGCGGCTCCTGACAGCACATAGGAAGGACGGATTAAGACCGGAAAACCTACTACATCCACAAACTTATAAATTTCATTTATGGTAGTCAGCTGGCTCCAGCGGGGCTGATCTACATCGAGGGTATCGAGCATGGCGGAAAACCTTTTCCTGTCTTCCGCGTTATCAATTTTTTCTGCTGTGGTGCCTAAAATCGGGACATGTTGTTCATCCAGCTTTGTGGCCAGATTATTCGGGATCTGACCGCCCATGGATAAGATCACTCCCTTTGGCTGTTCAAAGTCACAGATATCAAGGACTCTTTCATGAGTCAGTTCGTCAAAATAGAGCCTGTCGCAGGTATCGTAATCGGTGGATACCGTTTCAGGATTGTAGTTGATCATTACCGAGCGGAATCCTTCTTTACGGATGGTATTGGCTGCATTTACGGAGCACCAGTCAAATTCAACGGAAGATCCGATGCGGTAAGCGCCCGAACCAAGAACAATGACTGATTTCCCGTCATGGGGAAATTCAACGTCATTTTCAGTGCCATTGTACGTGATGTAAAGGTAATTGGTCATGGCCGGATATTCTCCAGCCAAAGTATCAATCTGCTTTACAACAGGAACTATTCCAAGATTTTTACGGAATTCCCTGACTTTTAAGACATCCTTATTTATTTTTTTATCGGTACTCTTAAGAATAATCCTGGCAAGCTGAAAATCTGAATACCCTTGTTTTTTGGCTAATTTCAGCAGTTCAAAGGGCAGTTCTTCGAGTGAATTATACTTGACCAGCTCACACTTAAGATTATAAATATTGAGGAGCTTTTGCAGGAACCACTTATCAATACGGGTAATTTCCCATATTTGATCAACAGTATATCCTTTATCCAGGGCTTCTTCCAAAGCCAGGATACGCCGGTCGGTCGGGTGCTTTAATTCCTGTTCGATATCGGTGATCTGCATTTCCTCCTTGTTTCCAACAAATCCGTGCATTCCCACGCCAACCATCCGGATCCCTTTCTGAATGGCTTCTTCAAAGGAGCGGCCAATGGCCATAATCTCACCAACGGATTTCATGCTTGATCCCAGATTTTTGGATACTCCCACAAATTTGTTGAGGTCCCAGCGTGGGATCTTAACAACGATATAGTCCAGCGCTGGTTCAAAACAGGCGGTAGTGACTTTCGTTACTGAATTTTTCAGTTCATGAAGTCCATATCCAAGTCCCAGCTTTGCTGCTACAAAGGCTAACGGGTATCCGGTAGCCTTTGAGGCCAGGGCCGATGATCTTGAAAGACGCGCATTTACTTCAATTACCCGGTAATCTTCTGAATCAGGGTCGAGGGCAAACTGAACGTTACATTCACCGATCACTCCGATTTTCCGGATGATTTTAATTGAAAGCGCTCTTAATTTATGGTATTCGTCATTGGAAAGGGTTTGTGAGGGTGCAACAACGATGGATTCCCCCGTATGAATCCCGAGCGGATCAAAGTTCTCCATATTACACACCGTAATACAGTTATCGTAAATATCACGAACAACCTCATACTCTACTTCCTTCCATCCTTTGATGGATTCTTCAACCAAAATCTGGGGGGAGTAGGAGAAGGCATTTTCGGCCAATTTGTTCAGTTCCTCCTCGTTTGAACAGAATCCTGATCCCAATCCTCCCAAGGTGTAAGCTGCACGGATAATGAGCGGGAATCCAAGCTGTTTCGCCGCTTCTCTGGCCTTTTCAATGGAATCGCAGGCAATGCTTTTGGGCGTCAATACATCAATCTCATGCAGAATTCCCGAGAATATTTCCCGGTCCTCCGTGTTGATGATCGATTGAACCGGGGTTCCTACCACCTTGATGTTGTATTTATCCAAAACTCCATTTCTGAACAAATCAACCCCGCAATTCAGGGCTGTCTGACCACCGAAAGCCAGCAAAATACCATCCGGTCTTTCCTTTTCGATGACTTTTTCAACGAAATAGGCGGTGACGGGAAGAAAATAGATCTTATCGGCAATATCTTCGGAGGTCTGAATGGTGGCAATGTTGGGATTGATGAGTATGGTATAAACTCCTTCTTCTTTCAGCGCTTTTAAGGCCTGGGAGCCTGAATAGTCGAATTCACCGGCTTCACCGATTTTCAATGCCCCTGAACCGAGGACAATTGCTTTCTTGATATTCGAATTTATCATTTAGTTTTGAGTTTTGACAGGTGAAGATTTAGAGATTCTTACATTTTCCATAAAGTCATCGAACAGGAATTCTGTATCTACCGGGCCTGATGAGGCCTCGGGATGGAATTGGGTGGAGAAGAAAGGTTTGGTTTTATGTCTTATCCCTTCATTGGTTTCATCATTAACATTAATAAACAATGGTTCCCAGTCGGAAGGCAGTGTTTTGTCGTCAATGGCGAAACCGTGATTCTGTGATGTAATAAAGCAGCGGTTTGTTCCTTTCAGCAGAACCGGCTGATTGTGACTTCTGTGTCCGTATTTCAGCTTGTAAGTTGTACCTCCGGCGGCTAATCCAAGGAGCTGATTGCCAAGGCATATCCCCATGATTGGTTTTTCCCGCCCGATGGCCTTCCTGATATGCTTTACAGTGATTTCGCACATGGCGGGATCTCCGGGACCATTTGTTAAAAATAAGCCATCATATTCCATCTGATTGAAATCATAATCCCATGGTACTCTTATCACGGTTGCATTCCGGTTAATCAGGCAACGGATAATATTATTCTTGACTCCACAGTCTACGAGGACTATTTTATATTCACCGTTTCCATAAGTTTCGATCTTATTGGAACTGGCAATTTCAACCAGATTCACTTTATTTGGATCGAAGAAATCGATGATCTCATCCTCAAATTCAATCTTCCCAAGCATCGAACCTTTTTCACGGAGTATTTTGGTCAAGGCACGGGTATCGATATCGAAAATTCCCGGAACGTGCTGTAATTTCAGCCAATCGCCCAGGCTCATCATGGCATTCCAATGACTGAACGCCACTGAGTAATCGGAGATAATCAATCCGCTGATGTGAATTTTGTTTGATTCAAAATGGCGGTGAATTCCATTCTCCATTAGTTCATGAGGGACACCATAGTTTCCGATCAGGGGATAGGTGGATACCAAAATCTGCCCAGTATAGGAAGGATCCGTGAGGCTTTCGGGATATCCGGTCATGGCAGTATAAAAAACAACCTCCCCGGCTATTGATTTCTCATAACCGAAAGATTTTCCTTCGAAGGCTGTTCCGTCCTCAAGTATCAGTCTTACTTTTCGCATTGTCATCAGCTTTATTCTGGTATTAATTTATTTCAGCAGGGCAGGGACCAAGCCCTGCCCCTACAATCAAAAAAAATGCGTTTTCACTACCTTTTGATCAGCAGTAAAAACGCATCTTTCAGCGCTCTCATCCTCGATATTCGAAATAGATGTCGCACGGGCACAAAAGTAGTTTAAATCTTTAAAAATCGCAAAGAGAAATCTTATTAAATTGTAAAGTTATGAATTGCAAACTGCGAATTAGACGAATCGTTGGATCAGCGAAGCTAAATGGGGGACGAATTAACACGAAAATATCTGAACCTGGATTAAGCTGATTAAAGGATTACGCAGATTTTTCTGCTTCTTGATTTTTCGTTTTCTATCCAACCATTCTTTTACATCTTTATCCTTGTGTGCCGATAGATTATCAATTAACTTTATAGAGGTAACGGCAAAACATATTTGAAAATTTTTTACGCATAAATTATGAATTTAAATACTAATTTATTAACTTAATTAAAAGATAGTTGCTCCTTGCTTAATAGCTGTAACTTACTGTAATAATTAATGATCAGGATTTTAAAAATAAATTTATCAGATTAATTAATACTGCTGATTATGAAAACGTGGATTTACGCCTTGATTCTCATTTTCGGAATGGTTCAGGCTGGGTGTATTGGAAGACATCCCAAAATTGGTTTTCTTCTGCATGGTTATGATAGTCCTCGTTGGACGAAGGACCAGCAATTTTTTGTCGATGCAGTCAAACGGCAAAAGGGTACTGTTATCGTGAGGGATGCCGGAAATTCACAGGAAACACAGATCAAACAGGCTTCTGAACTGATTGATGAGGGAGTTTCTGTATTGGTGGTTATCCCGGTTGATCTTTATGTTGCAGGTAAAATTGTGGAATTGGCACATGAAAATGAAATAAAAGTCATTGCTTATGACAGAATGATAAACAATTGTCCGCTCGACTATTATGTTTCTGCGGATAATTTGAAGATCGGAGAATTACAGGCCAAATCAATCTCGAAGGTTAAACCTCATGGCAATTATGCCCTGATTGGAGGTGCCCCGTTTGATAATAACAGCCGGATGGTCTATGTCGGACAAATGAATATTTTGCAGCCCCTTGTTGACCATGGGGATATTTCAATTGCTTATATGGAATTTGGCAAAAAATGGTCAACGTATGAAGGTTACAGGCTGGCAATGAATGCCTTGAATGCGACGGCAAATAATATTAATGCTATGCTCTGCGGAAATGATGCAATGGCGCTTGGTGCTATCAGAGCTTTGAAGGAAAGGGGATTGGCGGGAGAAGTAGCTGTTGCCGGACAGGATGCAGATTTGCCCAATATACAGGAAATTATTGCCGGGAACCAGACCATGACTGTTTTCAAAAAAATAAGAACGATGGCACAAACTGCAGCAGAATTGGCAATGCATTTATATAAAAATGAGCAGGTTGAGCAACCGTATACTTTAGTGGACAATGGATACCGCCTTGTACCTTCTTATCTCGTAGATGCAGAACCGGTGGATATAAGCAATATTAAATTGACTGTTGTCGCTGAAGGGTTTCAACAGGAGAATGAGGTATTTAAAAAGAAATAATCCAACGGAAAATAACTTATTCTGCATCAGTGTCGTAAATACCGGCAGCAATTCCCAGGTCTCCATACCACTTCTTGCCGTATTTACGAGTGAGAGGTTCCAGCCTAACGTCTTCAGCCTAATAACCTGATTCACACAGATCGCCCCCGGTGAAACTTTCCCCTGTTTGATGTTTGGAATTTGCTATTATCATTATCCATTGTCCATTAACCATTAACCATTATCCATTGTCCCAGAGGGTGTAATCATATTGCCCGTAGGATTCCGCGCCTTTTTGACGGGTATCGATGTGAAAGTGGCCTTTGTAGATTCCAAATCCTTTGATGCCACAGCTGTAAAGAAGGCTGAAAAGATCATCACAATTGCGGATTTGATCAGCCACAAGCTTATGATTGCGGACCATAAAATCGAGCGCCATTCCTTTTAAATGAAAAGAATCCGGAGCACCGCCGGAGAGTTGATTGCATAAGAAAGTACGATAGGAGCTTGTGATAAAGACGGGCTCGGAGATGAAGTTTCGGATGACCTGAACCGCGAAGATCAGCCGGCTGTCCAGGATATGGGTGTTACGCGTGTAATCGGGACATTTGGTAAAGAATTCACGCTCAAGAAAGTTCTTTGAGACCCTTTTTTGAGAGTTGCGAATGATGGTGGTAATCATCATGTGAATTAATGGTTAATGGTTAATGGTTAATGGTTAATGGTTAATGGTTAATGGTTAATGGTTAATGGTTAACGATAGCTCACTAAGTCTCTCTAAGTTATACACAAAGTTTCACAAAGTTTATTGTGGAACTTTGTGTTTAAACCTTGTGTGACTTTGTGACCTGAATAACGGTTAATGATTGATTAGAACACGGATGACACGGATGAGACGGATGACCACGGAATTCAATTACGAATTACGAAAAAGAACTACAGATCATCTGAAGACGATACAAAATTCATACAGATCACCCTTAATAAAACTTGGAATTAGAACACGGATGACACGGATGTTACAGATGACCACAGATTTTTGGTAAATAAAATTAAGAACGCGGGGGTGAAACTTATGAGGGTCGGGAGATCGGACGCATGATTCGCATTATTAATAAATATTTATGCATAAAAATTGCATAAATGGAATATTATTCGGTATTATTGCACCTTTAAACGGAATAATTATTCATTTGTGAAGAACAGGACGGAAAGAATAGGATTGATCAAGAAGATTATTTCTGAAGAAGTCATTAGTAATCAGGATGAATTGTCACTTCGTTTGAAGGAACTGGGCTCGGAGGTGACGCAGGCCACGCTCTCCAGGGACCTGAAATTTATGCAGGTGACAAAGGTAAACGAAGGTGGAAAGGGTTATGTGTACCGTCTTTCCCCGAACGGATATGTTAGTTCTTCTGCCGAAAGCGAACGCTCCGGAGGAAATTATCTGGCGAATGCGGTTCTTGGAATTGAATTTTCTGCCAACCTTGGCGTTTTAAAAACAATGCCGGGTTACGCCAACAGCATCGCCATCCTGATCGATAAATATAATGCAAAAGAATTGTTGGGAACTGTTGCAGGGGATGATACAGTTCTGATTATTGTTCGTGAAGGAATAAATCGCACTGATGTTATAGGAGTCTTAAATAAGATTTTACCGGGGTTAAGAAATTAGGAATTACGGATCAATGTCGTTTAGTTAAGAAGTTAATGGTTACAGAGAGAAAAAAATTTACCACGGAGACACGGAGAACACAGAGATTCATAGAGAGAAAATATGAACATTGTTTAAAAAGGATACAGAGAGGAGGCGTTGCCTCTTTCCGAGATCACAGAGAAAGACAAAGAGGTGTTCTAATTTTACTTAGCTAATCGACATTGAATTGCGAATTAGGAATCAGAAATTACGAAATTATATTTCATTGAGTCATAATGAATTTTAAGAGTAAAGAAAGGAATGAGTCAAAACCGGAAATTAAGGTTTTGATTGCCGGAGAAGAGCATCTTCGTTATGTGGATGAGATAAATGATACCATTGAGAAGGCTTCCAAGGAAAGGGGAACGGGTATCGCCCGACGCACTTATGAGTACATCGCTTCCAAAATGATGGAGGGGAAAGCCATTATTGCCCTGGAGGGTGAGAAGTTTGCAGGGTTTTGTTACATTGAATCGTGGGGTGATGCGAAATACGTGGCCAATTCCGGGCTTATTGTTCATTGGGACTACCGGGGCCTTGGCCTTGCAAAGAGAATAAAACACAAGGCATTTGCGCTTTCGCGTAAAAAGTATCCTGATGCAAAGCTCTTCGGACTCACGACAGGGCTCGCTGTGATGAAGATCAATTCAGAACTGGGGTACCGGCCTGTTACCTTCTCAGAGCTGACCCAGGACGAACAGTTCTGGAAAGGATGCCAGAGTTGTGTCAATTACGATATATTGATGAGGACCAATAAAACGAAATGTTTGTGCACAGGTATGTTGTATGATCCGGAATGGGAAAAGTCGATCAAAAAGCCAAAGACCCCATTTGCCATTTTCAAAGAATGGCTGGAGAAGCGCAATAATGGTAATGAGAAATTGTCATTCTCATCGATAAGCTGGATTTTCGGGAGATAATTTGATGAATTATAAATTATAAATTACGAATTGAGAATTAAAAATTAGCTTCCATTGCCGTCAGCTTCAGCTGACGGGAGATGTTTGAATTGGAGTTGGCTTTAGCTACATTGATGATTTTATTTTTAGAATGCGGCTAAAGCCTTTTTGAATCAGCATCTTCATCCGTCAGCTGAAGCTGACGGCAATGGATGGGGAAGCGATTTAAAGATTAAGGAATTAAGAAATGAATGAAAGAATTAAGAGCTTTCGTGAAAATTAGCTTCGCTGATCTTCGATTCGTCCTTAATTCGTGAAATTAGCACATTTAATTAAAGTAATTCTCATATTATGAGATTAGGACACCAAATAAGAGAAAAAAAATAATGAAAGAAAAAGTAGTTTTAGCATTCAGCGGGGGATTGGATACTTCTTTTTGTGCAATGTACCTGTCGAAAGAAAAAGGTATGGAAGTTCATACTGCGATAGCCAATACGGGTGGTTTTTCAGAAGAAGAGCTTGGAAATATTGAAAAAAAGGCCTACGCCCTTGGTGTAAAGTCGCATAAAACCATCGATGTTACAGAGGATTACTATCAGAAGGGTATCCGGTTTATGGTATATGGCAATGTTCTACGCAACAACACCTATCCGATCTCTGTCAGTTCTGAAAGGATCTTTCAGGCTCTTGCGGTGATTGAATATGCAAAAAGCATCGGAGCCACTCATGTGGCACACGGCAGTACGGGAGCCGGTAACGACCAGATACGTTTTGATCTGGCCTTTGAAGTTCTTGCTCCCGAGATAAAAATCATCACCCCCACGCGTGATCTCGAATTATCAAGAGAGGCTGAAATCAATTATCTCCGCGAACATGGCGTTCAGGATAACTTTGAGAAAATGGCTTACTCGATCAATAAAGGACTCTGGGGTACCAGCATTGGCGGGAAAGAGACCCTTTCAAGCGATAAAACTTTGCCCGAAGAAGCTTATCCCACTCATCTGCAAAAGCAAGGGGAAGAGAAACTGGTACTGAGTTTTAATAAAGGCCAGTTGAAAGCGGTAAACGGGAAAGAGTACCGCAATGCAGTTGAGGCGATCCAGGAAGTAGAAAAGATAGGTTCAGCATGGGCTGTTGGACGCGATATGCACATCGGGGATACCATCATTGGTATTAAAGGACGTGTAGGATTTGAAGCTGCAGCCCCAATGCTGATTATTAAAGCACATCAGATGCTGGAGAAACATACGCTCACCAAATGGCAGCAATACTGGAAAGAGCAGTTGGGCAACTGGTACGGTATGTTTTTGCATGAAGCCATGTATCTGGAGCCTGTGATGCGCGATATCGAAAAATTTCTTGAAAACAGCCAGGAGAATGTCACCGGTAATGTGATTATACGACTTATCCCTTATACTTTCCAGCTTGTGGGCATTGAATCGGATCACGATTTAATGAAATCAGATTTCGGGCAGTACGGAGAGATGAACAAAGGCTGGACGGCTGATGATGCAAAAGGATTTACTAAAATTCTGGCCAATCAGTTAAAGATCTATCACTCGGTGAATGGTTAATGATGAGAGATGAGGCCGGAGCGGTTACGCAGGTGCAATTATTAAAAATGTGGCATAATGGATAATGTTTACGAAAGTCCCGAAGGGGATTAATGTGAATAACCGGGGGCGAAACCCACGGAAAGTGAAATCAATGAGCCACGGCCCCGAAGGGGTCGAACAATCAATTAAGAATTAATATTTAAGAATTGAGGCTTCCCTCCGATAACTTAATTTTAATTCTTAAGTTCTTTTTTTCTTTATTCGCCCCCTTCGGGGACGAGTAGCAATGAGTGTATCTACCGTGGGTTGCGCCCACGGTTATTCATATTGTGCCCCTTTCGGGGTATAAGGAACTTTAGATTAATGGTTGGTGGTAGAATTAGGAATTAATGTAAATAAACAAAAGATATAATGCCGGAGAATAATAAAATAAGAGTTGGAATTATAGGAGGGGCGGGATATACCGGGGGAGAATTAATACGGATACTGCTTCAACATCCGCATGCAGAGATAAAGTATGTACAGAGCAGCAGCCATCATGGTCAGCCGGTCAGTTTCGTTCATACGGATCTCTTAGGGGATACTTTTATGGTATTCGATCATGTCAAATTTGAAGAAACGGACATTATTTTTCTTTGTTCCGGTCATGGGAAATCTGTAGAATTTATTGCGAAAAACAACATACCTTCCCGAGTTAAGATTGTTGATCTCAGTCACGATTTCAGATTAAAGAGGGAGGGCAACGACTTTGTTTACGGGTTACCGGAACTCAACCGGGAGTTGATTCGCAACGCAAACAGGATTGCCAATCCGGGATGTTTTGCAACAGCCATTCAGCTGGCGCTTTTACCATTGGCTTCCGCAGGATTGCTTAAAGATGAAATTCATGTAAATGCCATTACCGGATCGACTGGCGCGGGCCAGGCCCCGACCAGCACTTCTCATTTTAGCTGGAGAGATAATAATTTGTCGGTATACAAAGCGTTTGAACATCAGCATCTCGGGGAAATCGTGCAAAGCTTTGAGCAGGCTCAGCCCGGATTTAACAAAGCAGTCAATTTTATTCCCGTGAGAGGAAATCACACCCGTGGAATTTTTGTCACAGCTTACACTCGTTTTGATGGGTCTCCGGGTGAGGCCATGGATCTTTATCATGGTTATTATAAAACGCATCCTTTTGTAAACATTACGGCTGTCAATCCTGATCTGAAGCAGGTGGTGAATACCAATAAAGCGATACTTTTCATTGAAAAGCACAGGGATAAGCTGATGATTATTTCCTGTATCGATAATCTTATAAAAGGCGCTTCGGGGCAAGCGGTTCAGAACATGAATCTGATGTTCGGGCTGGATGAAAAAAGCGGACTGGGGATTAAACCAAGCGCTTATTGAATTACGAATTAGGAATTACGAATAGCTCACAAAGTTGCACAAAGTCAGACACAGAGTTTCACAAAGACATTGTGTTACTTTGAGAAAAACTTCGTGTGACTTCGTGACCCAATATTTAATTGAAATAAAGAAATGAAGTTATTTGATGTCTATTCCCTTTTTGATGTCACACCGGTAGCAGCAAAGGGGTGTTATATTACCGATGAAAAGGGAAACGAGTACCTTGATTTGTATGGGGGCCATGCTGTTATTTCGGTTGGACATTCCCATCCGCAATACGTAAAGCGTATTTCGGATCAGCTCAGCAAAATTGGTTTTTACTCCAATTCAGTGAAAAATCCTTTGCAGGAAGAGCTTGCAGTCAAACTTGGCGAGCTTTCCGGATATGTTGATTACTCTCTTTTCCTTTGCAATTCGGGGGCAGAAGCCAATGAAAATGCACTGAAACTTGCTTCATTTCATACCGGTAAAAGCAGGATCATCTGTTTTGAAAAATCATTTCATGGCAGAACTTCAGCCGCTGTTGCTGTGACCGATAACCCCAAAATAGTTTCACCTCTTAATGACACGATAGAACGTACCCTTCTCCCCCTTAATGACGTTGCCGCTCTTGAAACGGCGCTTCAGAAGGGAGATGTTGCGGCTGTCATTGTAGAGGGAATCCAGGGGATAGGGGGCTGCCGGGTCCCGGAAGATTCATTTTTCCAGGCGACTGAAAAATTATGCAGGAAATATGGCGCTGTTCTTATTCTGGATGAAATACAATCAGGCTATGGACGAAGCGGGAAATTCTTTGCGCATCAATACGCAGGCATTAAACCTGATGTGATTTCGATAGCAAAAGGGATGGGTAACGGGTACCCGATCGGTGGGATTCTGATCAGCCCTGAATTTAAACCATGGTATGGTATGCTTGGCACTACTTTTGGCGGTAATTATCTTGCCTGTGTTGCCGGTATAGCCGTTCTTGACATCATGAAAGCTGAAAATCTGGTGGAAAATGCTTTTGAAGTCGGTAATTATCTGATTTCAGAGGTATCAACAATCTCCGGGATCAAAGAAGTCCGGGGGAGGGGATTGATGGTTGGTCTCGAATTCGATTCCCCTGTTTCAGACATTAGAAAAAGATTATTATTTGAAGAGAAGATTTTTACAGGTGTTTCAGGAACAAACACCATTCGGATTTTGCCGCCGCTGACTCTCTCCAGGAAACAAGTAGATCATTTTATAAAAGCATTAAAAAAGGTGCTGAAATAATGTTAAATTTCGTCACTTTTTTATTGAAATCAGTAATATGGAAATTAAAAATCTAAAAATTGCCATAATCGGTGGAGGTAATCTGGGAAGATCTGTAGCCGAAGGTTTTTTAAAAGCAGGTATTGAAGCTTCCAGAATCGTAATTACCCGTCGCCGCACTCAATTGCTGAATGATTTGGCTACTCAGGGGGTACGCGTAGAAAAGGACAACAAAACTGCGGTTAACGAAGCAGATCTGGTTATTCTCTCAGTCAAACCTTATCAGGCTGTTGAGGTAATCACTGAAATGAAATCCTCCCTAAAGCCCGGACAATTTGTAGCTTCACTGATGACCGGTATCAGCATAGCGCAGCTAAAGGAACTTTTACCATCCGGCGTAATTCCTTTCAGAGTAATGCCCAACACGGCGGTAGCTTTGCAGGAATCGATGACCTGTATTGCTTCTCCCGATTGTACAGAGGAACAAAATGAGGTCATTAAAGAGCTTTTTAGTACTCTGGGGGAAGTTATTTTTATGAATGAAGAATTGATGGTTGCAGCCACTGTTCTGGGCGCCTGCGGTATCGCATTTGCCTTGCGTTTTATCAGAGCTGCCATCCAGGGTGGAGTAGAAATAGGCTTCAGTTCAGATGTGGCACAACAGATTGTTGCTCAGACTGTAAAAGGAGCAGCAGAGTTGATCCTTCAAACGGGTCATCATCCGGAACAGGAGATAGACAAAGTAACAACTCCTAAAGGAATCACCATTTCGGGACTCAATGAAATGGAGCACAGAGGATTTTCCTCCTCTTTGATCAAAGGTTTAGTTACTTCTTACAATAAAATAAACCAGAAATAGTTTCAAGGTTTCAAATGTTTCAAAGTTTCAATTCCTGAATCTCGTACAATGCGTTTGAAACATTGAAACTTTACTTGAAACATTGAAACTTTTAATTTAAATCAAAACTTATGGAAGAACAAATCATTCAAATAGCAGAGCGTCTGAAGGGATTGCGTGAGGTTTTGAATATCACTGCTGATGAGGCCGCTTTTACCTGTGGGATCTCAAAAGAACAGTACCTGAATTATGAAAGCGGACTGTTTGATATTCCGGTAAGTATTCTTCACCGGATGGCTCACAAATACAATGTTGATTTAACGATGTTGTTGTCGGGAGAGGAGCCGCATATGCATTCTTATACTCTTACCCGAAAAGATAAGGGTATTGTTGTGGACCGCCGGCTGGCTTATAAATATCAATCCCTGGCAGGAAATTTTCTTAACCGGAAAGCAGATCCTTTTTTAGTTGTAGTAGAACCCAAAGAGGATACAACCGTGAGTTTTAATTCGCATCCCGGACAGGAATTCAATTACGTGATCGAGGGAAAATTAAAATTCATTATTGGGGAGAAGATCATGATTCTCCAGGCTGGTGATTCAATCTATTTTGATTCCGGCCTGCCTCATGGTATGGTTGCTGAAGATGGCAATCCGGCGAAATTTCTTGCAGTAATTCTTTAAACATATTTGCTCTATGTATAGAAAATATTTGAAAAAGTCTGAATTTGAATCACTTGAAGATTTTTGTAAAAACTACGAAATAATTGTTCCTGAAAATTTCAATTTTGCATATGATGTAGTGGATGAATACGCCAGGATTTCCCCTTCAAAAAGAGCTATCTGCTGGGTCAATGACGAAGGAGTTCATCATGACTTTACTTTTGCTGAATTAAAGACAAAGAGTGATCAGACGGCTTCTTTTTTTCAGTCCTTGGGAATAGGTCGTGGCGATAAAGTAATGTTAATTCTGAAACGCCGTTATGAATTCTGGTACTCTATCCTTGCCTTACACAAAATAGGGGCTATTTGTATTCCAGCCACGCACCTGCTGACAAAAAAAGACATTATTTACCGCAATAACGCTGCAGGAACCAAAATGATTGTCAGCGTAATAGAACCTGACCTGACAGAAAGCATCAATGAGGCTATGGCTGAATCACTAACGGTGGAGACGCTGGTTGGGATTGGAACCAATGTACCCACAGGATGGATTTCGTTTACCGAAGGTATAGAAAAAGCAAAACCCTTCATTTGCCCTTCGCGTGAAAATGTATCTCAAAACTGCGATATATCTTTACTTTATTTTACCTCAGGGACTACTGCTAATCCAAAGATGGTCAGTCATGATTTCACCTATCCTCTTGCACACATCTCTACGGCGAAATACTGGCAGAATGTTGAAAACGGTGGTCTGCATCTGACCGTTTCTGAAACTGGCTGGGCTAAATCAGTCTGGGGTAAAATTTACGGTCAGTGGCTGGCCGGATGTGCTGTCTTTGTCTATGATTTTGAGAAATTCGTTCCCGAAGATATGCTCCGGAAAATCAGCGACTATGGAGTAACTTCTTTCTGCGCTCCTCCTACAATTTACAGATTTCTAATCAGGGAAGATTTCTCAAAATATGATCTTTCTGCCCTTAAATGGGCCGTAGTGGCCGGAGAACCTCTTAATCCTTCTGTTTACAATACTTTTTACGAAAAGACAGGATTGAAACTCCACGAAGGATTTGGCCAGACAGAAACCACACTTCAGATTGCTACGTTCCCCTGGATGGAGCCTAAACCAGGTTCAATGGGAAAACCATCGCCCCAGTTTGATGTTCATCTTGTTGATTCAGATAATAATCCATGTGAAGATGGGGATGTGGGTCAGATTGTTATCCGGACAGATAAAAAGCAGAATGTGGGTTTGTTTTCGGGCTACTACCGTGACGAAGAGAAAACAAATGCCTGCCACTACAATGGGGTTTACTATACCGGTGATCTTGCATGGCGGGATGAAGATGGCTACTTTTGGTTTGTTGGCAGGGCTGATGATGTGATCAAAAGCTCCGGCTATCGTATCGGGCCCTTTGAGGTGGAAAGCGCTCTGATGACACACAAGGCGGTAGTTGAGTGTGCAATTACAGGTGTACCGGATGAAGTGCGCGGTCAGATCATTAAAGCAACCATTGTGCTTGCACCAGAGTTTCGCCCGGGCAATGAAGAGCTCATAAAAGATATTCAGGATCATGTGAAGCACGTCACTGCTCCCTATAAATATCCCAGAATAATCGAATTTGTTACGGAGTTGCCAAAAACAATCAGCGGGAAAATCCGTAGGGTACAAATAAGGGAGAACAGCGGGAAGAACGGGAAATAAATCAGTTAATTACCACAGCCCACGTAGGGGTGCCCCCTGCGTGGGCACCCTTGTTAATATGAAACCATAAGAAAATAAATTCCTATTTTTGGGAATATTTTTATTGAGATGTCTCTTTTATACAACAAAATAATAGTTAAAGTTGGCAGTAATGTTTTGACGCGTGAAGATGGCATGCTGAATGTCACCAGAATGGCCAATATCGTTGACCAGATTGCAATGCTTCATAAATCAGGGATTCAGATCATTCTTGTAACTTCAGGAGCTGTAGCTGCAGGACGCGCTGAGGTAGAACCCCAGCGTAAACTTGATCCTGTATCCAGCCGCCAGCTATGGTCTGCAGTTGGTCAGGTAAAACTGATTAACCGCTACGCCGATCTGTTCAGAGAATACGGATTAACCTGTGCCCAGGTACTTACTACCAAAGAAAGTTTCAGAGACAGGGACCATTATCTCAATATGAGGAATTGTATTTCCACGCTGCTCGAGAATGGTGTTGTACCTGTTGTTAATGAAAATGATACCATTTCGGTGACTGAACTTATGTTCACCGATAACGATGAACTCTCAGGGCTTATTGCATCCATGATGGATATGGATGCCCTCATCATACTTACCAATGTGGATGGCGTATATGATGGATCTCCCAATGAACCAGGGAGCAAATTAATCCCGGTAATCAAACACGGGGAAGCTCCTGTGATTGATGCAATGTCTACTGTTAAATCAACATTCGGCAGAGGGGGGATGATCACAAAATATAAAATTGCTTCCAAACTGGCCGGGCAGGGAATAGCTGTTCATATTGCAAATGGCACCAGGCAAAATACTCTGATTCATATTCTTGAAAGTAGTCAGCAATTTAACCATACGCACTTCATTCCCGTTAAAAAGAGGTCATCGGGAGTAAGAAAATGGCTGGCTAATTCTGATGATTTTGCCCGTGGAGAAGTTTACGTGAATGAAGGTGCCCGTCAGGCGCTCTTATCAGATAAAGCGATCAGCCTTTTATTCATTGGGATTTCCAATATTGAAGGCCATTTCAAGGAAGGCGATATCATTAGAATTAAAGATGCCAACAACGATCTGATCGGGTTGGGAAGAGCTTCCTTTTCTTCCGAAGAAGCGCGTAAAGAGATGGGCGGCAAAAAATGCAAGCCCTTTGTTCATTATGATTATTTATACCTTTATTGACAGAAAAGATGATATTTCAGGATCAATTTGAAAATGCCTTAATTGCAAGCCGCCATCTGAATCTTCTAAGCATTGCCAAAATCAATGATATTTTGAATGATATCGCAGCAGCGGCAGTAGAAAAAACAGATTATATATTAAGAGAAAATCAGAAAGACCTGGATCTGATGGATTCTTCTGATCCAAAATATGATCGTCTGAAACTGACAAAGGACCGCATCGCTTCAATTGCAAACGATATTTTAAATGTAGCAGCCCTGCCATCTCCGCTTGGAAAGGTCCTCTCAGAGACGGTCCGTCCCAATGGTTTAAAGATCTCCAAAGTAAGAGTCCCTTTTGGGGTTATCGGAATCATCTATGAGGCACGTCCCAATGTTACTTTTGATGTCTTTTCACTTTGTTTTAAATCCGGGAATGCCTGCATTCTTAAAGGAGGAAGCGATGCCATTAATTCCAACACGGCTATTGTCAATATAATCCATAAAGTACTGGCTGAATCTGGCGTTGATGTCAATACTTTGACTTTATTGCCGGCTGGTCATGAAGCTGCCGCCGAACTTTTGAATGCGCGCGGATTTGTGGATCTGATCATCCCGCGCGGAAGCCAGGGACTGATCGATTTTGTCAGGCAAAATGCAACTATTCCGGTAATTGAAACTGGTGCAGGAATCTGTCATACTTATTTTGATGAGAAGGGAGATAAGGAGAAAGGGCGCCTGATTGTCAATAATGCAAAAACCAGAAGGGTGAGCGTATGCAATGCTCTTGATTGCCTTTTGATCCACCAGTCGAGGATTGATGATCTTCCTTATATCACAGGATTACTTTCTGAAAGCAATGTGGAGATCTTTGCAGATAAACAATCATATAATGCTTTGGCAGGGAAATACCCTGCTGATCTTTTGAAACCGGCCACGGAGGAGTCATTCGGTACTGAATTCCTTTCTTATAAGATGGCTGTTAAAACAGTTGTTTCAATTGAAGAAGCACTGGAACACATTTCTGCCTTCAGCTCCAAGCACAGCGAAGCGATCATCACGGAAGATGCACATAAAAAGAAATTATTCCTTAAAGTTGTGGATGCTTCTTCTGTCTATGTCAATGCCAGCACCGCATTCACAGATGGAGCCCAATTTGGTCTCGGTGCTGAAATAGGCATTAGTACTCAAAAGCTCCATGCAAGGGGGCCCATGGCTCTCGATGAACTAATGAGCTATAAATGGCTGATCGAAGGGGAGGGGCAAATTCGGGAGAAATAAACAGGATTCTCCCCGGAGATATTTCTCCAATCTTGTTGTAACTAAAATCTGTATTTCTGGTTAACTGTAAAATGGTCCCGGATGAGGTTCGAGTCATGATCTAAGGGTAATTTGGCTATACTCTTAGCTTACATCTTGGGATGACTTTCGTACAAGTTGTTGTAGATCAGCTGTGAATGAATGCTTTGATGAAATTGATTTTACTATAAATTACTCCTTTCAATAAAGAAAATATTCTCTGAATTTTTAGTTTTATATTTTAAAGCATTATACCATTAACTTTTTAACTTTACCCTTTCAAAAATTCTGTAAAACATAACTCTAAAACATTAACATCATTATGCGTCATTTCACCTCGGTTTATGATCTTCCTGATCTGAATGAAGCTATTGAAACAGCCCGCTCAATCAAGAAAAATCCTTATGGATTTCAACATCTTGGTAAAAATAAAACCATGGTTCTTATCTTTTTTGATTCCAGCCTCAGGACAAGGCTCAGCACTCAAAAAGCGGCCATGAATCTTGGAATGAATACCATGGTTCTGAATGTAAATCAGGATGGATGGAAACTCGAAAGTGAGATGGGAGTGGTCATGGATGGCGACAAACCGGAGCATCTCCGTGAAGCAATTCCTGTGATCGGAAGGTTTTGTGATATCATTGGGGTAAGAGCTTTTGCCCGCTTTCAGAACAGGGAGGATGATTACAGCGAAAAGATATTAAATCAATTTATTGAATATGCCGGTGTTCCCATTGTCAGTATGGAAGCTGCAACCCGTCACCCACTGCAGAGTTTTGCAGATCACCTTACCATTGAAGAATATAAAAAGAAAGATCGCCCAAAGGTTGTGATGACCTGGGCTCCTCATCCCCGTGCTCTGCCTCAGGCTGTTCCCAATTCTTTTGTTGAATGGATGCGAAGTGCGGATTATGAATTGGTGGTTACCCATCCTGAAGGTTATGAGCTTGCACCGGAGTTTATGGGTGATTTGAAAGTTGAATATAATCAGAAAAAGGCCTTCGAGGGCGCAGATTTTATTTATGCCAAGAATTGGTCTTCCTATACAGATTATGGAAAGATTCTTTCAAAAGACATGGATTGGACTGTTGATTCGGGTAAGATGGCTTTGACAAATAATGCAAAATTCATGCACTGTCTGCCGGTAAGAAGAAACATGATTGTTACCGATGAGGTAATTGACAGCAAAAATTCAATAGTCATTGATGAAGCAGAAAATCGTGTATATTCGGCACAAACAGTTTTAAAATTGATTTTGGAATCCTAAGGATGAGAGAACATTTAATAATCATTAAGGTAGGAGGAAAGATTGTAGAAGAACCGGCTTCGCTGGCATCATTGCTGAAGGACTTTTCTCGCATTGCAGGAAATAAAATTCTGGTGCATGGAGGTGGGAAAACAGCCACAATGATTTCCGAAAAGCTGGGAATAGAAACAAAAATGGTGGATGGACGGCGGATTACCGATGCAGAAACGCTGAAAGTTGCTGCTATGGTTTATGCCGGTCTGGTAAATAAGAATGTCGTGGCAGGCCTTCAGGCCCTGGGGAACAATGCGATCGGGCTTACAGGGGCTGATTTAGACATAATCCGTGCCGTCAAACGTCCGGTAGGTAAAATTGACTATGGTTTTGTAGGGGATATAAATTGGGTAAATGCCTCTGCTTTAGCTGATTTGCTTCGTGATGGCGCCATTCCCGTGGTAGCTCCTATTACCCATGACGGGAAAGGAATGCTTCTGAATACCAACGCCGATACAATAGCTTCCGAATTGGCTACTTCTTTGAGCAGCCGTTATGAGGTAAGACTTGTTTTCTGTTTTGAGAAAAGCGGTGTATTATTAAATGAAGCGGACAATGAATCCAGGATACCTGAAATTGATTCCGCAGAATTTGAAAGATTGAAAGCTGATGGAACTATTTCAGGCGGAATGATTCCAAAACTTGAGAACGGATTCAATGCCCTGAAAAGGGGAGTCGAAGCCGTCGTAATCACTAATGCACAAGGTATTTCAGGAGGTTTAAGAGGTACAAGATTATTGTTGTAGCCATGATTGAAAAAATCCAGGAAGATTGTATCGCTCTTTTGAAAGCAATGATAGAAATTCCCTCTTTCAGCCGGGAAGAGATCAATGTAGCTGATTTGATTGAAGCAAGACTTCGGGAGTGGAATTTAAATCCTCAGAGATTACAAAATAATTTGTGGGTCAGAAATGAAAACTGGAATGATACAAAACCTGTAATCCTTTTAAATTCTCATATAGATACCGTTCGTCCAGCCAATGGTTGGACATATGACCCCTTTAAGGCTACAACCGAAGGGGATAAAATCACAGGTCTTGGAAGTAATGATGCAGGTGCTTCATTAGTTGCTCTTTTAGGAACTTTCATTTATTTTCATAAAAAGAAAAGTCTTCCTTATAATCTGATCTTCTGTGCAAGTGCAGAGGAGGAAATTTCCGGTCCAAACGGTATGACTTCCGTGATTGCCCAGCTTGGTAATTTGGATCTGGCCATTGTTGGTGAACCCACTGGCATGCAAATGGCCATAGCCGAAAAAGGTTTGCTTGTATTGGATGTGGAAGCAAAAGGAAAGGCTGGTCATGCTGCCCGGGAGGAGGGAGAGAATGCAATTTATATGGCTATGGAGGATATCCAGCTGCTCAGGAATTATGAATTTCCATTGAAATCAGAGGTCCTTGGTCCTGTTAAAATGACTGTCACCCAAATTGCCGCAGGTCATCAGCATAACATGGTGCCCGATTCCTGCAAGTTTGTCATGGATGTCCGCACCAATGAATTCTATTCAAACAAAGATGTCTTTGAAGTAATATCGGGATTAATAAAATCGGAAGTTAAAGCGCGTTCTTTCAGATTGAATTCTTCAGGAATCAGCCCGGAACATCCATTCATAAAAAGAGGATTGGATATTGGATTAACCACTTTCGGTTCTCCGACTACCTCAGATCAGGCTGTTATTCCTTACATATCAGTAAAGATAGGGCCAGGTGATTCGGCAAGATCGCATACGGCCAATGAATTTATATATACTTATGAAATAAAGGGAGGGATCGACGTTTATATTGATCTTCTTGAAAATTTGTATATTTAGTTTACCTGCTAAAAACATCAGACTTTTATATGCACTGTTTCTGATGACTAATGGCCGATTCTTATTGCGTATTGTTTTTTTTATGATACTTTTACAGACTGAAAAGAAACTTTAAATCGTGTCGGATAGCATAGTAATTATTCCAACATTCAATGAAAAGGAGAATATTGATCGGATATTAAGAAAAATATTTTCACTTTCTAAAGAATTTGATGTCCTCATAATCGATGATAACTCTCCTGATGGAACAGCTTCAATTGTCAAAGAGATGATGAAGGAGTTTCCTGGACTGTTTTTGCTCGAACGAAAAGGGAAACTGGGTCTTGGAACTGCTTATATTACAGGCTTTAAATGGGCACTGGAAAAGGCTTATGAATTTATCTTTGAAATGGATGCCGATTTTTCGCATGATCCCAATGATCTGCTCAGATTATATGAAGCATGCTCGGTAAAAGGTGCAGATCTTGCAATTGGTTCCCGCTATATTTCAGGTATTAATGTTATAAACTGGCCGCTAAAGAGGGTTCTGATGTCTTATTTTGCTTCCGTTTATGTTCGTTTTATCACAGGAATGAGCGTAATGGATACTACAGCCGGATTTAAATGCTACCGTCGTCTGGTATTGGAAACAATCAATTTCGATAAAATACGTATGAAGGGTTATGGATTTCAGATCGAAATGAAATTCAAAACATGGATGTACGGTTTTAAAATCAAAGAAGTACCGATCATATTCACGGAGAGGCAGGAAGGAAATTCCAAGATGAGCGGAGGAATATTCGGTGAAGCCTTTAAGGGGGTTATTTTAATGAAAATTTCAAGCTATTTTAAAAAATGGGGAAAACATGAAGCGTAATTTGATCCTGAAAACATAGTTTTCTTGATTATTTTATTGTTTTAATAAAGTTTTCTAATTTCACTTTATTAAAAAATGGTTTCCACAAAGAAATACTTTCGTGGAATTGTAAAACAATGTTTGCCGTTTATCTGTTCACCTTTTTTCACATTAAATCATGAAAGACATCGTTATCAAAGATGCCAAAGTAGTAAATGAAGGTAAGATTTTAAAAGATACCAGTATTTTAATCCGGAACGGGATTATTGAGAAGATTTTCAGGGATTCAGTTCCGGCCAGTGTGCTCTCACAGGCTGAAGTAATTGATGCATCCGGCAAATTTCTTATTCCGGGGGTCATTGATGACCAGGTGCATTTCCGCGAGCCCGGACTAACCTATAAAGCAGATATCGGAACAGAAACCCGGGCTGCTGTCGCGGGGGGAATTACTTCTTTTATGGATATGCCAAATACAAATCCACAGACTACAACCCAGGAATTACTGGAGCAGAAGTACCAAAGAGCCTCTGAAGTTTCGCTTTGTAATTATTCTTTTTATATTGGAGCTACCAATGATAATCTTGAAGAGATATTAAAGACAGATCCTTCAAAAGTGTGTGGAATCAAAGTATTCATGGGTTCCTCGACCGGTAATATGCTGGTGGACAATATAGAGACTTTATCTGCTTTATTTTCGAAATCCAAAATGCTCATTGCTGTTCATTGCGAGGATGAACAACAGATTCAAGCCAATCTGAAGATAGCCAGAGAGAGGTATGGGGAGGATATCCCGGTGAGTGAACATCCGAAGATCCGTAATGCAAGTGTTTGCTTTAAATCTACCTCCAAAGCAGTAGAATTGGCTAAAAAGTTCGGTACAAGATTGCATGTGCTTCATGTATCTACAGCTGGAGAAATGGCTTTGTTTGAACCAGGCCCGTTGAATGGTAAAAAGATCACAAGCGAAGTCTGCGTTCACCATCTTTGGTTCAGTGACTCAGATTATGAAAAATTCGGATCACGCATCAAATGGAATCCTGCCATTAAAAGTGCAACGGACCGTCAGGGATTATTAAAAGGAATCAGTGATAACCGGATTGATGTTATTGCCACTGATCATGCTCCGCATACTTTTGAGGAAAAACAAAATTCTTATTTCAATTGTCCCTCAGGAGGACCGCTCGTTCAGCATTCGTTGATTGTAATGCTTGAATTAAGCCGCAATGGGAAAATCTCCATTGAGAAGGTAGTGGAAAAAATGTGTCACGCTCCGGCTGATTTGTTCCATATAGATAAAAGAGGCTATATAAGGAAAGGATATAAAGCTGATCTCGTTTTAGTCGATTCTGGCCGCTGGACCGTTACCAGGGAAAATATTAATTATAAATGCGGATGGTCTCCATTTGAAGGTGAATCCTTTTATTATTTTGTCAATAAAACGTTTGTTAACGGGAGGCTTGTTTATGAAAATGATAATCCTGCCCAGAAAGGTCTTTTCCACGATGAAATAAAAGGAGAAAGACTTGTGTTTAATGGAAAAGTGTGTGGATGATGGGGTGATGGCGTAATGTGCTGATGTGTGGATTTGCTCACATCAGTACATTACAATCAATTCCCTATTTCATTAGGAACCTGGCGGTCCTGCGCGTCTTTTGTTCAACAAAAACAATCCTGTCTTTAATCATTTCCCTGATTGTATCTGAATCATAGTTGCGGATAGTAAGAAGTTCGAGATTTTCATTGTAGCTTACCCTGAAATTCTGATGTAATTCCTGAATAAGTTTATCTGTATTCCTCTCGGGTTTATCTATCGCAAAGGATAAACTCATGGCGGATTGCTGAACAATATTCACTTTCATCCTGAATTGCGATAAAAGATGATATACTTTTGCAATGTGATCTTCAGCAATAAAAGAAAGATCTAAAGAAGTAACAGTGATAAGCACCTGGTCTTCCTTTATTATAAAAACAGGAACATTTTCTACTATAAAATCAAAATTGTGAACGACAGAACCGGGATTTTCCGGAGAAAAAAATGACTTAACATACAAGGGTATATTTTTATCTACAAGAGGTTTCATTGTTTTCGGATGAATTATCTTGGCTCCGAAATAGGTCATTTCAACAGCTTCCCTGTAGGACAGTTTTTCCATTTTCTGTGTGTTCTCAAATTTATGCGGATCGGCAGTCATTATTCCCGGAACATCCTTCCAGATGGTCAGACTTTCTGCATCCATGATATTGGCCAAGATGGCTGCAGAATAATCTGAACCTTCCCGCCCGAGGGTCGTGGTGGAATTGAAAGGAGTAGCAGCTATAAATCCCTGCGTTAAATAGACAGAAGATTCAAAATTATTGAAGACCCGGGGCACTGATTGCCTTGAGAGTTCCCAGTCAATATTACCTTCCCGCCAGGTATTGTCAGTCCTCAAACATTCTCTTATATCAATCCATTTATGGCTATACCCGATTTTATGGAGATACAGACTGACAATTCTGGAAGAAAGTATTTCTCCATAGGAAACAATCTGGTCGTATTCAAAATCATAATCCAATGAGGGTTCAGTGTGAAAAACACGATTTTCAAGGGAACGAAGAAGGTCATCTATTTCGCAAAGAGTTTTTGTCCCGTCAGTCTCAAATAAATCACGAATGATTGAGTAGTGATAATTTCTTACCTCATCAACCGCCATGGAAAGATCTTTGCCCTGCCGGGTGAAATAAAATTTCACTGCTTTCTCTAGTGCATTGGTCATTTTCCCCATTGCGGAGATCACAATAATCATATTTCCTGAATAAGATTTAATGATGGAAGCCATGTTTTTTACCCCTTCTGCATCCTTAACAGAAGCCCCTCCGAATTTAAATACTTTCATATTCTTTTTTTTACTAATATAATTACTATAATAATACCATCATATGGATTAAAACAAAAAAGCCGGACTAGCCGGCTTTTTTGTGATTGGATTTTTATGATTTATCGCGGGAAATTTTCAAATATTTTATTTACAACCTTACTCAGATTCTTTTCCGTGGTCTGAGTCCTTGGATTGATCATCCCTTCTGCGATTCCCTCCCATATCATCCTTTTTTGCTGTACATCGACCACATCCACAAACATGGTGCCTTCAACATATTTATTGATATCGACGTAAGTATTTGTTGTTCCCCAGCCCCAGCCATGGTAATATCCCCAACCCCAGGGACTGCCAAAGGTAGTTGCAGTAGCAGTAGTCTTGGTCCTTCCTTTAATAAAAACGTTAACTAAAAGATCCGGGGTTGCTGCAAGGCTGTACCCTCTGGATTCCATTTGTGCTGCAATGTCATCTTTCAACCTGTCACGGTTAAGACCACTAAGATTTACCCGGTCCACCTCTTTGGCGAAATTAAATGTTTTGTACTGCCGAAAATTCGCTTTCCGATCAAAATCAGAAGAAATCTTCAGTGTAGTACAAGCGGTTATAATCAGAACCAAGAATACCGGAATAATTAATTTTAAACTTTTCATATTTAGAATCTTTAAATTAAACATTTTCTTTTTTTTGTTTCAGATTTAACAAGTCATAAATGTTAATCCTATCTGTTTATTTTTCCCTTGAATTTCTCGATCCTCCTGAAGCCTTGTTTGACTGCGGGCGGGATTGACTCCGGTTTCCTGAATTGGGCCTTATTTGCTGAACTGGTTCCCTCCTGCTGGGGGACGGATTAGCCTGCCGTGGTTCAGTAGCCTTATAGTTTCTGTAATTTCTTAAAGGATTGGCCTGGGAGTTATCTCTTTGCTGAAATGTATTACGTTTTCCTGCGTCAGGATATTCCCTGGGTTTGTTTTCATTCCGGGATGGAGTTGCCTGGTTTGACCCTCGGTTAGATGAAGGAGTTGGATATTGTGCCGATCTTGTGTTTCGGGAATTATCCTGATCCATAGAGCTTCTTCTGTATGAACCTTCAGACGGTCTGACGGGCGAGGGCGTTGTCCGTGGGATAGCCTCCCTCTTAATTGATCCCCGGTAATTTACATCCGGACGTGTAACCGCTGATGACCTCCTGCCGGAATAGGAAGATTCGTTATTCCCTGTTATTCCCGAGGGCTGCCGCACGATATTGGATCCCCTTCTGCGGTCAATCCTAACCAGATTTTCATTGTTTACTCTTGGATTATTGATTACATTACGTTCGACCGAGTGATAAAATCCATAATGAGATATCGGCCTGTGCCCTTGATTCCTGTAAGGCAGATAATGATTGTGATAATAGTTGTAATAATTATAGGATAAATGGGGATACAAGGTTGGATGATAATGTGTCTGCCAGTAAATAAAGTGATTTGAAGGTAAGCCTACAAAAACGATAGCCCGGTTCGGACCCATATAAAATCCTGTATGATAGTAAACCGGATAAGGACGCCAATAAGGATAAGGATACCAGTAAGGATATCCGTACCAGTATGGATAGCTGTGGATTATATTAATTTCAATACTTCCGCCTGCAGGATAATCCTCATCGTAGTCTCTGGTTATGTTGCTTTCTACCGAAAATTTTTCAGCAGCATTCAGCATTTCCTGGTACGCTTCCGGATCGTTTTGTATCTGGTTTTTGTAATCAGCCAGATCTTTTTGATTTTGTTCCTCCAGTTCGTTTGAAATCGTATCCAACTGATTGACGACCCATTCGGGATCTTCGCGATAGGTAAGACCCAGCAGGCGCGTGAATTCCTTGTCTTCCACAAGAATGGATACTATCTCAGGGTATTTAAGCAAAACCCTTACACTGGCACGGGTTTGTTCGTCATAAGGGGTAAGATATGATTGAAACTCCCGGTCCGTTTCATTATTCAGACGGTCGATTTCCTTAAGCGCATCGTAATAACTGCGGCCATATTTCTTTGCAGTTTGATGAATATCCGAAGGATATTTTGATATGATACTGTTCAATTCGGAGGAGGAAGGTCTGCCGTTTCTAACCAGATCACTTATAAGATCGGGATAACGTGCCATTTCGTACAATGCAGCTTGTCCGTCTCTGTCATATTCCTGAATAATATTACGGAACTGTTTTTCTGATCTTTTCTGCAGATCTTCAAGAATATTAAGAACCTCTGGAGTCTGGGCGAGTTGTAAAATATCCTGCTGTACATTCTCATCATATCCGGCGATTGCATCAATCGTGGTGCGATCTTCCTCAATCATCCCCTGTAGCTTTTCTTTATCCCGTTGCGCCTGCACTTTGAAAGAAGAAAATAGCACAACCAGTAACCACATCAAAAGAAGTAGTCCTGAGTATCTCTTTTTTCCATTATTTGGTTTCATTTTCCTGTTTTTTTAAGGTTGACCAAAAAACCCTTCTCTTTTGCTGAGAAGCGATTTTTTGGTTCCTGAAATATATAGTATTAATTTGACAGAATTTATTAAACAAAAACTCTGCCAAAGATTAAAATTTTTGATAATAATTAACTTTCTTTAGCAACCGTTTTTTGGCTTAACTTAAATGAATTTAAAAGACATGTTTTCAAGTAAATTAAGACTATTTGTTGTTGTGGTTATTTTATTTTCAGGTACTGGATTAAATGCCGCAGATCTCATTCCTGATTGGGAAAACCCTCTTGTTTTTCAAATTAACCGTGAGGCTCACCGGGCTACATTCCTTCCTTATGCCGAAGAAAAATCGGCTGTTGCGAATAGTTATCAGGAGTCGCCGTATTACCTTACCCTAAATGGTAATTGGAAATTCAATTGGGTGGCCAAACCGGAAGACCGTCCGGTTGATTTTTATAAGGAATCATTTGATGCAAACAATTGGAAAGAGATAAAGGTCCCTTCCAATTGGGAAATACAGGGATATGGAATTCCAATCTATGCTAACATTATTTATCCTCATGGAATGCATGCACCATACATTCCTCACAATGACAATCCGGTGGGTTCTTATCGAAGAACTTTTCAGTTGCCGGATTCCTGGGATGGGCGAAGAATATATCTTCATTTTGCATCTGGTACCTCTGCCATGTATGTTTGGGTCAACGGACAAAAAGTTGGATATAGTGAGGTTACCAAAAGCCCGGCGGAATTTGACATTACAAAATATATTCATAATGGAGAGAACATGCTGGCAGTGGAAGTATACCGCTGGAGTGATGGATCCTACCTTGAAGACCAGGATTTCTGGCGTTTATCCGGGATAGATAATGACGTGTATCTCTACAGCACCGCTCAGTTGAGGATTGCCGATTTCTTTGCACACCCTGAGCTGGACCCGTCGTTTAAAAATGGGTCTTTATCTTTGAATGTGAAGCTTAGAAATTATCTTGCGAAAAATCAGAATAACCAGTTGGTTGAGGTAAAACTTTTGGATCGCAGCAATAAAATGACCTTATCAATGTCTAAAAAACTGAATATCCCTGCCAATGATTTTGGGGATATTGTACTATCCAAAAAAGTCGTCTCACCTGAATTATGGACTGCCGAAACACCTAACCTTTATACCCTGATCCTGACCCTTAAAGATGAAAAAGGAAATTTAATCGAAACAACCTCCTGTAAAATTGGATTTAGGAAGGTTGAAATCCGCGATGGCCAGCTTTTGGTAAATGGACAGCATATCCTCATAAAAGGAACCAATGTCCATGAGATTGATCCTTTTGAAGGCCAGCATGTAAATGTTGAGCTGATAAAAAAGGATATTATGCTTATGAAGCAGAACAATCTGAATGCCATCCGCATGAGCCATTATCCGCATTGTATTGATTGGTATAAATTGTGCGATGAGTATGGGTTGTATGTTGTTGATGAGGCGAACATTGAATCGCATGGATCTGGATACGGGAAAGAAAATCCTGCATTCCAGCAGGAATGGTTCGAAGCCCATAAAGACAGGGAACACAATCTCGTGGAACGGGACAAGAATCATCCCTGTGTGATTATCTGGAGTATGGGCAATGAATGCAGCGACGGAACTGTTTTCCGGGAAATCTATCAGTGGATGAAGCAGCGCGACCCCTCGCGGCCGATTCAGTTTGAAGTGACCGGTCAAGGAAACAATACGGACATTGTCTGCCCGATGTATCCACTAATTGATTACATGAAAGACTATGCTTCAAAACCCCAGACCAGACCATTTATCATGTGTGAATATGCCCATGCTATGGGAAACAGCTCTGGAAATTTTCAGGAGTACTGGGACATCATCGAAAGCAGTAAACACATGCAGGGAGGATTTATCTGGGACTGGGTCGATCAGGGATTGGCAAAAAAAGAAGATGACGGCAAGATATTCTGGGCCTACGGAGGAGATTTCCCTGGAAATGAAAATTATCATAACGATGAAAACTTCTGCTGTAACGGTCTTGTATCTCCTGACCGCATTCCCCATCCCGGCCTCTCAGAGGTTAAGAAAGCTTACCAATACATCCATTTTACAGCCAAAAACCTGGAACAGGGGTTGATTACCCTCAAAAATTACTATGACTTTACCAATTTGAGCAACTATCATTTTAAATGGGAACTGATCAGGAATGGTAAAAAAGTTACCGAAGGTCGTTTTGAAACGGCTCTTGAACCCAAAGCAGAAAAAGAGATAAAGCTTAATTTACCGGCTCTCCAATTCGGGCCCGGAGTCGAATATTATCTTAATCTCTTTGCTTATTCCTCGGCAGAAACAGAAATGATTCCTGCCAATTTTGAGGTTGCAAGGGAACAATTTGCATTTAAACAGAATAATTATTTTACCCCCATTGGGGCAACCGGCCCGTCACCCAAACTAACCGATAAAAATAATCGGTTAACCATTGAAGCAGGAACGGTTTCTTTGATCTTTAACAAACAAAGCGGCTCCCTTGACTCCTATCGTGTAAACGGGAAAAATCTGCTTGAGCAGGCTCCCGAAATTAATTTCTGGAGAGCGCCGACGGATAATGATTTCGGAAATGGTATGCAGCGGAAAAGCAACATCTGGCGAAACGCCGGAGAGGCAAAACAACTTAAGGATTTCCAGGTGAAAGAAACGAATTCAAGCGTTTCCGTGTCGGTTCATTATTTCCTTACTGATATTTCAGGTGATTATTTCTTGACCTATACCGTGGATACTGAAGGGGCTCTTAAGATTGAAGCTGAATATAAAGCAGGATCAAATGACTTGCCCGAGATGCCACGCTTTGGATTATTATTTACGCTGCCCTCCGAATTTGACAGCTTCAGTTATTATGGCCGGGGACCGCTGGAGAACTACAGTGATCGTAATTTCTCAAGTTTTGTTGGGGAATATCAGCTTAAAGTTTCTGAACAGTTAATGCCCTATGTTCGTCCCCAGGAATTTGGAAACAGAACCGATGTCAGGTGGCTGACATTGGAAAACACCACGGGTAGAGGTATTCGAATACAGGGTTTTCAACCTTTAAGTGTAAGTGCATTGAATAATCGTCCTGAAGATTTTGATCCGGGAATGACTAAAAAACAACAACATCCCAAAGATGTTGACAAACGTTCCGACATAACTCTTGCAGTTGATCTTGCACAAAGGGGTTTAGGCGGTGATAACAGCTGGGGACAGCTTCCGCATACACCCTACAGATTAATGGCTAAATCCTATAAATATGGATTTGTAATTAAACCGTTATAAAAACGGATTGATGTTTTTTAAATTTGTGTTTAAGTAATAGAAATAAAATAATGTCATATGAGGCTTTCAGGCTATAGGTGTTTAGGCTAAAGGTAAAAGGGGTAATATGATACTTCAGCCTAAAGTCTAAACTCCTTCAGCCTAAAATACGACATTATATTCTTGACATTACTTATTCGTTTTAATGCATGTAATTTGAAAAGCAAATGAAAAAATTTTCTGGTATTGTTTTATTGCTTTTTGCGGCTTTCTACCTTGTTAAAGCTCAGGATAAAGCTCCGAAACTTATTCCTTTCAATCAGAATTCTCTTTATGGATATAAGGAGGCATTGACAGGAGAAATTGTGATTCCTTGCATTTTTGATGCAGCAGAGGATTTTCATGAAGGATTGGCGTTGGTTAAGAAGAAACTGAAATATGGTTTCATCGATAAGAGCGGAAGCGTAGTTATAAAATTTAAATACGACAAAGCAGATCATTTCGAGAACGGAATGTCTGTGGTCAAACTTGGAAATAAATCCGGGATCATTAATAAAGATGGTAAATTAATTGTGCCTTTAAGTTATGAGGGTATCGGCAGATTTAATCGCGGCCATGCACTGGCCTGGAAAAATAACCAGTATGGGTTTTTAGATTTGTCTGGAAATCTGATTATTCCCTTAATTTACGATATGGCCTATGGATTTGGCCCTGAAGGCCTGGCGCTGGTGAATAAGGGAGGGAAGATGAATGAAAATAAGAATTTTACCGGGGGTAAATCCGGATTTATCGATGTTGCAGGCAAGGAAGTCATTCCGTTAAAATACGATTGGACTGAGCCTTTCGTCAATGGACTGGCCCGCTTTGTGCTTAATGGAAAGATTGGATGCATTGACATCGCCGGAAAAGAATTGGTCCCAGCCTTGTATGAAGATATGGGAACTTTTAATGATGGCCTTGCAATTGTAGTGCTTAACGGAAAATTCGGTTATATTGATACTTCGGGAAATGTCGTCGTGGTTCCTCGGTTTGATGATGCTAAGGCATTTCACAGAGGTACATCTGATGTGTTGTTAAACGGGAAATGGCTTAAAATCGATTCCAAAGGAACCATACTGGAGTAAAAATATCACTTTAGGTAATAGTCGGATAGACCCCGCCAGAATCGCTTTTGGGCTATGCCTTCTCCGTATCTTGTTCGTACCTTCCTCGTACCTTGGTCGTGCCTTCCTCGAATCTTATTTTTCAGATGACAGGGAAAAGTTTTAATTTTTAATTATTCATAAAGTCTTTCTCCGATAGCCCATTCCAGTTCATAAAGATTCATCACATGATCAAATCCTTAATTAATATGATAATAAATGGACATGCGATGACCACCTTAAAATCATAACTGCAGGATAGGGCCAGATTTTATAAAAGCAAAGTTGTTCCAAGTTAACTAAAGAGATAATAGGCGATATCTCCTTTATAATTTCCTGCAGCTTCAAATCTATGAGATGTCATCTTAATAATATTGATTTGGAGCAGGATTTTCTGAACTGATGTTCATCCACATATTTTCCCATATATGGCCATCAAGATCACTGAAACTCCTGCTGTACATGTTCCCCGCATCCTGAATCTGACCCGATTCGGTTGCCCCCATCGATAAAGCTTTCTCCATCCTTTCATTGACCTTTTCTTTACTGTCAGCTGAAATGGCGACCAGAACTTCAGTACTTTTGGTCGCATCGGCAATATCCTTATTTATGAATTGTTTAAAAAAAGGCTCAGCTAAAAGCATGACATATCCATCACTATTTAACTCCATGCAAGCTGCTTTATCATCGGTAAACTGGGGATTGAAGGAGAATCCAAGATTGCTAAAAAAATCCATGGATCTTTTTAGGTCTTTTACAGGAAGGTTTACAAAAACTTTTGTATTCATAATTTAGCGAATTAATGTGCATTTCACCTTCTATTTTAAACAAAATTTATCGGATTAAGTTTCAAAATTGATGATCCTGATTAATGATCTCCATCGAATCTGCAAAGCAACTTTATCAAAATATGGTATATAGCAGAATGCTTAAGAATTGTAAAAAATAAAAACCAGAAAGGAAATTTAGCTTATTTTAGATAAAAATTTATATTTAATTCCTCAACAGAATGAAAATTGTCACCTTAATAGAGAACATGGTCAACAAGTCAGAACTGGTTGCTGAACATGGTCTTTCATTGTATATCGAAACGGATCATAAAAAGATCATCTTCGACACAGGTCAGACCGGATTATTTATTCAGAATGCAGAAAAGATGGGGATTGATGTGCAGGACGTTGACTATCTCATCCTCTCTCATGGACACTACGACCATACAGGAGGATTAAAAGGGTTTTTAGAGATCAACAGCAAAGCCGAGGTGCTGGCTAAGGAAGAAATCTTTACTCCCAAATACAGCGGAAAAACACGTTTCACAGGGCTGAAAGACGATGAAAAATACAGAAGCAGGATTTCTTTTGTAAAAACAAATACGATCCTGGATCATGATTTAATCATCGTACCTGAGATTAAAATTCATCATTCGCTAGACACTAATTTCAGGATGTTTTACAAAAAGACTGGAAATTCATTTTTCCCGGATGATTTTGAAGATGAGTTATTCCTTATTCTGAAGCATCATGACAAAATAAATATCATTACAGCATGTTCTCACAGAGGCATTACCAATATATGCTCACAGGCAACAGATCTTTATCCTTTTCCCGTTCATATGATTATAGGGGGTTTTCACATGAAAGATTGCAGTGAAGAGCAGTATTCATTTATTGCTCAGCAGTTGAGGAAAATCAAGCCTGAGATTATCGGAGTATGTCATTGCACCGGAGTTGAAAAATATGCGGATTTAAAAAGAGACCTTGAGTCAAAGGTATTTTATAATTTTACCGGAAACGAAATAACGATAAAATAAATGAACAGTTTTGATGAACGTGCGCGTCTGTGGGATGCTGATAAAATTCACCTGGAAAGATCGGCAGTCATTGCAAATGTGCTTGGAAAAATGATACCATTGAATCAATCCTGGAAAGCTATGGAGTATGGAGCGGGAACAGGAATCCTTAGTTTTTTGCTGAAAGATAAACTGTCGGAAATCGTGTTAATGGATAATTCAAGGGAAATGATTGCTGTTTGTAAAGAAAAAGCTGCTCAAAATCATACTCATAACATTCATCCGCTGGTTTTTGATCTGGAACATAATGATTACGAGGGGAAGTTTGATCTGATCTACAATCAGATGGTACTGCACCATGTAAAGAATGTCAGTTTGATGTTTGAAAAGTTCTTCTCCCTCTTAAATCCGGGCGGTTATCTGGCTATTGCAGATCTTTACACGGAAGATGGCTCGTTTCACGGAGAGAATCAGGATGTTCACAAGGGTTTTGATCCCGAAGAACTTTCTCAATTATTGAAAGAAAAAGGGTTTGAGAAAACGGAGTTCCGGAGTGTTTTTGAAATAGAACGGGAATCAAACAGGTATCCGCTGTTTTTGCTGACGGCGAGAAAGAGGCTTTAGGCTTTAGACTTTAGGTAAGGAGCATTGATCTTGTGTAAAATCATTTCGGCATCGAGGATTCACTATAATAACATGAGTTCGATCTAAGCAATAAATTTCAGTAACCTAATCTGATCGAAAACAGTAGCAGTAAATCGAATCCCTCAGTTATTCTAACATACCAAATACCTTTAGTGTTTATTTGCGTTTTCCTGGCTGACTTTAGCCTTCAGCCTAAAGCCTTCAGCCTATAGTCTATAGTCTTATTTTGCATTTTCCATCGATTTGTTGAAATCGGAGATTGCTTCTTTGTATTCGGCGTAATGGGTAATTCCTTCTCGTTTAGCTATGTTACTGAACCGTTCATAGGTTCCATCATAACGGGCAACGACAGGATTGCGCTTGCATTTCAAATAGAGTATCGGGAGGTAGGCCATTTCTACCCTGCGCATGATTTCTTCATTGTCTGCTTCTTTAAGGGCCTGTTCAAATAACTCACAGGATTGTGCGATCATTTCCTCCGAAAAGAGTTTGTCATGCGGTCCAAGGTGTATATGCATGTGAGTTTCAGGTGTAATGCGGCTGTTCAGAAGATCGAAGTACCTTCGGATGTATTGCCCGGATCTTCCGTAATACCCGTAAATAAAATCGTTGATCACCGCCTCAGTGTTGCAGTCAGGATTCCAGAGAAGCTTTGAAATAAGATAGGCTTTCAGTTCAGCAAATTCTCCGCCCCTGCTTTGATAGGCAGCTTGTTCCATTATGCCGATCGCATTGTTCTTTTGGAATGTTTTAATATTTGACTGAAGAACATTGAAGTTTGGATAGGGCATGATGTAATGGGCAAAATTGACCACATAATCCCAGATGTAAAGGTGAGGAGCTATTTTGGACCAGCCTGTCAGGTCATCCATAAAGGATTTGTTCTGAGGACACTCTTCCAGTGAATGAGAAACACAGGCTTCAATCGGGCACAGACGCACCACTACATTTTGCCTTGGTCTACTATTTTTCGGAGGCTTGCGGGTGTACTGATAAGCAAGGGTCCCAATGAATTTATCCGGAAATTCTTTTTCAACAGCTTCTGCCACCTGATTCACAAACCAAATGACCGGACCCGATTCACTTCCTTCCTGTTTGGCAATGGCCTGACAATTCTCGCACTGACACGGATTGCGCCAGTCATTCTGAGAGACATCGTAAATCAGGTATTCGGGATTTTCGCGCATCCGCTCTTTGATTCTCTCCAGCAGAATCCTTAATACATCAGGGTTTGTCAGACAAAGCTGTCCGCGAAGGGAGATCCTTTTCCCATCGACGAGGCTGAAGTATTCAGGATGAGTTGCAAAAAATTCCTCGGTGGGCAGCAGTTTGAAAAAAGTATGAACTGACCAATACGCCTCGACTCCTCCTGGCTGTAAAACATGAGTCATGCGTCCATTCATTTTATTTCGGGCAGCCCAGATTGGATCGAAAGCTTCGTAATAGAAATCATTTCTCACCCTGATGGCGGGTTTTTCCTTGTGATCAAAAAAATAAAATTTCTTCTCCTCCCGTTTTGGTATCATGGAAACAGAGGGAGTGTAAAAACGGCATCCGAATTCGCTCTCCAGGAAAGACATTACCCCGTACATCGAACCTCTTTGTTGGCCTCCATAGATCAATATATCTGCTCCGTCGTTAACGTACGAAAAGGATTCATCCGATGGTTCGGGAGGTTTTGCACTAATGCGGTTCTTCACAAAATCATTATAGCCAATCACGATCTGCGGCCCCTTAAATTTGGTTCCGAAGGTCTGGATTGGGAACTGGGCCCCGCTGATCTCACCCAGCCAGTGCTGAAGTTCCTGAGCGGCCCACCGTTCAGATTCTGATGCATTGGAATCAAGAACAATGCGGTATTTTGTGGTGTGATCAGAAAACAAGGTGTATTCTCTTTTATCTCCTGAATTGAAAAAGAGTGATTGATTTACAACTTCTCCATTTTTGAGGCGGATGCTTATTTCAGCACGATAAGGCCTGAAATCTTTTGCCGGGAAGCTCAGTTTCGGTAAAAAATCCTCTGTTAATTGCTTTTTGAGAACAGAACTGTCGCTATGATCGAAGACCTCCAGCTCTGCTTTTTGGATGATTTGTTTCAGAACAGCTCCACTGAAAAAGGAAGAAAGCTGAGGTTCATTTTCACTGGAAAGCGAGATCCTGAAAAGGTCACCGGCACTTAACAGCCTTTTCGATGAGAAGGATTGCATTTTAGCAGAGAATTGCAGGTTGTTCTTATTTAGTAAGAACTTGATAAGAATTGTATTTTTTCCCTTTTTCAGCGTTACGGGAGTCGAGTAATTTCTGTTTGGGGACTTCTGATCGGTGATCTTTTCTCCATTGACCCATAAAGTGCCCCCGTCACGGAGATCGAAAGTCAGGAATCGTAGTTTAGATTCATTGGATTTGACTTCCGCATAAGCGTACCAAACAGCAGGATTATTCTCCGGGTTTTTAATGTTAAAACGAATGACAGAATCGGGGGAATTATAGGATATTACCTGAGCCATTCCATCACGATAATCAATTCTATCGCCCACTTTTAAAGCAGGTTTTTCTTCTCCGCCTTTGGATTCGAGGAAATCGGTGCTGTAGGTTTTTGTTTCACTGAGCGTGAAGGGACCAACCACCAACCATGATTTAATCCATTGATCTGATTTTACAGCAGTTGGGGTAAAATCGCGGGCATTAATTACACCTGATAATACAGATGAAAAGATGCTGAGGAGAATTATTGTTTTTTTCATATGGAGCAGCAATAATGGATGATCAGTGACAAATATATTAAATTACGAATTACGAATGAGGAATTAGGAAGGTCTTTTCTTTGAACATTGGATTCTTCATTCCGCTTCGTTCCATACCAATGACAGACTAATAGAACTGGTATATTTTTTGTATTAAAAGATTCCTCACTACGTGTTGGAATGACATTTCATCTATTAGAGCAGTTAGGAGGGGCGGCAACGCCGCCCCTCCTGACCCTTATAAGGTAAATTGTCATTTCGAACGAAGTGAGAAATCTCAAATTCGTAATTAGCTAACGCTGATCTTCGATTCGTAATCATTTCTTAATTTCTTTTGCGTCCACGATGCGGTAGAGTTTGTCGGAGCGGCGAAGTTTCTCAGTGAAGGGAATTGAGCAATAAACTCCTTTTTGGGCTTCATTTACAGGATTCAGCTCTACCCTGATTTCTTCGACCACTGTTTCGATGACTCCCGTGCTGGGGCCGGTGATCAGAATTTCATCACCGACTTTCAGGCTTCCCGTTTCTATTTTAATCTCAGCCACCCCAAGGTTATTGAAGAAATTGGTGATTTTCCCGGTATAGATCTTTCTCTTTGTGGCCAGTGAGCCGTAATTGCTGCTCCATTCACCCAATCGCTGTCCAAGATAATAGCCGTCCCAAAAGCCTCGGTTAAAGACGGTCGCCAGTTTTTTATCCCAGGCCTGTATCTTATCTTCATTAAAAGTACCGTCAAAATAAGCATCTACGGCCTGATGATAACATTCCACGACGGTTTTCACGTATTCGGGACCTCGGGCGCGGCCTTCGATCTTCAGTACAGAGACACCAGCATCAAGTATTTTGTTCAGAAAATGAATGGTTTTCAAATCTTTGGGAGACATGAGGTATTCATTGTCCACTTCAATCTCCTGACCAGTCTCTTTGTCGGTTAAAATATAACTCCTCCTGCACGTCTGGATGCAGGCGCCCCTGTTTGCAGAATAATTGGTGTTGGATAAGGATAAGTAGCACTTCCCTGAAATCGCCATACACAAAGCGCCATGAACAAACATCTCCAGACGGATCAGGTTCCCGGAAGGGCCCCTTAAATCGTTCTCCACAATCTTTTTAGCAATGACAGCAACCTTGTCAAGAGTCATTTCACGAGCCAGAACCATTACATCGGCGAACCGAGAGTAAAATCTCACCGCCTCGTAATTGGTAATATTCACCTGAGTGGACATGTGGACCTCGATGCCTGTTTCACGGCACTTCATCATGACAGCCATGTCGGCAGCGATTACAGCGGTTATGTGGGCTTCTTTTGCTGCTGTGAGAATGTTGTCGAGGGTTTCGAATTCCTCGTCAAAAACGCCTGTATTGAGAGTGATATAGGTTTTTACTCCTGCTTCTTTACAGCGGGAGCTTATTTCTTTTAAATCATCGAGTGTAAAGTGGCTGGCGGAGCGCGACCTCATGTTCAGGTGTTCAACGCCCAAATATACGGATCCGGCGCCCGCCTGAATTGCGGCCATCAGGGATTCGTAGGACCCCACCGGCGCCATTATTTCTATTTGTTCTCTTGTCATCAGGGGGCAAATTTAAGGAAAATAGGTAAATATCATTATCATTGTCATTTGCTTCGGTTCTCTTCCCCTGTTCTTAACTATGCAAACACCGATGGTGAAAAAGAAAACAGAGATAGAAGAGCATAATAAAAAAAGAATAAATGGGTAAACTATGTCTACCATATAATTGAATAGAATTACAAAAAAAATAATAAATGTTATATTTGAAAGTTTAAAATTTTTATAATTGAAAACAATATAGAGTTGTCTTTAGGTTCATTGTAAATATATAAGGCGGATATTTTGAGAATAGAGTTTTATATAATGAAAATACGGTAAACATACGGAAATTTTATGTGCTACATTAAAAAGAGACATGTCGGACCATAAATTAGATATTGGAATCAATTTCATTGACGGGATAAATAAACTCGGATCGATTTTAGGATATCATACTCAAACGGAAAAACTTGTTGACATGATAAAACGTAATTCTCCGGCAGTCGATTTGGCATGGTTTAAAGAAGAAAATCAGAAATTTCCATTGTTTATATTTGAAGTTGAAAGTTCTGCTACTAATGGGATGACATATAACCCAATGAAAGTATTTTCAAAGAAAAATGAGAAATTTGAAAAACCATTATTCTTTTTTCAATTAGTATTAAGTGGCGGACAAGATTCTTCTCGTATTGACGATCTAAGAGAAACTTATGGAACATACAATTATCGAATCTATCGTGTTTCGACATACGAAAGTCAGAGTTTTTTGTTTGATATTTTAGAACAACATCGACAAATTTCTCAGAATTTAGATGTTATTCAATTGATTCGATTTTTATTTGAATCTAAATGGATTGATTTTGATTTGTTTTCTCTAACAAATCATATTGAGTCATTGGATTTCGAAAAAGAAAGTGGGTTACTTTTAAGTTCTTATATTTTCTTAGCAAGTCATTATAAAGAATTAATACCAATAACCGTCGGATATCTCAGAAAGATACATACTGATTTCTATTCAAATCTAAATAAAGTTAGATATAGCAGTTATATGGGGAGCACTTGGTGCTTTCCAATTCATCTTGGCATTATTTATGCAAGCACTGAAGATTTATATACAAAGGATAAAGCTTTAAATCAATTGAAATATTGGCAAAATAATAAACAGCATTTGTCCATGATTGGTCCACATTTCGGTTTATCTCAGGATTATGATGAGTTCATAATTTGGGGTGCGGGTGGATTGTTTGGAGTACTATCCTCTTTATTTTATGATAATAATGCACGCCTTTATTTTGCCAATCAGTTGAAAAAGATTATTGATGAAACAAAGCTAGAATATAAAATTCCAAATCTATTATGGTTACTTCATATTATACCACCAATAGAAGAAAGTAAAAGCTTTTTCGAGTATGTCATCAGAATAATAAAAGAAATCGGCAGTTTTTCATTAGAATCATTTTGGAATCCTCCATTTCTTAATCATGATGAAGATTATATCGATTTATTTATACAAAAATCTGATAGCATTTTTGATTTTCAAGATTATATTAAATTAATAAACGGGAAACAAAGACGAGACAATATGTTGGGAATACAAATAGCATGTAGCTTATTGACCAATGACTACTACGATGAAGAAATGAATAAGAATATAATATCAACAATTTAAAATAATTTGCACATATAACTCCGTGATTCTTCGTGTCTCCGCGGTAAATATTTCGGGAAAAATAACTACTTTTGCATCTGCATTTTATAGCCATAGTCAAATAGTTTTATCCGAATAGATATCAACCGTCATCTGTTGATTACTCTTTCCTTTAGCCTGATAAATAGTTTTCCCAATTTGGTTATATTTGTCCAAAATCATTGAAAATGGTACCAGTTTATTCTGAAGAATCGATAAGAACCCTTGATTGGAAGGAACATATCAGGAAACGTCCCGGTATGTACATCGGCAAGCTTGGCGACGGCTCTGCTTCCGATGACGGGATCTATGTTCTGTTGAAGGAGGTTCTTGATAACTCGGTGGATGAATTCATGATGGGCAATGGCCGCAAGATTGAGGTCTCCGTTTCCGATGAATTGATTTCAGTGAGAGATTACGGCCGCGGTATCCCTCTGGGTAAACTGATGGATGTAGCCTCTAAAATGAATACCGGAGCCAAATATGATTCTAAAGTCTTTAAAAAATCAGTAGGTCTTAATGGAGTCGGAATAAAAGCTGTCAATGCCCTTTCGAGTTATTTTTCAATTAAATCATACCGGGAAGGCCGTTTGAAACAGATTGATTTTTCCAAAGGAGAAGTTCTGCTGGATTACCCGGAGACTGCTACCGAAGAATCCAATGGGACCGTTGTATGTTTCACTCCAGACAATGCGGTATTTGCGAGATTTCATTTTATTGAGGAATATGTCATTTCGATGCTGAAGAATTACACCTTCCTCAATGCCGGTCTGATCATCCATTTCAACGGGGAGAAATACTTATCAAAGAACGGATTGTACGATCTGCTTGAGGAGAATCTTTCCCAGGATCCGGTATACCCGATCATCCATCTGAAAGGTGAGGATATCGAGATGGCCCTGACACACACCAACCAGTATGGTGAAGATTACTATTCCTTTGTAAATGGACAGAATACTCCCCAGGGAGGAACCCATCTTGCTGCTTTTCGCGAAGCTATTGTAAAAACGATACGAGATTACTACAAAAAGGAATTTGATTCATCCGATATCAGGGCCTCTATAGTGGCTGCTATCAGTATCAAGGTGGAGGAACCTGTTTTTGAATCACAGACCAAAACAAAACTTGGTTCGAGAGACATGGGGCCGGAAGGCCCTTCCGTCAGGAACTTTATCATGAATTTTATTCAGAAGGAACTGGATAATTTTCTTCATAAGAATCCACAGACCGCAGATGTTCTATTAAAACGTATCCAGGAATCCGAACGTGAACGCAAAGCCATTTCAGGGATTCAGAAACTGGCCAAACAAAGGGCTAAAAAGGTAAGCCTGCACAATAAAAAGCTCAGGGACTGCCGTGTTCATTATAATTCCAATCACGAGAATAAAGACAACAGTTCTATTTTTATTACAGAGGGTGATTCCGCCAGCGGATCAATCACCAAATCACGTGATGTAAATTACCAGGCTGTATTTAGTCTTCGCGGAAAACCGCTCAACTCATATGGGCTGACAAAGAAAATTGTTTACGAAAATGAAGAATTTAATCTTTTACAGGCCGCGCTGAATATTGAGGAAGGTATGGATGAACTTCGTTACAGCAAGGTGATCATTTCTACCGATGCCGACGTCGATGGAATGCACATCCGTTTGCTGCTGATCACTTTCTTTTTGCAATTCTTCCCCGAATTGATCAGGAAAGGTCATCTTTACATTCTTCAGACTCCCCTGTTCAGGGTCAGGAACAAAAAGAAGACCATTTACTGTTACTCGGAACAGGAACGTGATCTTGCGGTAAAAGCTCTGGGCGCAAGTCACGAAATCACCCGGTTTAAAGGATTGGGTGAAATTTCTCCCGATGAATTCAAGAATTTTATTGGTGATGACATACGGCTCGATCCGGTCATCATGAATAAAAACGAATCCACAACCGATATGCTTGAATTCTATATGGGAAAGAACACCCCCGACCGTCAGGATTTTATCATCGATAATCTTCATGTGGAAAAGGATGAGGTGTGATGTGCTGATTAGTTCATATGCTGATGTGTTGATAAGCCAATTAAATGAAGAACTTTGTGGTGCTTTGTGTTTAAACTTTGAGAAACTTTGTGAGCTAAATGATCAATAAGGAGGTCATAAGGTTTCACAAAGGGGGGCCAATGTATTATAAACAAACTGTCAAAATATGTTTGAGGAAGGAGATAACAATAAAATAGTGCCAGTACCTTTTGAAGGGGACGGAAAGGAAAATAAAAAGGAACTTCATCACGTCATTTATTTGTCGTCGATGTATCAGAACTGGTTCCTTGATTATGCATCCTATGTCATTCTCGAGCGGGCTGTGCCCTATGTCAACGATGGACTGAAGCCTGTCCAGCGGCGTATTCTCCATGCCATGAAACAGATGGATGATGGAAGATATACCAAGGTTGCCAATATTATTGGTCAGACCATGATGTATCATCCCCATGGCGACGCTTCCATTGGTGATGCTCTTGTCCAGCTCGGACAAAAGGAACTGCTGATCGACATGCAGGGTAATTGGGGCAATATTCTTACCGGAGACGGCGCTGCTGCTCCTAGGTATATCGAAGCCCGGCTTTCAAAATTTGCTCTTGAGATCCTGTTTAACGCCAAGACTACCAAATGGCAGCTTTCTTACGATGGCCGAAACAGGGAACCCGTTACTCTTCCTGTGAAATTCCCACTGTTGGTTGCGCAAGGAGTGGAAGGGATAGCAGTTGGCCTTGCATCCAAAATCCTTCCCCACAATTTCAATGAAATTCTTGATGCCTGTGTCGCCTACCTGAAAGAAGAAAATTTCGAACTTTACCCTGATTTCCCTACGGGAGGTTATATTGACATTTCGAAATACAATGACGGGCTGCGGGGCGGAGCCGTGAAAATCAGGGCTAAGATTGAGAAACAGGACAACAAGACTCTTGTAATCACAGACATACCTTTTGGGAGAACGACCTCATCTTTGATTGAATCGATTGTAAAGGCCAATGAGAAGGGGAAAATTAAAGTTAAAAAGATCGACGACAACACGGCTCAGAATGTGGAGATTGTTATCCAACTGATGCCGGGAATCAGTTCCGATAAAACCATCGATGCCCTTTACGCCTTTACCGATTGCGAGGTTTCTATTTCCCCGAATGCCTGTATTGTTGAAGACGATAAACCGGGATTCATTACCATAACAGAAATCCTTAAGAAATCTGTTGACAAAACCGTCGAACTCCTCAAACTGGAACTTGAAATAAAGAAATCGGAACTGGAGGAGCAATGGCATTTTGCTTCATTGGAAAAGATTTTCATCGAAGAACGCATCTACAAGGATAAAGCCTTTGAAAATTCTGCGAACATGGATGAGGCTGTCAGCCATATTGACATGCGGCTGGAGCCTTTTAAACCAAAGTTTAATCGTGAGATTACCCGTGAGGATATCCTGAAACTGATGGAAATCAAGATGGGCCGAATCCTTAAATTCAATACGGACAAAGCCAATGAATTCATCCAAAGCATTGAAGATGAAATTCTGGAGGTCATAAATAATATCAACCATATCATTCCATATTCGATCAATTGGTTCACCCATTTAAAAACCAAATACGGGAAAGGGAGGGAAAGAAAAACAGAGATCCGCAGCTTTGAAAACATAGAAGCTGCGAAGGTTATCGTAGCCAATGAAAAGCTGTACATTGACCGGGAAGAAGGATTTATCGGCACCGGTTTGAAGAAAGCTGAATACGTTTGCGACTGTTCTGATATTGACGAGATCATTGTTTTCCGAAAAGACGGGACTTATTTTGTGGCCAAAGTTTCGGAGAAAGCCTTTATCGGCAAAAACATCCTGCATGCCGCTATTTTCAAGCGAAACGATACCCGAACGATCTATAACCTGGTGTACAGGGACGGGAAAGCAGGCGCTACCTACATGAAGCGTTTCAGTGTTACGGGGGTGACGCGTGATAAAGAATATAACATGACCATGGGAACGGATGGTTCACGGATCCTTTACTTCAGTGCAAATGCAAATGGGGAGGCAGAAGTACTTAGGATCCTCCTCAAACCAAGGCCAAAGCTTAAAAAACTGGTTGATGAAATTGATATGGCCCAGCTTGCCATCAAAGGAAGGCAGTCGATGGGTAACCTGGTAACGAAAAATGAAGTTCATAAAATCACACTGAAGGAAAAGGGATTATCAACACTGGGCGGAAGGAAAATATGGTTCGACGAAGATGTACTTCGTTTAAATGCGGACAGCCGTGGTAAATATCTCGGGGAGTTCTCGGGCGATGATAAAATATTGGTAATCGACAAGAATGGTTCTTACCAGTTGTATTCCTATGATCTTGAAAATCATTTTGAGAAAGATTTTCTGAGTATAGAGAAGTTTAACGGAAGAAAAACCGCTTCTGCTGTTTATTTTGATGCTGAACAGAATTATTACTACCTCAAACGTTTTCAGGTTGAGGATAATGGGAATAAATCCTGCCGCTTTATTGGCGAACATCCTGATAATAAATTAATCAATCTTACCTGGGAATCTCATCCAAGATATGAGATTGAATTTGAAGGTGGAAAAGCAGACCGTGAAAACGAGATTGTTGATGCGACTGAATTCATTGGAATAAAGTCATATAAAGCAAAAGGGAAACGACTTACAACTTTTCCTATAAAGGAGATTCACGAGATTGAACCTATTATCAGGGAAGAAGAACAGGAAGTCGAAGAAGAAATAGAACTGATTAATGACATCCCTTTTGAAATTATCCGCAATAATGAAGATATTGATCCGGACCAGATGGAATTAAATTTTGAGGAATGAGAATCTATCTTATTGGATTCATGGGTTGTGGAAAGTCTACCTTAGGCAGGAAAATGGCAGGATTAATGAATCTTAGTTTCCTCGATCTGGATAAATATATCGAGGAGCGTTATTTCAAAACCATTCCCCTTATCTTTGAAGAGGAAGGGGAGAAAGGATTTCGCGAAAAGGAGCGGCATGCCCTTCAGGAAGTTTCCCAATTTGAAAATGTAATCATCGGAACCGGCGGGGGTACCCCCTGTTTCTTCGATAACATGGAACTGATGAACAAAACAGGAGTTACCCTATACATTTCCCCTGATACGGAAACCCTTGCAAATCGAATTCTTCATTCGAAAACAGAAAGACCCCTCGTGGCGGGTAAATCCAGGGAAGAACTGATTCTGTTCATTAATGAAGCCCTCAAAAAGAGGAATCCTCATTATACAAAGGCCAAATTTATTTTCTCCAATCGAAATGATCTTTCAGCAGAAGCATTAATAGAAGCGATAAAGAACAAAACTGAAGAGTAGAATTATTCGATGGGGACGAGAACGCCTCAATCTATTTAACCGATTTTTTCAGGTAAAATTCAATCCTGGATCAGTGGATAATTGGTTAAATTAGCAGCTGAATTTGTTTTTGAATTAAGTTTTAGCGAAGTTGATTAATTGAAGATAAAATAATTACCTATAAATTTTATATATTTGCCAGATTAAAGATTTAGAACCAATTCCAAAACTAATAAAATTATATGAAAGGTATCACCAATGAACTTATAGGAGCATCGGCCTCCTCGATGATTCTTGCTATTTTGAGAAAGGGCGATAATTATGGCTATGAAATAGTACATAGCATGAAAGAGATGACCGACGGTAAACTAAAATGGCAGGAAGCAACCATCTATCCTTTGCTTAAGCAGCTTGAAAAGGAAGGAATGATCACTTCGTACTGGAAAGTAAACCCTGGGGAAAGAGCCAGAAAGTATTATACAATACAGGAAAAGGGTGTTAATAAACTTTATGAAAATAAAGAAGAATGGAACATGGCCCAGGTCATTTTCGGGAAACTATGGAGTTTTGAATGATCAATAGAATTAATGAAAGGCATTGAATCAGTGTTGGTTATTAAGAATCATAGATAGTCACTAAAAGTTGGCCATTAAAAGTCTTTGAATTGATTGATGGCCTCAGAGTAGATCGTTGATGTTAGGTGTCGAGAGCAAAATATTTAATTCATCAAAAGCATTAAATTAAGTTACCCGGTACTAAAAATTGATAGCTTATTAACGTAGGGTCATTGATAATCATCAATGACCTTTTTGTTTATTTGATTGTCTATGTTAATTAGTGGATACTAAATAGAAATTTATAGAATAAGTCCTGAAAAGTTGGATTAAGATGAGGGATGATTTTATATTTGTCGAATTTTTAAATCTCAGCAAGAATATTTTTAATCACCTATTTCAGAATTTAACAATTGACTTAAAATGATTATAATGAAAAGCAATCTGTTTAAACTTTTATTGCTCTTTCTGGTATTTGCTGGAATAAATTTTACAACCCAGGGGCAGGTTACAACTTCAAACTTAAATAGGACAACACAAGGACAGCTTAATTTTGCGTTCCTCGCTGATTTGCATGTCAATCCTCAATCTTCAACTGATACTGCACTTCACCAAATAATTGACGAGATCAATAAGGCTGAATATGATTTTGTCGTTGTGGCTGGTGATTTAACAAATACGGGATCCAATGCCGAAGTTGAAAATATCAAAAGTGTTCTTTCCCACTTTAATAAACCTTGTTATGTGATTCCTGGAAATCATGAGACCACCTGGTCAGAGTCAGCCGGATTGAAATTCAATCGTTTGTTTGGGAATGATCGGTTCATTTTCCGCAAAAACGGTTTCCTGTTGATTGGAATGAATACGGGCCCTTTTATGAGGATGGGCGATGGTCTTGTAAAGCAAGAAGATTTGCAGTGGTTGAACAGGGAATTACAACAGGCCAAAACCAATGATGAGCAGCTTATAGCTATTACGCACTATCCACTTGCTGATGGGTTAAGTAACTGGGATTGTGTAACCGATATCCTGAAAAAAAACAATTGTATCCTTTCCCTTTGCGGACATGGTCACCGGCTTGTTCTTTCAAACTATGACGGTATCCCGGGAATTATGGGACGGGCCATGATGATGCAGGGAAGCCGGTTGCCGGGTTATAATATTGTTCAGATACGAAGTGATTCAGTGTACTTTTATCAAAAGGAAGTCGGTAAGGATAAAAATATTTTTAAAAAGTTTAATTACCGGAATCCTGCAATTGTTTCATCCCTGCCTGTTTCCCCGAAGACAGACTATAAAATAAATTCAGAATATTCCGGGGTTAAGGTTTGTTTTCAACGTGAGGATTCTTTCTCTATATTTTCGGGAACTTGTATCGCCGGCAGGAAAACTTTGATCTATGGAAACTCTGTCGGGAAAATTAAAGCACTTCGGATCCCTTCTCAAAAAATAATATGGGAAAAACAACTGGAAGGCTCACTATACTCTACCCCGGTTGTTGGTAAATCTGTTGTTGCCGTTGGGACAGCCGACGGGAAAATTATTGGGTTTGACCTGCGGAATGGAAAGGAATCATGGAGAGTTGATGTAGGTACTCCGGTTGTGGCGGATGGTGTAGTGGAGAATAATGTTCTTTATATCGGTGGCGGAACGACTGCCTTTTACAAGATTGATATGAATACCGGGAGAGTGATCTGGAAGTTTGACGGCATTAACGGAAGGATTCAAGGACAGCCGGCTATATCCGAAAAACAAGTTGTTTTTGGAGCATGGGACCGCTACCTTTATTGTCTTGATAAAGCAACGGGTGCCCTTCTCTGGAAATGGACCAACGGGAAAACGAATGTGCTTTATTCTCCGGGCAATATTGTTCCGGCCATAGCAAACGGAAAGGTTTTTATAGTAGCGCCAGATAATTATATGACAGCATTCGATCTTGTTTCGGGAAAACAAATCTGGCGTGATCATTCACATCGTGTAAGGGAATCTATGGGAATCAGCCCTGATAAAAGCCAGGTTTATGCAAAATTGATGAACGATTCCGTAATTGCTGTATCAACCCTGACCGATCAATTCAAATTAAATTGGGTTATAAATGCCGGATTTGGTTACGAACACGTTCCGTGTCCTATTGTTGCCACAAATGATCAGGTGTTTATAGGAACAAGGCAAGGAGTTGTCATCTCAATCAATCCGCGCCAGCAGACTATCAACTGGAAATATAAAGCTGGATATTCAGGAGTTATCAGATTGACCTGGGATGGGAAAAGCAAAGTTTACGCTTCTCTTGCAGAAGGGAAATTAGTCGCTTTGAAAAAAGAGTAGTTTCTGAAAATATCATTTTCTTAGTTATCGGCTTTTAATTTGAGTCTTTCAAATTTATAAATTTCGAGGGGCAGGAATCTTGAAATAAAACTTTTTAATTTTGTCGTCGAATTCTGGTAAGGTTGTATCAATAATGAAATTGAAGTATGCAATTGTGGGGACAGGAGCCCTGGGCGGCTTTTATGGCGGTATGCTTGCAAATGGGGGCCATGATGTCCATTTTCTGTTACATCATGATTATGATTTTGTCCGCAAAAACGGTTTAAAGATTGATTCGGTTCGGGGAGATTTCCATTTGAAAAAAGTCAATGCATATAATCATGCCGATCAAATGCCAAAGTGTGATGTTGTTTTGGTATGCCTGAAAACAACGAATAATGATATATTAAAGAATATACTTCCACCACTGCTTCACCCTGCAACATGTGTTATTTTGGTCCAAAACGGATTGAAGGCCGAGAGGGAATTAGCCTCGTATTTTCCAGATTTATCAATAGCCGGTGGATTGGCATTTATTTGTTCGAATAAAATAGGGAAAGGTTATATTACTCATCTTGATTATGGGAAAATTACTATCGGGTCATTCCAGGGTGAAAACAAGGTATTGCTCACACAAGTTTGCAATGATTTTATCGCCTCCAATGTGCCTGCTGAGTTTTCCTCTAATCTGAAAGAATCACGGTGGAGAAAGCTGGTATGGAATATCCCGTACAATGGTTTAAGCGTAGTGCTGAATACTACAACTGAACAGTTGATGAATCATACTAAAACTTATGAGCTTGTGCGCGACATAATGTATGAGGTCATTGGGGCGGCTAATGCTTGTGGTGTAAAAATAGAAAAGGGCTTTGTTCAGGAAATGCTTGATTCCACTCGCATCATGAAACCATATGCCCCGAGTATGAAGCTTGACTTTGATAACAAACGTCCGCTTGAAATCGGTGCCATCTATTCAGCTCCTCTGGCTGAAGCCCAAAGCAGAGGTTTTCATATGCCTAAGGTGACTATGCTTGAAAAACAATTACGGTTTATACAGGATAGCTATTTGAACATTATATAATTTTCTTTTATTTTCATATTAATGAAATAAGTATCTGAAATGAAATAATGTCGTATTTTAGATTGACGAATTTTATTTTAAAAATAAATTCCATTTTAGTTATATTATGTAAGTTCTCTTTAAATAAGCCAGGACGAACCTGGTACGAACCGAATACGGACTTAATACGAGGAGTGTCTATATGAAATTTGGCTGTATTATTGTTAAATACAAAGGATTGCAAACTACGACATCAATTTATTCTTATTACTTAAACGATCTGGATAATAAGAGAATATATGTTTAAAGGGACAATTCTGAAAAACTACCACGACTTATTCGGGAAGGTTATTCGAAATAAATGTATTTTTGACACTCTTTCTGAAGAGTGAAGGTATTAAAATTGATTTTTTTCTGTTTCACAGCTTGTTTATTTTTATTTTTTATATATTTAGATTCATGAAAACTAATAAATTAACCTTTGTTTTATTATTCATTTTAGTATTTTTTTGTGTTCAGCCAACAGTTTTAATGGCTCAGCAGTCATCCTGGTCTGCTGATAATGACGGCTGGATTTTGAGAAAAAAAACTGGCAGTAACAAGTATGAGAAATTTTTTGCTATCGGGCTATGGAATGTTCCGGGATATACTTTTATCAAAACGAATGAGCCTGATAATGAGATGAGCAATGCTAAACTTTTCCTCGAAAGAACGAAAAATTATAATATGACCTTTGTAGGCGAGGGATACAAGAAGGATTATATGAATGGAATTATCCAATGTATCAGTTCGGTGAATTTTCCCAATACCCTGAAGAGTTACCTTGATAAAGTCCCCTCGATCAATTCGGATAAAGTTGCCAGTCCTTATTTAAGAGCTCAATACATAAGAAAGGCTATAGACAATAAAGATCCCAAACTGACGCAAGCCCTGGACAGTATGATTAATCATCTCTGCCAATTAAATGCTGATAATGATTATGCGTGGGCTCCGATTGATGAAATATCACAAGGGGGGTCTGCCAGTTTTTGGAACTGGCCTGCCAATGTAGGTGACATTGTAAAGGAGCGAATCAAAAATAAAGTAAAAGATGGTCTTATTCATACCGATTTGATGGGAGTGGGGAGAGGAAACAGTTATCTTTTTGAACAGCTGTATTTAAAAACACACGCTTCACTGCCAGAGAATCCTCCTATGGAACTGTTGAGCAAGGAAGCCCGCGAATGCGTAAAAAATCCATTGCTGGGGTTCAGGGTAGCTTATGACGGATCGCCTGTTTATGAATTTAATAAAGGAGAATACGGTTATAAGGATTATGATCTTGAGACCTTGAAAAGGTTATTTTTTGAGAATATAAAAATATGTGCGGCAGGTTTCAAAAACAGCGGGGACGTATTTGGAATAAATGCCTTCAGGGATTTTGTTGCTTATCCGATTTTATCCGGAATAACCGTAGATGCCATTAAAGCCGGAATTAGTCCAAATATTCCTGTATGGTTGTATTTTGATGGAAACGGATACGCCAAAAGCCCGAATGTTTCAACCGAAGATTATGTGAAGAACGTTAAATGTCAGATGTATACTTCCATTGTTCACGGCGCTACGGGTATATTGTTCTGGAATGACCGCAGTAAAAAGCCTGAAGTTTTTGACGCAATAGCACCTGTGATCAAAGAGATGAATGACAATGTGAAGATATTTACTTTAAAAACTTTGGAAACAAAGATTGATAATGACTTACATTATGTGATCAAGAAAAAGGATAACAAACATAAATACGTTATTGCAACAAATACAAGTCTTACCAATACATTACCAATCGATATCAAAGGGATTGACAAAAAATCATTAAAACCGTTGGAGGTTTATGTAGCTCCTTTGTAAATCTTCTGCTTGAAATAATAATTTTTGTAATGGAGAGAGGATACCCTAAAGGTATCCTCTCTCTGCGTTTTAAAATCTCTATCAATGTTCTTTATCATTTCTGATCAGGTTGTTTAATATTCTGTCGTCATAATCTGATTTGGAATTATACGCCAAGGGAAGGATGCCTGAAAACTATCTTGATTTATTCAGGATTATAATTCGAAATAAGTGTATTTTTAACCTTATATATATAAGGAAGTATTGAAATTTAAATTTTTGTGACTTTAATTCATGTTGATTTTTATTCATTTAAATAATTTAAATTCATGAAAACTAATAAATTAACCTTTGTGTTATTGTTTTCACTTGTACTTTTTATTCTTCAGCCTTTGGTTTTAATGGCCCAGCAGTCATCGTGGTCTTCTGATCAGGACGGTTGGATTTTAAGAAAAAAAGCCGGCAGTAATAAGTACGAGAAGTTTTTTGCTATATGTCTATGGAATGTTCCGGGATATACTCGTACCAAATCAACAGATCCGGATTCGGTGAAAAGTAATATTAAACTTTTTTTAGAAAAGACTAAGTATTATAATATGAAGTTTGCAGGTTCAGACACCCCGAAAGATTTTAAGAGTGAGCTTATCCCATTTATAAGTCAACCAAATTTTCCGGCTGTCTTTAGGCAATACCTCGATAAAGTTCCATCCATCAATGCAGATCCGGTTGCAAGTCCTTACCTGAGATCCCAATATATACGAAAGGATATTAACAATCCAAAATTAAAGGAGGCATTGGACAGTATGATTAACCAGCTTTGCAAAAAAAATTCCGGTAATGATTATGGATGGGCTCCTATTGATGAAATTATCCAAGCAGGTGCTTCAGGTAAGTGGAACTGGCCAGCCTGTGTTGGAGATATCATTTATGAGCGAATCAAGCACAAACAAAAAGATGCCCTTGTTTTTACAGATTTGATGGGAGTGGGAAGAGGGAATAGTTATCTTTTTGAGCTATTATATTTAAAGACTCATTCTGCAATGCCTGACAATCCTCCTATGGAACTGTTAAGCAAAGAAGCGCGGGAATGCGTAAAAAATCCATTGTTAGGGTTCAGGATGGCTTATGACGGATCGCCTGTATATGAATTTAAAAATGGGGATTATCGTTATAAAGAATATGACTTTGAAACATTGAAAAGATTGTGGTTTGAGAACGTAAAAATATGTTCGGCAGGTTTTAAAAACAGCGGGAATGTATTTGGGATTAATGCCTTCAGGGATTTCTTTGCTCATCCTGTTTTGTCAGGGATAACGGTGGATGCCATTAAAGCAGGAATTAGTTCTGAAATGCCTGTGTGGCTGTATTTTGATGGGAATGGCTATGCAAAGGAATCTGATGTCTCGGCTGAAGACTATATAAAGAATGTAAAATGCCAGATGTACACTTCCATTATTCACGGCGCTACAGGTGTTTTATTCTGGAATGACAAGAGTAAACCCACGGGCGTTTTTGACGGATTGGCACCAGTTCTCAAGGAAATGAATGATAATGTGAAGATATTTGTTTTGAAAACAATGGAAACGAAAATAGATAATGACCTACATTATATGATCAAGGCGAAAAATAATAAACAGAAATACATCATTGCAACAAATACAAGTCTTACTGAAACTTTACCAATCAACATCAAAGGGCTTAACAAAAAATCACTAAAACCTTTGGAAGTTTTTGTTGCTCCTTTTTAAATTATTTGACCGGGTAAATCTTTTCAGTCAAAACCTGTCAGATTTAAAATTTTCAGAAATACCTTACGAGTCCATGGGCTGCATTCATGTAAGCCTTGAAATTTGCAACAGGTGTTTCCGCGGGTATCTCACAACCGGCAGAGACTATTCCCCGATGTTTGGTCTTCTGGAAACAGGATTCTACACTTTCAAATATATTCTCAGGAGTTCCGTCTTTTAGAATAGAAACAGGATCGCTGTTACCTGAGAATACCTGTTTTTCTGATAAAAGCGCTGTGAAATCCTCCATTGAAGTGACCAGGTGATCTATGTCAATGATATCGGCCCCGGTTTTGATCATGTCGGGGAGAATGGCCGTCGTATTTCCGCAGATATGTAATTTGATCATCGCACCAAGAGTATGGGCATGATCAATGAGTATTCTTTCTCTCGGAAAGATATATTCCTTATAAAGCTCGGGTGAAATCAATGAACAGGCAGCGTCGCCGATTCCTATACAATGAGCTCCGGCATTGACCTGGGCGGTAATAAAATCCATACTGAATGCTGTGAGGATGTCAAGAGCTTTGACCATTTCATCGGGATTTTCGTAAAAATCAAGTAAAGCGGCCGATATATCCTTCAGATCACAATATTCTGCCAATGGACCTTCAACCCATCCGGTGATGAAATAGGTATCTCCTAATTTCTTCCTGAATATTTCAATCTCTCTGATTCGGGCCACGAGTCTTTCGTGATCATTGATTACAGGAACTTTAAGTTTTTCATAACCGGAAGAATCAGTCAGGGGAAAATGTTTGGCAAGAGGAAGACTGTTCAGCGGATATTCCACTTTCACCCCAAAAGCCTCGGCTTCGGCATAGGGATCAGACATCACATTGACCCAATCGTATCCAAAATCCTGAGCACATTTGATGTTGGCCATGCATTTTATTTCGGGATTCAGGCAAAAATCCCGATAGTTCACCCCTGCATACTGGGCTGTAAATCTCATGACGATGGGATGAAAAGGAGGCCTGTCTACCTTTTGATTATTGATAAAATCAATTGTTCTTTGTAGTGAATTCATTGCCGATGTTATTTTGATGAAACGAGTCCTTCAAGGTATTCTCTGGTCTTTGTAATGTAGTCTTTATTCTGGCCTGAAATCTCACATTCAATGATGATCTCTCCTTTGAAATCAATCTCTTTAAGATACGAAATTATGGCAGGGAAATTGACAATTCCCTGCGGAATGGGAACCTCTTTCCCCAGGAGTTTTGGATTTGTTGGATAATGTCCATCCTTAGCATGAAGAGACCTGACATATTTTGAAAGCATCTTCAGTCCGTCAAGGGGGTTGGCCTTACCATAAAGAACCACATTTGCAGTATCGTAATTGACAAAAATATTTCCGGTACCAGCGTCTTCGATTGCTCTTTGCAATGTGGTCGGCGTTTCCTGACCTGTTTCACAGAAAATATTAATTCCCTTCTTCAATGCATGATTGCCAAGTTCTTTCATACAGCTGATAAGCTCTGCATAAAGGGGATCAGCCGGATTTTCAGGGATGAATCCGAAATGGCTATGAACGGCAGGAATTCCTGTCATGGCGCAAAAATCGATGCCATCGTGCAGACGTTGCATTCGCTCCTTTCGGGTAGCACGGGGAACAATGCCAATGGTAGAAGGGCCTTCGGTAAAATTCCATACCATCTTCCCAGGGCCAAGACAAATCAGTGCATTAGGCTGTATGTTGTATTTTTTTATGGCACTTTTTACTTCAGCTGCTTTTTCGGGAGTGTATTTTGAAATTTCAATCTGGCAGGTTTCAAATCCAAGATCGGCGACTTTTTTTAATCCCTGATCAGGATTGTTCCCGTCAGTAATAATTCCCAGCAATATATTCTTCTTTCTTTCAGTCTGGGTGGGAATTGATCTTCCCGGGTTTTCGTTTCCGAATGAGAGAAGGGAAGGAGCAATTACTGCAGCGGCAGTAGCGCCTATGAATTTTCTACGGTGAATGTTTTTCATTTTAAATATCATTAATATTATTTCCTTTTATAAACTATTTTGCCTCCCACAATAGTCATATCTGCTACAATATCTTTAATCTGATCAACAGGACATTCATAAAAATCAGCAGAAAGAATAGCCATATCCGCTAATTTTCCTTTTTCAATGGAGCCTTTTATCTTTTCTTCCGATGAGGCAAAAGCATTGTTTATAGTGTAAATTTTTAATGCTTCCTCTCTGGTAATTGCTTCCTCCGGAAGTATTACGGTTCCCCTTTCTGTAGTACGGGTGATCATAGTCCACATACCCAGAAATGGGTTATATGGATTAATGGAAGTTTTGGAGTCCCATCCCACCATATGATCTGAGCCGCCATTTACCATGATGCCATTGTCGAGCAAGGTGCGGTAGTTCTGAAAAGCTTTTATTCTTTCATCTCCCAGGATATATTTAACAGCATCGGCATCCTTATAGAACCAGGCAGGTTGCATGTCAGCATAAACACCCAGACGCTTCATCCTCATTATAGCTTCCTTCGAGAAGAAATTCCCATGAATAATAGACCAACGTAAGTCTTTTATTGGTTTAATTTTATTTACTTCTTCATATACATCCAAAAGCAGGTCGACACCGCCATCACCAGTGCTATGGGCCGTAAACTCCCATTTGTTTTCAACAGCATATTTTGCAATCGCCAGTATTTGGTCATGAGTATAATTTACAATACCACGATAAGTGGAATCGGTAATTCCAAAAATAGCCTTTGCTTTATTTCCCCAAGGTTCTCTCAGATAGGCTGTGCCGGTTAAAATGCCTCCATCCAGAAAAAGTTTCATCCGTCCTATTCTGGTCCACTCGTCACCCTGGCCGGTTACGTAACCCAGCGCTTTGATGGAATCAACAAGGTGATTGAAATTTTTTGTAGTCGGTTTTGGCAATACAATATTCTGACAGACTCTCACGGTAAGATTCCCCGCTTTATGAAGATCCTGGTACATCTTAACGTTATTCTGGTCATTGTCGCCGGAGCAGAGACTCGTTATACCCAATTCATTGTACCGGGAAAGCATGGATTGCAAGGCATTCAGTTTTTCCTGATAGGTAAGCTCTTTCTCTTTGGGAAGCTTAACAAGTTTAAAGACTGACGACCTTATATTTCCTGTAAGCTCGCCATTTTTATCTTTAGCAAATCCGGGATTATCGGTTTCTTTGGTAATGCCGGACACTTTCATTGCACAGGTGTTGATCATTCCGCCATAGGTACCATTAAGAAAGACCGGATTATTGGGCGCCAGACTATCCAGTTGAGCAAGTGTCGGCTGTTTAAGTTCCTTTAAACGGGTAAAGAACATCTTTGGCATTATAATCCATTCCCCGTTCTTTTTGGTCCCAGTTTCACTTTTTATCCAGGTAAAGATATCGGAAAGTGAATGCACGTCAGGTATTTTATAATTCAGTTCACTGACGGCTGCCCATTCGGGGTGAAGATGTGCATCATCCAATCCAGGGATGATCGTTTTTCCTTGAACATCAATCAGCTGTGTCTCCTTTCCTGCCAGTTTTTTTATTTCATCGTTTGTTCCGACAGCCGTTATTTTACCGTCTTTCACTGCCACTGCCTGGGCAATAGTGGATTTCTGATCGACCGTAATGATCTTCCCATTGAAAAGAATCATTTCAGGAGTTAAGGATGGGGAACATCCTAAAAGCAGAAATAATAAATTGGATTGCAGGGCTAAGAAAAGTTTAGTTTTGAGTTTCATATATAAAAAGTTTTATTTAATTTCCTGAATAAGCATTACAAATGTACCATTCTCTTATGAATTGGCAAATGAAAACCGGAAGTTTCCATCAGACTTATTCCCTTTTGAATCTGTGCAATAGTGATAAAAAAATTCCCGGAAGTTTGAACCTATCTTTAAAGGAATTCGGAAATCTGTTTGCGTTTATTAAACCGCACCAAGGACTGATAACCGGTTTCTTGGAGAAGTTTTTTCGCTTCATCAAAATAGCGTCCTATTTGGTCTGCTTTGTGAGAGTCGGATCCAAGGGTTACCGGTACTCCAGCCTTAAAGAGTTCGGAGAGCAATTCTTTGCCCGGAAAAAATTCTCCGCAGGGCCTGTCTTTGCCGCTGGTGTTTACTTCAAATGCCACTCCTGCAGATGCAAACACTTTTGCGGTTTCCCTGAATAGCTCTGTTTTTGGTGAATCGGTCCAGATGCAATGCTTTTTGATCAAATCAGGATGTGCCATGTAATCAAAAAGCCCTGATTTAACTGCTTTCTGAAGTTCTCCAAAGTACCATTCATAAAGATAATCAGGAGTAAATTCCGAATTGCGGCTTTTATCCGTATCGTAATTCCAGTCATTAAGAAAATGGATCGATCCTATTAGGTAATCAAAATCGTGTTGCTGAAGTACTTTCCCAAGTTCCTCTTCCATTTCGGGAAAATAATCAACTTCGAGTCCAAAGAGAATATTGATCTGATCGCCAAATTTATCTCTCATCTCTTTAATCTTATCCTCCAAAGAGGCGATACCATCTATATGAACAGCCCATTTGACCTTGTGCCGGATACAAAAATGATCGGAGAAGCCAATTTCACCAAATCCCTTTTCAATGGCTGATAAAACCATTTCTTCATGAGAATTAGCCCCATCCGAGAGCCGGGTGTGCATATGATAATCAAAATTCATGTTCCTTAATTTTTAACGAGAGAGTAATCTGAATCAGATATCTGCTAAACAAAAATTAATCAGCTATTTACCTTCTTTCCATACTGATTTTATTGTATAGATCTCCAGTTGATCGACAAAGAGTTCACCTCCCTGAGTCCAAAGTACCAAATCATCTTCTCCTTCAGTCGGAGTAAAACAACTGCTTAAAACTGATTCTCCTCCATTTGCAAATACTTCAATGGATGTGCGGTCAACTAATATTTCCAACTCCAGCTTCCCATTTTTAGGTTCCACCAGAACCTGTCGTGAAAGACAGTCGAGCGATTTTCGTGCCGTTTCATATTTTATAATAGTTCCTGAGGATTTTTTCCCGTTGCGGATAATGAAACCGAATCCATCCGAGGTTTTGGGGTCAAATATTCCTTTAATAAGCAAAGCATCACCGTTAATTGCTCCGATCAGGTTGCCCTTTAATCCGGGAATCAGATTTTTTTCTTTTTTCTTTAAATCTTTATCGAAAAATTTATCAAGACCATCAATGGGTTTCCGGCAAAGTAAAGAACCTGTTTGTGTCTTTCGAAGAGATAACTCGCAAGGGAAGGTCATTTGGCCGTTAAAGGGCATTCCGGGAAATTTACCTCCACGCATCCATGCAATCTGTATTACTTTTCCATCTGGTAGATTGGTCCAGGCATGTGCAGCCTGGAAATTCTTACCCAAATCAATTTTTCGGATTTTTGTTTCAGGGATAAAGGACTTGCCATCAAATTTTCCTGTTAAGTATTCATTTCCACCCGATAAGATCCATTTTGTTTCTCCATCCATAGTGAGCTTAAACAGGTCGGCACTACTGCTGAATCCTTCCAGATGGCTTTGTAATTCCCAATGCAACAAATCGCTGGAATTATAAATTGAAATGCCCTGCTTTGATACGTCTCCATCAGGACAACGATAGATAGTCATTATCCATTTACCTGAAACCTGATCAAAAAACACATTGGGTCCTAAGGTATTATCATTTCCAGGTTCAATCAATGGATTTTTATTATATTTCTTCCAGGTGCGTCCTTTGTCATTGCTGAATGCCAGACATTGGCCACATTCTCTTCCGGTATAAAAGAGGAGTATTGTTTTTTCTTCTCCCTGTTGAAGACCCGTCAGGTTTTTCTCATCCACTACTGCGCTTCCTGAATGGGGAGTGCATATGTTTTCTCCCGAACCGGGTAGATTAAGTACGGGCAGATTTTCCCATTTAATCAGATCTTTGCTTACTGCATGGCCCCATTGTGTTGGAGCGGTTGCGGTGGTATCCGGCTGATATTGATAAAACATATGATACTCTCCATTATAAAAAAACTGTCCCAAAGGAGTACTCATTATCCCTTTTCCAGGTGAAAAATGGAATTGAGGACGATAGGTTTCATCAAAATATTTTTTATCGGATTTATCAATTGGTTTAGCCGCAAACGCAAAAGAAAAGGATATAGTAGTTAAAATTAAAAATATAAATTTCATATGTTTTTAATTAGTTTTTAATGGTCAGATGGAACTCGCCGTTAACAATCATTCAACTTTGTGCGAAAGATAGAATCATGGCTCGTTTCATGATATGATCTTTTTTATGTAGCCTAAGCTATTTTCGCCAAATGTAAAGAAAAAATTAAAAGTATCGAATTATTTGGATTGCTGAAATCTGAAGATGTCCGGATTACTGAGATTCTATTCAAAATTTCACTTAATATCTTCATCTGAGTGAAGTTCTTGCAATACTGATTTTTGTCCATATAAAGTAGGAATTGGAAAGACAGATCAGATAGGAATACTAAATACCTCGGTTGAAGATTATTCAATCTCAAAGAAAAGAGAAACTGGATTTGTCTAAACGGTTAATGTAAAAAAATATAATGATTTAAATCAGATCCAATTATTTTGATTTGACTTAAAATGATAATTTTGAGAATCAATATTGTAGTAAATTGCTATGAATAAAATATTCGAAAATCTGCAACATATCTTTCAAACCCCTTTTCAAAGTTCTGTCCTGGTTTTTGTGGTGATTTTATTCATTATCCTTTTGGCTCCGTTGATATTCAGAAGTATTAAGATTCCCGGAATTATCGGGCTCATCCTATCAGGGCTTATCGTCGGTCCACATGGACTGAATCTTCTGGAAAAGAATTCAGCAGTAGATCTGTTTTCCACGATTGGTCTCTTGTATATTATGTTTCTTGCAGGTCTTGAACTCGATCTAAAAGAATTTAACAAAAACAAGTATAAGAGCATCGTATTCGGTGCATTTACTTTCCTTTTCCCTTTTTCTATTGGTTTCCCGGTTTGCAGAAATTTGCTTGGATTCAGTCTTGAAACCAGCCTGCTTGTCTCAAGTATGTTTTCAACGCATACTCTTGTAACTTATCCTATTGTAAGCCGGATTGGAATTTCACGAAATAAAGCAGTAGCCCTTACAGTGGGGGGAACCATGCTGACTGACACGGCCGTTTTGATTATTCTGGCAATTATTGCCGGCTCAGCCGGGGGGGAAATCGATTATCACTTTTGGATTCGGTTCGCTATATCTGTTGTCCTGTTTCTTGCAATCGTTTTTTTCATTATACCTAAAATGGCTTCCTGGTTCTTCAGAAATCTTGAGAACGAAAAAAATTCTCATTTCATTTTTGTTCTGGCTATGGTTTTTTTATCTGCTCTTTTATCCGAAATTGCAGGTTTGGAGCCAATCATTGGTGCTTTTGCGGCCGGGATAGCATTGAATAAACTGATTCCCAGGACCTCCTCTTTAATGAACAGAGTTGAATTTGTTGGGAATTCTCTTTTTATTCCTTTTTTCCTTATTAGTGTCGGGATGCTGATTAATCCCAATGTAATCTTTCAGGGTTCCGCGGCAATGATTATTGCAATAACACTTACTATAACGGCACTGACCGGAAAATACATCGCTGCCTTGGTTACCTCCGTTCTATTTAAATTTTCAGTTCCCCAGCGTAACCTTATTTTTGGTTTAAGCAGCTCTCATGCTGCTGCAACTATAGCCGTAATCATGGTGGGATACAGGATTGGTTTGGTTAATGAAAGTATTCTGAACGGAACAATTGTTTTGATTCTCGTTACCTGCCTTGTGGCTTCTTTTGTGACTGAATATTCGGCCAAAAAAATATTGCTGACCGGAGAAGTGGAGAAACCTTCCCTTTCGACATTTCGTGATCAGAAGATCCTTGTACCGATCTACAATCCGAATAACATGGAGCGCTTACTTGATCTGGCCATGGCCATAAAGATTCCCAGAAATCCGTTTCCTATAGTCAGTCTCTCTGTTGTTGAGGATGATCAGAAAGCAGTCGGAAGGCTGATTGAAGCAAAGAAGATGCTGGAAAAGGCAATGATTCATGCCTCTGCTTCAGATCAGAAAGTGGAGATTATCACCACAATCAGTCAGAATGTACCAACCGGGATTAAACGGGTTGCCAAAGAAATATTTGCTTCCGAAATAATTATTGGCTTTGCACTAAAAAGACAGTTTACTGATCTGTTGTTTGGAAATACTGTAAAATATATCGTCGAAAATACATGGCAATCAGTTTGGGTGTGCAGCATTTCACCTTATCTTTATAAGTATAACAAAATATCGGTTATATGTCCCAGGCATGCTGAGCATGAATATGGTTTTGATCACTGGCTTGACCGTATTTTCCGCCTTTCTGATACTTTGAAAATTCCCATAGAATTTCTTGCCACAATAAAAACATTTGATAGCATCAACGAAAATTTGCGAAAAAACAAGTTCAGTTCCAATATAAAACATACTGAATTCAACCATTGGTATGATTTTACCAGTATTTCTTCATCTATTCTGCCAACAGATTTAACGATGATTGTATTGCCTCGTAAGGGTGGCGTGTCATATGAAAATATTCAGGAAAATATACCGCGTTTGATGTCAAAGCAATTTGATAATTATAATTTCATACTTATTTATCCTTCTGTGGCGGAAACAAATACAGACATGATGTTCTCCAATGATTTTGATCCGGGATTAATTGAAAAGGGCATTGACCAAATTTCCAAGAGTGCTAAGTCTATAACAGAAATATTTCAAAAAAAGAACACTTAACTATGAAATTAATGATATAGAGTAATTCTTTCTTCTCTGAAGTGAGCATTACTTTCAATCTCATTAATTATGAACCTGTTTCTTTGAATTCCAATAAGGGTTTCTTTTGAAATTATATTGGGCTCCTCAATTTAAACTTTTAACAGGTGTTTTTGTTGTACTCTGATTATAAATTAAATTTTTCAAATTATGGGACGTCAGGATGTTTATCATGAAATTGAACAGTTAATGGGAGTAATTCCTGTGATGTTCAAAGAACTTCCCGATTCCTCTATAGAGCAGGAATGGGAGTTGTTTAAAAAGACACAGATAGAAGAAACGGCCATTCCCAATAAATACCGGGAATTAATTGGAGTTGCAATTGCTGCCGCGACCAAATGCCGTTATTGTTCATATTTTCACACTGAGATGGCTAAATTATTTGGTGCTACCAATGCTGAAATCGAGGATGCTGTCCATTATGCAAAGGCAAGCACTGGATGGAGTACTTACTTAAATGGTCTTCAGACTGATTTCAATCAGTTCAAATCCGAGATCGATCGTGCCTGTGAGCACATCCGTCAATCGCAGATGCAGGCCGTACACTAATAATGAAAATAGGGCCGAGGTCCTATGAGTATTGTCATTAATAACCCCAACAAGGAGTTATTAATGATTTAATCCTTTTAAAAGGGATATCGATTTGGAAGTCATTTCTGTGACGCAAATGCATAAGACGCAACTTCTTTTAACTCCTCTACTCTGATGGCCGCCTCCCCGCGAATAGGGAAATGCATCACATAAATTTTGGATTCAAGGATATCGGTTTGCCATCCGAAAGAAATCTCATTTAATCCACTGAATTTCCGGTAAGTTACTTTGCCTACGAAACAAACCACAGGCGGTTTATGCACATGAATAATGGAAACTATATTTTTTACTCCAGGTGCTTCTTCACCCTTTTTTAGCATCGTGGCATTGTTACTTGGCCTGTCAACAACATTAACTAATCCGAGCTGATATATTTTATTAAATCGATTTTCATAGATTTCTCTCAGCTTTTGATCGTTTTTAAGATCTTCCGTTTTTTCATGAATAAGCCCAGCCTGATTCAGCAGATACCAGAACATTTTATTATTGGAAAAAGGAACAGCTCTTCGGTAAGATCCCTCATGAGGGTTGATGCCGATAAATAATATTTTGCTATTATGATATTGATAATGAATCATTCAAAACTGATATAAATTTCGGAAAGTTATAAAAATAAGCAGAAATCTTTAAAATAAATCATGAAAAGCTTTCATCCCTATTCTCCCGGATAGGTCAATTCGCCCTCGATTATCCTTGCAGGTTGTGTATAGGGATGTTCTTTTGTCTTATCCATTTCTAAAATATGAATCACTGTCCATCCTTTTAATTTTAAGTAATCGGAAACCATCGAACGGTGACATCTCCACCAGACAGCTTCTGCACACATCAAGGCTACACGATTTTTATGTGCCAGTTCTTCCAGTTCATTGACGGCTTCTTTAAATTCACGGGTTTCCATGTAATCGGCATAACCTCTGAACGATTCTTTTCTCCATCCATAGTTGTGAGAATCCTTCTTTGTTCTTCGGCGGCCTCCAAGATTTTTTAAATGGAGGTACTCAATATTTTTTTCCGGAAGCGTGATTTCCAGCGCTTCTTTGTTAAAATGAGGATAACGGTTTGATCCCGGGAGACTTCTGATATCTGCAACAAGCTTTATATCAAAAGAAACCAGGATACCCGAAAATTCTTCAATAGTACGGGTCGAATGTCCAATGGTCCAGATTACCTTTTGGCCATTATCCATCTTAAAAAGTTTCGGTAATGATATGCTCCGCTGCTACTCCAAGGCTATCCAGATGGGCCAATACCGCAATCATCATAGGAGGGGGGCCGCAAACATAAAAAAATTGCTTAAAATCTGTAATATATTGTTTGATAAGGGTAGGATTTATAAGGCCGAATTCATATTCATCTTTCTTCTGATCTGAAAGAATATTGATGAAGTTATTGCCAAGCATTTTCTTAAATTCATCTCTCAAGATGATGTCATCCGTAGTCTTATTGGCGAAAAAAAGCATGTTCCCGTTCAATTCATTTTTCGCTTCCAGATCCCTCAATATTGCAATAAAAGGAGTTACTCCTGCTCCGCCTGCTATAAAAATCCCTTTCCCCTTATAGGATATAGCTCCCCATACGTCTCTTACGATTAGTTCATTCCCTTCCTGAAGTTTCCCCAGCTCATTGGTAATACCCTGATGGTTGGGATATATTTTAATCGTAAATTCAAGATATGGACTGTTCGTCAGACAGGTAAACGTGAACGGGCGTTTTTTATTCTTTAATCCCGGAGTATTGATCGAAACATCGGTAGCCTGACCCGGAACAAAGGCATATCCTTTTGGTTTTTCAATTCTAAACCTTTTTACATCATGGGTTATTTCTTCAATATCAAGTATTTTGACAATGTGCTCAGCCATTTATGTTTTTGTTTAAACTTAAATCTTAAGTAATTATTTTAACATTAAGTAATTGGAATAAAATAATGTCGTACGAGGCTTATAGGCTACAGGTGTTTAGGCTAAAGGTATAAGGGGGAATATTATGATCCTTCAGCCTAAAGTCTAAACTCCTTCAGCCTGAAAATACGACAATATATTCTTGACATTACTTAATTTATTGTTCCCGCAGATATTTACTAATTTTCATAATAGTCCTGATATTTGCTTTCAGTTTTCTTCTTTTAACGATCAGGTATTCGTATGAATTTTCCCTGATTTTAAAATCAACATATTGATTTTGAACGATTGTTCCAAATTCCGGGAAAATCTTCCCTTTATTTACCTTAGAATCTTTTTCTGTAATAATATTTTCCATGTCTCAATAAAAATTAATAATTGATTCAAATTCCATTTTCCAGAGATTTCCTTCAGCAGGATTTAAGATGTACAAAAGGTTGGTTTTTAATCGCTAAATAAATCTTTTTTCAGTTTTTAATACCTGTAAGTAGGTAAGAATGACAGCATACAATAAAGGCAATACTCCTGCTGCAATAAAGAATAGATCTGCCGGGAATCTCAGCCATGCAAGATTGGTCATATAAGATTGTCCTGAAAATTCAAGACTTCGCGCGTGCCAGTATCCATTTTTGATTACATCGACAAACTGGATTACTCCGCTGGGGAATAATTGCAGGATAAGCATGCCGGCCAGACCCAGATTCACACCCCAAAATGAGATTCTAATGAATTTTTCGATCCGTTTCCAGTGCTCATCTGTAGACACCTGTCTAAGGGCAAATACACTGAAAGCTAAAGCAAGCATTCCAAATACCCCCATCAAGGCGCCGTGTCCATGATTTGCCGTCAGATTGGTTCCTGTCTCGTAATAACTGATCACAGGAAGGTTAATCAGAAAACCAAAAACTCCGGCTCCAACAAAATTCCAGACTCCGACTGCAACCAGAAAGAAGAAAGCCCATTTATGAGCAAACGGTATACTTTTTCCCTTCTCATCTGTATTTATTCTTCTAAGCTTATAAAAATCGGAAGCCTCAAGAGTTAAGAGGATCAAAGGAACCACTTCCATGGCTGAAAAACAGGCTGAAACAGCCATCGAAAAAGAAGTTTGCCCATTCCAGTACCAATGGTGTCCTGTCCCTAAAATACCGGCTCCAAGAAACAAGACCGCATCAAGATAAATGAGCCGGGTCGCTGTTTTTTTTCTGACGAGACCAAGTTTGTAAAAAAGGATAGCTACCATAACGGTGGCAAAAACTTCGAAGAATCCTTCCACCCAAAGGTGAATGATCCAGAATCGCCATGTGTCGGCAGTGGAGAAATGAGTTGTCGATCCAATAAAGAATGCCGGAAGATAAAAAAATGGAATGGCAAAAGCTGCAAGTAGAAACAATGTTTTCAGCTCCCGTTCCTCCGGTTCCTTATGGGTAGGCTTAACGGCCCTGTAGATAAGAAAGACCCACAGAATCAGTCCCACTGCAATAAGGATCTGCCATGCTCGTCCTATTTCCAGGTACTCCCACCCCTGATTGCCAAACCAAAACCATGCATCTTTGATGATGTTATTGATTCCCAGGTATTCACCTATCAATCCTCCAAATAAGGCAACAGCCAGTGCGATGAAAAGAAAGTTTATAAACTGAACCTGATATTTCGGAACTTTCTTGGATAGCAAGGAAGAAAGGAATAATCCGCCACCTACATAAGCAGTTGCAATCCAAAGAATGCCTGATTGTAAATGCCATGTTCTTAAGATATTGCTTGAGATGAGGGAGGGCAGGTTAAATTGGCTGAAACCTTTCGATTCCGCAAAATAATGAGCTAAAGCTCCTCCGGCTAGCGTTTGCACGAGGAGTATTAATACGGCGACCAGGATGAATTTAATAGTCGAACGTTCTATTGTTGTCGGTGATCCGGGAATCAGTTGCGTTGGTATGATCGATGGGTCACTTTTCCAGCCAAGGTATTGATAACGGCCAAAGAAAAACAGAATGAGGGCGATCCCTCCGAGTAGAGTGATAAGACTCATTGCACTCCATAGAATGGTCGCACTGGAAGGCCCATTTCCTATTAAAGGTTCATGGGGGAAATTATTCGTATAAGTATAATTTTTCCCAGGTACCAGGCTGGCTGAGGCCCAGGCAGTCCATGCAAAGAACGAATTCAGCTGTTTTAGCTCCTGATCACTGGCAATTATTCCCTTCTTTAAACCACGGTTAATTGCAGGGTCACCGAAATAATTCTTCCAGTAATTCATCTGGTTCGTGAAGGATTGTTTTTCAGGATCTGTGAAGAGCAGATTATGAGTTGCCTCATCATACCTGTTCTTCTGCAGATAATCACGGGTTAAGATGACCAGTATTTCCTTTTGATCCGAACCGGTTCCGGTAGAGGGTGCTTTCCCTTCCTTTACAAGGTAATCACGAACATCGAGTGCGAGATTATGCAGGTATTGAGCTGAAAAATCAGGTCCAAGGTAGGCTCCGTGTCCCCAAACAGTACCGTTGTTCATCAAACCCCTTTTTAACAGGACCTGCTGTCCGGCCTCGATATCTACACTGGTAAAGATTACGGCTCCTGTTGGATCAACTACTTTTGATGGAATTGGCGGAATGCCTGTTCTGTAAGCACTTCCAACAGTAATCCAGATCAGCATGCTGAATTCAAGAAGTAATATCAGGATTAGTCCTTTTCTCCACCATGGAGATAATTTGGTATCCGGAGATTCCCTGCTTACAATTTCCATGGATAACGAAAGTTGATTGTAATTTTTCTTAACTGGTAGGAAGGAAAATGCTCTTTAGTAATGTGCATCTCAGTAAGATTTAGAGGTCAAATACATATTTTATCAACCTCAATTTATGAAAAATTATCAATATATAAAAATCATTTTATTCAAGTGCGGCAACTTTTGATGTACGTCTTCTGTGACGTTCGGCACTGCTAAACTGTGCGTTGAGAAAATTATCTACAATTTCAAAAGCAAGGGCTTGTCCTGTTATCCTGCCCCCAAGGCAGATCAGGGTCATGTTGTCATCTTCTACACCCTGGTGGGCTGAAAACGTATCAGTGATCAGACAGGCACGAACTCCTTTTACTTTGTTTGCCGCGATACATGCACCGACTCCGCTGCCGCATACTGCAATTCCCCTGTCAACCTCTTCCATCGCAACTGCTTGTGCCAGTGGTATTACGTAGTCCGGATAATCATCCCCCTCCACCATCTCTTTATTCCCAAAATCCACTATCTCATACCCTGTTTCGAGCAACACCTTGGTGATGGCATCTTTCAAATGAAAACCGCCATGATCTGCTGCTATTCCGATCCTCTTGGGTATTTTTGTTATTGGTATCTTGTCATCCATTTTTATTCCTTTCCAAAAGTTTTAATGCTTTTTGTATGATGTGATCTACTGTAAAACCGAATTCACGTAATAATACCGGACCGGGTGCTGAAGCCCCGAAATGATCGATGGAGATATTTTCTCCCTGTGTCCCGGTGTATTTTTGCCATCCAAGTGATGCGCCGGCCTCCACTGAAATCCTTGCCACAACGGCAGGAGGCAGGACGGAATCTTTGTATTCCTGTGTCTGTTCTTCAAATATTTCCCAGCATGGCATTGAAACAAGGCGGACTCCGATATGTTGCTCAAGTAGTTTCTTGCGAGCTGCAACAATTAAAGAAACTTCTGATCCGCTGGCTATTAATATTAATTGTGGGTACTCTTCAGGAGAATCGGCAAGAATATAGGCTCCTTTGTGCAGTCCTTTTTCGGACGCCAATTCATTCCGATTCAATATCGGAACGTTCTGACGGGTCAGAATCAAAGCCACTGGTTTATTCCTTGCCTCAAGGATATAACGCCATGCCTCAGTTGTTTCATTTGCATCAGCCGGACGTACCACCACAATCCCCGGCATCGCTCTCAGGCTTGCCAGGTGTTCAATGGGCTGATGCGTCGGCCCGTCTTCACCCATACCGATGCTGTCGTGGGTAAAGACATAAATAACGTGAAGCTGCATTATTGAAGCAAGCCGTATGGCAGGACGCATGTAGTCAGAGAAAGTAAGAAAAGTGGCGCCAAAAGGAATCAGTCCTTCGTGTGCAGCTATTCCATTGATAATCGCTCCCATGGCATGTTCACGCACGCCAAAAAATACATTGCGTCCGGCATAATTCCATCCCCCGTCGGCAGAGCCCTGCAGATCGCCTGTTGCTTCAGGTGAATAGATGAAATTCCCTCCTCCTTTCAACTCAGTAAGAGTCGAAGGATTTAAGTCTGCCGATCCTCCGATCAGACCAATAAGTTTCTTCTGGAAAGAATCCAGTATTTTTTCTGAAGCTTTCCGTGTTGACATTCCTTTGCTGTCAGCGGGAAAATCCGGAAAATCCGAATCCCAGTCTTTAGGAAGTTCATTTTTTAGAATTTGATTAAATTCTGCGGCAAGCTCAGGATATTCCTTTTCGTAATCAGCAAAAAGATTGTTCCATTCGTCCTCTTCAAACCGTCCGTTATCCACTGCTTTTCGAAAATGAGCAAGAACTTCTTCCGGGACATGGAAGGAAGGTTCAGCAGGCCAGCCGAGATTTTCCTTTGCAAGGTTAACTTCTTCTTCGCCTAAAGGTGATCCATGAGCCTCGAAAGTATCTTGTTTATTGGGAGAACCATAACCAATGTGAGTTCTGATGATTATGATTGACGGGTGTTCTTTCTCCAAATGTGCATTTTGAATAGCTTTCTCTATGGCTTCAGGATCATTGCCGTCATCAATGGTCTGTGTATGCCAGCCGTAGGCCTCAAATCTTTTTGCACTGTCATCAGTGAAAGAAAGTTGTGTGGATGCGGAGAGTGTGATGTGGTTGTCATCATAGAGGTAAATCAGCTTTCCAAGGTTCAGATGCCCTGCCAGTGATGCGCTTTCACTTCCGACACCTTCCATCAGATCACCGTCACTGAGAATCCCGTAAGTGTAATGGTCAATCAATCTGTATCCCTGCTTGTTAAAGCGGGCAGAAAGATACGCTTCTGCGATGGCCATTCCGACGCCATTGCCTAATCCTTGTCCAAGGGGGCCTGTCGTGGTTTCAACTCCAGGCGTCACACCTCTCTCCGGGTGACCTGGCGTCATGCTGCCCCATTGCCGGAAGAGTTTGATCTGTTCCAGCGGCAGGTCGTATCCTGTAAGATAGAGCATGCTGTAAAGCAACATGGAGCCATGACCTGCAGAAAGTACAAACCGGTCCCTGTTAAACCATTTGGGATTGGAAGGATTGTGTTTCAGAAATCTGGTCCATAACACATAAGCCATAGGAGCTGCATCCATGGGTAAACCGGGATGACCGCTATTGGATTTCTGAACTGCATCCACGGATAAAAATCGTATGGTATCGATAGACAGATTGTCAAGCTCGCGGGAAGTTAGTTGTTTTGTTGCCAGACTGGTTTGTTTTGTGACCATATTTTTATTATTTATTGAAAACAATTAACAGTGCCCCCTGGTTAGTATCCGGGTAAGATCGCTATTAGAACAGATAAACGTTTCAAAATGTTCTTATGAATGTCTCATTTGGTATGCTGAATAATGAAAAAGGCTTTCGTGTAAGAATGCTTAGAATGCGGGTATTCCCATAAAATCAAATAAATTGACCGGGTCTTTCATGCATGAATTAATGAAATAGTATTAATTTAGCATAAGGAAAATGAAGCTTTACCTTTTATCGCTGCCATGAGATACCTTTTTATTATCCTTTTATTTACTTTTATAGGGTGTGAAACCAATAAATCTACCGAAAACAAGTTATTCGAATTTGATTTGCGTTGGTTTGCCTTGAAGGATAAGGCTGACTGCAAAATGGAGAAAAGCTCTCAATTTGAAAAGGAAGTGCTTCTCTTTCAGTCAGCGGGGGAAAATAGTCGTATTATTATCTCTGGAATCGGCTCTAAGATAGATTGGAGTCGGGCCAAATATCTTATTTGCGATGTTTATGATCCAAATGATTCCAGTGTAATTATTCGTTTTGATTTTTATGGAAAGAAGGCCAAAGAAGAAACAGGTGTACCAGAAAGATCTCCGGCTATTTCGCCTGAAATTAAAGTTTTACCGTTTATAAAAACAAAAATTGTGTTACCTCTTTCTTTTCTGGATGGCCAAAAAGTGTCGATAGAAAGCATTCCGGGGAAACCTGCTGTATTTGATCCGGGGAGCAGCCTTGATCCTAAAGATGTGGGTATTGTTCACTTAAGACTGTTAAATTCTTCCTCTCAGCCATATCCTCCTGAACTTGAAATTGCCGCTATATATCTGAGTAATGCAATGCCTGAAAATCCGGAGAATCCGGCGGGTAAAAGGTAGGTTCAAAGTTCCAATGTAGTTTCAATATAGTTTCAATGTTTCAAAAGTTTTAATACAGTTTCAATTATTTCAATGTTTCAAGATTCTGGATTTCAATAATGAATGATTTCTAATTAAACCATGAAGCTTCGAAAGCTTTGAAACCTTGAAACTTCTAACATAAATTCAAAAGCCATGAAAACAACCTTTAATCTGATGATTATTGCAGTGATTATTTTTTTCTGTGTCGTATTATTAACAGGCTGCGCGAACAAAGAGATTGTAACTGAATGCCTGAAAGGCCATACTTACGGATTCTTCGGAGGACTATGGCATGGGTTTATTGCTCCTTTTGATCTGATCGGAATGTTATTCTGGAATGACGTAACAGTCTATGCTCAAAACAATAATGGCGTTTTGTATGCATTGGGATTTCTGCTTGGAAGCGGAGGTTGGGGGTTTTTGGGTGGAAAAGGAGCGAGGAGAAGGTAATGGAATTAAAGAATTAAAGAATGAAGGAATGGGAAAATTATTGCTTTTTAATTCCATTTTTCCTTTATTTTTTCGGACTAAATAACTATCTTTATATTAAATAAAATAGAGATTTGTTAAGCATAAAGCCTATTTTTATGCACCCTCTGCGTCTGATTTTATATTCTCTTCTGATCCTTTTAACCTGCATTCTTTACAACAGATGTAAAGAGAAGGGCTTTGAGGAGGAGGGTGATGTCTTTATCAGCGGTAAAGAGGGAGTGGCGTGTTTCAGGATCCCCTCATTGATTACAACTACAAAAGGAACATTGATCGCGATATGCGACGCCAGAAGATCAAGGTGTTCTGATCCCCCTAACAACATTGACCTTGCCATGAAGCGCAGTTACGATAACGGTAAAACCTGGACTCAGATAAAATTCATTGCCAACTACCCTGGTGAAGAAGCAGCCGGTACCGTTTCTCTAACCGTTGACAGGCAAACCGGTACGATCTGGCTGTTTTTTAATTACATGGTTCCAAAAAATGGTTTTAAAACGGGAATGCTGAACAAATTTAAAACCAATGAAGATTATAACAACTGGAGGACCATTTACATAAGGGCCATGAAAAGTGATGACGATGGTGAAAACTGGTCAGAACCTGTGGATCTTACTTACCTGAAAAAAACATTTTGGGATTATTTCATCACGGCCCCCGGAACAGGTATTCAGACCCGAAACGGAAGAATTTTGATTGCCACTTATTCCAGCCGTGCCCAATATAGTATAAGTTCCTGCCAGCTCATCTACAGTGATGATCATGGCAAATCATGGAACATCGGACATTCTACCGGAGAATATTCTATTGAACCTCAGATCGTGGAGCTTGAAGACGGCTCCCTGATGATGAACATGAGACAGAACAGGGAAAACGGACACCGGAAGTTTGCCATATCAAAGGATGGTGGTATCACATGGACTGAACCTGCTGATGAAAATACTCAGCCGGAGCCAATCTCCGGTTGTCAGGCCAGCATGATCCGGTTTACCTCCAAAAAGGACGGAAGCAACAAGAACCGTCTTCTTTTCTCGAATCCGGCCAGCCCAATGAACAGAGAAAATATGACCATCCGCATGAGCTACGATGAAGGAGTTTCCTGGCCAGTTTCAAGAATTCTTCATAAAGGCCCATCCGCTTATTCCAGCATGACCGTTTTACCTGATCGTACAATTGGTATTCTCTATGAAAAAGGAGAAAAATCCAGCAATGAGAAAATTTCCTTTGCCCGGTTTGATATTGGCTGGCTTACCGGAGGAAAAGACAACATCGATTGGGCTAATTAGTGCTCAGCTCCGGATACAATGAAAATACAATTCAATTGAAGTATTCGTCATTAAAAGTTGCTTTCCACCTATTGTTTTTCCAACTTTTACGAAGAGACTCGTCCTGAATTTCCCCTTTTCCCCAATTCCCCTTTTCCTATTTTTGCAATTAATTTATATGATAAGTGGAAATGCTCTGCCAACCCGGACGAGATCTTCCTTATTTTTCAGCAAACGATAAGTCAGCAGTTTTTAAAAGGATATGCTGATTCTGATTCGGTATATGACAATTCATAATTTAACGTGAGTTCGATCTAAGCAAAGTTGTGAACAAGTTTATCATCAATTATTTCCAGGTTCAGGGAGGGCTTTTTTGGCAAATAAGAATAAGCGATTAAACCTGAGATAAGGTTTGTGATAAAATTTTCAAAGCTTCTGTGTCTGGTGTGTTCTATCTGGCAGATATTCTTTAGTTCATCGTTTACTGTTTCAATTAAAGCTCTCTTTTTCAGTATTATTTTATCCTGGATAAGCATTAACGAGTTTTTCATGTTCTTTCTTGGTTTGGTGATTAGGTGTATTCCATCAATAAAAAGATCTTCGAATAAGCTTTTGGAGATATAACCTTTGTCTCCAAATAATTTGCCGAAAATACTATCGTGAAAAGTCTTGTTTTTCAATGGCTCCCTGTCATCAACATTTCCTTGAGTGAAAAGGAAATTCAGTATCTCGCCCTTGTCGTTAATGACAATATGAAGTTTAAAGCCAAAGAACCAACCTATTGAACACTGCCCCTTAGTTGCCATACCTTTAAAAACCTTGTGAGATTTTTCCCTTCTTATATGACCAGACCCTCAGTGGAGTAGAATCAATAAAAGAAACTCCGGTACACTTTCCTAAGCAGCAGAATTGAAGAAAAAGGACCATCGGCATAAGAGCTTTCTGCTGAAGTTCTACAAACCGGTTGTAGGATACAGTTTGAGGAAACTCAGATTACAGATGTTTTTGAACATAAAAGAGATAGAAGTGTTTAAAGTTCCTGTATTGCCTCTGATGAAAAAGGATCATAATGGTAATGACTTCACTATCAGAGAGTACAAATTTTCTATTTCTGGTCTTTTTAGCCGTTGTTTTTGGAAGAACATGTCCCTGCTTTACTTTATAAAATTTATTGCAAAATTCATCCACTAAATAGAAAATTTTGGTAGTTTTAGCTTCCATAAAATAATAAGGTATTTTGTTTTAAATATTTGATCTTTAGACAGTTAAATATAAACAAAACCTTGTTATTTGCAAAATATTTTATAATTTTTTACATCGAACTCACGTTAAACTATTATTAGCACCGCATATTGGCGGTTCAGTTTTAGCAGGCTGGCCGGGGAAATAATACCGACATCGTTTGCCCGATGTACTCTGATATTAAATACATGAAAAGTTAAAAGTTTTGGAACAGGCGATACCGTATGTTCGTCCCTGGGAATTTTGGAACAGGACCGATGTCAGGTGGTTGAGCCTATCGGATTAAAGCAGACAGGGAATCCGGGTTCAGGGGCTGAGGCCTTTAAGCGTAAGTGCTTAAATAATCGCCCCGAAGATTTTGATCCCAGGATGACAAAGAAACAACAACATCCCAAAGATGCATTCAAATGATTCAATGTAATATCAACCTTCCCATTTTATCGGCAGGAAAACACACCGCCGAAATTATGCAGGATGGTGTGAACGTCAACCAGAACGAGGTTGACTACAAAAGGTCAGTACAACAGTTGATACCAATACCAAATTGCATATCCAACCGGCCTCTGGGGGAGGATGGCCAGCCATCATATCAAGGCAATTTTAACACTATTAATTACGATAAAAAATGAAGACACTCAATTGCATCATCCTATTAACCCTGTTTAGCTCAACAGTATTTGCCCAAAACACTAAACGTTGGGGCTTGTCTGAAGATCAGGGCATTTACTGGTATGTTAAAAAAGGTTCAGCTCACAGAGACCACATCGAAATGAGCGGTTTGCAGGTTTCAGCCGTCGTCGATTACGGAGTAGACGACAACAGGGAATTGTCCATGAAGAAAAAGCTGGTTTTCCCCATGCTGCGTACCATCCCGAACAATACTCACGCCAGCCTGATCGTCGATTTCAATGATCCGGGCCAGTTGGAGATAAAAGTCAACGGATCGAAGTTGCAGGAATATCCACAGTCGTTCGGTTTAAAGGGGAAACTCACTGTAAACAGCACGACCAATAGTCAGCTCGAAACACAGCGGACCATCTTCCCATCGGTTGATAAGCCTGCCCTGATTGAAATCATCACCCTTAAAAACAAAGGGACTACTCCTTGCACGGTGGGAATCGAAAACAAGAGCCAGCCAGTGGAAACCGATCCGGCCAAAGGAGTGTATGGGAAATACATTGTTCGGATGGACATAAAAGCGGTAGGTCAGCACATTATTCCCCCCGGTGAAGAATTTATTTTTTCTTCCGTTTATTCAGGTCGGAAATTGTGCGAGGAAGCCTATGGTTATTCTCCCGAATTTGAGGTTGCTAAACGTGATAAGTTCGTCACCGAAGTTTTCAGCAACCTTGTACTCGAAACACCCAACGACACCATCAACTGCGAATTTTCCTTTGCCAAATTGCGGGCCACTGAAAGTATCTACGATACCAAAGGCGGGTTGATGCACGGACCGGGAGGAGGATCTTACTATGCCGCCATCTGGGCCAATGACCAGGCCGAGTATACCAACCCGTTTTTCCCTTTTTTAGGGAACATTAACGGCAACGAATCGGCCATCAATGCTTACCGTCATTTTGCACGATTTACTAACCCGGAGTATAAACCTATCCCCAGCTCAATTATTGCCGAGGGAACAGACATTTGGAATGGGGCCGGCGACCGCGGCGACATGGCTATGATTGCCTACGGTGCATCCAGGTATTGCCTCGCGACTGGTAAAAAGGAGATTGCCAGAGAGCTGTGGCCGTTGATTACCTGGTGTTTTGAATACCTTGAACGAAAGAAAACGTCCGATGGAGTGATCGCTTCGGACAACGACGAGCTGGAAGGCCGTTTTTATGCTGGGAAGGTGAACCTTTCGACCAATAGTCTGGCTTATGGTGGTTACCTAAGTGCAGCAAATCTGGCCGTTGAAATGGGAAATACATTAATGGCAGATAACTATCGCCAAAATGCACGTGAATTAAGGATTTCCATTGAAAAATACTTCGGTGCTAACGTGCAGGGCTTTAATACCTACAAATACCACAAGGATAACGACAAACTCCGGGCATGGATTTGCCTTCCGCTGGTGATGGGTATTACCGAACGCAAGGAAGAAACCATCAAAGCCCTATTCTCACCCTTGCTGTGGACTTCCAACGGAATACTGACCGAGGCGGGCAGCACCACCTTTTGGGATCGCTCCACGCTGTATGCCTTCCGTGGATTGTTAGCCAGCGGTGCTACCGACAAGTGCATGAAGTATTTCAGCTATTATTCTACCACCCGTTTGTTAGGAGAGCATGTGCCTTATCCTGTGGAAGCCTGGCCCGAAGGCGGCCAACGACATCTTTCAGCCGAAAGTGCCTTGTATTGCCGTGCGGTAATAGAAGGATTGTTTGGGATCAATCCCACTGGGCTGAATAAATTCACCTTGGCCCCATGGTTGCCTAAAGGCTGGGATTACATGAACCTTCGCAACATCAGAGCATTTGACCGGACATTCGATATTGAAGTGAACCGGAAAGGGGCAGTAGAAATTATAACCGTAAAAATGGGGAAAAGAACTTTAATTACGAAAAGATGGGATAAAATAGAACCTGTAGCTATTGTCCTCCCCTGAAAATTAAATAAAAGCCGTGAGTATACCAGTTTGGTCAGAGTTTTTCCCTGAAAGTGTTTAGAATTGCTGACTTCTGATTGGACTGTTATGCCCCGGCAATATTATACGAGGCCGATTGTTGAAAAAGTTGGGTGGCGTTAGGACAAAACACCTGAGGTAATCTCCTAAAAGGGTAGACTACTGATTAATATACAATCTGTAACCGTTGAACTAACTTTTACCAAAACAGATCACGATGAATATAAATACAAATACCTGGAATAAAATACGATACAGGAGACTGTCACGTTCGGTTCTGTGAGAGGCTTGGGTTGAAATGTCTTTGCCTGCTCACGATATGGTGATGTGGGGAGATTAATAACGTGAGTTCGATCTAAGGAATAGATAACCTAATCTGCCGAAAACACCTCAGTAGTCATGGTCGAGGGAGAAAAACCAACCTAATTACCTAATTTAATCAGGTAATTAGGTTAGTGAAAGCGTAAAATTAATCCCATCTAAGGTGTTTTTTTTAAGATTAGGTTATCGAAGACAACATTAACGCTCAAACAATCAAGCACTGTCTTATTCATTGCTTAGATCGAGCTCAGGTTAATAGAATAATCTATTAAACCTCTTCCGTAATTCTCTTATAACGGTTTCCGTTTTTAGCTTCTATTTGTTTTATCTTTGTACAATACAAATATTCAAGAGATTTGATTCAGATAGGAAAATACAACACCCTTGCGGTGGTAAAGAAGGTGGATTTTGGGGTCTACCTGGATGGCGGTGATCAGGGTGAAATCCTGATGCCGGTTCGCTATGTTCCTGAAGGAGCTGAAATTGGTGACCAGGTTGAGGTATTTATTTATCTTGATTCGGAAGACCGCCTGATCGCTACTACCGAGAAACCTTATGCTCAGGTTGGCGAATTTGCCATGCTCAGGGTTAAATCCGTCGATCGTTTTGGCGCTTTCCTGGATTGGGGATTGATGAAAGATCTGCTCGTTCCTTTCCGTGAACAAAAAATAAATATGGTCGAGGGGCGTTCTTACCTTGTTTACATTTACGTGGACGAGGAATCCGGCCGTATTGCCGCTTCTGCAAAACTTAATAAGTTCCTGGGGAAAAGTGTTCCCCAATATCAACCCGGTGAAGAAGTCGATCTTATTTTGGAAAGTGAGGGCGACCTGGGTTATAACGCCATCATCAACAATAGCCATTTAGGGATACTTTACGAGAATGAAGTATTCGAGCAGCTTGAAAAAGGACAGAAAATCAAGGGATATATCAAAAAAATCCGGGAAGATCAAAAGATAGACCTTTCACTCTATAAACCCGGATACGAGAAAGTGGATCCTGTGGCCCAAAGTATTCTGGATAGGCTGAAACAGAAAGGCGGAGTCCTGAACGTCACTGATAAAAGCGATGCAGGCATTATTTATGATTTGTTCGGAGTAAGCAAAAAAACCTTCAAAAAGGCCATTGGGGCCCTTTACAGGAAGAGACTCATTCTTCTTGAGCCTGATAAAATCAAATTAAACAACTGATCTTCTCAAAATACCAAAACCGTGTTTTGGGAGGTATTAATGTGTATTATGTGTATACTATTTGTACCGTAATTGTAATAAAATATTCCCGGTTCTGTAGACAAGGCACTGCCTTGTCTCATCCCTCACCCATACCACCGGCAATAATGGGCACTGCCTTGTCTACAGAACCGGTCACTGGCATAAGTGCTAACTAAGGCTTGGCATGGCGCAGATACGGGAGTTTTGGCAATAATTCATAATTTTCTCAAAAGATTTTCCCCAAAAGTTCTATATTTGAGTCTGATTAAACCCTTAACCGTATTTACGGTCAAAGTTATTTAAATATTCATGAGAAGAATTGCTTTACTATTTACCTTTTTAATTGTTGCTGGGAATTTTTTATATGGTCAGAACAGTTCCGGCCATCAAAAAAAGACCTCCTCCTTTTTCCCGATTGCGGTTTGGTTCCAAAATCCCTCCAATGCTGCTGCCTATAAAGCTCTTGGAATAAATATGTATGTTGGAGTAAATCTGGATCAGGAGAAGCTTGATCAGTTGAAAAAGATCAATATGAAGGTGATTGCGCCGATGAATAAATTTGGATTGGAGCATGTGAGCGATTCCATTATTTATGCCTGGATGCAAACAGATGAACCTGACAATGCACAGGCCCGGAAGGGCAGCAAAGGTTTTGAGCCCTGCATTGATCCGGCTGTTATTATCAAAAATTACGAAGAAATAAAGAAACGTGATCCTTCGCGTCCTGTTTACCTTAACCTGGGGATGGGAGTATCAAATACCGGCTGGCATGGACGAGGTGAGTGTGCCGGGAGATACGATATGTATAAAATTTCCAACAACGGTTATCTGAAGGGTTGCGACATAGCTTCTTTCGATATTTATCCTGTAAACACGACTGATAAAGTTTTTAAAGACAAACTTTGGTATGTGCCCAAAGGAATTGACAGTTTAAAGGTCTGGTCAGCTAACACGAAACCTGTTTGGTGCTGGATTGAATGTACCCGCATCGGCGAAGATTGCAGAAGAAAACCTACAGTTTCGGAAGTAAAATCAGAGGTTTGGATGGCCTTAATACACGGAGCCAATGGATTTGGATATTTCTGCCATACCTTTACTCCTACCTATACTGAAGCCGGTCTCTTTAAAGATCCCGGGATGATGGAAGCCATTAGAGAAATCAATAAGCAGGTTACTGCTTTAGCACCCGAACTGAACAGTCCAGGTACTCCCGGATATGCGACCGCCGTCAGCAGTAATCCTTCAGTTCCTGTGGATATCATGACTAAAAATTACAGGGGTGCTGATTATATTTTCTCCGTTGCAATGCGTGATGGCAGTACAACCGTGGAATTTAATGTGAAATCAGGGAAAAAAGCTGAGGTTATTGGCGAGAACAGGAGCATCAAAATAAGAAGGGGAAAATTCAGTGATGAGTTTGCTCCTTTTGGGGTTCATTTATACAAGATAAAATAGGTGCTTTGGTCAAATCTGGTCATTAAAGGTCATCAGACCATTCAAAGGAACCGAGTCAATAGAAGTCATAGAAAATCATTAGGTCATTAAAAGATTTAAGTAATTGGAATAAAATAATGTCGTATGAGGCTTATAGGCTATTGGTGTTTATGTCAAAGATAAATATTATGATCCTTCAAACTAAAGTCTAAACTCCTTCATCCTAAAAATACGGCATTCTATTCTTGACATTACTTAAAAATCTGAGCTCGATCTAAGCAATGGATAAGACAGTGCTTGATTGTTTGAGCTTTAATGTTGTCTTCGATAACCTAATCTTTTAAAAAAACACCTCAGTAGAGAGATTGATTTTACACTTTCACCAACCTAATTACCTGATTTAATTAGGTAATTAGGTAAATTTTTCTCCCTCGACCATTTCTACTGAGGTGTTTTCGACAGATTAGGTTATCCATTCCATAGATCGAACTCACGTTAAAAGTCATTAAGCGTTATATTTTTAATACAAATCCCATGCACAAGATTCTTTTAACAGCAATTTTATTGGTATCAGCCAATCTGGTTTTTTCTCAGGAGAAGATTAAGGACTATGAAAACAACTGGCCTCAATGGAGAGGACCTGAAGCGAATGGGATGGCCTTGAAGGGTAATCCACCCACCGAATGGAGTGAGACAAAAAATATTAAATGGAAAACAGCCATCCCGGGGAAAGGTCACTCCACCCCGATAGTTTGGGGAGACCAATTGTTTATTACGGCAGCTGTAATGAAAGAGCAGTCAACTGGTGCAACAGAACCCGCTAAAACAGGGATGAGTGCCAATAAAACCGATCAGGTGCATAAATTCGAGGTGATTTGCATTAACCGGAAGAATGGGAAAATAATATGGGAGAAAGTGGTTGACGAAGAAGTCCCCCAGGAAGCAACGCACCAGCTTGGGAGCTGGGCTTCAAATTCAGCTGTTACCGATGGAAAGAATTTATATGCTTTCTTTGGATCACGCGGACTTTACTGCCTTGATTTCAATGGTAATGTAAAATGGGAGCGCAAATTCGGACAGATGACCATAGCAGGCAATTTTGGAGAAGGCGCCTCTCCGGCTGTTTACAAGGATAAAATCTTTATTCAATGGGATCAACAGGGGAAATCCTTTATTGTTGCACTGGATAAAAATACTGGCAAAGATGTTTGGAAGGCTGACCGGGAAGAAAGGACATCATGGTCTACCCCAATCGTACTTGAAGTGAATGGAAAAGCACAGGTAATTACCAGTGCTACAAATTTCATCAGGAGCTATGATTCTGAAACAGGTGACTTGGTCTGGCAATGCAACGGTATGACTCAGAATGTTATTCCCTGTCCGGTTGCTTCCAATGGCCTTGTTTATCTTATGAGCGGTTTCCGCGGCAATGCTTTAAGAGCGATTGATCTTTCGAAGGCAAAGGGTGATATAACCGGCACCGGTGCTATTGTCTGGCAGTATAATCAGGATACGCCCTATACTCCCTCGCCAATGCTTTCAAATAACAGACTATATTTTCTGAAGGCAAATATTGGCAGTTTATCATGCCTTGATGCAAAAGACGGTAAGGTTAATTATGCTCTTCAGAAACTTGAGGGATCCGGAAATATTTATTCTTCTCCAACCGGAGTGAGCGATCGGATGTATATTGTGGGAGAGAAAGGCCTGACTTATGTGATTAAACAGGGAACTCAGTTTAAAGTTTTGGCTAAAAATCAACTGGAAGATGGATTTCATGCTTCACCTGTTATCATTGGAAATGATTTATATTTAAGAGGGTTCAAAAGTCTGTATTGTATTTCAGAGAAATAGAAGTGAATCATAAATAGATATAAAATTATTTATTGTCCTGTTAAACTAAATGGAATTCTTGAAGTCTAAAAGATGTTATAAAAAAATATCTTAATATGAAAAGAATTATCGTATTTGCATTAATGGTCGTGCTGGGATTGGGTTCAGCCTTTGCTCAGCAGAGGGGAAATTTTGATCCTGCACAAATGCTTCAGAGGCAAGTTGATGAAATGAAGAAAGCTTTGGATTTAACTCCGGATCAGGTTTCCAAAATCACTCCGATTTTAAAAGATGCACAGGAAAAACAAAGGGCACAGATGCAGAAGATGCGTGATTCTGGCGGCAATCCCGATCGTGAAAAGATGAGGGCTGATCGTCAGAAAATGCAGGCAGAAACAGATGCAAAGATTAAACCGATCTTAAAAGGAGATCAGGTAAAGAAACTGGAGACTTTCCGTCAGGAACAACAAAAGCGTATGCAGGAAAGAATGCAAAATCGCAAGAATTAGCTTATTATAGAATGACCTTAACTTTTATATTTTTCTAACTATTTAAAAACACCTTTATGAAAAGAGTTCTTGTATTTGCTTTAATGGTTATGCTGGGATTAGGTTCCGCTTTCGCTCAGCCACAGAGAGATCCCGCCCAGATGCTTCAAAGGCAGGTTGACCGGATGAAAGAAGCCTTATCCTTAACCAATGACCAGGTTGTCAAAATCACTCCGATTTTGAAAGAATCACAGGAAAAACAAGCTGCAGCAAGAGCTAAAGCTCGTGAAGCCGGTGGCACCTTCGATCGTGATAAAATGATGGCTGACATGAAAAAGGCCACTCAGGAGGTAGATGCAAAGATTAAACCGATCTTAACAGCGGATCAGGTTACTAAACTGGCTGAATACCGTAAGGCACAGGCTGAAAGAATGGCCAATCGCGGCCAGTAAAAGCATTAAAACATTCACTTTAAACAAGTATCAGAATTTTGTTCTGGTACTTGTTCCTTTTATAGGGAATCCCTTGACGGAGACGCACACCTTGCGTCCCTATGCTGTGGATCATTATTTAACCTGCAATCAACAGCTGTCTGTTCAAGAGCAGATTCACAATCATTACAGCAATGATAATGAGAAAAATACCTGAAGCGATAATCAGATTTATTTGCCTGTTGCCGGGAGAAATTTTTGAAATTTCGTTTAAAGGACTAATTTTTGATTCGGCAAAGTTCATCAATCTGAATATCCCATAAGCAAAAAATATTCCTGATAGGGCCCCGCAGAGAATATCTCCCGGAAAATGGAGACCAAGGTATATTCTTGTGTAAGCTACCAGAATAGCCCATGGAATAATAAACAGGGTATAAATGTTATTTCTGAAAAGTAAAATGGTGAAAGTTGCATAGGCGAATGCATTGGCTGAATGGGCCGAGAAAAAACTGTACAAGCCACCCTTGTAATGAAATATATGCGTAAGGGGCATTAACATGGGATCATGAGAAGGTCTTAATCTTTGAACGGAATGTTTTACAATTCCGGCAAACTGATCTGCGCATAAAATAAGCAGACCTAAGGATATAAAAATAAAGGCCGATTTTTTTCCGTATTTTTTCCCGATAACAAAGACGGTGATAAGATAAAGCGGCACCCAAAATATTTCGGAAGTGAATACCGTCATCAGGTAATCAAAAAAAATATTGTGGTAGCTGTTCAGGAAAAGAAAAAATTCCTGATCCCAATGGTTGAGTGTTCCCATGAGTCCCATTTATTCCCTTTTATGAGTTTAGCTGTAACCAGATCTTATCTTTCAAAGCAGTAATTCCCATTCCCGATAAGGAGGAGATAAAAATATGAGGAACTTCGTTCAATTCTTTCCTTATATCCTCCATCAGTGCAGGGTCCAACAGATCGCTTTTGGAAATTGCAATGATTCGCTGTTTGTCGAGCAGCTCCGGATTATATTGCTCCAGTTCATTCAACAGCACCTGGTATTCTTTGTAATGGTCCGGACTGTCAGCAGGGATCAGGAACAGGAGAATGGAGTTTCTTTCGATATGGCGCAAAAAACGCAGTCCCAATCCTCTTCCCTCGTGAGCCCCTTCGATGATCCCGGGTATATCGGCCATAACGAAGGATTTGTTATCGCGATAGGGGACCATCCCAAGATTTGGCACAATGGTAGTGAAAGGATAATCAGCAATTTCTGGTTTTGCCGCGGAGACAGCGGCCAGCAGTGTGGATTTTCCTGCATTGGGGAATCCCACGAGCCCAACATCAGCCAGTATTTTCAGTTCAAGAATCTTCCAACCTTCTTGAAAATCCTCTCCGGGCTGGGCAAATCTCGGAGTCTGCATGGTGGCGGATTTGAAATGGGTATTGCCCAATCCTCCTCGCCCGCCTTTGGAAAGAATAGCTGTTTCTCCATCCTGGGTAATTTCAAAGATCACTTCACCGGTTTCTGCATCTTTTGCAATGGTGCCAAGGGGAACATCCAGATAAATATCCTCGCCGTCTTTCCCCGTACTTCGGGAAGCGCCTCCGGATCCTCCGGATTCAGCAAAAATATGTTTGCGGTATTTTAAATGGAGCAGAGTCCACATTTGTTTGTTCCCTCTCAGGATGATATGCCCGCCACGACCTCCGTCCCCTCCGTCGGGACCTCCTTTGGGAGCAAATTTCTCCCGGCGGAAGTGCCGTGATCCGGGGCCTCCATGTCCTGAGCGGCACATAATCTTCACGTAATCAATAAAATTGGACTCCATTTTTCAGCTTTATAAACCTATACAAAAATACGTTCTTAATCGGTATAAAAATCACTCCGTTAAATTCAATGCATTTAAATTAAATAAAAAAATTAAATTCGTTTTTCATCCTGCCATCTTTATCTTCTTCTCTACCTGATTTTCTTTAAGAACCAGCACCCTTTTATGCTTTCCTAATCCTCACGAACATCAAAACAAATAACACTCAATTAGACCACTAAATCACTATAGCTACAAGTTCACCAAGCATTTGGTGCAAATGTGTGTTTTGGTGGCATTCCTGTCTATTAGTTCTTTTTATTCCAGGCTTTTGATTCCTTTAACCTGAGCAGGATTGAGTAGGTGAAGATCGAAAACGATAATTTCGTTTTTCCCATTTTTCAGCCAGGGTGCAGGGCAAAAAAGCCGGTACTGAGGTCCAATCTTCCAGTATCTTCCAAGATTGTGGCCATTTACCCATACTATTCCTTTTTCCCATTTACTCATATCCAGGTAGGTGTCGCCCGTACGTGAAAGAGTAAATTCACCTTTGAAGAAATTGCCCGGCCTTGTAATTTCTTTCCCTGTAATTTTCAGGTGATTCAGGTAGGCCTCATCAAAAGGAAGGGTGAAAACCTCCCAGTTCATCAGGGTCATTCCATTTAAGGAAACCCGTTCAGTGATTCCCTTACGGTCGATCATGTACTCTGCAAAATTTATTCTTCCCATACCCTCGACTAAAATATCAAGCTGAGGCAGCTTAGAGGTAACTTTGGGGAGATCGATGATGTTTTCTGCTTTGGAACGATCAAGTTTGCCGATGTATTTACCATCAATAAAAATTGTCGCGTAATCGTGCAGATCGGTAATCCTTAACTTACCACTTTTATTTCCGATAAGATTGGTTCTGTAAAGAATAAAACCGGCCTTCTGACCAAACATTTCCATTGATTTAGGCTGGGGGGTGACAATTGCATCGGGCAGATTATCCCATACCGGAATTGTTGAGGTAAATTTGATATCCTGTATTTCAATTACAGGCAGTGAAGTGGGAATGGGAGGCATTTTTTGATTTGCCGGCAGATAGTTGGCCAATAAATTTCGCAGAGCAAAATATTTGGGAGTAGCTTGTCCCATTTCATTAATTGGAGCATCGTAATCGTAGCTGGTAACGTCCGGCTGGTATTGTGACGGATTGAAAGCATTGGCTCCGGCCCAGAAAGCAAAGTTCGTTCCACCGTGAATTACATAAAAATTGAATGATTTTTTATGGTCCATTAGCCATTTGACATCCCTGAGCAATTTGGCAGTATCGGGATGCTGAAAATTCTCTCCCCAATGAGTAAGCCATCCCGGATATAATTCGGCGCAAAAAGAAGGGACATTGGGATTTATCCGGGCAGCCTCATTAAATTCTGATTGATTTGCGGCAGGATCAAGACCGATCGCTCCATCAGGCAATGTGCCGGCTTCCAGCATGAAGGGTTCAGCCCCGTCAGCAGTATAAAACGGAACCTCAATCCCGTACTTAACCCACATTTGACGGATGGACCCGAGATATTTGCGATCGTTTGCGTAACTGCCATATTCATTCTCCACCTGAACCATCAATATCGGCCCCCCTTTGGTAACTTGTAAACTTTTTACCTGTTTGGCTAATTCATTAATGTAGCGATCCACTGCTTTAATGTAGCGTGAATCCATGCAGCGGATCTTTATATCAGGAATGCTGAGCAGATAGGAAGGCAATCCTCCAAAATCCCATTCTGCGCATACATACGGGCCCGGACGCAGTATAAAATATAGTCCTTCTTCCTGAACCATCCTGATAAAATCAGCGATGTTGTGGTTCCCGGTCTTAAAATCAAACACCCCGGGTTGCGACTCATGATAATTCCAGAAAACATAAGCTGCAATGGTATTACATCCCATTGCTTTCGCCATCTGAATCCTTTGCCTCCAATACTCAGCGGGAATTCGTGCCGGGTGCATCTCACCCGAAATAATCTGAAAGGGTTTACCATCCAGCAAAAACTGATCCTTGCTGAGGACAAATGTATGTGGTTGTATTTGCGACATTGCTGAGAGTGAAAATGTCATCAATAAAAGTAAAATGCCTTTCTTTACCATTCCGATTTTGATTTAATCAGTTAATACTCTAAGTTGTGATTTCCCTGTCCAAATGTGAATAAGTGTGGATGCAATGTCTAAGAATAGTCAGCATCTCATAGCTGGTTTACTTTACAAAGCTACTATTTATATTTGGACATTATTCCTCTTTTTCTTTTCTCATGTTCACCGCCCCGGCATATGCTGAGTCGGATAGCTCCTCCCGGCCTGGGGAGATAAAGGCAATGTAGCGTGTGCCAGATCCGCTTGAGAAGGACTCTGGGACAGCAATGGTCTGTGATCCATCCGCACGTTCGGCAAGCTCATTAACGGATACAGACTGATGCTTTTCAGGATTATAAACGACAAGCAACGTTTTATCCGAAGCACCGGCCCTGTGCTGATTCGTGGATATGCTGATGGGCTGATAGGCTGAGAGTCATACTGTCATGCAGTCGTGCGGTCGTTGCAGTCGATGGGCTGATGTGGTGAACTAAATTTATCTTAATCTTCTGTCATGTTGGTGCAACGGCCATTATTTTACATATATTTACAATGCAGCAGGAATAAAATCTGAAAAGATTGGAGCAGGTGGAAATTATACATGGTGTGATAGGAATTTTTTTGTAAGCTGAAGAATTTTATTAATTATGGGAGAAAGATATCCTTAAGTAGGTATTAAGATGATAAAAAAACTTAACTATACTTTAATTTTATTCTTCCTTGGAATAATGACATATGCCCAAAGCAGGAAGAATTCCGTTATTGTTGTTGAATCGATGCCAATATTCAAAGGTGAATTAATGCAATTCATCAATGAAAATATTGAATATCCACAATCGGCAATTAAAGATTCAATTTCGGGGCGTGTTTTTGTTTCATTTTGGGTTGACAAATCCGGCAATACTCTTGATCACAAAATAGTTAAAAGCATTAGAGAAGATTTAGATCAGGAAGCACTTCGCATTACGAAACTCATAAGATTCGATAAACTGACAATGCAAGGGGGCAAACCAGTTAAAATTAAGTATACTACTGTACCCGTCGAATTCATTTTAAATTCAACGAGTGCCAAAGAGAAGAAAGGTATACATATTACTGATTAGGAGTTTCCCTGGCTGCGGCACAATTATATCATGTGGCAGCGGAGTAAAGTTGATTGGTTGATGTGCTGATGGTCGTCAGGTACCTTTTTGGTTATGGTTTTTGCAGGCGGAAAACAGTTTTCAGGATTGGTCCCACAGATGCTATTTCAGATTCTTACCTTTTGATATTCCATATATAAAATTTCCAATAAAAATGGATATTTTTACCCTTGATCATTCTTGGTTTATTTAATCAAAGGATCAGTCTTATTTTACCGGAATGCTAAACAAATGGAGGAATACGCATGGAAACAACCAGAATCAAAGCTGTCACCATAGAACCCATAGATGTACCACTGGATGAGCCGTTTACGATATCCTTAGGGGTTCAGCACAGCATTAAAAATGTGCTGGTGACTATTTTACTCGAAAATGGAATGGTTGGTTATGGCGAAGCGGCGCCTTTTGAATCAATAAATGGTGAGAACCAGGCTACAGTTTTGGCAGCCCTGAATAGCTACAAGGATTTTCTGATAGGAAAAGATGCCGCCGGTTTTGTGAGAATATCCCGTCATATGAAAAATGCATTCTGGGCTCAGGTGACGGCACGTTGTGCAATCGAAATGGCATTACTCGATGCATATACAAAATCGCTGAATCTGCCGCTTTACAAATTTTTAGGAGGCATGGAGGAGCAGATTGAAACAGATTTTACCATAGATATCATGACTCCTGACGCAGCCAGAAAAAGTGCCGGTACACTGTCATTGAAAGGTTACACTTTGCTGAAGATAAAAGTTGGAAAGAACATGAAGGAGGATATTCAAAGGATAATGGCCGTCTTGGAAGGGGCTCCTGATGTTCAGTTTACTTTGGATGCCAATCAGGGCTTTACTCCCGGAAATGCTGTACATTTTCTGGAGGAGCTTGAAAGAAGGGATATCCGGCCCGTTCTTTTCGAACAACCTGTGCTTAAAACAGATCTTGACGGAATGAAATTTGTCAAGGATCACACCTGTGTGCCCATTGCTGCGGATGAATCGGTATTTACAAGCTCTGACGCAATCAATATTGTCCGTAAGGGCTGTGCAGATGTCATCAATATCAAGATCATGAAATCAGGCATAGTCGAAGCCCTGGATATCGCGGCTATAGCCCGAAGTGCTAATATCGGACTGATGATCGGAAGCATGCTTGAAACCCGGCTCAGCCTGAGCTGTTCAGTTCATTTTGCTGCCGGATTGGGAGGATTCAGCCATGTTGATCTTGATCCTCATATCGATCCTGAAAGAGAACCTTTCCTTGGGGGCCCTGAGTACAAAATTCCCTTATATACTTTGACCAATATCACTGCCGGTATTGGCATAGTTCCTAAAGAGACCTGATCTCTTTGGCGAAGGCGTAAAAGACTACTGTTTTCTTCAGTCTTTGTCCGTATCATGTCCGTATCATGTCCGTACCATGTCCGTACCTTGCCCGGAGTATAAAATTCCTGTTATCTGCCAATAAACACTGCGGAAAATATTTTCTGTTGTCATAAAAGGACCTTTTATTATTATTTCATATTTGAGAAAATTTAATATTTTTAAAATCCTTAATATTAGATTTATTTCACACCTAAGAGTATGATTAGAAATATTTTACTTGGTTTTTGTTTTTCAATGCTTTTTCTTAATTCGATCATTGTTTCCGGAGAAGTGGTTCCCAGGGAAAGAAATATACTGGCTAATAAGGCAAAAGAAATTAATCTGACAGAAAGCCTTATTACAGATGATTCATGGAACAAAATGCCAAAATACAGTGACCGGAAGTTCTGGAATAATTTGCCTCCCAAAATAAGAGCCTCTTATATTTCATCGGCCGAGAGGTATCTTAATTATTCATGGCCTGTCGTAAAGGCAACGGATTATCTCGAAATCATCCGTTCTGGTGACCGGAAACAAGAAGTTTACGCCGCGCCTTCCAATGCTCTTATTTCTCTTGTAATGGGCGAACTGGTTGAAGGAAAGGGAAGGTTTTTAGATCAGATAATCAATGGAGTCTGGTATTACAGTGAGCAAACCTGGTGGGGCTGGTCAGCCCATTTTTCGTTTCAGAAAGCGGCCAAAGGATTGCCTGATGTAAATGAACCGACTGTAGATCTTGGAGTGGGAGAGGTGGCCAGTAACCTGGCTTGGACATGGTTTCTGTTCAAAGAGGAATTTGATAAGGTCCATCCATTGATTTCTAAGCGATTGAGGCAGGAGATCATGCATAAGGCTGTAAATCCCTATTACGAAAGAAGTGATTTTGGATACATGGGTTTCAACGGTGGCCGGCCCAATAACTGGAATCCCTGGGTCAATTATAATATGCTCAATTGTTTCTTGTTGCTGGAATCTGATCCGGTAAAAAAGAAGGCAGAGGTCCAAAAAATTGTGAACTCTTTGGATAAATTTCTGAATGGTTATCCGGATGACGGGGATGTGATGAAGGTCCTTCCTATTGGGGGGTGGCCGGAGCCGTATTGTATGAGAATCTGGCCATATTGAAAAATGCAACCAATGGGAAGTTTGATGTATATCAAAATCCGCTTATTCAAAACATTGGCAAATATTTTTATAAGGTAAACATCCATGCTCCGTATTTCATCAATTTTGCTGATGCCGATGCAACAACCGGAGGCGATCCTTCTTCCGTTTATCTGTATGGAAAAGCCATAGGAGATGCCCAGATGCAGCAATTCGGAGCCTACCTTGCAAAATTGAACAATTGGGGAGAGAAAAGTTTTTCCGGGAAAATCTATAATCAGCTAAAAGATCTGTCCTTTTTAGATGAAATCATTCATGCTGATGCTAAAGAAGCCCTGGTAGCCGATTTCTGGTTGCCTGATACAGAAGTTGCCGGAGCGCGCGATTCAGAAGGAAGCTATAAAGGATTCTTCTTTGGAGCAAAGGGTGGGAATAATGCAGAGAGTCACAATCACAACGACGTAGGTTCCTGTGTTCTGTATTATGATGGCAAACCCTGCCTGATCGATGTGGGAAGAGAAGAATATACTGCAAAAACCTTCGGACCACATCGGTATGAAATATGGACCATGCAATCTCTTTTTCATAATCTGCCATTGATAAACGGGGTACCCCAAAAGAATGGAGCAAATTATAAAGCTGCCCACTCTGTTTTTACAGCGGATAAGAAAAAAGCATGCTTTTCAACGGAAATTTCAAGAGCCTATCCTGCTGATGCTAAGGTAAAATCATGGATCAGATCTTATACTCTGAATCGCGGAAAGAATTTTAAGATTTCTGACGATTACGAACTTATAGGTAAGAAGGGTAATACCAGTTCCCATTTAATTACCTGTTGCAACGTTAAGGAGATCAATCCGGGTATATTGCAGTTTGAAGGTGATGGCTTCAAACTGAATATGATCTATAATCCAATTGTAGTAAATGCTAAAATACAATTCATTGAAGTTACCGATTCAAATCTGAAAACTTATTGGCCGAAAGGGATTACTCAGGTTTCTTTAAATTTTGTAAAACCAGGATTAAAGGGATGGAATGAAGTAGTTTTTAAGCTTGCAAAATAAGAGAATTAAGAATTGAAATTAGGAATTAGTTTAGTCAAGAGAATATGATACTTAACTAAAACCATGAGTGGTTATTGTAATACGATAGAATTACGAGTTAATTAAAGGCATTCATGTGAATTCGTCCTTAATTTGTGTAATTCGCGATATACTCAGAAATTTAGTTCAGAGAATTTTTTCCTGCCTTTGATAAAGAAATCCCAGACAATGCTTCCTTTATAAATTTCAGGATGATTTTCTTTAATAATTTTCGGCAGTAATTCTTTTCTCTTTGCACGCAGTAAAGTTATGTTCTTGTAAAAACTGACATGCGCTTCAAAAACCTTCCGGAAGGCTGAAAATTGGCCTGTAAGAAGAAATTGCAAAGCAGCCACTCCATCAAGAATCATCCTTTTTAGAAGGGTCGGATACAATCTGTTCTTTGGAAGATTTTTGTATAAAAGAAACAGGTTGTTGCGAAAATTGAGGTATATTTTTCTCGGATTCCCATAAGCAAGTGAACCTCCACCCAGATGATAAACCCTTGAGGAAGGACAGACCATTATTTTATAGCCTTGATTTTTCATGCGCCAGCATAAGTCTATTTCCTCCATGTGGGCATAAAAATCGCTGTCAAAACCCTCCATTTTCATCCATATTGAGGAACGTATCATCATAGCGGCCCCCGAAGCCCAGAATACAGGTATCGTATGATTGTACTGTTCTTTATCTTCTTCCTGAATATTCATGATTCTTCCCCGGCAGAAAGGATAACCAAAGTGATCAATGAACCCGCCTGAGGCCCCTGCATATTCAAATTTTTGGGGCTGATCAAGCTGAAGGATTTTGGGATGACAAGCTCCGACTAAAGGATCGGATTCCATGCATTCAATAAGTGGTAGCAGCCAGTTTTCACTAACTTCTACATCCGAATTGAGTAACAGGTAATAATCAGATTCGAGAAGAGATAAAGCTTTGTTATAACCTTCTGCAAAACCAAAATTCCGGTCAAGCTGAAGAAATTTAACTGAGGGGAATTCTTTTTCTACCACCTCCTTGCTGTCATCTTCTGAACCGTTATCTGCAACTATTATCTCAGCCCAGGGGAATGAGGAATACTTAATAACCGAAGGAAGAAATTTCTTTAAGAATTCCCTGCCATTCCAGTTAAGTATTACGATCGAGAGTTTCATAATAGGTAAATTTCACGAATTAAGGACGAATTTTCACGAAGACTTTTAAGCTATAGACTTTTACTGTTTACCGTTTACTATTTACTCATCCACCGGTTTTTTGTGCTTCCATCTTTTATGAGACCAAAGCCAGAACTGCGGTTTATCCATGATGATCTTTTCGAGGTATCTTGTGCATTTTTCAGTAATTTCAAATTTATCCGTTTCTCCGGCTTTTTCAGTTATTAAAATGTATTCTACCTCATAATAGCCTCTTTTTATTTTCCTCATGTGAGCAAATAAAACTGCTGCATTTATTTTGCGCGCCACTTTCTCCCCGCCAACAATTACGGCTGAATCCTGATTGAGAAATTTGGTCCAGTACTGAATCTCATGAATCCGTGGGGTCTGATCGAAAATAAAGGAGGAAAGATTGACCATATTCTGATGGTTATCACTAATGATCTGTCGAAAAGTTTCTGCTCTTTCAAGAGGAAATGTCCCAAACCTGTTGCGCAGATTAAAATAAAACTTTTCGAAAGTTTCACTTTTAAGCTTTTTATAAATGGCATAAAACCGGTATTCGGAGTAGAGAGCCCAGGTAGTCAGCCATTCCCAATTGTTATAATGCCCAAGAAAAACAACAACTGATTTTCCCTGATCCAGATAATTGTTGGCTAATTCAGGGTTGATAAATTTTACTCTTTTTTTTGCTTCCTCAGCCGAAATTCGATCAAAATAGAGAGTTTCAATAAATGTATCGCATAGATGATGGTAGAATTTCCGTTCGATGTTTTTCAGCTCTGAAAATGTCTTTTGAGGAAAAGAATTCTTAAGATTTTTCCGGACAACCTCTCTTCTGTAGCGGGCTATATGATAGACCAAAAAATAGAGAAAATCGGAAAAAATATAATTCACTCTCATTGGCAGAATGTGGAAAATCCAGGTGACAGCTTTTATTAAAAAATAACCTGATTCGTGCATGACCAGTTAATTTCTACATTCCTATTGTGGAGGGTTATTAAAAAGTTCAATCAGCAGCGAGATCAGTAAATCTTTATCGCGGTTGGAAAGGAAAGCTCTTAATTTCTCTTGTTTTTCTTTATCGGGAAGATTTAGTATGTTTTTTAATTCTTCCATTTCTTTTCCTGTCAATTCCTTTTGAAAAGCGTCCATCATACCTGATGTTGAACGTGAGGGCGATGATTTTCCGAACATCTGAAGTTCTGTGATAGCAGCCTCAAGAATTTCTTTTGCCCTGGTCCTTACCGGATCGGTTTGATGGGTTCCTCCTGAAGTATCACGAAGGCTCCAGCTTGAATAATCATATTTCAGATCCCGGATCTGACGGACATGCTCACTTGAGGAACCAAAAATTCGGGATACAAAAAGCAAAGTAGAAGCTTTCCAGGCCTCGAGATCAAATTTTTTGGCCTCCAATGCTTGAATTTGCTGCCTGAGAAGATCTATTTCATTTTCTTGTATTTCCATTGACAAAGAATTTGTTTACTATGCCAAAAAATTCCTCATAATAAGCTTTATTGGAAGCTACCAATTCGTGATTGAAAAGGAAGCCATTCCCTCCCTTAAAATCGGATACTACACCACCGGCTTGCCTGATGATGATGGTGCCTGCAGCAACATCCCATGGATGAAGGCCGTGTTCCCAAAAACCTTCAAACCGCCCTGCGGCAACGTAGGCCATATCGGTCGCGGCGGAACCTAACCTGCGCAATCCATGCGAATTGCGCATGAAATAATGCATGGTGTCTATATAAGGTTCAATCTTTTCGAAATTGTAATATGGGAAACCAGTAGCAATGAGAGAATCTTTTGTTGTAGACGCGATGGATACGATAATTTCCTGGCCATTCAGATAGGCCTTGCTTCCTCTCCAGGCATAGAAACACTCATCGTGGGTGATTTCGTATACAACACCAAGAACAATTTCTTCTCCTTCTATAAGGGCAATGCTGATGGCATAAGGCGGAACCCCATGAATAAAATTGGTCGTGCCGTCCAGCGGATCAATGATCCATTTATAAACCTCGTCTTTACTTCCTGCGGTTCCTTCTTCGGTGATAAATCCTGATTCAGGTAGAAGTTCCGAGAGAGCCTTCACAATCATCTCCTCCGAAGTCTTATCCACGTAAGATACAAAATTCGATTTTCCTTTTACTTCGACCTTATCAAGAGAAAATTTAGCCTGCTCACCAGTGATAAAAGCGCCAACCTGTTTGGCAATATTCTGTACTTCGGTGCAGAGTCTTTCGAGATTCATGATTATATTTTTCACAAAAATAAATATAATAAACGGAGTTTTTGCCCCTGATGAAAGAATGGTCTTTAGGCTTTAGGCTTAAGGTAAGGCAGTGCCTCCTTAAGTCTTAAGTCTAAATGCCTTTATCTCACTGCTCTTATTAAACCTCTACGGAAAAAAGGCGCATTTAATTTCTTATCCATTAGAAAGAGCATGTAACCATCGGAATGGGAAATCCGGAATTTTTTTTCTTTCAGTAAATTTGTGAAATCCTGATCGTCATTGGCCCTGTGATAGGTGCAAAGTGCTATTTTAAGCGGTGATTCCTGTGATAGAATTTTTTCGCATCCTTTCAGTAGCTTCGCTTCTGAACCATCAACATCTATTTTGAGAAATGTTACATTTTCACCCTTACCGAAAAAATCATCCAACGTTGTTTGATTCTTGGATTTCTTATCTCCGACAAACTTATTAATGATGTGTACCTTTTCTTTCCAGGGTTCAAATGTGGCTTTCAATGCTTCGATCCATTCCTTGTCTGTTTCGAAAAGGTAAAGAGATTTCGCTTTCTCAACGGCCCCTAATGCAAAATTACCTTCTGCAACGCCTATATCAGCAAGAACTTCATTTTTTTCAATATCGAAGGTTTCACAAAGATAATGATGAGGGCTCGAAGGATCCTGTTCTTTTTTCAATTCATTAAAACTATGCCTTATTCTTTTGTCAGACCATCTTCTTTTAAAATAGAGCCTTTTTCCATCCAGAAGGACATAACGTAGCCTCTTTTTCCGGTCAAAGAATATTTCAATATTTTCTTTATGATAATCATTTTGGAAAGAATAAGGGAAAACTGATAAAGGATGATCCTTAATGTAATTAAGCACCGACCTTAATTCATCGTTCAAAGGTAAAGATGAATTGCTGTAGAATTTTAATATTGCGGATTTCAACCTTCTTGATCTTATTTTTTCACGCAAAAATTTAGGTACTACAATCCTATAAATTAGATTGATAAATTGAATCATTAGTAATTGTTAGTTTATGCAATATGGTATGGTAAAGGTATTGGATAAATTCATAAGGAAGCAGTTTTTTTCTTTATTTTTTTAAATTTATGTTTAAGCCTTTTCCCTTAAATAAAAATAGTCTTTTTCCCAGGATAATCAGAGGGAAATGAATAATTATGCAATTTTGGGTGCTATTTTAGAAGAATTTGGGGCGAACCAAATACGACGGAAATACGACGGAAACACGACGGATTTATTACTTCTTCCAAAGTGAATAATTATACAATAAGGTAAGAGGAATCTGTATTTGTAAAATGTTTTAAATGAAATCAATTTTCAGGGTACCGTTAGCATTAAATTCTGATAAAATGACATTTGAAAATTGATTTACCAGGGTTGGCTGAAACTCTGTTTCTACCTTAATGTAATTTTCTGTCCAGCCGTGAATTGTACCTTTAGGTTTCTCGCTTTCGAATAATACTGTTGCTTTCTGATTGATGTTTTTAAGGTAAAACGCCTTAAGTTTTCTCTCAGAAAGTTCAATCAGTTCCTGTGTCCGTAATCTTCGCTCTTCAATGGGCACAGTTCCGCCGATTTGTAAAGCCATTGTATTTCTCCTTTCGGAATACGGGAAAACATGCAATTCAGATATTTCAAGTTTCTCAAGAAAACAGTATGTTTTACGGTATAATTCATCCGTTTCTCCATTCATCCCCGCTATCAGGTCAACACCGATAAAAGCATAGGGCAGAAGCTCGCGTATTTTCTCGATTCTCTTTGCGAACAGGGAAGTCGAATACCGCCTTTTCATCAGCTTCAGCACTTCATCTGAGCCAGATTGAAGTGGTATATGAAAATGGGGAGATATCTTCTTCGAATGGGCCATAAAGGAGATGATTTCATCGGTCAGCAGGTTTGGCTCCACGGAACCGACACGGATGCGTCCGATTGAATCTTCATTATCAAGAGCCCTTAATAAATCGAAGAAAGATTCTCCCGTACTGCGGCCAAAATCTCCGATGTTAACTCCTGTGAGACAAATTTCCTTAATTCCTTTTTCACTGACTTTTTTTGCCTCCTCAACCAGGCTTTCAATGGAAGGGTTCCTGCTTTTCCCCCTCGCGATGGGTATGGTGCAATAGGTGCAAAAATAATTACAACCATCCTGTACTTTTAAAAAACTGCGTGTACGGTCACCATAAGAAAAGGCATGTTTGAATTCCTTGATTTCATTATAGGAGCAGCTGAATATTTCACTGTGATTTTGTTTATCCAGCTTTTCAATGTATTTTTCTATGTTGAATTTTTCATTGGCGCCTATCACAAGGTCAACGCCCTCAATTGAAGCAATTTCATCAGGATTGAGCTGTGCATAACAACCTACAACAATAATAAACGCAGCGGGATTATGTTTGGCAGCCTGACGAATAACGGCCCTGCTTTTCTTATCAGCTGTATCAGTAACAGAGCAGGTATTTATGACATATATATCCGCTTTCTCTTTAAAATCCACTCTTTTAAATCCCAGTTCGGTAAAAGATCTTGCGATTGTTGAAGTTTCGGAGAAGTTTAATTTACAGCCAAGGGTACCAAAAGCAACGGTTCTATTTTTCAATTCTTTTTAATAATAATTCAATGAGGCAAAATTAAATAAAATAATGATCTGCCCTTATTCTTATCAGCCCTACCCCTTCATTAATTTATTTAATAAGGACTGTAAAATAATTTCTTGTCTCTAAAGACATGAAAGAATAATTTTAATTAAATGAATATCTGTTTGCTTTTCTAAATGAGATTTCTCTTTGTCAAATGTTGTCATTAATGGTCATTTGATTGTCATTAATTGTTTTTTACTGTGCAATGACCATTAATGACCATAAATGACAACATTTATTGTTCTGAATTAAAAAAATACCACAGGAGAATTCTCTGTGGTATTGTGTAGAGGAAGAGAAACACTCTGAATAAGGTATTTACTTCTTTCCGGTTTCTTTTTTAGGGGTCTTTGATTTGGAGGCGCTTTTTTTCATACCTTTTTTGTGCGCCTTTTTGTGTGTTCCTTTGTGAGTAGCCGGTTTTTCTGCTTTCTGTTCAGTCTTAACCGATTTGTGGGAGGTGATAGTTTCAGCGCTTACTGAAGCTGCACCCAGGAACAACCCTAAACTTATAATCAACAATACTTTTTTCATCTGATATTATTTTTTAAATTATTTATAATACAATATTAAAGTTGTGGAAATGAAGATTTCATGAAGAGAAGAAGCTTTTAAATATTATTAACAAATTATAGGTGAGTTGAAGAAGTTTTGAAAAACTGGATATAGAGTATTCTGTTCCTGATTTTGATGCGCATCGTAATGATAATTTTTATATTTGTAACTCAAACAAAATAAAGACCTCCTATGAAATTAGTTACGTTATGTGTTCTGGCCTTAATCACGGGTTTTTCAGCATCAGCCACCGGAAAGAAAAGAAATAATTATTCCGTGGATATCTGCGTTTATGGTGGAACTTCCGGAGGAGTCATTGCTGCATATACGGCTAAGAAATCAGGTAAAACAGTCTTATTGATTGAGCCGGGAAAAAGGATCGGGGGAATGACTACCGGAGGTTTGGGAAAAACTGATTTTGGAAATAAACAGGCCATTACAGGACTCTCTAAAGAGTTTTACCGGAAAATAGGAAAAGAATACGGAGTTTCAGAACAATGGCTTTTTGAGCCGGGTGTGGCCTTAACAGTGATGCAGGATTATATAAAAAGAGGTAAGATCGAGGTGATTTATCAAAGCCGTTTGCAAAAGGTAAAGAAAAAGGGGAATATCATTCAATCCATTGTACTTAAAGAAAATAATTCATCCTCTTTTACCGTTCAGGCCAAACAATTTATTGACTGCACTTACGAAGGGGATCTGATGGCTATGGCAGGAGTTTCCTTTGCGTTCGGCCGGGAGGATAACAATCAGTATAAGGAAACATTTAATGGGGTTCATCCAGCAGAATACTTTAAACAATCGGGGGGACACCAGTTCCCGGATGGATTCAGTCCGTATAAAATTCCGAATGATCCATCCAGTGGTTTATTATGGGGGATCAGTAAGGATGAATTACGTCCTACCGGATCAGGAGATAAGAAAATTCAGGCTTACAACTTCCGTATCTGCCTTACTGACAGCGCCGAAAACAGAATACCCATTACGCGTCCTGCTGATTACGATTCAAGTAAATACGAATTGCTGGCCAGACTTTTTGCAGCTCAGCCTAAAATGAGGGATATCAATGACTATTTTATATGGAGCAGGATGCCTCACCGCAAGACGGACATTAACAACCGTGGAGGATTCTCGACGGATATGATAGGGATGAATCACCAGTATCCGAACGCCGATTATAAAAGAAGGGAAAAGATTTTCAATGAGCATCTGTCTTATACCAAAGGACTTCTATATTTTTTCAAGACCGACCAAAGAGTGCCGGAGAATTTGAGACAATTTGTGTCAGACTGGGGATATTGCAAGGATGAATTTAAAGAATTTGGGTACTTTACCCCCCAGTTGTATATTCGCGAAAGCCGGCGCATGGTTGGAGAATACGTCATGAGTGAGCATAACTGCCAGGGAACAGAGAAAGTAACGGATGGGATTGGACTGGCAGCCTACCATATGGACAGCCATAATTGTCAGCGTATTGTAATAAATGGCATGGTCAAAAATGAAGGCAACGTTGAGGTTGGAAGATATACGCCTTATCCGATTTCTTACCGGTCCATTACTCCTAAGCGAAAGGAGTGCCAGAACCTGCTTGTCCCGGTATGCCTTTCAGCAACACATATTGCTTACGGTTCGATCCGGATGGAACCTGTTTTTATGGTACTGGGCGAATCTGCTGCTATTGCATCATCAATGGCCATCGATAAGAAGGTGCCCGTACAGAATGTTGATGTAAAGGCAATACAGGAAATACTGAACAATGATCCCTTTATTGAGCGCTAACGAATCAGGAAGAGAGATCAGAATAGGGGAGACATATATCAATTCGATTATCATGTGAACCATTTCATCTAAAGGCTCTGAGGTAGTTAGTGTCAGCTAAAGTTTACAGATAACTCCCAATCATCTCTAAACAAAAATCCCCGCCAATTGACAGGGATTTTTATTTTTTCAATTCAGTCCTCTGTTTCTCAGCAGCGGCTCAATTCCCGGTTCTTTCCCCCTGAAGTTGAGGTAAAGGTTCATTGCCTCGTCAGAGCCTCCTTTTTCGAGAATGTTTTTGCGGAAGGATTCGGCTACCTTTTGATTAAAGATGTCGCCAGTTTCCTTGAAGGCTTCGAAGGCATCACATTCAAATACTTCGGCCCAGATATAGCTGTAATACCCGCTTGAGTATTCTCCGCCGCCTCCAAAGATGTGAGAGTAGTACGTTGATTTATATCTTGGGATAATCTCAGGGATCAATCCTGCTTTTTTCATTGATTCTTCTTCAAATTTGGTCACATCGATATCCCCTTGTTTTGTAATGGTGTGGTAATCCATATCAAGAATAGCAGCAGCAAGATATTCCGTTGTTGCAAATCCCTGGTTGAACTTTTCTGATTTGACTATTTTGTCAACCAACTCCTGGGGAATAACCTCACCTGTTTTATAATGTTTGGCATAAACTTTCAGCACTTCCGGTTCGGATGCCCAGTGCTCATTGATTTGTGATGGAAGTTCCACAAAATCCCTCGGAGTATTGGTACCTGCTATGGTTTCGTAATGACATTTTGAAAGCAGCCCGTGAAGTGCATGCCCAAATTCATGGTATAGTGTTTCTACATCATCGTAACTCAACAGCGCTGGTTTATCCCCCGTAGGTTTGGATAAGTTACAGGTTACTGAAATGACGGGACGGACATCTTTTCCCTCTTTATTATAATGTTGTTCACGGTAATTGGTCATCCAGGCGCCTGCTCTTTTGGAAGCTCTTGGATAGAAATCCATGTAGAGGATTCCAATTAAAGAGCCATCCTTATCTTTTACTTCGTATACTTCGCAATCGGGATGGAAAACAGGCAAATCTTTCAGCCTGTTAAAGGATAGCCCGTATAATTTATTGGCAACCATAAATACACCGTCGCGAACATTGTTAAGCTCAAAATAAGGTCTTATCTGCTCTTCATCGAGGTCATATTTAGCTTTGCGTACTTTTTCTGAATAATACCACCAGTCCCAGCTTTGAAGCTTGAATTTGCCGCCTTCCTGATCAATCATCTTCTGCATATCAGCGGCTTCTTCTTTTGCTCTTTTAATGGCAGGAGTCCAGACCTGGTAAAGGAGTTTGTAGACGTTTGCAGGTGTTTTGGCCATGCAATCATCAAGCACATAAGCGGACCAGCTGTCAAATCCAAGCAGGTTTGCTTTTTGAAGACGCAGATTTAGCATTTTGCTGATCACCAACTTATTATCGTGTTCATTGTCGTTATTGCCACGATTGTACATGGCTTTATACAATTTCTCACGCAGGTCGCGGTTTTTGGCATAGGTAAGAAAAGGGATCCAGCTTGGTTTCTGAAGCGTGAAAACGTATTTGCCTTCCATTTTATCAGCTTTGGCTTCTTCAACAGCTCCCGCAACGACATTTTCAGGAAGTCCTTCAAGATCCTCTTTTTTATCGATCACCAGCTTGTAACTATTGGTTTCAGCCAGCACGTTATCGCTGAACTTGAGATCAAGCAACGAGAGTTCTTCGTTAATTTTTTTAAACTCGTCTTTCTTCTCTTTCGGAAGATTTGCTCCTCCTCTTACAAAGCGTTTGTAGGTTTCATCCAGCAATCGGCTCTGTTCTTTGTTAAGATTTAAAGCCGCTTTATTTTCGTTAACAGCCTTAACCCGTGCAAAAAGCTTCTCATTCAGATTGATCTCATCTTCGTGTTTTGACAACAAGGGAGCCACTGTCTGGGCAATGGTTTGCATGGAATCGTTGGTATTGGCATCACGGAGATTATAAAATACCTTTGTGACCCGGTTGAGAAGATTTCCGCTGTAATCAAGGGCTTCAATCGTGTTTGCAAAACTTGCAGGCTGCGGGTTATTGCAAATAGCATCAATCTCAAAACTATGTTGTTTTATTCCTTCTTCAATAGCGGGAAGATAGTCCTTGTTCTGAATTTTGTCAAAAGGAGGGACGTCAAAAGGGGTTTTGTAATCGGATAAAAATGGATTCATAACTGAATTTTTATTTTCCTTTTTAATACAAGAAACCATTACGAAAATGGCGAGTAACGGAATGAGTATCTTTTTCACTTTACCTGAATTTGTTGTACATTTAGTTTAACCAATTACAAAGCTATAAAAATAAAGCTTTTAAATGGCAAATGAATTCAAACAATGGAAGAATAAAAAAGAATAATGATCGTTGTTTTAAATCAGCAGCCTTAATTATTCATAATAATTTTCAATTTTGGTATCTTGCAGCATTGTATTATAAGCTGTGGTTTGTTTCTAAATTTCTGAATTTTAAAATATTGTATGATTCGTTTCAAGAGATTTAATCCTTTGGTTGCCGTGCAGAGGATCTTCTCCGGTCAAAATTTATCCTTTTTACGCGAAAACAGTAAACTATTTACTCAGTTTATTATCACCCTGCTTTCAATAGGAATTGGGATTTGGTTTATCAAAAATGAGCGTGGTGAAATCACTAAGGTTACTGAAGTACTTGGTTCGGCTCAATATCAACTGGTCCTGCTGGGAATTAGTTTGACCATTGTTTATATCATTCTTCAAGGGCAGATGTATGTGGCTTCATTTGCTTCGATCAGGCACCGGATCTCTCTGTGGGATGCAATCATCCTGTTCCTAAAAAGGAATCTGATCAGTGTTTTTCTTCCGGCAGGCGGAGTATCTTCCCTGGCTTTTTTTACCGGAGACATTGAAAAAAAGGGCATTACGAAATCCCACATCAACTTTGCCTCCATGGTGTATGGGTTTGTTGGAATTTTATCCATTGTCATCGTCGGAATCCCGGTTTTTATTTATGCATTCCTCGTTGAAAATATTGGCAGCAAAGAATGGGTTGCTTTGGGTAGCGTACTTTTTTTAATTCTCTTTTTCTATTCTATATACCGTTCCCTTCTCAATAAAGGGTTAATATTTAGATTAATAATCAAATATTTCCCTTCTTTTGAAGTTTTATTGGGTGATATTCAGAACAACAGAATTGAACGGAAACACTTTCTTCTTACCCTGTTTTATTCTGTATTGATTGAATTTTCAGGAATTGCCCATTTGTATGTGGCGATGATCGCCCTTGGTTATCCCCCTTCTTTTTTTGCAGCCTTTCTGGGCTATATCATTTCAGTAATCTTCCTGATCGTATCTCCCTTATTCAGAGGGCTGGGAGCCATTGAGGTTTCTATGGTTTACATTCTCTCCCATGTGGGGTACTCTGACGTCTCAGCCATTGCAGTTACATTTCTATACCGGTTCTTTGAATTCTGGCTTCCTCTTTTGGCCGGAGTGGTGAGTTTTATATTGAAAATAAACAAACTGCTGATGAGGGTCATTCCTGCATTGTTATTATTCAGTTTGGGTATTGTTAATATCATTTCTGTACTTACTCCCGCAGTTGCAGAAAGAGTTCAATGGCTAAAGCATTTCCTGCCTGTTGATGCAATCGTCGTTTCAAATTATTTTGTACTGGTTCTTGGGCTGTTCCTCCTGGTAACGGCTTCCTTTATGCTCAAAGGATTAAAGATTGCATGGTGGTTCGCGATGACCCTGTCTGTAATCTCCATGATCGCTAATCTTACCAAAGCAGTCGACTATGAGGAGGCCACTCTGGCTCTCTTCGTTATTGCAGGATTAATCATGACCAGGAAAGATTACTATGTTCAGAACAGTCCCCGGTTGAGATCAGTGGGCATTCAAACCGCAATTCTGAGCATCATTGCTGTGTTGATATACAGCATTGTGGGTTTTTACTACCTTGATAAGAGACATTTTAATGTCGATTTCAGTTTCTGGGAATCGGTGAAATATTCTTTGCAAAACTATTTTCTGATTGGAAGCAGTGATTTAATCCCTCTTTCAAGATTCGCCGAAAAATTTCTGCTCTCCATAAATGTCAGTGGTTTCATTTCATTGTCATTTCTTGTGTATACGCTGATTCGGCCTTATTTTTTCAGGGATACAGCTTCACCGGAGGAATTGGAAAAGCCGAAAGAGCTGGTTTCGGTTTATGGTAAATCTGCTCTGGACTATTTTAAGACCTACGAGGATAAGATGATTTTTAATCCGGAAGGATTGAATGCTTTTATTTCATACCGTACATCCGGAAATTTTGCAGTTGTTCTGGAGAATCCCGTGGCAGAGGATGATTTACAGATGCAGGAATGCATCAGGCTGTTTGACAGTTTTTGTTATCAGACCGGATTGAAGAGCTTTTATTACAGAGTTCCTGAAGAGAGCCTTCCCATTTATAAGAATTTACGGAAAAAGGTCATGTTCATCGGGCAGGAAGGGGTGGTTGACCTTGCTGCTTTCACGCTTGAGGGAGGGGCAAAAAAATCCATCCGAAATGCCATATCGAAAGTTAAAGACAGAGGATATACCTGTCATGTTCATCAGCCTCCCATCAAGGATGGCTTGTTGCAGAAGTTAAAATCTGTATCTGATGAGTGGCTTGAAGAAACTGGCAGAAGCGAAATACTTTTTTCCCAGGGGATGTTTTCATGGAATGAGCTTAAACAACAAACACTCATCACTGTTGAGAATTCAGAGGAAAAGATTATCGCTTTTCTGAATGTTATACCGGATTATCTAAAAGGAGAAGGAACATACGATTTGCTGAGAAAAACTTCAGATGCTCCCAATGGGGTAATGGATTTTATTCTTGTGGAATTATTTACCTATCTTAAGTCACAGGACTATTCAGCTGTCAATCTCGGGTTTGCACCCTTATCGGGATTGGATGATCCCCACACTTTTTCTGAGAAATCAATGAAATTTGCGTATGAAAAGATACGCGGATTTTCACAATACAAGGGGTTAAGGGAATACAAGGAAAAGTTTGCAACATCCTGGCATAACAAGTATCTTGTTTATGAACACGATTATGACCTTTTGCAAATACCGGGAGCTTTGAATAAAGTAATAAAACCATAGTACATGTCTGCTTTAACCAGAATATTAATTTTCCCCTTCAGCCTTTTTTTTGTAATTTTCAATTTTGGGAATGAGTCTGCTGCACAGAATGAACCAAAAACAGATGAATATCCCCTGATAATCAAACCGGGCTTAAATGGGACTAAAGGACGCGGTTTTCTATCTTGTTTCGGGAGATGGGGGTTGGAATAATTTTGATAATACTTTTTGTGAGGATTTATCAAAAAAAGGAATCCCGGTTGTTGGTCTTGATTCAAAGAAATTTTTCTGGAAAGCTAAAACTCCTGAAGAGACTACATTAGCCCTGCAGCAGGTTATTGAAATATATAATAAAAAATTTGCAAGAGATAGTTTTGTTATCACAGGATATTCCTTCGGAGCAGATATTGTGCCTTTTATCGTAAATAAATTATCACCGGATTTCAAAAAAAAATTATCCAGAGTTATTTTGATGTCACCTGACAGATTCGGAGATTTCGAAATCCATCTTTCGGATATGCTGAACATGGGCCTGTCGAAGAGGAAGTACAATGTTGTGGAGGAAGTAAAGAAAATAAATTTTGTCACGACCACATGTATTTTCGGAAAAAATGAAGAAACAATTAATATTAAATCTTTCAAAGAAACCGGATCAGAAGTGATAATCCTTCCCGGGGATCATCATTATAATGACAATTTTCGAATTCTTTCAGATACTCTTATTCGATTGTTGCAAAATTAAACCCTGTTATTTTATTTCAATTTGGAATCTGCCCTTTTTTAAGAAAATTGATTATTGAATTAATCAGTTGATAAACTTTTTATCTTAATCATAAACAAAGTATTTGATTATTGATGAACTCTTTTCATTTGCCGTTTGTTTAATATTAATTTCTTATTTAAATCATTATGAAAATAACTAATCGTTTGTTTCTTGTAAGTTTTTTCCTTGTCTTCACTCTTGTTGAAGAGTCTTGGGGTGCAACCAGGTATAAGGAGGAAAATATTTACTATAAATCCGATGGTATAGAACTCAAAGGATTCATGGTATATGATGAAAATATAAAGGGGAAACGTCCGGCTGTAATTATTGTGCCAGAATGGTGGGGATTGAATAATTATATCAAATCGAGAGCAAGGCAAATAGCGGCATTGGGTTATATCGCAATGGCTGCAGATATTTACGGGAACGGGAAAACGGCCTCCAATCCTACCGAAGCACAGGCTTTAACAGTACCTTTTTACCAACATCCTGAAATGGCGAAAAAGAGAATGGATGCTGCGATAAATAAGGTGAAACAATATAAGCAAACGGACGATAAGAATATTGCAGCAATAGGATATTGTTTTGGAGGATACATTGTACTGAATAGTGCTAAGTCGGGCGCACCGTTAAAAGGTGTGGTATGCTTTCACAGTACTTTGGTAGGCCCCGCTCCACAAAAAGATTTGTTGAAAGCGAAGATTCTTGTTTGTCATGGGGCTGATGACAAATTTACTCCTCCCCAGGAGGTTCAAAAATTCAAACATCAGATGGATTCTGTTGGGGCAGATTATGTTTTTAAAACTTATCCGAATGCAACTCATGCCTTTACAAATCCAAATGCAACTAAGTTGGGGACAAAAATTCAAAATACCGATAGCCTATAATGCCGAAGCTGATCGAAATTCATGGAACGATATGAAACAATTCCTCAACGGGCTGTTTAAAAAATAGTGGCAATATCAAAATACGATCATATGAAACGACCATGAGAAAATCTTTCTCACACAGTTTGGTGATTATAGATGAGTTCCAATCGGGCATTAAAAACAAATTATAAAAAGATGAAATACAGACTTTTAGGTAACACTGGAATTATTGTTTCTGAATTCTGTCTTGGTACCATGACTTTTGGTGGCAAAGGTTATTGGAAGGCCATTGGAGAACTGGGACAGGAAGAGGTGAATGAAATGGTAAAGATTTCATACGAAAATGGTGTTAATTTTTTCGACACAGCGAATGCTTATTCTGAAGGATTATCAGAGATATTGCTGAGCAAAGCCTTTAATGATCTTGGTATTCCAAGACAGGAAATATTTATCGCTACAAAGGTTCGGTTACGCATGGGTCCTGGTGCAAATCAGGTGGGACTTTCCAAATATCACATACTGGATTCAGTCAATGACAGCCTTAAGCGCATGAATATCTCGCATATTGACCTTTTATACATCCATGGTGTCGACCCTCTCACTCCGTTGGAAGAGACCATGCGTGCTCTCGAGGAAGTAATCAAGGCCGGAAAAGTAAGGTATCTTGGCGTCAGCAATCATCCCGCATGGATGATGATGAAAGCCAATAGCTATGCAGATTCAATGGGATGGAATAAGTTTGTTGCCTCTCAGAATTATTATACTATTGCAAACCGCGAAATTGAGCGTGAGATTATCCCAATGGCTTTAAGTGAGGGTATTGGGATTATGCCCTGGAGCCCTCTGGCAGGTGGATTTTTATCAGGGAAATTCACCCGGAGCAATGAAGGGACAGAACAAAATCGAAGAAATTCTTTTGATTTTCCTCCTCTCAACAAAGAAAAGGCTTATGATATTATTGATGTGATGGCAGAAATTGGAAATATCCACAATACTTCAGTGGCACAGGTTGCCCTTTCATGGATAAAGGACAGGCCCGGAGTTACCAGTGTAATTATCGGAGCAAAAAGGGAGGAACAACTTAGAGACAATCTGGCAGCCATAGATCTGCAGCTCACTCCTGAGGAAACTAAACGGCTGGAGGAGATCAGCGCCCTTACACCTGAATATCCCGGCTGGATGATTAACCGGCAATTGATGGGCCGATGGCCTTCATAGAAATTCTTTCGTCTGGGAATTTAAAAATATTGGAATTATGGATTTAATATTATAAATTACTTATAATTCAAAGAATTCCTTAAATGAAGAAAGAAAAAGTTCCGGATATAATCTGCTTGCAGTGCAAACATTTGGATACAGAACGGATTGGCGGATGCAAGGCATTCCCCGGTGAAATACCTGATATGATCCTTTCGGGCCAATCTGATCATCATTTTCCAATCAGAGGTCAGGAAGGGGATTACGTCTATACACCGATCGAAGAACCGGTGAAAATATGGAGAAGAATAGATAGATCCTCCCGTCAGATCAGAAAGAAAAGCATTCAACCTGTTTAGAATAAAATTTTTCTGATTATTGTCCCCACAAAAAAAGCGCTCACATCCAAGATGTAAACGCTTTATTTTTACCTGTGACCCCGGTGAGGCTCGAACTCACGACCCATTGATTAAGAGTCAATTGCTCTACCAGCTGAGCTACGGAGTCATCGTAATGCCGCTTTTAAAAAAGCAACGCAAAGGTAATTTCATTTTTTTAATGATCAAACCTCTTTGTGAAAAATGTTCATATTATTTATTTTACCGGACCTTGATGAAATGGTTGAGCACCTAAAGCCAATTATAGAGAGGTAAATATCCACTAAGTGCATAAAAGAAAGTTTATCTTGATCGGCCATTTACAAAAGGCGAGATTTAGATTAAAACCCCCATGAAGAAGATCTGATTAATCGGTTTAAATTCAATTGAGTCCAAAATAATGATCGGTCAAATCAAGAGCTTCTATATTTTCTCGAATCATTGTAAAAGCTCCTCCGGTGCCTTCCGCATCTTTACTGTTGCCTATGATTTTCCCGTCAGGCGTAATTTCCCCGATCCACGTATCAAGTTCGTAAATGATATCTTCGTCGCTGAATAGAATTTCACAGGAATGAGATCTGAGTTTAATTTGATTTCCTTCAACCTGACCGGATACTTCCTGTTTGACTATAAAAGTCTCTTCGCCTTCAATTTGTTCCGTAAATCTGAGAACGCCTTTAATCCGGTTGCCACTCTGCTTCAGAAAAGCAAATCCACTGTCTTTCCCAAATCCAAAGTCTTCTTGGAATTTCCAACGGCCACTTATGTTTAATTTATCTGACATTCTTTCCCCTTTTCTTATTTATCTACAAAATCTATGCCTTAAAGTTAATGATTATAATATTGTCAGAAAAAAAGAGACCGACATTTTTGCCGGTCTCTCCTGAAATAAGTTGAAACGCTTTATTTTACATAGGAAGCTTTCATGAGAAAATCATAACATTTTTGTACACTTTCCAATGGTGGGCAATTATACTGCTCATTCTCGACTATGAATAATTTTGTGCCTGCCTTCTTGCTGTTTTCAAAGATAGGTTTGAAATCCATTTCGCCGCTGGCTCCCAGATCCTTCTGATCTTTTATGTGCAGCAGCTCAAAACGGCCCGGATATTTGTTAAAATAATCAACGGAATATTTTCCGCCTTTGTAAATCCAGTAAACATCCATTTCAAAGGTTACTTTTTTAGGATCGGTATTCTGGAGCATATAATCATAGATGATTTGATCTGTACCGGGTATGTTTTTAAATTCATTGGTATGATTATGATATCCAAAACGAATGCCTGCTTTGTTACATTTTTCGCCGACAGCATTGAAATACTCACAGGTTTTTTTCAGCCCTTCAAGGCTCGAATAAGCATATTTTCCCATGGATGGTTTGATTATGATATTACATCCTGCTCTCTTATGAGCATCAATGCACTTATCCCACCAGGCCATTGCTTCATCCCAGGAGGCCTGATCACCTTTGTAATCTGCTCCCGTGTGTGAACTGATAAATTTCATTCCGTTTTTGTCAACAAGAGCTTTAAATTCTTCCGGCGACATGCCATAAAAATTCCCATTGTCATAATTGGCCGCCTCAACATAGGAATAACCAATTTTGCCCAATGCTTCAATTGTTCCTTTTGGATCTTTTTTGAGATCATCCCTCAAAGAGTAGAGCTGCAATCCGAAATTTTTCTTTTTGCCTTTTGCCTGAGCAGGTTCCATAAAAAATCCCGCCATCATCAAGCTTACTAAAATGAATAAAAGACTTGTTCTCATCTGTGTTTAATTTTGATTTTAAGGGTTAGCCGAAACTTGCCTTACATAAATTCCTTTTTGAAGTGAAATTTATATGGTTTATCTCATCAGAACTAATATTAGAAATGATTATATGAATTAATTGCAAAGTTAATGTAATGTTTAACTTTAAAGAAAACCTCTTTGGTTTTTTATTTCTGCCATAAAGATTTTCTGTGAAAAAAAAACAGTAATTCAGGTTTGAAGGCAGTGTTTTTCTTCATCACAGTCTTGTATACCAAACCACATTTAAATTTTATTGGAGTAAAGATCCGGTATTGTTCCATACAGAATCTCTATATCAAGTATATACCGAGTGTATTCAAACTATTGGATCGGGAAGAAGAATGAGCCGGAAAAAGATTAAAAGGTTTATTTTGAGAGATGTAGGCGGGCATCAAATGAAATTCTTTGATATCTTCTTTTGATTTGCAAGTTCATATACCTTCCTGAAATGATATCCATAAATGGAAAAGGCAATAGCATTGGTCAGGTAACTGGGGCCTCTCAGCATTGACCAAATAAATAATTTCCAGAATTCAAAACGACCTTTATCAATAAAACCCATGATTAAAATGGATTCAAAAAATGCCTTGATGCTTGAAAATGACATTTTTGCAGGTTTTGAAAAACCTCCCCTGCAATTCTTTAAATGAAAACGAATCCTTTGATAATAAGGCTTTATAGAATAAATTTCCTGGATTATTTTTCTATACCCGGTTTGCAAATCCTGAAAACTCATTTTGGGAATTATATTGGTGCTAAAATCTGTATTATTACCGGAAAAGGATGGAAGTATACGGTTTTCTGCATGAAGTCTCCTGTAAAGGTTAGTATTTTTTGGAGCATTAAGTAAACCTACCATAGCCGTAATGATTCCGCTTTGCTGAATAAAATCAATCTGCCGCTGAAATATGGATGATGTATCACTATCAAATCCTACAATGAAACCGGCAGAAACCCGCATCCCTTTACTATTTATTTTTCTGATACTTTGTAATAAATCTCTATTCCTGTTTTGGATCTTTTTACATTCTTCAAGTGATTTTTCTTCAGGCGTTTCAATGCCCACAAAAACCGAGTTAAATCCTGCTGACCTCATTAGATCCATTAATTCTTCATCGTCTGCCAGATCAATGGAGGTTTCAGTGATGAATTCAAAAGGGTATTTTTTCCCCTTCATCCATTTGATCAGTTCAGGAAGCAGATCCATCTTCAGTTTCCTTTTATTGCCAATAAAATTATCATCAACAATAAAAATCTGCCCTCTCCAGTTCAGATTAAAAATCATTTCCAGTTCAGCCAATATTTGTGCAGTTTGTTTGGTTCTTACCTTATGTCCGAAAAGATAGGGAATTTCACAGAAATCACAGGCAAACGGACATCCCCTTGAATACTGGATACTTAATGTAGAATATTTTTTTAAAGATAATAAACTGTAATCCGGAATTGGTGTTTGTGAAATATCCGGGAATTCTAAGGCCTGATAAATATGTTGAGGATTACCATTTTTAAGATCATGGATAAACCTGGGAAGAGTGATTTCAGCTTCATTTAAAACAAGGTAATCAACCATTGGAAAATCTTCGTAACATTGGGTAAAGAGAGGCCCGCCTGCCACTATTTTCCTATCGTATTTTTTACATTCTCTTATAGTTTGTTCTACAGCGTCGCGCTGAATATTCATTGCACTGATAAAAACCAGATCAGCCCACCTCAGATCAGAAGCATCCAGTTTTGTAACGTTCAGATCGACCAGTTTTCTTTCCCATTCATCCGGAAGCATTGATGAAATTGTAATCAATCCAAGCGGTGGAAGGATTGCTTTTTTTGATATAAATTTAAGAGCATATTTAAAACTCCAGAAAGTTGTAGGATATAAAGGATGTAGCAAGAGTATTTTCATAATAATTAAAATTTGGAAAACTTAATTTAGTTGATTAACAAAATTTCAGCTTTTGACTAAAGTTAATGCGCTAAATCTGACAAGGTGTTATATTATTTCATAAATAAGTTGTAAAATTTTAATTATCATGGGAAGACCTGTTTTAAGGAATTTAATCAGAAAACAACTCTTAAAAGACAATGTCGGTATAAATTAAATATCAGCAATAATCTATTGATCAGCTGATTGTAGAATGTTGATAAGCATAGACAACATCCCTTGCGAATTCTTCAAAGGTGGTTAGGCTTGCATTTTCAGTGGTTCTTGTGTGTGCATTAAATGCCTCTCCCGAACTGAAACTATCGGTCATCTGGATGAAAGATTCGGCTACACTTTCAGACATTATTCCTGCTTGTACCATTTCCCTGCGGGCATTTTCATTTGTAAACTGTACATACCGTAAATTCTGCATGTCCATAGCCTTGCTGAGAATATCTGTAATTTCAAGGAAGTTAAGATCTCTGGGGCCCAGAACGTATTCAATTGTATTCCCTCTGAAATCAAGGTCAAGCAGATGTCTGACTATTACTGCAGCTATATCAACGGTTGCAACCATCGGAAATTTAACATCTCCCCTCATCGCAGATCCAATAATTCCGCTGTCCTTAATCATTGGAATCTGCGAATAAATGTTTTCCATGAAAAATCCAGGCCTCAGGTTTAATACATTTGTCTCAGAAAGATTGGAAAAGAATAATTCCAGATCGGCCAATCCATCCACAACTCCGCATCCGTTGCGCAAATGAGCCCCGATACTGCTTAAGAGGATTAAATTTTCAACCCCATTTGCCTTAACCCCCTCAAGATAGTTTTGACCTATTCTTTGCTGGTATTCACGAATATTCTCTGCATGTAAGTATGTTGGAATCATGCAAAAGGCGGCAGTAATTCCTTCAAAAGCTTTCATTACAAATTTGCTATCTGACAAATCACCAACAAAAGCTTCTGCTCCCATGTCGTACAGTTCTTTGATTTTATTCTCGTGACGGCTGATTACCCTTACTTTCTTCCCATTCAAAATCAAATTCCTGCCAACAACTTTACCAATATTCCCGGTTGAACCTGTTATTAAATACATATTCTTTAAGATTAGACTTAAAGAAACAGATGTTTTAATTCTTTGTTCATCATTTTATTGTTGATTTTTAACCAAAGTTGAATAATGATAAGATTGATATAGAATATATTCAATCCAGTTGGAATCTAAATTATTAAAGGGTTGGGAAATCCAATTATTTAATAAAATATTTCTCTTAATAATTGAGAAAAAATTGTTAAATTGAAAAAAATAATTAAACCAACTTAATGATGGGAAATGAACAACCTTTATTCTGGCCTTTCATCATTTTCGGAATTTTAGCCATAGGACTGGTTGTAAGTATGCTTGTGCTTTCTCATTTTTTAGGTGAACGTCATAAGGATAAAACAACCGGACTGCCTTATGAATCAGGTGTTCCGGTTACCGGTAATGCAAGGCTGCGGTTTTCTTCCCGTTTTTATTTAATAGCAATGTTCTTTGTCATCTTTGATTTGGAGGCTGCCTTTATCATGGCCTGGGCTGTCTCTTTCCGGGAACTCGGTATCGGAGGATATTTTGGAATTCTGGTCTTTATCGGAATTTTATTAGTAGTCCTTGTTTATGAATTAAACATCGGCGCTTTGGATTTTGGTCCTCAAAGCAAAAAAATACTGAAAGCTAAGGACCGTTTTCAAAACGGCATATAAACCGGTGAGAAATGGATAAACCTGAAAAAGAAACAAACATTTGATTGCAACAAAAACGGATATATTCGATTGGGAATGCATGAGTTTTGGTACTTCAATTGGTTATTGGATGACTCACATTAGTCTCAAACAGGATTTTTAAAATGTTAATTATAAAAAAGTTACAGCAAGATCATTAGTGGAAAAATTAAGCAATTCAAGATCGGTACGCGAAGATGGTTCAATGGAAAAAGCTGTCAGGGACAGTATCCTTTTCACCAGGCTGGATGATATGATCGGATGGGGGCGAAAGAATTCAATCTGGCCTTTCGCTTTTGGTTTATCCTGCTGCTTTGTGGAAATGGCGACTTCCATCACAAGCCGGTTCGATATTTCAAGGTTTGGTGGAGAAGTCATCCGGGGTACAGCGAGGGAAGCGGATATGATGGTAATAGCCGGAACTGTTTTTATTAAAATGGTACCTGTTATCCGGCGTCTGCATGAGCAGATGATGGCACCCAAATGGGTTATTTCCATGGGCTCCTGTGCCAATTCAGGCGGTATGTATGATATTTACAGCGTGGTGCAGGGCGTTGATAAATTTTTACCGGTCGACGTATATGTACAGGGCTGTCCGCCACGACCCGATTCTTTCCTGGAAGGATTGCTTCTGCTGAGGGATACCATTGGAAAGGAAAGAAGACCGTTAAGCTGGGTTATTGGTCCTCAGGGAATTGTAAGACCGGAAAAAGTAAGTTTCCGTGATATGAAAAATGAAGAGCGCATGAAGATGGGTAAGATCAGTCCGATGAACGAAATGTAGGTGAGAGATGAGCTAGGAGAGATAAGAGTTGAGTGAACGGTAAACAGTAAACAGTGGGTTCAGCCTGAAAGGCCGGGATAAAATAGCCTGGGGCATAACCCCGGTAACAATAAAGCGGAAAATATTAGGGATTTTATATGAATGAGAATCAATCCATCGTTTTTTTATTAAAAACAAGGTTCAGTAATTCGGTTGTCCTTTATGAAGAGACAGCCCGGGATGAAACACTTGTTTTATGGATAGATAAAGAAAACATTCAGGCTGTCTTGCGATACCTGAAAAATGAATCCCTATACAGGTTTAAAATGCTTTTTGACTTGACGGCAATAGACGAGCGAAGGAGGATATACAGGGATGGACAGCCGGTAAGTGATTTTACTATCGTTTATACAATCACCTCTTTAGATAAGAACAATGATATACGAATAAAAGTTCCTCTCACAGGGACAAATCCTACGGTTCCTTCAATCAGCAATATCTGGACTTCCGCTAACTGGTATGAACGGGAGGTGTTTGACTTGTTTGGAATCCATTTTTCCGGCCATCCTAATTTAAGACGAATATTGATGCCCTCTTATTGGGAAGGACATCCGTTAAGAAAAGAACATTATGCGCGTGCAACGGAAGCTGGACCTTTCAAATATGATGAAAAGAAGTTTGAAAGCGAAGAAGCTGAATTGAGGTTTCATCCGGAAAATTGGGGAATGGACACCAAGAGCGAAGATTCAGACTATTTATTTCTCAATCTGGGTCCTCAGCATCCGGGTACACATGGCGTACTGAGACTTCTCCTGCAACTTGATGGGGAAGACATCGTCGACATTGTTCCGGATATCGGATTCCATCATCGTGGCGCAGAAAAAATGGCTGAAAGACAGACCTGGCATACTTACCTCCCCTATACAGACAGGATAGACTATCTAAGTGGATTATTGAATAATCTTGCCTATGTCGTGACCATTGAGAAAATAGCCGGTATTAAGATTCCACCCAGAGCTCAGGTTATCAGGATTATGACCAGTGAACTTTTCCGGATAATAAGCCACCTGGTATGGTTAGGAACCTATGCACAGGATCTTGGACAGATGTCTCCGGTATTTTATGCTTTCAATGATAGGGAGAAAGCATTTGATATCATCTCTGCCATTACAGGAGGCAGAATGCATCCATCCTGGTTCCGTATTGGCGGAGTAGCACATGATTTACCGGATGGATGGGCCAGGAAAGTACAGGATTTTATAGATTATTTTCCCAAAAGGCTGGCAGAGTTTGATAAAATGATCATAAGAAACAGGATCTTTAAGGCAAGAGCTGTCGGGATTGGGGTTTATAATACCGAAGAAGCAATTGAATGGGGAGTTACAGGACCTGGGCTTCGTGCTACAGGATTAAACTGGGATTATCGTAAAAAAAGACCTTACTCTGGTATTGACCAATTTGAGTTTGAAATACCAACAGGTAAAAACGGAGATTGTTATGACCGTTCCCTGGTTAGAATGGAAGAGATGCGCCAGAGTCTGAGAATTATGCAGCAATGTGTTAACAATATGCCTGAAGGCCCTTATAAATCAGATCATCCTTTGACAACCCCTCCAATTAAGGAAAAAACAATGAATGATATAGAAACGCTTATTGATCATTTTCTTTCGGTTTCCTGGGGCCCGGTTATTCCTGCCGGGGAGGGCATGGTGCCGATTGAAGGGGCAAAAGGTGGCTATGGTTATTATCTGATCAGTGATTTAAGCACGAACGCTTACCGATGCCGGATAAGGACTCCATCGTTTCCTCACATGCAGATGGTTCCTTATATAAGCAAAGGATATACTATTGCTGACCTGCTCTCCATATTAGGATCCGTAGATTTTGTACTGGCAGAGATAGACAGGTGAGATATTAGTGATGAGATATTAGTGATGCGTGATGAGTAAACAGTAAACAGTGAACAATGAACAGGGAGGTTAAATTTAATGATTGAAGAATGCTTACAGATCAGGAAAAAGAAGAGATTTTACACGAGGTAAAGTTGTACCCTTATTCGCAGGCTGCATGTATTGATGCACTGCGGATTGTCCAGAAAGAAAGAAGATGGGTCTCGGATGAAAACGTAGTGGATATTGCCAATTTACTGAATATCTCTGTTGAAGATGTAGACAGTGTGGCTTCTTTTTACTCCCGGATTTACCGCAAGCCGGTCGGTCGAAATATTATCCTGATTTGTGACAGCATGGTTTGTATGATGATGGGAGGGGAATCACTGTATGAATATTTTAATAAGAAACTCGGGATCGGTTTTTCTGAAACAACACTTGACAGCCGATTTACAATCCTTCCGATTTCGTGTCTTGGTGATTGTGATCACGCCCCTTCTTTCATGATAAACGGAGACTTGTATAATAACCTTACGAAGGAAAAAATTGATGAGATATTTGAGAAATACTTATAAGAATTACGAATTACGAATTACGAATTACGAAATGAAATGGAATTTCCTTTAACAAAACATATTAAACACGTTGAGTCACCTCTTTCACTTTCGGAATATGAAAAAGTGGGAGGATATAAAGCTGTTCATAAGGCATTAAAGGAAATGACACCTGACGAGATTATCAATCAGGTGAAAGCATCTAATTTGATGGGAAGGGGAGGGGCAGGATTCTTAACAGGATTAAAATGGAGTCTTGTTCCAAAAACAAAGGAAGGAGATACAGCCCCCAGAACCTTACTGGCCAATGCTGATGAAATGGAACCAGGCGCTTTTAAGGACCGTTATCTGGTGGAAGGCAATCCTCATCAGCTGATAGCCGGGATGATCATTGCATCCTTTGCCATACAGGCCGAAACAGCCTATATTTTCCTTAGATGGGCTTACCGGAAAGCTGAAACCTGTCTGCGGAAAGCTATTTCTGAAGCTTATGAAGCGGGTTACCTTGGAAACAATGTTTTAGGTACCGGATATAAACTGGACATACACATTCATGTAAGTACCGGGAGATATATGTGTGGGGAAGAAACAGCTCTGATCAATTCCATCGAAGGGAAAAGGGCCAATCCAAGATCAAAACCTCCTTATCCCGCTATGTTGGGGATGTTTGGAAAGTCCTCTACCGTGAATAACGTGGAGACCTTGAGTTGTGTTCCGCATATTATTGAAAACGGGCCACAATGGTTTAAAGACATCAGTGCCACAGGTGAAGGGGGAACCAAACTTTATGGTGTAAGCGGACATGTAAAGAAAACCGGAATTTGGGAACTCCCTCTTGGTGTTACGCTTGGGGAATTGCTGAACAACTATGCAGGTGGAATGCAGGACGGTTATAAATTCAAAGGAGCCCTTCCGGGAGGTGCTTCTACTGATTTCCTGGTGGAGCAGCATTTTGAAGTAAAAATGGATTTTGCATCGGTTCCCAAAGCCGGAAGTCGTCTTGGTACAGGAACCATGACCATTCTTGATGATAAGCTTTGTCCTGTGAAGTTTATTCATAATATGATAAAATTTTTTGCTCTCGAAAGCTGCGGTTGGTGTACTCCATGCCGGGAGGGACTCCCATGGGTGGAAAAAATCCTGAGATCCATGGAAGAAGGAGAAGGCAGAAATGGAGATATGGAAATCCTGAAATTCCACACTTCTTACTTAGGGCCTGGAAATACTTTTTGCGCATTAGCCCCGGGAGCGATGGAACCCTTGCAGAGCGGATTGAAATATTTTCATGACGATTTTATAAAACATATCATCGACAAGAAATGTCCATGGAAATAAAAAAAGTAAATATCACTATCGACGGGAAGATGTTTGAGACTTTACCAGAAAAAAATCTTCTTCATGCATTGTTGTCACTCGGCTATGATATTCCTCATTTTTGTTTCCATCCTGCCCTTGGATCGGTTGGTGCCTGTCGTCTCTGTGCAGTCAGAAAATTCAGGGATGAAAATGATAAAATAGGCAGGATCGTCATGTCATGTATGGAACCCGTTGTGGAAGGATTAAATATTTCAGTTGAGGATGAAGATGTCCGTAATTTCAGAAAAGCGGTGATTGAAAGCCTGATGCTTAATCATCCTCATGATTGTCCTGTTTGTGATGAAGGAGGTGAATGCCACTTGCAGGATATGACGGTCATGACAGGGCATGATTACCGCAGATATAATTTTCGCAAGAGGACATTTAAAAATCAATATCTGGGTCCATTCATCAATCATGAAATGAACCGTTGTATCCAGTGTTACCGCTGTGTCCGGTTTTATAAGGACTATGCAGGAGGAACGGATTTGAATGTTTTTGGATGTCATGACAGGTTGTTTTTTGGCCGTTCTGCTGATGGAGTACTGGAGAGTGAATTCAGCGGAAATCTGGCTGAAGTTTGTCCTACAGGAGTTTTTACTGATAAGACTTTGGGGAAACATTATACCCGTAAATGGGATTTGACTAATTCTCCTTCCATATGCAATCATTGCAGTATGGGATGTAATATCATCGTATGTCAGCGCTATGGAAGCGTTAGAAGGATCAGAAACAGGTATAATGGTAAAGTAAATGGGAATTTCCTCTGTGACAGAGGAAGATTTGGATATGAATTTATCAATAGTGAAAGCAGAATAAAACATTTTCTGATCCGCTCATCCCGGAATACCGGTATGGAAATAGTGGAGGAGGAAGCTTTAAAAGCAAAACTGACTACTTTCTTTTCGGAAAAAGAACGGGTGATCGGAATCGGTTCACCAAGAGCTTCGCTGGAATCAAATTATAGTTTGCTGCAGATGGTGGGGAAAGATAATTTCTTCAGCGGCCTATCAAAAAAGGATCAGGAACTCATAGAAAAGGCGGTCAGAATGCTGTCGGAGGAGGGTATTTATACACCATCCCTGAAGGAAATTGAGAAAGCGGATGCCGTACTTATTCTTGGTGAAGACATAACCAATACGGCTCCCATGATGGCTCTTGCTTTACGTCAGGCTTCCAGGAATGCAACCTTTGAATTGGCTAAGAGAAAACACATTCCCCTCTGGCAGGATGATGCAGTCAGGATAAATGGAGACCGTGCTCTTTCACCTTTCTTCATTCTTACGCCCCATAAAGATAAACTGGATGATATTGCCTGGAAATCGATGAGATTAACCCCTCCGGATATTGGACGATTAGGGATGGCTGTTGTATCCCAATTGGAAGGAAATACAGCATCATTCAGGGATTTCAGGGATGAGGAGAAGGAATTGGTTCAGAATATATCCAACGAGCTAAAAAAGGCTAAAAACCCATTAATAATAGGGGGCGTTCATTTAAGAGACGAAGCGGTACTTAATTCAGCTTTCCTTATTGCCCGTTCTCTGTCACAACCTGATAAGAAATCCAATCTCAGTTTTGTTTTCCCGGAATGCAACTCAGTCGGATCCGCTTTATTGAATGGTAAACCTTTGGAAGAAGCGGTTGAACGGTCAAAAGAAGGAAATGTTTCCACGGTTGTTATTCTTGAAAATAACCTCTTTCTCCGTGCGGATAATAATCAGATGGATGATTTTTTTGATCGGTGCAAACAAGTTGTTGTATTGGATCATATCAACACGGAGACAACTTCCATGGCAGATGTTATCATTCCGGTAGGAACCTATGCAGAAACTACCGGAACGTTAGTGAATAATGAGGGAAGAGCACAGCGCTTCTATACCGATATTCCAGAGAATTTCCCTGTTCTGGATAGTTGGCGATGGATTGGGAAGCTTAATGAAATACTGAATGGGGGAAAAAAATCTTACAGTTATCAGGAAATTGTACAATCAATAAGTGAATCAATTTCTTCTTTTAAAGAGCTGATAAACTTATTTGACGAGCAATCCACCAAAATGCGGAATGAGAAGATTGCCAGGCAGACTCCCCGTTTCAGCGGCAGAACTGCTATGACAGCAAATATTGATGTAAGCGAACCTGCTCCTCCGGGAGATCCGGATTCCCCGCTTGCCTATAGTATGGAAGGAAGGAGGGAAATACCTCCCTCGTCCATGGTGCCTTATTATTGGTCCCCGGGATGGAATTCGGTTCAGGCATTTTATAAATATACAGATGAACCGAACGGATCACTGAAAGGCGGTGATCCCGGAATCAGGCTGTTAAATGAAAATCAGAAGAATGGATTTGTTCAGAACCAGGTTTTATCGGTATTCAAGGCCCGGTCAGACAAATTCTATTTTGTCCCGGTACATCATATTTATGGATCCGAGGAATTGAGTTCAAGAGGTCAGGCTGTTAAGCAAAGAATGACGGAATCGCTCATTTATATAAACTCTTCTGATGCGAATCGGATTGGCATTAAAGAGGATGAATCTGCAGAGGTGGGTATAAATGACAACAAGTTTACCATTAAAATACAAATTGATGAGAGCATCCCTTTGGGGGTGGTGGGAATTTACAGAAGACTTACTGAAATCCCTTTCCTTGATCTGCCGGGTTGGGGTGATGTCAGAAAATTTCAATAACTTGAAGCTTTAGGTTTTAGGCTCTCCTACAGCCTAAAGTCTATAGTCTAAAGTCTAATTTTTTAAAAAGATGAGATATATCTTAATAATTCTGGGAGTCTTGATTGTCACCATGACCGTCGCTTCGATGCTTATCTGGATCGAACGGAGAATGCTTGCCTTATGGCAGGACAGGCTTGGCCCGAATCGTGTTGGACCTGCCGGAATATTTCAGGTGGTAGCAGACATGATTAAAATTTTCTTTAAGGAAGACTGGATTGCTCCGTTTTCTGACAAAAGTGTTTTTGTAATGGCTCCCGGAATTGTGATGGCTACAGTGCTTCTGACATTTGCCGTAATTCCCTTTGCTCCGGGTATTCAGATCCTGGATTCCAATATCGCTGTCCTGTTCTTTCTGGGGAATTCCTCTCTTGGAGTATATAGCATTGTTCTCGGAGGTTGGGCCTCCAATAGTAAATACTCCCTTTTAGGAGGAATCAGGGGGTCGGCTCAGATGCTTACCTATGAAGTATTCATGGGGATTTCTCTAATGGGAGTGGTTATGATGGCTGATTCATTCAATTTTCGTGAAATTGTGGAGGCACAAAGAAAAATGTGGTTTGTGGTACCCCAGTTTATGGGATTTGTAATTTTTCTGATCGCCGGCATTGCAGAGACTCACCGGCTGCCATTTGATCTTCCTGAGGCAGAAGGCGAATTGGTTGCAGGATTCCATTCTGAATATTCCGGTATGAAATTCGGGATGTTCTTTGTAGGAGAGTACCTCGCTATCATCTTAATTTCAGCCATCATTGTAACCATGTTTTTTGGCGGATGGCTGGGTCCTGCGTTTTTTCCTCCTGTGGTGTGGTTTACATTGAAAACATTTGTTTTTATTATATTCTTTTTCCTTCTCAGAGCCTCACTGCCAAGGCCCAGATATGACCAACTGATGAGTTTGGGATGGAAAGTACTGTTACCGTTAAGTCTGCTTAATCTGTTGATTACAGGGGCTATTATACTGTTATTCTAAAAATTGAGAAAGTATGTTCAGTATCTTAAGAACGCTCTGGCTTACCTTTTTACACGCCTTTCACAAGCGTGAAACAGTGCAGTACCCTGAAGTCAAACCTTATCTGCCGCCAAGATATCGCGGGAGAATCATCCTATCCCGTGACCCGGATGGAGATGAGCGTTGCGTGGCCTGCTACCTCTGTGCAGCAGCTTGCCCGGTGGATTGCATTGCGCTTCAGGCTACTCAGGATGAAAAGGGCAGACGATACCCGGAGTTTTTCAGAATAAATTTTTCCCGCTGCATCTTTTGTGGTTTTTGTGAAGAAGCTTGCCCTACCTATGCCATACAATTAACTCCTGATTTTGAAATGAGTGAATACGACAGGCAAAATATGGTATATGAAAAAGAAAACCTTTTGATCAGTGGAGAAGGGAAATATCATGGGTATAATTTCTATAAAGTGGCAGGTGTAGACTTCGGTGTAAAAGTTAAGGGTAGTGGAGAAAATGAGGACCCACCAATGGATGTGCATGATTTGATGCCATGAGAAGGCCATAGACTATAGGCTGAAGGCTGGAGACTGGAGAAGGGAGAAGGAAAACGGAGACTGAAGATGAGAAAATAGGACAAAGATTAATTAATAGAATAAATTACAATGAATGTATTCTTTTACATAGCAGCAATAGTGGCAGTGATTTCAAGTATTCTGACAATTACCAGGAACAATGCAATTCATGCTTTGCTGTACCTGATTTTATCCCTGCTTTCCATTTCGGTGATATTTTATTTGCTGGGGGCTCCTTTTATTGCAGCACTGGAGGTTATTATATATGCGGGTGCTATCATGGTGCTTTTCATTTTTGTGGTCATGATGCTGAATGTAGGCATGGAGGAACGGGTCGAGAAAAACTGGATGAAGCCCAGGATGTGGATTCTCCCTTCCATATTATCGCTGATCATTCTTCTTGATCTTGTGGCAATGCTTGTCCAAAGAGAAAAAGTGCAGATTACCGGACAAATAATCAATCCCAAACAAATCGGATTGTCACTTTTTACTACCTATGTCTTAATCGTTGAACTCTCGGCTATTTTATTGCTGGCAGGCATCATCGGAGCCTATCATTTGGGAAGGCAGAGGAAAAAGGTTGTTCATCGTTATCTGAAATGATCAATATAAAACGCAGGAGATAAACTATGATATCAATTTCTATGGATATTCAATTGGCGCTGGCAGTACTGCTTTTTCTGATCGGTTTAATCGGATTGCTGGTCAGGCGAAATTTGGTTTTTATGCTGATGTCTATTGAAATCATGTTAAACAGTGCAGGACTTGCATTCATTATTGCGGGTTCACACTGGATACAAACCGATGGACAGGTGATGTTCATTTTCATCCTGGCAGTTGCAGCTGCGGAAGTTTCTGTTGGACTGGCATTGATTCTCCAGATGCACCATCATTTCAAAACGCTGGATGTGGATGCACTGAATAAATTAAGGGAAATACTTTAATTAAAAAGAAGATGGCCATAAACTTTGCAATTATACCCGCTTTACCTTTATTGGCTTTTCTTATTCTTGCCTTGTTTGGCGGACGACTTTCAAGAAAAATGGCAGCTGTTACGGGCGTCGGTTTCACCGCAATATCTGCGTTGCTTACCTTTATCATCGGAGCACACTACATTTCAGATATCTTACCGGGAGGGGGAAGTTTATCCTCAAAAATATGGCAATGGTTTTCTGCAGGAGGATTTATTTCTGAAATCGCATTATGCCTTGACGCCCTTTCCCTTGTATTCTGCTTTGTAATCACCTTTGTAGGCTTTCTGATTTTACTCTATTCAGTGGAATTCATGGCCGATGATGATGGCTTTTCCAGGTTCTTCGCCTACATGAACCTGTTTATCGGCTCCATGCTGATCCTTGTTCTGGCCGATAATCTTTTACTGCTCTATTTAGGATGGGAAGGAGTAGGCCTGTGCAGTTATCTTTTGATTGGTTTCTGGTACAAAGACCCCGTCAACACGGCTGCCGCTAACAAGGCTTTTATCATTACACGGATCGGGGATACCGCGATGATCATCGGATTATTTCTGTTGGTGCTTCATTTTAACACCCTCAACATTCAACAAATACTTGATCAGGCTCCTCTTAAATGGGCTAAAGGGTCCCCGCTTCCCGTAATAGCATCTTTACTTCTCCTGGGAGGCGCCATTGGGAAGTCAGCCCAATTCCCTTTGCAGACGTGGCTTCCTGATGCCATGGCAGGTCCATCTCCTGTTAGTGCATTGATTCATGCGGCTACGATGGTTACAGCCGGTGTATACCTGATTGCCAGGACACATGTGTTATTTGAACTGGCTCCCATTGTTCAGACTCTTGTGGCTGTAATCGGAGCGGTTACTTTACTGATTGCCGGTTTTAGTGCCCTTGCGCAGCATGACCTTAAACGTATTCTGGCCTATTCTACCATCAGCCAGATAGGTTATATGTTTCTGGCCCTTGGGGTAGGAGCGTGGCAGGCTGGAATATTCCATTTTATGATTCATGCCTTTTTTAAAGCTCTTCTCTTCCTCGCCGGAGGGGCGGTTATTCTTCTCCTTCATGAAGAACATGACATTTACAAAATGGGAGGATTGAAAAGATTGATGCCGGTCATATTTATAACTTTTTTTGCCGGATCAGCCTCCTTGTCTGCACTTCCTCTTGTCACGGCAGGCTTTTACAGCAAAGATGCCATTCTCTGGTATTCATTTTCTGCCGGTAACGGAAATACCCTACTCTGGATTGCGGGTATTGTCGGGGCTTTCATTACGGCTCTCTATTCGTTCCGGTTAGTATTTGTGGCATTCTATGGTGAAACAAAAATCCTTCCTTCCCGACCTGCAGGAAGCCTGATCAAAATACCTTTGGTAATCCTGGCAGTCCTCTCCATCATTGGAGGTTTTATTGAGTTTTCATTGCCTTTTGGACACATGCATCTTTTCTCTTCTTTCTTGAGCAGGATTCTTCCCGGAACAGTAATGATCAAAGAGGAGAATGCAGAACCCTTATTTCAGATCATTTCAGCGGTTGTTTCGCTTTCAGGGTTCTATCTCGCCTACCTATTGTTCCTGAAAAGAATTCCTCTTGCGGAAAAGTTATCCAACGAAAGGATGGCCAACTTCTTCTATAGAGGATGTGGATTCGACTGGTTTTATGACCATTTAATTGTAAAGCCGTTTGTCTGGATGGCAAAAATCAACAAAAACGATTTCATGGATTATTTCAATAAAGGAATCGCACAGGCAACACTGCTGTTTAACCGTACTTTGACAACAACCCAGAATGGGAATCTTCGGTTCTATATAATGGCTATTACGATTGGAATTGCTTTGATATTAACCTATATGATCACAAAATGATTTTAGTCTGGCTCATAATCATATTGTTGGCAGGTGGTATTCTCTCCATGATTGTACAAAGGTGGAGTACTGTTTTCTGCCGGATAATTTCACTGGCAGCCATATTGATTGACCTTTTAATCCTGATTAATATTTTTTCTCTGAAATCCCTTACAGGTGACAGGCCATGGATCATAGAGTATTCCTCCACATGGATCACTCACTTTGGAATATCTCTTCACCTGGCTGTTGATGGTTTAAGTCTGCTGCTTTTGTTACTCACCTTCTTTTTGGGATTCTTGTCGGTTCTCATCTCCTGGCGTGAAATCAATAAAAGAACAGGATTTTTCCATTTTAATTTACTGTGGACCCTGGCCGGAATCGTTGGTGTTTTTATTTCTCTGGACCTGTTTCTTTTCTATTTCTTTTGGGAACTAATGCTGGTCCCCATGTACCTGCTGATTGCCATATGGGGACATGAAAACAAGATCTATGCATCCTATAAATTCTTTCTTTATACCCAGGCCAGCGGTCTGATCATGTTTATCGCTATTCTGATCCTTTACATCATTCATGGAAGAAATACCGGGACCTACACCTTTGATTACAATCAGCTGTTGGGAACAGTCATGCCTGTTACTACTTCCATGTTTTTGATGCTCGGGTTTCTGGCTGCCTTTCTGGTCAAACTTCCGGTCGTTCCCCTGCACAACTGGTTACCGGATGCTCACTCAGAAGCGCCTACGGCCGGAAGTCTTATTCTGGCCGGGCTCCTTCTGAAAACAGGTGCTTATGGAATAATCCGTTTTGCGGTTCCGTTTTTTCCTTCAGCTTCGGCAATCTTCGCCCCCGTGGGAATGATTTTAGGAGTAATCGGTATTCTGTACGGTGCACAGCTGGCCTTTTCTCAAACGGATTTAAAGAGGCTGATTGCCTATACCAGTGTGAGTCATATGGGGTTTGTAATTTTGGGAATCTATGCTTTTAATGAAATGGCCTATCAGGGTGTCGTGATGCAGATTCTGGCCCATGGGATAAGTACCGGAGCTTTGTTTGTTATTGCCGGACAATTGATTGAGAGAGTTCATCACCGGGATATTGAACGAATGGGAGGGTTCTGGACTCCCATGCCGGTGATGGGAGGTTTTGCAATGCTGTTTTGCATGGCTTCCCTTGGACTCCCCGGATTGGGAAATTTCATTGCCGAATTCCTTGTTTTATCCGGAACATTCAAAGCAAGTATTTTAATGACATGTCTGGCAAGTATAGGCCTCGTCTTTGCAACCGTCTATTCATTGCGAATCATGCAAAAGATCTATTTTGGAAGGGTAAACACCCTGAGAAAAATGCCTGACCTGGGAATGAGAGAAAAATTCATTGCAGTGGCACTGATCATCGCAATTGTTTTTCTTGGATTATTTCCCCAGCCGGTTATTGAAACAGCCAAACCTGTGTTCAATAAAACATTGAAGATAAATAAAGGGAACGTTCAACTCCCGTTATTTAAGAGTATTCAACAGTTTGTAATGGGTACTGATGATTGAGATGAAAGATATAAATTTAGAGAAAGAAAAGAAATAATACAAGCCTTATGACTGCTTCAGATTATCTATGCCTGATGCCATTGATTATTATTGCCGGTGCTCCTGTGATCATGATGCTCGCGCTCTCGGTGGCAAGAAGGTATCTTGTTATTTATATTTTCTCTATCCTGGCATTGGGAGCTGCTTTTTTGTCCTTGGTATGGATGAATCCACTGCTTCCTCATCCGGTGGGAATGGTCTTCATATTTGACGGATTCTCTACCTTCTTCCTTGGGACGATCATATTGGCAAGTCTTTTTATCATGATCCTTTCTCACAGTTACAACAAGGTTCAGCCTGACCGGGAAGAATATTTACTCATCATTTTTACCGCTTCTCTGGGTGCCTCAATTCTGGTTGTTGCCAATCACTTTATCTCCTTCTTTGTCGGACTGGAAACTTTAAGTGTTTCCCTTTTTATCCTCATCGCCTTCCGAAGGATCAGGGATTATTCTATAGAGGCCAGTGTGAAATACCTCGTGCTTGCTTCTGTTTCTTCTGCTTTTCTGCTCTTTGGAATGGCATTAATCTATGCGGCAACCGGGACCATGAATTTCCAGGAAATCGGAATGGCTATTGTTTCTGCCGGATCTTTCCCCATGATCATCGCAATGGGATTTGGAATGATGATCGTGGGGATGGGTTTTAAACTGGCCCTGGTTCCATTTCATATGTGGACTCCCGATGTCTACCAGGGAGCGCCGGCACCTGTCACTGCTTTTATAGCTTCTGTTTCAAAGGCCGCGATGCTGGCGGTACTCATACGTTTTTTCTTTGCCATCCGGGGCTTTCAGAACTTTGCCATTTTTGCCATTATTTCAACCTTGGCAATCCTGACCATGTTTATCGGGAATTTCTTGGCAATCCGTGAAAACAACGTCAAGCGGATTCTTGCCTACTCCTCCATTGCCAATTTAGGTTATCTGATGATTGCCCCTCTGACCGGAACAAACGAGGGCGTTAATTCAGCCATCTTCTACATCATTTCCTACGTCTTTACCACGCTGGGGGCCTTCGGTATCGTTTCCCTTCTTTCGGAAAGCGCTCATGATTCCGATCAGCTGGAAAGTTACAGAGGTCTTTTCTGGCGGCGTCCATGGCTGGCAAGTGTTTTTTCTCTCACTTTACTCTCTCTGGCGGGAATTCCCCTTACATCCGGTTTCATCGGAAAATTCTACATTGCACTGGCGGGTTTGGGATCCAATCTTTTAGCTTTGGTTATCGTCCTGATCATTAATAGTGTAATCGGGTTGTATTATTATTTAAGGATCATTGTGACCTTATTCTCCACTGGCGGTGAACAGAAATTTCCTGCAGTTTCATTCTCCGGGCATTTCATTCTCAGCCTGGTAGTCATCATGATCCTCTGGCTCGGTCTCTTTCCCGGTTGGCTGGTGAATATGATTTCGCAATATTCTCTATTGAAATAAGAGTGGAGTAATATATAATAATCTGATAATCAAATGTAAATAAATGGTTATAGCTTTTTTATTGATCATATTATTTCCCTACTTTCCTACTTCCTACTTTCTTGTTTTGAATGATCCTTTTGCCTTGATGGATTGATTAAGTTCGGCTCCATCGGCTAAAAAGAAACCGGAGAAGCACCCTGTCGGCAAAAAAAACAAAATTCAGAATGACCGCAGCAAATATTACCGCGTACTTATTTTCAGCAATGAAGTTCAATGAATGTATCAGAATATTTTTGTCAATAAAATAGTAGATAATCGTTACCGTTATAAGGAGCAAAATGAAAACGGCGATAAGGTGAAAATATTCCTGAACATTGGTTTTCCATTCTTCACGACGTGAAACAAGAACGGTTACTTTTTTTGCAAAATCAGACGGCAGACAGAACTCAGGATTCATGCTTAATGATTTTTCTATCATTTGTTCCAGTTCCTCATTTTTCATAATTGATCTCCTTCACATATTTTAAACTGTTATCATCGTTTACAAATTTAAGCCTTTCCTTCAACAGCTCTTTTGCCCTGAACAGATAGTTTTTAACTGTTCCCTCGGGCATCCCTGTAATCGTCTCGATTTCATTGTATGAAAACTCTTCCAGGTGAAAAAGTGTCAGTACGGTACGGTACTGGAGCGGCAATGCCTCAATTTGTTCACGAATGTACCGGTACAAATCAGCCTTTTCGTATTCATCGGACCTGAATTCAATGATTTTTTCATATACGGCTTTGTCTTCAGGATAGACCTTGTCTTCATTCTTATGCTTTTTCAGATAGTTAATGCTTGTGTTGTATGCGATAGTAGCAATCCATGTAGATAGTTTGCATTCGTTCCGGTACTTTTTTAAATTCTGGTATACTTTTAAAAAGACATCCTGGCAAATATCTTCTAAATCTTCCTGGCATTGAATGATCCGTCCCGAAATATGGAGCACAAGTCTCTGATAACGATTTACCAAAAACGTAAATGCATTCCTGTTTCCTCCCAATATCTGATTTACTAATTCAGCATCATTCATATGCATGGTTAGACAATAGCCAGGGGTCAAATGTTGCACAAAGTACTGAGATTATTTATTAAAAAAAAAGAGCTTTCGCTGCAACATTTCGCAAACGGATGTTGTCTCATTAACAAAACATTAAAAACTCAAGCTATGGTTGAAGTATTTATAGTCTCGATTGTCTTCTACGCGATTTTTATGGTATTAAAAAATTTCACTGATTTTTCTCTCAAAAGAATGGTTATTAAATCCGGGCATCTCGATAATGCCGGGATTTTAGATCAGAAGATCTCCCCGGCAAATGTCGAAAACAAGTATCCTTCATTGAAATGGGGGTTAATTGCTTTTTTTGCCGGGTTAGGTTTCATTATTATTGATCAGATGAGTCCGGGCATCACAAATTTGCACGATCAGCGGAGTTTTATGGAGAACAGTGTATTGCCTGCCGGGATCGAACTGGTCTCTATCTCATTTGGTTTTATCATTTATTTCCTGATTGTGAATTTTTCTAAAAAGAAATGAATCCGTGATTTGGCTTAACGGGTGATTCGGTATCCCCATCGTTCCAACGATGGGGATTTTTTATCAATGTCCTTGCGCATTTTGCCACTTTTGCAATGTTTACCCTTTGCTGTTTAACTTTTATGCAAAGTCAATAATCGTCTGCTTTGCGGATTTCTTCACCCATTCTTCACCCATTACGTATTTCCGCCTGAGGATGGTTTTAACCTAAGTAACCGCACCCTCTTGCGTATATCTTTTGGGGATTCCAGGATACATTCTTGTTAAAAAACAATCTTGGAGCTCTTAAATACTGATATAATCCAAGCAAATTGAATAAATCAATTCCTGCCGTATTGGTCTCGGGAATACATACCGGCGAATGGTCCAGTGATAATCTGAATTTCAATAGCTCAGTGCCTGCAATTTCCGAATCCGCTACGATGAGCCCCTTGCCAAAATCAGGCAAATAGTATCCCTCTATCTGGTCGGACTGGAATTTGAATCCAGTCTTCAGGTCATGGGTTAATAATTTAACCCTTCTCTCTCCGGTTGCGCGATAATCAAGCTCAAAAATCTTATCGTAATCAGAGCGAATGATAGGGTAAATGTGCTTGCTTAAAGAATCAATTTTAAGGTCTTGATCTGATCTGAAAAACAAATAACTGGAATCATATTGAAATCCGATCTTTCGATAAACAGGCAACCCTAATTCCGTGGCAAATAAAAGGATTGTATCGATCCCTTTCATTTTTGAGAATTCAATCAGGTGGTTGGTTATTGCATTTCCAATCCCCGTATTTCGATGGCTTTCCCTGACAATAATATTCCCAAGCCAGGTGGCATTATCATTTATGGAAGCAAGCCCTGTCCCGACGATTTCCTCGTTTATTGTGGCCACAAACGGATAAAAATAATCCCGGTCGTAATGCTGATGATACACCTTTCCCAAATCTGAATTCCATTCGGGTGGCGTAAGTTCTTTAATTATTGGAATTTCATCCTTTCTTACTTTTCTTATTTCAAGTGTTTTGCCTTGCATCAGGTAATTTTTTTCAGTTTCTTTTCTTAATCCTAACCTGGTCATTATTGGGTGAAAACCCGGCGTTTTGGTGCCTTGGTGGCAATCAAATAATAAAGAAATAGCCGCCAGGCTGCTAAGGCACAAAGTTTCACCAAATATAGTTGTCCGTTGATTGTTGTCAAACTATTTTCCACTCCATTTTCATTTCATTCGTTGTTATTGCATTTCCCCTAAGGAAAACCGTGTTGTCTGCAAGTTCACATTCCGTTACAACCTTTATTACAGGTCAGGCCGCTTCCATGCCACTAATAAATCATCACCAAATACATGGAATAAGCTTGTATCGGGTTTTCTCAGAATATTCAGGATAACCATTCAATTCATTTTTTAAAGTTCTGTCTTCCAGATAGGTTCTTGTTATTAACCGAATAATCGACACTCCTACAGGTATCAGGCTCCAAAGCGAACCAAAGAGTAATGGAAATCCTGCTGATTGAATAATCGACCCCAGGTAGGCGGGATGTCTGACAAACCGGTATAACCCCGTCTCACAAACAACATGTTCTCTGTCAGTTTGAATCCGGACTGTGCTTGAAAAGAATTTATTTTGCTTTTGAGCGATCAGAAACAGGAGTTGTCCTGTAACAGTCAGTATGATTCCTGACAGATACAGGCTCCGGTGAAAATCCGGAGACCAGTGAAAACGCCCGGAATCGAGTCCCGCAATGATATACATTGATATTGTCGCGAGGAAAGACAATCCCAATATGGTCTTATCCCATTTCTTGGCGCCTTCTCCCGGCTTTGAACGTTCGTTCAGCAATTGAGCGTCTATCTGTAAAACCGTGTAATTTAATGAAAACATGATAAGACCAATGGCCACGTAAATTAATCCTTGCCAGTAATTAATTGTGCCGGCGCTTACAAACAGGATTGCAAAAAACACAAGTGTGCCAATAATGTGTTTAATCATATAATTTGCTTTCATGCTTTTGTGTTTTAATTTTTCACCAATGTCTGTTTTCGGTCTCATTGCATAATGGCCGGCGTTTGATCCTACGCATAAAGCGCAGAAAATCATTTAAATCCTTCAGTCCTGTCTTCTGATTGCATAAACCAGTTCATCCAACAGTTCACCGTTTTTGATCAAATTCTTTTCGAATCTGGCTTCAAGTGTAAAGCCTGCCTTTTCGAGAACGCGATGCGAAGCATAATTTGTTTCAAAAGGCGTGGCAAAAATCCGGTTTATATCAAATTTATCAAACGACAGTTTTACAATTTCGCCGATGGCCCGGGTCATAATTCCAAGTCCCCAATAATCTTCACTTAACCAGTATCCGAGTTCTGCATTTTTTCTCCTGTAGTCCTTTTGCGGACTAATCCCGGTCCCCCCGGCCGCTTCTCCGTTAATTTCAATAGCTCTGTAAAGAATGGTCTCATCGTTTGATGCGAATTCAAGAAAGGATCTCCATTTGTTTTTGTTACCGGGAAATCCATCGGACATGAATTTTGTGATATTTGGATTATTGGCGTGTTTCCACACACTATCCAGATCATTCATGTTCCAGGGCCTGAGTTTGAATTCCATTTAGGTATCAATTAAAAATAGAATCTGATATAATCTGACCTGTTTGCAGCAATCTTTAGATTCAATTTCATCATACAAAATGTGATGCCATTTCAAGTGATTTATATTTTAGATAAACAAGACCGCTTGCTTTGCAGCTAAAACGCCGGGTGATGTTTTAGAATTTGATTGAAAGTTCTATATGTCCACCCAGACCAATTTCAACTATTTTTTGTAGTGTTGAGAAACGAACTTCTTTAATGTTGTTTTCAATCTTCGAAATATAACCTTTGTTTGTCCCGCATTTCTTTGCAAGTTCTTCTTGTGTCAGCCCTTTTTCAAGTCTGGCTTGTTGAAGAAGAAAGCCAAGTTTGAAAGCCTCATATCCTTTTTCAAATTTATCTCGTTTAACAGTTCCCTTTTCTCCGTATTGTTCGTCCACAAACTGATCGAGAGATTTTAAATTACTTTTCTGTTTCATATTCTATTTTAATTTTCAGTGCTTTCGTAATTTCGGACTTTGGCGTCTTTGTGGTCTTCTTTTGAAAACCGTTTGCTAATACAATTAGTTTCCCTCCGTCAAAGAAGCAAAATATCCGATAAATATCACTTCCGACTTGAACCCTAAATATAATGCGTCGCGTATCGGTCTTCAATTGTTTTATCTCCCGATTTACTAAACCTTAATGAGCGCTTTGGCCCTTTCCCAAATTTATTATATGCAGTCCAGGAGCTTTTTAAATCCAACTCGAGTGAGTATTTTCTGATCAATTTATTTATCAAAGTCAGTTTGCTTAAATTTATTCCGCATACTTTCTCTAAATAATCAACTCTTCCAAATCGCCAGTCCTCGTAGTCTTTTTTTGTCAGGTAGTCAAGTTGTAAAAGCAGATCCACGGCGCAGACATATCCTTTCTCGTGATGATTTAAATGAACAAGTCTTTTTACCTCCTTTTCTAAATCAATGTTATTCATTTAAATTTTTTCTTGTTTAACTTTATCTGGTCTTTAACCCACTCGATATAACGCATTTTTTTGAAATCAAACCATTGCTGCCGGTATTCCCCGGAATTATCAACCTGCCATTTAAAGTTGCTAAAAGGTTTTGACTTGTTTAACGCGTATATCAATCTGTTCTGCAGCTTTTGGTTGTCAACACTCTCGGCAAAATCAACCATTATTTTGAATGATTCATGAGATTCAAATCCTTCAAATTCAAAATAATCATCCCAGTTTTCATCAATCTCCCTGGATTCTTCTTCCCAGGGTTCCTCATCTGCTCCAATCCAACTATTAAAATTGAGTAAAGTTTTGATTTCACCGGTCTTAAGGTTGTAAAAACATCTCAGTCCGCAGTCGAGGTTTTCGGCAATTTCTTCAATTTGTTTTTCAGTAAGTTCCATATTACAAGATGTTTTAGAAGCTTGCAAGCAATGGTTAGCGGTATGAAAAGAAGGCGCATTTTAGAGTTCTCCAGTCTCAAGTTTACCGGACTAATGATAAAATTTTACCATTCAAATATATCATTTTCCGCGCACTGTTCTATGGCCGTTTGTTAGGTTTCTATTCAACTTTTGTAATCACGCAGAAAGGTAGAGACGCACGGCCGTGCGTCTCTACAAAGATCACGAAATTGACTTGCAATTACAGTTTACTCCCAAAATATTGATCCCTTTAGAAAAAATGTTTGTCAAAAAAAGAGATGAAATAATTATAATTAATTAGATATCAATATATTAATAATGGTTTCTGTGATGTAATAATATTTATAAATAACAAATACATTATGCCGCTAAAATCTCTCGACCACTCCTGTTTGTAAAACCGCCCAAGCTGCTGATGGCGTTTAAATATGTTCTGAAGAGCAAGGAAGCTTGCTGTTGTGCTTAGATTTTCAGTCGTTGGTATAATATAAATTTTTTCCATTACCGTGGCCAATATTTATATGACCACCTTTTGCTAGTACCCTGGTGCCCCAAAGTGATACTTTTTGGATGGTACAACCCACTGAATCTGCGATTTCTCTGGCAGTCATTGCTTCATCTTCTGGTAATTGAGAGATTAATCCCAAAATTTTTATTTCAACCTCCGCATAATTTCCTTCCGTGGTTGGCATTTCTTGATGAATAATCTCTATTAATTTTTCATCGTCATCAAAGCATCTTTTTACTTTAAACTTGACAACTTCTTCTTCGGTATAAATTTTATTACACTTTGGACATTTATAACTTTTGGACTTTGATTGAAGAAAATATGGGTCAAACTCAGAAAGTACCGAATCATAAACGAACCTTATTGGAGTATAGTCATCTTTTTTGTCTGCATATTTTATACTGTACTCATTACAAATATCATAGTCAATTGAGTATAAATTATAGTTGCCGCCATGTTTAGATGATATATTTTCAGATAAAAAGTGAATTAGAAAATTTTCGCATAAGACATTTAAATAATCTTTCCTAAGTGGATCAATCATAATATGGCTTGCAGCCCTGTCTGGAAATTTACTTTTTTCTGATAATGCTTTTCTAATTATGGCATTCCACATATCCATGTAAAAGCCATATACAAGTTTTCTTTTTACACTACCTGTAAATTGTTTTTGATATGTTTTACGGGCACTACTTATTCCATAATTGACTTCGGCTAACCCAATTTTATTGTCAGACTGGGTTGATTGAGCTTGAATAAATGCATTTTGTAAAATCATTCCTATAGTTCTTGATACCCCAATTGTTTCCCTTGTAATTCTATAGAAAGACTCTGACATATTACTTTTAAATATATCTGACATAGTTAATTCGGGACAAAATATTTCAATGCGTTTTTCAATCAATATTTGAACGAATTCTTGCATTTTACTCATTGCCGCAATTGCACCTCCATACCTTTCAACATATTCGTTAAAATCAAGTGGAATTGGAAAGATGTCCCTACCTACAATTATTTTGCTGCCAAAATCAAATCTATCAGTAATAACGCCAACCTTAAAAAACATCCCCATTCGTGAACCGAGAAATGATTTAAGAAGTGAACTGAATTTTACTTGGGCGTCCTTATTTAAATCCGAATATTCATCAATAAATACAAAAATTGAATCAATTTTTGCCTTACGTTTTATGTCATTAATCTTATTTAAGAAGTCTTGTACGTTCAAACCGCGAAGTTGAGAGAAGTTTTTCTCTTCTTCATTTTCAGATGATTCAGATAATATGGCTTCGAGAGAAGCATCTTTCAATGAAGCTTTGGCAGATATTGAATCTGATAATGATTCCTTTCTTCTTGTTCTTACCATTACGCTACGTTGATTAAATAGCTTAACACCTTCGACTAAAACTTTCTCGATATAATCAAGGTCATCCAAAGCTGGGTTTTCCTTCTTAAAGATTAGAAGGAAAGATTCATCAAACATTAGAGTAAGTTGTCTTTTAAGTGCATCAATTATTTGTCTAATAAAATGAACTTCAACTAAATCTAAATCATTATCTGAATCAAAAAGATCATTACAAGTGCTTAAATCAATAAATATTGGAAGTATTTTTGTATCCCCTAAAACAGAATCTTTGTCTTTTAATTTGGGCGAAATGGTTTTTAAACATTCATAATATGCTCTTAAAATATTGGTAGTCTTACCAGTACCTCTTCTGCCAGATATGAAGTTATCTTGTTTTTGTAATATACCTTGTAAAATTCCAAAAAAATCTATGTAGTATTCCGCAAGAATATCAAGTTCTTCAATTTTATCAAGAGTTATATAATCTGCTCTTAAAATTGAATCAAAAGCATCTCTTAATTTTTGTTTCTGTTTTTTATCCATAATTTATGATATTTAGAATGTTCTTTAAAATTTACGCACAAAATCCGTAAATATGATCTTGCAAGCATTTCATAATTCTATGTGGTAAATACTTACCCGTCAATAATTCAACTAAAATATATATTATTTAAATAAACTGTTACTCCTTCAAACAAAATATTATTATTATTTTAAGTATATTTAATGCATTCATAGCAAAGTAGTCCCGCATTGATTGATTTACAATAAGAGGAAAATCCAATTCCATTCGTTTGTAATTTGGGGCACCTGTTTATTATTTAAATCTGTATCTCGTCGTTCTTTTATCACCTTGTTTCTCAATTATTTCATCATCTGACGCTGTTTTTAAATCTCTGCAAACCACATCTCAAACGGCTCAGCCTTAGGTGACGGAATGGATTGTTTTAACCGGAATATCTGCTCGGCATCAGCAACATCAGTTTTATAAAACTTACCATCAGCAGACTGCATTTTCAGTTGGTTACAATTTGTAACCAACTGGTTGCACTCTTTCCTGAGTCTGTTTTAATACACTCCATTCTTTAATTCTTTCATCCCCAAAAGTCTTTAGTGTAAACCCCTTTAGCCTTTCTGCCTCAGACCGTTTGTTTTTCGAAATGGAGACTTATCATCTTGACTTTTTGATAATTATTTTGTAATTTGATTTCCGTAATGGTCATTTTTATCGGCCTGTGAGTGGCCTTCATATTGCATTTGAAAATAAAATTATCTTTTCTTTTAATTTAAAAATGCCATCCTTATGAAAACTGCATTTAAAAGACTCGCTATGGCGGGTGCATTCATAGCCTTTCTGTTACAAGGATGTACCAAAACAGACTTGTTGAATAATGGGGAGGATATGCAGCCGGCTGTAAATTCAACTTCCGACGGCTTGCATGTGTATGGACTTTTACCGATGACCCCCGATCAATTCATGGGTCTGCCGGTCTATTCAAAAGAATCTCTTCCTGCCAGGTTACAATTAAAAAGCCTTCCTCTTTCGGCTGCTTTATGGAACCCTCCCGTTAGGGATCAGGGCCAGATCGGTTCTTGCACCGCCTTTTGCGGAACAGAAACCGATGAGATCCTTTACTATTATAAAAATGGTTCAACCCCCAATTTAAGCCCTGCATTCGTTTACTATTGCGAGCGGGTGTTAATCCTGAAACAAAAAATAAACTCCGACCGCGGGGCTTATATGGTAAACATCCCGCAGGCATTGAAAACTTACGGCGACTGCTTTGAGACTTCGTATCCTTATCCCAGGAGCAGCAAATCTCCTGATTACAAAACCCCTCCTTCAGGCGAAGACATGACCGAGGCTTTGGATTACCAGATCGGAAGCAGTGATCCCGATAAAGTCAGCATTACGTATGGCGTGATTAGTCAGGGAGACGTCGAAACAACAAAGAGTTTTCTTGCAGCCCAGATACCTGTAATGCTGGGATTTGATGTGTATGATAATTCGGCATACACTCTTTTTGAGCGGTTAAATACCGTAAACTACATTTATAATCCTTTAAAATCGGACGGTACTCTTGCACAGGGTGCAAGATACCTGGGTGGTCACGCGGTTCCAATTATTGGATATGACGATAACTTTGTGGTCACTCCTACACAAAAAGGAGCATTCCTTTGCCAGAATTCCTGGGGCACATCCTGGGGGAATAAGGGATTTTTTTATATGCCTTACTCCGTTTTTAAAAACCAAACGATCGTGTCTCAGGGTGATGTTTTTGGGATAATTCCTGAATAATGAGGGTGTAAAACAGGCTAAAGGAGTTGCAGTCATCTGGAGTCATGCCTGCGGAAATCAATAGGTCATCCCAAACTGCCAAAGAGGAATCGTGTTTAAATACCCTGATTCAATATCATCCTTCACGATGAACGCTTTCTCAATGCCCTGGATTTGCTTCAGGCTTTTATTCTTTCCCCCCACCTCAAAGGTATAATCTCCAACCAGGAAATCGGCAACGGGCGATACGATGACATCATATTTTACTCTTAACTGGTTCAGAAAAAACGTTTCTCTTGTATTTCCGGTATTTGGGTTATCGTTTGCCAAACTGTAAATCAAGTTGGTATTGTCAAGATAAATTTTATCCACCTTACCCAGCCCCCTTATTCCTCCGGTTGCACTTCGTAATTGTGCTATCATCCCGGCTTCTTCAATAAACAGGCAATAATCGGTTATATTATTCCGGCTGGCGGAAAGTGCAGTTGCTATACTTGTCATATTGGGCTTAAACGGCACACTTTTAGCAATAATGGCCAGCAATTGCTTCAACTTTCGGCCAGTGGACACATTCATGCCTGCATACAACGGAATATCCGTTTCCAAAGTCTGGTTTACCACCTGTTGTAACCTCAGTTCAAAGCCTTCTTCCAATGCAAAAGGATAATACCCTCTTTTCAGATAATCTTCAAATAAAGGCAATGGATGTTTTACCCGCGGAAGTTCAACTTTATGTTCCAGAATTTCTTCCAGACGATAGGCCCGGACTGATATTTGATGAAACAATTGCAAATACTCCCTGAAAGACAAACCTTGCATATGATACATTACAGCCCTTCGACTTAAATCTGAGGCTCCTTTCCTGATATCCAACACTGAAGAACCAGTAAACACAACATTCAGTTCGGGATGATAATCATAGATCAGTTTCAGTTCCTTAGCCCAGTCTTTGTATTTATGAATTTCATCTACAAACAGGTATTTTCCGCCACGCTTTACAAAAGCATCCGCTAAATCAATAAGCTTGTTATCGGCAAAATAAAAGTCTTCTGCCGTTACGTAGAGTGTTTCCTCAGGATTCAGCGTCTTTTTGATATGCTGTAAAACCAAAGTAGTTTTCCCAACTCCACGCGGTCCGGTAAGTCCGATCATCCGATTTTTCCAGTTTACTTCAGCATAAATGTACCGGAAGAATCCAGTATCTGTCTCTTTAAGAAGTTTATGAAATTGTTCGAATAATTTGTCCATGACAGTTTATTTTGAACAAAGATAATATTTTTTGCACTACAATAGTGCATTTTTTAATCTAAAATGCACTATTGTAGTGCAAATAGAGTGTTTCGTTTGTTTTTACTCCTGATAACAGGCCAAAAGGCATATCAATTATTCGCCCGGCACCAATTATTCCCTATTAGCCAGGGGTTTATAATCCCTTTTACGATCTTGTTTATTTTATATTTGGGTTACGAGCATCGTGTTTAAAATCCCTTTTCAATTAGTTTTGTCACAATATTCAAATATACATCCGGTATGTCTACGCCGGAGATAGCTTTTCTCTTAATATCAACAATTTCTGAATGTGAAATTCCATTGCCGTTTTTCCCCTTAATTAAAGTACAATCTTCTCCCCATTGAGCTGATTTTATACTTACAATTCCATCATTATCTCCGGCATATTTTTTAATGTACCGATAAGTCAGGAAATATGACAAATCGTCTATTGCATTTTTCATAAAAGTATGATAACTGCTATAGTGCACCTTTTCGTTATTAGGATTTCTTAAATTAAAGTCAGTCATGCTTTTTGTTGTCAATTCCGCAATTATTTTGTAAGGCTCGGGTGATTTGTCTCCATATAGCCTGACAACAAGGTTGACTATCTTTTTTGAAACCGGATTGTAAATTGATTTCTTTTCAAAAATGTAGTCAACAATCTCAGAACCATAATGAGGTGTTGAAATTGTTGTCAGACTTGCAATTTTGTCAGCGTAATTTAAAGAACTTATTAAAAATCTGGAATCCAGACCGCCTTTTGAATGAGCAATAATATTTACTTTATCACATTGACATAAATTCAAAACGTAATCAACGGTTTTACTTAATGAAATGGCATTGTTTTCTATACTCCCCCACGAATCCGTATGGCCGGGAAACACTTTCAAACCGTTAGTTTGCAGTTTTTTAGGAATTCTTCCCCAAAAGAGATTGCTGTCTTTTGCCCCGATTCCGTGAACAAGAATAATTGGATACTTTAATGTTGGGTCGTTCATTTGGCTATTTCAAAAAGTCTGTTTTTCTATACTGTATGGTGATCAATAGTATTTTGGTTTATTTACTCATTTTGGCATTTCGCACTTGCTTCCAAAGGATTTGTTTACTCATTGAATGTATTTTACGGATATGTGGATGATATTATTTCTAATAATTTAACTAAAATATAAATTATTTATATAGCCTGTTACTCCTTCAACCAAAATACTTTTGATTTTCAGTATATTTAATGCATTCATGTACAAACCGTGTCCACACGAAATCAATGTGGCTCCCGTCGGCGCTAAAGGCTGGCAGATTGGTTTTGAGAAACAGGTTATACCCTGTCATATTTTCTGCCACAAGCTCAAAAATCGCCTTGATGACCTCCGGTGTCGACGGCCGCCAAAACGCCGCGGCCTTACCGAACCTGGTAAAATATCTCCGCTGTCCTTCGCTCCATGAATTTTTAGCCCTTTCTCTTGGAGCCCTGCGCGCATAAGATTTCCCTCTCATCTTGTAAATTACCCGGCTTATTCCTTTCTAATCTGATTTTTCGTTATCGATTATATTTTCCGAAAAAAATTCCCATTTTTGAAAAAATTAAAGCCGCAGAAGAATGTCTTCAGTTTTTAAAATTATTTTCAGGTGAAAAGATTCAGACATATATTTCTCTTCTATTTCCTCATCATTGGTGGTTTCTCCGTGTTGATGTATTGGATTATTCAGGCCGGTAAGGAATTGGAATCAGGACGAAAGGTGACCATTTTTTCTGAAAATGGAACAGGTCATTGGAATGAGTTTTTGAATACCATGTCACAGAATCTGGTTCATCCATTGGCTCTTTTGCTGGCTCAAATCATCACTATTATCATTGCAGCCAGGGTATTGGCATGGATTTGTAAAAAAATAGGGCAGCCCACCGTTATTGGTGAGATTGTTGCAGGAATCATATTAGGTCCTTCTTTTATGGGGATGTATTTCCCCGGATTCTCTGCTGCATTATTTCCTTCTGATTCATTAGGAAATCTCCAGTTGCTAAGTCAGATAGGCCTGATCCTTTTTATGTTTATGGTTGGTATGGAGCTGGATGTGAAAACCCTTAGAAATAAAGCCCAGGATGCCGTTGTAATCAGTCATGCCAGTATCATCATTCCCTTTACATTAGGGATGAGCTTAGCCTATTTCGTTTATTTACACTTTGCCCCGCAAGGAGTACGGTTTATATCATTTGGACTTTTTCTCGGAATCGCCATGAGTATTACGGCCTTTCCTGTTTTGGCAAGAATTGTGCAGGAGCGGGGAATCCATAAAACCAGGCTCGGTGCGATAGTAATTACTTGCGCCGCGGTTGATGATATTACTGCATGGTGTATACTGGCTGCTGTGATCGCTATTGTTAAAGCAGGTTCTTTTGGCAGTTCTGTTTATGTAATTCTGATGGCAATCACCTATGTCCTTTTCATGTTCAAGGTTGTGAAACCATTCCTCAAGCGGGTTGGCGATTTACATCCATCACGCGAAAACATGAGCAAGCCAATCGTTGCCATTTTCTTTTTAACCTTAATCCTCTCATCGTACGCTACTGAAGTGATCGGAATTCATGCTTTATTCGGAGCTTTTATGGCAGGCACCATAATGCCCGACAATATGAAATTCAGAAATGTATTAATCGGGAAGGTTGAGGATATTGCTCTTGTATTATTGCTTCCCTTATTTTTCGTTTTTACAGGTTTAAGAACTGAAATCGGACTCCTTAACGACCTGTATTTATGGAAGATCACGGGGTTAATCATTCTGGTTGCAGTGACTGGTAAATTTATTGGCAGTGCATTGGCGGCTAAGATTATGGGACAAAACTGGCATAATAGTTTGTCAATCGGGGCGTTGATGAATACAAGGGGATTAATGGAACTGGTTGTTCTGAATATCGGATACGAATTGGGTGTATTGAGTCCGCAAATATTTGCCATGATGGTAATTATGGCACTCGTTACCACTTTTATGACTGGTCCTGCGCTGGATATTATCAATAAACTGTTCAAAAAAGAATCCGGCATCTCCCCGGAACAATTTATTCAGGTCAGTAAATACAAAGTTTTAATATCCTTCGCCAACCCTGAGAAGGGAAAAGTATTACTTCGGCTTGCAAATAGCCTGGTAAAGAAAATGAATAGCAATGCGGCGGTAACGGTAATGCACCTGTCTCCCAACAACGAGTTAAATCAACTGAATATTGATGAGTACGAACACGATAGTTTTGCCCCGGTCATCGAAGAATCAAAAATACTGAACCAAAAGATTACCACACTTTTTAAGGTGACTAACGATATCATGTCGGAAATTCCGGATGTGGCAAACAAAGGAGATTATGATCTGCTACTGGTCGGACCCGGACAATCGATCTTCGAAGGTAGTTTATTGGGAAGGATTTTGGGATTTACTACAAGGATTATTGATCCGGACAGGCTGATTAATTCTGTTACCGGGAAAGGGAAATTGTTTGAAAGATTGCCTTTTGAAGAAAGCACGCGAATGATTTTGGCAAATAGTGAGGTGCCCGTAGGAATTCTATTCGATAAAAACCTGACGAAAATTGATAAAGTTTTTATCCCGGTTCTTGACTTTAAAGATACTCTCTTAATAAAATATGCCCGGAAATTAATTCATTCAGGCGCGCAAGTCACAATACATGATGCATACGGACAAGTCAATGTTTCTGAAGAGGAGGAAATGATAAGCGTAATTGAGCCAAACGTTTCCGATCCTGTTCAACTTCTTAAACAAACTGTGATTGAAAGAGATATTCTGCAACAGCATGATTTGATGATTATTAGCCTTGAAAGTTGGACAATGCTGGTTGAAAAACAAACAATTTGGTTAGCATTCACACCATCCGTATTAATCATCTCCGAAAAACCGGGTTCCGGACAATTTTGAATTTCAGTTTGTCAGTCCTTCCTTTGATCTTTGATTCATCCAATTCCGTGATTTTTTTCATTATGTTTGCACAAGGGATTACAAATTCACCAAATGAAAAATAATCTATTCCTGCTCCTCCTGCTTTTTTTATCAATGGTGGCCGGCCGTATTTCAGGCAGTGAGATAAAAGCAAACTGGGCAGTAGGCTTTCATAAACAAAAAGAGGAAGATCCTGGAAAATGGATGCCCGCTCAGGTGCCGGGCGCAGTCCAGCTGGACTATGCAAAGGCCAATAACTGGGGTGCATATTATTACGCTGAGAACTGGAAAGATTACGGATGGATGGAAGATGTCTTCTGGACCTATAAATCGACCTTCACAAAGCCCCGGTTAAATAAGGACCAAAGGTTTCATTTTGTCTCTGAAGGTATTGATTACGAATTTGAAATCACCCTCAATAACAGGAAATTGCTTTACCAGGAAGGCATGTTTACAAGGGTAGACCGATTTCCTTAAGGAAAACAATGAATTAAAAATAACGGTATTCCCGGCTCCGAAAATCCCCAAATTCAGGTGGAATGAAGGCGAAGAGTTTTCGTGTGAACTTTTCCTTTTAAACGATCTGTATAAAGAATTTCCAAAAGGAAAAATAACGGCTGACCTCTCTTCAGGTGATCAGAAAATTGTAATTTCAAACTGGGATTATCCTGCTGTTGAGAAAAATAGAAACGTCCAGGGTCCGACAGTCCGGTACTTGTTGCCGCATTTTGACTCTGACCGGATTACATTGTCTCTCTCCGTTGAGGGTCACCCGGAATGGAATTCTCAGTACACGCTCATTTATCATCCGAAAAAGAATTAAGAAAAGAATTACGAATTACGAATTATGAACCCCTTGCCCTATGCCCTATGCCCTATGCCCTATGCCCTATGCCCTATGCCCTATGCCCTATGCTAAATGAAACCCCATGTTAAATGAAATAAGCCCAAGCATTTTCAATAATAAATACGATCATTATCATGAAATTAGTGATGAGGATTATTTGTTATGCTACCGTGACAATCAGGTGTTATTAAAGAAATCAGGTGAAGATTACGAAATTCCAAGGAAAAAGGATTTCAACGGAGACATTGAATCCCCGGTTTATTTGTTTTCAATTGATTCTACCCGTTGTTTTGGATTGGTTGATTCTGCTGTGAATCAGGCCTCTTTTGAATTTCATGATATTTTTGTCTTACGGAACCTGAAAAGCAAAGAGTCTGCATGGATAGGGTCTGTGGGGCATCAATTGATGACCTGGCACAACAATAACCGGTATTGCGGAAGATGCGGTTCCAAAACAGAATTGAAGAAGGAGGAGAGGGCCGCCGTTTGTCCCCAATGCAATCTGGTTACTTTTCCGAATATATCACCCGCAATCATTGTGGCCATCACCTGCAAAAATAAAATATTGCTGGCCAAAGGCAAAAACTATAAAGGCGATTTTTATGCGCTCATTGCCGGATATGTGGATGTTGGAGAATCCATCGAAGAAACGGTTGCAAGAGAAGTAAAGGAAGAAGTTGGACTGGATATTTGGAATCTGAAATATATTAAAAGCCAGCCCTGGCCTTTTTCCGGTTCGCTCATGCTGGGTTTTACCGCCGAAGCCGATGATACCCAGCCAATCATCATTGAAGAAAATGAAATTAAGGAAGCAGGCTGGTTTGACAGGCACAACCTGCCCGCTCACGCCTCCGCCATAAGTATCTCGGGCGATTTAATAGCGGCATTTGAGAAAGGGCTGTTTTAAACAATTGACTGTTTTCATAATCAGCGGCAAATCAATCAAAACCCGCCTTTCTTCCAAATAACCCCTGTGGCCATTAGCCCTGTTAACGTGAGTTCGATCTAAGGAATAGATAACCTAATCTGTCGAAAACACCTCAGTAGTCATGGTCGAGGGAGAAAAACCAACCTAATAACCTAATTTAATCAGGTAATTAGGTTAGTGAAAGCGTAAAATTAATCCCATCTAAGGTGTTTTTTTAAAGATTAGGTTATCGAAGACAACATTAACGCTCAAACAATCAAGCACTGTCTTATCCATTGCTTAGATCGAGCTCAGGTTGTTAAATAATCGGGAAAAACTGTCATTATTGGCTCGTCATGTGAGAATAACGGCGAAAGGTTTTCATCCTTTGCCCGTGAAACTGCAAGCTTCGAAGGATTGCCTGCGGTGGATATTTCGGAGACGCACGGCCGTGCGTCTGTGCAAAATTCAGACCCTTAGCGAGCCCCGGAACCCCCTGACGGCATAATAGGAGGGTGCACTGTTGTGATACACGAAGACACGGCCGTAGCGGCGATCAGCAAAGAGGGCGCCGCCGAGGTTCCTGATACCGGAAGGCGTTTTCACCCAGCTCGACGTTTTCGTATCGAAATTCCCGGTTTTCTGCAACTCCCGGTACTGCTCTTCGGTTAAAAGCTCGATGCCCATGGCAGCCGCCACATCAACGACGCTGTTTTCCGGTTTATGTTCTTTCCTTGACTCCAGCCCTTCACGGTCGTAACAAAGGTTTCTGCGGCCGATTGGGCTTTCCGCTGAACAATCATAAAAAATGTATTCGCCTGTCTCTTCATCCTGACCAACAACATCCGGTTCACCGCCGGTCCTTTCCATTTCATTGAGTGACCACAGTTTTTCAGCATTGGCTTCCAGCTTTGCCTCTATTTTCGCCCATTCAAGACCTTTATGACGGTTCCTGTTTTTCTCAAAACGGGCTTTCAATACGCTGAGCAGTTCTTCACGTTGTTCTGGCGCCAACTCCTTTTTATGGCTGTTCATGTTGTTCATCCTTTTATATCATCTCTGTTGAACAGGTGTGCCAGGCCTGTAATGGCCTGAATTTATTTCAAAAGCCCGCTGGCCGGTCCTTCAGGCGCATCGGCCGATTCTTCCTGCCTCTTTTGGTCTTTACTCAAATATACATCAACTTTAGGATTCATCCTATTCGTTTATTGATTAACTGAAATGATTTTTCTATCCGCACGTCAGAAATGCTGCGATACCACCATCGCTGAGGATGTCCAAAAAGTCTGTTTCCGATCCATTGCCGTCAACTTTAGTCGACGGTACAAGGCAGATGGCTTTAGCCACATTTTTGCTAAGTGGAATGTGGCTAAAGCCGAATAAAACAGTAATTTACGCCGTCAGCTTCAGCTGACGGCAAGGGATAAAGATTTCTGAAATTGCTAATCTTTTTCTGGATTTGTTTATTGTTTTTAGCTTTTGGGACACCCTCAGCCGCTCCAAGATTTTAGTGCCATATCCCGATTAGCGGGGGTGAGCAGGGGTAAAGATTGAATACTTTCTCCAAATATTTTTATTAAATTTGATCCAATAATCAGATGAAGTTAAAATTCAATTCATCGAAGGATTGATGATATGTTTATAGATTGACCGGCATTGATCCGCGATTTGAAAAGAGACTCAACAGGAAGAGTGGACCAACAATAATGATTTTATTTATTAAAACCGGAAGTATGACAACAAAGGATAAAGTGATAAGTTGTTTAATTAAAATGCCTGATAATGTGACTATTGATGATATTTTAGACCAAATAATCTTAGTGGAAAAGATTGAGAAAGGTATTAATCAATCGAACAGGAATCAGATAGTTCCGGATGAAGAACTTGATCAACGACTTGGAAAATGATTAGGCTAAACGGGACAGATCAATCGGGTGCTTTGAACATATCTCGGTCTCAATCATAATGATACCTGCCGCTGAATATTACTAATTCATTCTCAATCATCTGGTACACTAGCCGGTGCTCTCTGTCAATACGTCTTGACCAGAATCCGCGGAGATCAAATTTTAATGGCTCAGGTTTACCGGTTCCTTCAAAGGGGTGGCGTTTAATGTCTTTAATCAGGTCATTGATTTTTCTCAACATCTTCTTATCTTCATTTTGCCAGGATAAATAATCTTCCCATGCATTTTCGGAAAAAGTGATGTTCATTATTCCTTAATTAATTTCTTCCTTACTATTTTACCTGCTTTTACCTGGTTTATAGATTCATACAATCTATCGGCGTTTGCTTTCGAACTCAATAAATGCATGGTTTCAATAATAGAATTATATTCATCCAGTGAAATCAATACTGTTCCCTTTCCCATACTCCTTTTTATAATCAAAGTCTCATTATTATTCTCAACCTCATCAAGATACTTTTTTAACCCTGTTCTGAATTCTGTATAATTTGCGGCTTTCATATCTAATTTAAGTAATTTATTAAGTACAAATATAAGTACTTTTCTGATCAAAATCAAAATAGACTCCAGTATAAACAGAGTCTAAAGGGATTATAAGTGGCGGCTAATAGGTGCAGAGTACAAACCCCTGCTCTTCAGAATATAAAAACTCGCGGTCGCTGGTGCAGTTTTGTAAACTGCACCTTTTAGCTCAGGATCTGCGATCCTGCTTATTTAATCTTATATCTTGTTTCCATCTTTGTCAACCAAACTTTGTCTTCATCATTAACAGCTATTTCATTAAATAACGCAAAAATGGATTCAAGGTGAATTTTCTTAAAATGTTTGTTGCCAGGATCTGATAAAATAGTTCTGAACCCATTTTTCGTTGCCTCAAATGATTATCCGGCTTTTCCATCTTTAGATGATTGAAAACCTTCCCGCAGAATCAAATATTGTAAAACGGATCACAGATCCGAAGTTAAAAGCTGAAGATTGCATATCTTCAGCCGCCGCTACAAGCTTTTAGTGCATATCCCGATTCGCAGGGTTCAACAACTGTAAGGAATTTATTTAAGTTTTTTAGATTTTTTTAGCAATCTAATTTGCTCATTAACTGTTTTTAATGAATTGTTATAATGAAAATTGTTTGTTTTATCAAAAAGACTTTTGTTGGTATTTGCTAACGAGTATAATATTTTTAAATACTCCTCAGATGTAGTTAGACTTAAGTGTTCATAGATTTGCTTAGCTTCTTCAAAATAACTTAAAGCAGTTGAAAAATCATCAAAATGTTGATTTAAAAATTGTCCATAAAACCATAGTACTGAAGCATAGGACTTTGTTGACTTCATGAATTTATAGTCAACGTTTATTGATAATATTACATCCTCAAAGCAATTAGGGATAAGGGTTAAGTATTTCGTTATGGATACACACTTTATATTTTCCTGTAAAAGGAATTGAAATATTTTTGCTTTTTGAAACTTAATATAAGGATGGGAACTCATCTTTTCATTCTCTGCAAACCTTTGTTCTAATTCTGAAATAACTTTTTGATTAATTTCATTTTTTAAGTAACTTTTAGCGTTTTGAGCAAGTGAATATAAGTCAAATGAATCGACAATTGCAAGTTTATCCGGAATAGTTCTTGCTTTCCAATCCTCCATTATTTCTTTCAAAGAATGATGTTTATCGGTTTTCTCTTCTAATCTTCGCAATTTTTGACGACGATCAAATTTATATTTACTGATTAATTGAACAAGCTCTTTTTCCTCAATTGTATTAGGCCTAAGCTTAATAAATATGAATTTGTTAGCAAATTCATTAATTACATATTGCTCTTCAATTTTAGTCAAAACTAACTTTGTAGCTAAGATATTACAAACATTTTCAACTTCAGTGATATTATTAATTTGAGAAAGCTTTGAAATTGAAAACAGATCAACTGGTTCTCCATACAATGAAATAATGGAAAGAATTTTGAGTGTATTAGGATTATTAAGTTCCTTTATAACACGATCAAATGTATTTTTATACATAAAAAGAGACATCATCTCCATATTGGAAGATGAGGTACTATCTAATTCTGAAATTATCTCATCAACTGTATTTATTTTTTCTTGCAATCTTAATAATGCCAAGACCAGTATCAGGGTATTTCCCTTTGATGAATTTATTAGATCAACTGTTTTACCTTTTAAATCAACGCTTAATTCATTTTCTAAAACATAATTTTTAACAAAAGATTCACCATTGTTATTGAGATCAAAACCTTTTAAATGAATTTTTTGTTCACATTGTTCCTCCTCTCTTGACGTCAAAATGAACTGAATCGTTCGAGGTGAATTAAAAATAAACTTAAATATCTCTTCCTTATCGTTATTATTTTCACTATTAAGAGTTTCGAAATTATCAATAATTACAATCCCTTTTAGATTATTTAAATCATCTATATTGCTTATATTTAAAATGTTGAATAACTTGGTTCTAAATTCAATATAAGATGAAATTTGTTTCTTTAGAGGATTAATTATTAAGCTTCCTGTTGTTTGCGAAAACTCGAGAATTTCCTCTTTACTAGTAAAAAAAAGTATGAAGTCAAGGTTGTATTTGTTAGAATTATCAATACTTTCCTTAATAATCTCATCAATAAATTCAATAGCCAAAGCTGTCTTTCCTAATCCACCATAGCCATAAATAACAACAGATCCCGCATTTCTGTAGTTACTTCCAAATAAATAGTCTTTCAAAAGCTTAAGCTCATTATCTCTACCAATAATTTTTTTATGATAGGATATTTTAATCTCATCTAGATTGTTAATTCTTATAGGATTCTCATTAACGCACTCAGCGAGTTCGTTAATTTTACTATTTATTTCATGTTTAGAAACATACCAAAAATATTTATCCTCAATATTGATAGATACCCGTTTAATAAACATGAAAATCTCTTTGGTGTCAAGAATTGATATTTTTGATGATGCGGGATGAGATAAATCATTTCTAATTTGTTTATATTTACAGGCAATGCTTGAATAATCTAATGATGAAAATCCTTTTAATAAATCGCTGTTTTTGAAATATGGATCAAAGAAAATTTCGACATAGTCATTTATTGCACTAACATAGGGTACTTTTGCTCTAACGAAATCTTTATTCAGGTAAGACTTATAGCTGTCCTCTATCTCTTTGTAGTTTATCCTATAATCCTTTTTTAATTTTAATAGTTTCGAAGAATAATTATTTGAATTAATTAATGAAGAAGGTTTTGTCTTTGTAACAAGTTCATCTATGATGCTTAAGAATTTTGTTTCATCTTGGAAATGAGTTTTAACTATTTCGACAACAAAGGAACGCAGAGCAACTTCAAAATTTTTGATTATTTCATCAAGCTTGTAATTGTTAGATGTCGATATGTACATATTTTTACTTTAATTTAGGTTAATTTCACTAATTAGATCAATAGGTCCTCGCTCCTCCGGATTTCTCCACAAATGTCCCACGCGTGTACATTTCTTTCGGGCACAAGTTTTGCTGTGCCTGTATGTACCAAGTGAAAAAGGGAAATGATTGCTTCTATAAATAGAGGTTTTTTCATCGTTAAAATCCCGGATCAGTTAGAACATCCAAATGTAATTAATTATGTTCTTACTATGATTAATTAATGCATATTTATTTTTTGTGACATTATTTTTTCACAAACCAACGGCCTGAAATGCTAAATGGCTGCCGGATTATTTTATTGAAGTCCGGCGGCACATCACGAGCCTGTACCCGTCAAACCGAACAGGCCCGATTACTTTTTAAAACCGGATCCTGCTGTTTTATCAGATGCAGAGAAATCTTTTTTACCTGAAATTTTACAACCCGGCTACCGCGCGATTGTATCGCGTGGGTTTATGAACATTTTTTTGATTTACAATAGAGCCACACGATACAATCGTGCGGCAGCCGGGGAAATCTCCATTGACATCAATAAGTGTGTACATTTTTTCAGAGTCAGCAACTCGTTTTATAAAATATCCATAGCGTTTGAAAGCTTCCAATTGAGATAAAGCTTCGATCTCTTTACTTGTTATCTTCATTATCAATTAGGATTTTCTCTATTTTTCTTCCATTATTATCATATCGATGGTGTCTTCTATGCGAATCTTTCAATCGTATCCGATAATATTATTCAATTATCAATCTCTTGAGTTTAGGAGATTTTACTGAGTATTTTAATTCAACATCCTCTTTCCCGGCAGGTTTCAACTGAAACTCCCATTTAATTTTACCTGATTGAGGATCGAGTTTGCCATTGGATATATTCAATGGATTTACTTCAATTTCTTCGATTGTTGAAACAGGAATCTGGTCAATTAAAGATAAGTTAATGTTTTGTTGTTTATTATTCTTTACGCTGATCAGCCATGATTTTATTTCTTCTTTTTTGGAACCTAAAAATTGTTTTGATGTAAACTGTTTTTGTACTACACGGTTTACAGAAATACTTTTGTCTTTGCCCAATGAAACGCTAAGGGTATCAGACATATACCTTACGTCAAGCAGTGTTTTCCCTGTATAGGTATCTTCGAAAAAGATGTTTGCTTCTCCTTCTAACAAATTATACTTCTCCCAATCGACAATTTGTGCCATGAGAAATGCCCCTTTGTCAACTTTGGGTGTACAATAGTATTGGTACATAGCTGGTAATGAATAGTTTTCAATTTCAACTGTCAGATTCTTTCCATTAGAAGGTATGGTATAAGGCGTTTTAATCTCAAATTCCACCGTTGTTTGATTTGCTATTTGAACAGCTTCAATTAGTTTGCTTTTTGGCAAAGCCTGTTCCTGAACTATTTGCCTGGTTTCGACTGCTGCTACTCTTCCTGACAAACTTTTTTGCACACCATAGCCAACAGCAACGACTTCATTCAATGCCCTCGAATCTTCCGATAATGTAATATCCATCTGTTGATTTCGTATTGAGAGTTCCTGACTCTTCATTCCGACAAATGAAACTACCAGATTTCCACCACTCTGAGGAACAGATAGAGAATAGAACCCGTTTGCATCTGATATCGTTCCAATCGAAGTTCCTTTTATCACGATAGTGGCTCCAGGCAGTGGCTTATTTTCTTTCCTGTCATAAATGTGTCCGCTGACTTGTGATATTACATTGGAGTAGGAAGGCGGAGCAGAATTATAATCAAGGTAATAGGTTGACAGATCTCTGAAGATCCCTGATGAATTTGGGTCAGCGGAGGATAATCTGAGCTTTATATTATTCCAGTCCTCGTTCGTGTTTTGATGTATATTAGCTTTATAGGTGAGGCTGGCAGGCTGATCAATACTTTTAACTCGTATATCATATGAAGGTAACCAACCTGCGTTTTTTACAATATATTTTATTTCAAACGATGCTTTTGTTGTGGATTTAGCGTCAAAATTTAAGAGGATTTCTCCCGTTGGCTGCTCTCTTAAATCAGATAAAGAATTTAGCTGATTTCCTGTTTTTTCAAGTTCTTTGGTTAGTTGTTCGATGGTATTTTGACGTTCAATTTCTTTAAGCTTAATGGCTGTCATCTTTTCAGTAAAATACACGTCGGCTTCTTTAAGGGCTCCAAGGTTTGTCCCGGTATTCGAACCACCGATTACATGATTGGCTTTTAAAAAGTCTAATTCCTCATTCAGTACGCTAAGGTATGTTTTCTCGAGGTTTATTTTCTTTTCAAGATTAAGTTTATCTGCAGTTAATTGTTCTGCCTGTTTCGATTTATTCTCCGGCGAAAGAAAATTCTGTTGATAGTTTACCGAAAGCACATTTAAATCTCCTTTTGCACTGATGTTTATGCTTTTCGAATCGATAAAAGGGGATAGATTGATAAATTTTAAAGTGCCCCGGCCTTTTTCCAGATCCATAGATTTTGATCTGGTTATCTGAGCCCCGTTTAAATACACCGTCACTTCAGAGATATTTGTGACGATCTCAGTTTCTTTAATTGATTGAGCTGATAAGTTCAAAGAAAAAAAACACAACAAAATGATGGCAAGTTTTTTCATAACATAGAATTATAGAAGAGCTAAAGGCAAATGTATAAAATTGTTTTGGATAATTATTCTTATTGTCAAATTCCAGACAATACAGCTTCCGTTTTTCTGTTAAAGGATCGATGAACTGTTGGCAAGATCGTTTCTCTTTTATTTTCTTAAAGCGAATAATCCTGGTATTAATACTGAAACACAAAAAGGCAAAATATAAATTAGTAACGTGAGTTCGATCTAAGGAATAGATAACCTAATCTGTCGAAAACACCTCAGTAGTAATGGTCGAGAGAGAAAAATCAACCTCATTACCTGATTTAATCAGGTAATGAGGTTGGTGAAAAGGTGAAATCAATCCCATCTACTGAGGTGTTTTTTTTAGATTAGGTTATCGAAGACAACATTAACGCTCAAACAATCAAGCACTGTCTTATCCATAGCTTAGATCGAGTTCAGGTTAGTAATCTTTTATTCTCAACTGAAAAATATAACAATATTGTCAATCCTATAAAAAATGCAAGAGCTCTGTAAAAAGATTTGAGTTCATTTCTTTTAAGTATAATTAGGATCATTTGTAAAATTAAATATGCAAGTGAAATTCCAGATAAAGCCATTCCGACTACAATCAGTGCAGTTTTGAAATCATGATAATAACCGATGATCAAAATTGAAACTGCACCCGGCTACCGCGCGATTGTATCGCGTGGGTTTATGAACATTTTTTTGATTTACAAAGAGCCACACGATACAATCGTGCGGCAGCTGGTGTTATATCAAAGTTTTTCATGAAGATATTCTTGAAAATATCGATCAGCTCCTTTCTTTGTTCCTCCGAATAATTTTTAACCGTTCCATCCAGATAGCCAAATCCTCCGGGACAAGGCAGCAAAGAGGTTTTTCCCTTTACGCCTTCTTTAACCAGCCATTGTCCAACCTTTTTGAAAAAGGCATTCGGAATGATTGTACTCTTTTCCATATCCCTCCAATGGCTTAAATAAGTGCGCTCAAAGAACCCGGTGCCTTCTACAAGCGTGCCAGCATCCTCCATCTGCTTTCTCATGAGGTAAGACGTATTGATTGGCGGATCATCGATCATAAATACAATCGGAATTTTTTCAACTTTCCCAACACCCTTTGCATCCGATTTGAATGGAAGACAACAGTAAAAAGCGATCATCGCCGCCGTTATGAAGAATAATCTTTTCATATAAAATGATTTTAATTGTTTAGAGTCAGTTCGCTATAGATCATTGACCTGCTTGAGGATCAAAATTAGTAAAATAAGAATTCAATAGAGTAATTCTTATTTCTTTCATTCTTTAATTCCTTCATTAATTTGGTACAGAGGGTGGTACACCTCTATCCCTTATGGATAAAGGGCTGCAAGCCAAGTGCACCATGCACCGGGTAGGCGTTTTCTGAAATATACCACTCTCTAAATTTTGCCCATTATCATCTTAACCAAAGTATAGACCTGGTATAGACCTGGTAGCAGGGAAGTAGGGAGAATCTGTGTTATTTGAATTGTTTTGAATATTTACTGCAGCATCTCCTCAATCATCTTCTTCATCTTTTCCGTTCCGGGATAACCGGTGAACTTATGTTTTAATATTCCTTTTTTATCATAAATCAAATAGGAGGGGATGCCTTTAAAACCAAAATTTTCCATCGCATAGTCCCACTCACTGTCTGAAAGGTAGTAATGATCACTGCCAATGCCCTTGATTTTTCCTTCCCATTCAGGTTTAGGAGATGAGCCGTTTGTTAAATAGACAAAAACTACACCCTTGTATTTGAGTTCAGCTTTTAATGGATTCATTTCTCTCATAGCGTTCAGGCACGGGCCGCACCATGTAGCCCAAAAATCAACGAAGACAACACTTTCCTTGTATTTGGCAATAATGCTGTCCATTAATTTTTCTTTTGCCACAGACGGAGTTATGTTGACTTTAAGATCTTTATTGTGTTCGACAATTTTTATTATCTCCTCATTCTTTTTTAGCAGGATTTTGGCAAATTCTTCATTTCTGTTTTTGTAATAGATTTTAATGTTTTCAACCTGTTTATTTGTCAGGGGTTCTTTTTTGTCATTCAACTGGCAGGTGTATGCATTTGCAGCGAGCATATCATAGAATGATCCCGAATCAAAGCCAATCACATCCTTTACCGCAGCTTTGACTTCCTTAAGCCATTCGTCAATGGGTTTATCTTTGATTACCGTTATTTTGAATGGTGCAATAGTCAGGAATTTCTTCATAAATTCTGAATAGTAGTAACAGTATAAGTATTGAGGATTATTCAGATCAAATTGACGGAGAAAAGTATAATACGATTTATCGGGTTCTTCAGCTTTATAAGAAGTATAAAGCTGATTTTCATGTTCGGACATTTTAAAACTTTTCTCTGCATCTTCTTTATAGAAGAAAAGACGACCTTTTAAAAAACGTAAGTTGAGATCATTGACCAACTGGTTTTTAATTTTTTCAGACAATGGCAATGAATCTATCGCAAATTTAGTCCGCTCTTTAAGACTGACTGTAAGTTCATGTTCTGCAAATTCCTTAGGGGTCATCTTATAAAAATCTCCCCATGTGTGACGGTCCTCAAATCTTCCAAATACTTTACCCATATTCTTTATATCATCCACGGTAAGATTGAGACCGCCTTGAACTTCGATATTATAACCATCCTTGTCATCAAAAGCAATATTCAATTGCAGGTCTTTACCTTGCTCCAAACCAAAATGGCCCCAGCCATAGTACTTTGTTTCTTTCCTAACAGCAAAACCAACTATAGCGGTACTGCATTCCAGAGGAACTTCCAATGAAAATTGGTTATTTTCATTTAAATTAGTTACATACCTGCCTTCTTCTGCAGTAACCGGATTCCTGACCAATACTTCAATTATAACTTTCTTTTCTCCCTGTGGAAGTTTCAAATTGTTGATAGTTCCTGATATTTTCGCAGTTCCTGCCTTGATGATGGGATCAGGCAAACGTTCACTGATGGCATGTTGATTAGCATGCTGACAGGATAAGATAACTAAACAAATTCCGATTGATAGAATTTTCTTTGAAAGAAATATAAGGCTTTTCATAATTGTATTTTTTATTTACCCTCTTTTTCATTTGCTTTCGCAAGTGAAATCAAACCTCCCATCGCTCCAAGGTTCATCGAGTCGAGTGCTGAACTGGGAACGATTACCATTGAACCCTTTTCTTTTAACCCTTCAAACAACATATTCATCCCCCTTAGATGCAGTGCCACCGGGTTATCCTTGTAAAGTTCGCTTGCCTTTGCGAATTTTTCAGATATTTCAGTTTCTGCAGTACCCAGAATGACCCTTGCCCTCCGTTCTCTTTCGGCTTGTGCTTCTTTGCTCATGGCATCAGCCAGACCTGCGGGAATCACAATGTCTTTTATTCCTACACTCTGGCAGGTTATTCCCCAGGGATTCGTATCCGTGTCCAGTATATTCTGAAGGTCATCCGCAATCTTATCCCTGTCCTGTAAAAGGTCTGACAATTCATGCTTTCCGATAATATCCCTCAGGCCTGTCTGAGCAACGTAATATACTGCCTTTTCATATTCCTGGACTTCGAGTGCTGCTTTTTCAACATCCCAGACAGTCCAGTAAATAATTGCATCGACATTAACGGGAACTGTATCCTTGGTTAAAGTCTGTTCGGCCGTAAAAATAGTAACCCGCACTCGCTGATCTAAATAACTGTGGATTTTATCCAAAACAGGAATGATCAGAAATACTCCCGGACCTTTAAGGCCAATATATTTACCCATTCGTAAAACGACTGCCTTTTCCCACTGATCCGCTATATAAATTGAGCTTGAAATAAATATGGTTAAGATGATGATAGCTGCCAATACAGGAATATTGATGAATCCCATATAATACAAGCCACCACCGGTGCAGAAAAATGTAATGATTACTGCAAGTGAAACTGGATTAAAAAATCCTTTGCTAAGCGTGTTAGTTTCCATTTTAGTCTTGTTTTTTAAGTTGAATAATAATTTCATTTATGGTAAAACCATAACTTAAAGCTATGGTAGAGAATTCATTACAAATATCCCGCAACTTTTTGTTTTTTTCAGTTTCTGATAGCTGTATCTCAACTTTGTTTATAAATGTGCCGGTTCCCTGCTGCGTTTCCAGCACATTTTGAATTTCGAGCTCTTTGTAAGCTTTGGCAACCGTATTCAAATTTACTTTTAACTCAACCGCCAAAGCCCGGACAGTTGGTAATTGTTCTCCAATCTTCAGTTCACCTCTTGCTATCCCAAATCTTATTTGATCAATAATTTGCCGATAAAATGGAGCGCCTGTTTTCGGATCTAAACTAAAATCTATCATTGTATCAGTGTAATGTTGTCATATTTATATAGTACAAATATACAACTCCTTTATCAATTCCAAATATTTTTTGAATTTTTTTTCTGTCTGGGTAACTTTGATCACATAAATTATAGCTTAGACTATTCCCTCGCTGGCGCAAATCTGTGATTTGTGCCTTATCAAAGAACAGTATTGGCACAGTTTACAAAACTACGCCAGCCAGGGGTAACTTTGATCACATAAATTATAGCTTAGACTATTCCCTCGCTGGCGCAAATCTGTGATTTGTGCCTTATCAAAGAACAGTATTGGCACAGTTTATAAAACTGCGCCAGCCGGGGTGGTTAACTGTGTATGCGATCTTTTCAATCCCTTATCCAATTTAAATAAGCGTCAGTGTTAAGTATCTCAGAAGATAAATTACTGCGAATAAAATCTTTTAATGATACTGTATTTTTTATACCGTACTTCTTATAATGCTCAGATAGCTGCCAAAAAGCCCCATGATAATTTAACAGCATTTGGGAATTGTTGGGAAAATTATTTTTTTCAACATCCTTAAAATCAACAAAATTGTTTTTGTTTAGTAATATTTTCTCAAACACCTTGATATCAAATTCAAAAGTTGTTCCCTTTGTTAAGAAAGGAACAAGCTTTTTTACTATGCCACAATTTATGGTATAAGGTAAAAGTCCGGCCAATGACTCTTTTCTAAATCCGGCAGCAAAATATACCGGACGCTCAAACTGATTAGCTTCTATAATCTCTGCAAATAAAGCCAGCCAGGGACTCATACAAGGCGACCCATCTGACGTCATATCAGGAATTAACTTCCAGTTAAAGTAATCATTGTTCAAATTATACTGATGTTTAACTTTTGAAGAAACTTTCACTTTAATATTGAGTGTATCCCACTGATATGGACGCATTTCCATTATCTGTTCGTCCGAAAATCTTATATTTACCGGTTTAATAATGTTTTTGACTCCATGTTTATATAGTTTTGCATTGCCGGGTCTTCCACTAAACCACACAGGTATCGCTGAGATATCAGTCCTGAGTTTTTCAAACAGTTGGAGATATGAAATCGCATTTAAGGTCAAGTCCCCATAAGTAAATAATATGGCGTTTGAATCGCAACTATTAAGTGTATTTCTGGCAAATTCCAGCAACCATTTTGGCATTGCGCCTTTATCCCTGGACGATTGATATTCATGCTTATATTTTGCTGTTTGATTGCTGCTTATTGCATCGCGCGCTCGTGCACCATATTGGGCATTGAGCCAATAATAAGGTTCCCGGTAATTTGGGTCGATGGATATTGCCTTTTCCAGGAAAAACATAATCGAATCCGAGTAAGTCTGATTGTAACCAATCAAAGGTCTCCAGTCGTAAGCCCTGTAATGATAATAATGGCCTAAATCACAATATAATTTAGGATCATTGGGATTCTTTTGCAAAGAGTCCTTCAAAAGTCTGATTACCTCATTATAATCTTGCTTTTCAAGAGCCGATTTCAACGATTGACCATAAAGACAAACCGGGAAAAAAAGTAACAAAATTATTTTTTTCATATTCACTAAATTACCTTATTACATTTATCAATGTAAGCTACTATTTCAAACATGAGCACCGTTTACTATTCATATTAATAACTGACTACCCTTGCTCTTCAGGATATATATACACTCGCGATCGCTGGTGCAGTTTTGTAAACTGCACCTTTTAGCTCAGGATCTGCGATCCTGCTTTAAATCTTATATCTCATTTCCATCTTTAGATGATTGAAAACCTTCCCACAGAATCAAATATTGTAAAACGGATCGTAGATCCGAAGTTAAAAGCTGAAGATTGCATATCTTCAGCCGCCGCTGCAAGCTTTTAGTGCATATCCTGATTAGCGGGGGCCGCTGTGCAACTTTTGGCGCATATCCCGAAGAGCGGGGAGAAACCATGTTACAAAGCATTTACCTTTTTCTATCATTTATCTATTAAAATATTATCCTCATAAAGACCCACATAAAGAGAATCTAAACCTTGAATTATTAGGATTAAAAATGATTCATTTATTGTGTTTTCCTTAAATTGTTGTTTAATCATTTTTCTGTCAATTGTTGAAGGTATCGGATTCTTTTCGGGATGTGTGTGCCATTCACCTAAATAAATTGTTTTACCATTTGAATTATAAAACTCAAAATCAACAATTATTTGAGCAATTTGCTTGTTCCTTTCAAATGAAAATCGCGAAGCTTTATCAAATGAATTGGGTAAAGACATTTTGGTGATTTTGATATAATTATTTTTACTAACAGAACCCAATAAGATTCCTCCAGATTCATATGGTTTTTTATCTTGTTTGAATTCTTCTAGTACAACCAAAATTCTTTCAGATATTTGAATAGTATATTTTCCTCGCTTAATTTCCATCATTAATATTGAATAATTTGAAACTAAAAGAATCATCAGAAGAGGTTAAATCTATCCCTAACTTTTTGGCAAGCGAAATATCTCCAACCCAACTTGCAATCATACTTCTATTGCTTTCATTTCTTATTATGTCATTAATCCATAAATAGATTGATGATAAAAATAGGATTATATCATTATTGGAATAAGGAATATATGCGGTTTGACATCCTGCTTCTTTTTTTGTAAGTATTGGATTATTATTTTCATATTCCTTTTTTTTGATGATATTAAATCGGTAGAAATTTTTTTCATAAAGCTCTTCGATTTTGATTTTGTCATTGGGATGAATAAATACACAATGACCTCCTAGAACATATGGTTCAACCCAAAATAGGAACATTGGAATGGTTATTTTATTCTCTGCATGTAATTTCAACAAGAGATTTTCAATGTTTTGATTTCCAATGGCTACAAATGCATAAGAACAATCATTAAAGTAATCTATATTATTTAGGACTATAAATTCAAGTTTTTTCTTCATGACGGAAACATCTTGATCAGGCCGTATATTTTTTACGTATTCTTCCAGACCATCCACTTTAAATTTATTAATGTCATTTAAACCTAAAAGATGCCTACCTATATTTTCTATTTTTAGTATATCATCATCTATTAATTTATAGCTTGGATAATTAATACCGTTCAGGAAATAAAGTAAGTTTGATCCAATGCTTCCTAAACCAGCTAATAAAAACTGATATTTTTTTTGAATCATACCGCTAGTCCTTAATTCAACACGATTGTTGCTATATTCTTTTACAAGAATTCTTTCAACTAAATCATTCTTCTGAATTTTAGTCAATACATCAAATTTATTTAAATAACCTTTACGAAAGCCCTTTGGATTGTTATTTAAATACTTATGTCTCCATCCTAAAAGAATTGGTACACTTGTGGTTTCAGTTAAGAAAAATATATGTTTTTCATTTGTTTCAGCATTTATATACTTCTTGAATTTCAACAATGACTCAGAGCTTATTAAACTAATAATATCTCCATTTTTCAGTGCAAAGGGTGGAACATGTTTTGGTTTATAATCCGATAAAAATAATGCCTCCGTTATTATGATATTAATGTGGCTTTTACGAAGAAATTTTTCAAAATATTTAAATTCAGATTCATCATTAAACAGAATATATCTAATAAGATTAAAATCTGGACTAAGCTTAGCTATTTTAATTGTTGATGTTTGTTTGGGGAAATTTATTATTAATGAGAGATAATGTCCTTCAGATATTTCTTTTTCATTCTCTTCTTTCTCTGTCCAATACGCTCCGATTTCATCAATAAAATCAGAATGATTCATTCCTTCAATACCCTCTTGAATAATTTTTTTTGCTTTTCGTAAGCATGTTTCTACTATACCTAACGGATTCTTTTGATCTAAAATGAGTAAATCAGTATTAAATGTACATACAAAACATTTGTTATCAACATGCGGTATATATTTAATTATATTATAATCATCCTGACATAAGTAAATCTTTGGAATAGATAATGGAAAGAATTCGTCAAAACCAATATAAAAAGAAACTTCTTTTAAAAATTCATTGACTTGTACCTCTGTATTAATTTTCCAAATTTCGATGAATTCCTTGACTAATATCCCTTTATTCTCATAGTTTCTATATACTGTTTCCTTTTTGGATAATACAGTAAAAATATCATCTAATATTTCTTTCTGTAATACTTGCATTATGCACTTTTTGCATTTTGTGTAATTATGGCAGGTGCTGCGTATGATTTTAAGTTGGTTTCTTCATCCTCATTTTTTGCAGTTGAACATGAAAACCGGTCTCCCAAATGTTTTTGCCATTTTAAACAACCTTCTTTAGGATTTTTACTTTCAATTGCTTGATTAGCTGAATTTACAAAGCTTGAGAGTTGATCTATAAAATAATTTCTTTTTGTTTCACTGTAATTAGCAAATAAATCTTCGCCTTTAGGTGTAGTTGGTCTTTTACACTCAAATACATTTAGCTTTTTCTGTATATTTTCAAGCGTTTCCTTAAATGCAATGTCATCTCTTTCGTTAATTGATATATTTTCTGAGGCTAATATTGTCATAATAAAACCACTTGGCATCCTAACATCTGTACGAATAGAATTACGATAATCACACCAAGCTTTTAAATATCGAACTATTCTTCTTAACTGTTGATTTGATGCTGCCTTTTTGTTAAACCATTTATAGAATTCTTTGGGATCACTATCAATCCATCCCTTAGATTTATGTGCTAATTCCGGAATATTCCCTTGTTTATAATAAATTGGCAGATCAATGTGATGTCCATCTGCATATATTACTCTGACACAAGTATGTTTCTTTTCTGCACCTTTGCTTGTGTGGTCTTTAACAGCATCATATATCCATTCATGATAAGTATTAATACAATATCTGTCATCTTGATCCTCATTCCCTATGAAATATACACCATCATCAACATCGTAGATATAAATATCTTTGCCTTCTTCTGATTTTCGAAGAATCGGATTAACAGTAGTTTTCATAACAAAAGACCCTTGACTATGAAATTTTGGCTTTATTTCATTCGGCTTATTATCATCGAAATATTTTTTTATTTTATCCCGTAAAGTTTCTCTATTGGTCTCCAGAGTTGCTTTTTTTGTATCGTGCAATCTAATAGTCTCATTAAAAGATTTGAATTGTTCGTGATTATTTGCCATAATTATTTCGGTTTAGTGTTATATGTTTTTTTTGAATTGAAAAATTCTTTTACTATTGGATCTTTTTTGAATATTTCTCCCTGATCATTACCTTTCCCGCGAATAAAACTAAGCGCATTTCTTGTTGCATTATCCAATTGAACAAGATCTTCCTGCTCTGAAGAAATTACTACTGATGGAATTCTTATATATTGGATCTTTACATCGTTTAACTCTTTGATTTTATCCATAAAATAATTAGTAAAAAAACTTTGAGCAGTATTGAATGTGTCAAATAAATCGGATCGCCATTTCACAAAAGACCGATATCTATTGAGACCTGTTTCCTTTCCACTAGAAAGTGTCAAACAACTAATCGACATTAATTTAATATTATCATATTCTTTCCCCTTCCCTACAAAATAGCTTAAGGCTTCAATTAACCCAACCAGAGTAGGATTATTTGCCCATACGCCACCATCAACATATTGTTTTCTGTCAAAATAATCTATTTCACATAGAGGGAAATAAGTTGGAGCAGCAGATGTCGCCAAAGCAACATCCACATAATAGGCTTTGTTATCTCTATCAAGCTCATGCTCTTTATGATCAAATTTAAAAACCCTAGGTTGTGCATCAGTATAACTATATGATGGAATACAAAGAAGATTATTACTTTCTTCTATTTTCCTTTCTTCAAAAATTTCTTTCAGAGCCTTCTTTATTTCTTTGTCAGTAAATTTTCCTCCCCATAAAATTTGTTTAAAAAATCCTCGAATTGGACGATTTGGAAATATTAATTTACCTTTGGTCATATAAAATTCAGATATTGTTTTGGCTGGAATTTTAAGAGAAAGCGCTAAGGCAATTAATCCTCCCGTTGAGGTGCCACATATTAAATCAAAATGATCAGAAATATGACAATTAAACTTTTCTTCAAAATGTTCGAGTATTGTTGATGGATATAACCCTTTTATTCCTCCTCCATCAATCGACAATATTTTAAATGTCTTTTTATCTGTATATTCCATTGCCTGTCGAATTTATTAATTGCATTTACTCTCGCTCCTCCAGGCTTGTTCCCCAAATTGTCAAAACTGCTAGTGCGAAATAGTGTTCCGAACCTATTAGCCATTGATTTTTAATCCCTATTTCATCAATTTCTTTCATTATACAATCTCAAATATTTAATCAGTACTTCTTCTTTGTTTTTATCTGTTTCTTCTTCATACTGAGCTAAAAGCTTCGGTTTCTGCTCAAGTATTTCTTTTATTGATGTCTCCGTTATCCTGATTATCTTATTGTCCTTTTTATCCTGCTCTTCAGAATATATAAACTCGCGATCGCTGGTGCAGTTTTGTAAACTGCACCTTTTAGCTCAGGATCTGCGATCCTGCTTATTTAATCTTAAATCTCGTTTCCATCTTTGTCAACCAAACTTTGTCTTCATCATTAACAGCTATTTCATTAAGTAAAGCAAAAATGGATTCAAGGTAAATTTTCTTAAAATGTTTGTTGCCAGGATATGATAAAATAGTTCTTAACCCATTTCCCGTTGCCTCAAATGATCGCTTCGGTAAGGAGAAGTTTTTTCATCGTTAAAATCCCAGATCAGTTAGAACATCCAAATGTAATTAATTATGTTTTTACTATGATTAATTAATGTATATTTATTTTTTGTGACATTATTTTTTCACAAACCAACGGCCTGAAATGCTAAATGGCTGCCGGATTATTTTATTGAAGTCCGGCGGCACATCACGAGCCTGTACCCGTCAAACCGAACAGGCCCGATTACTTTTTAAAACCGGATCCTATATGCAAAAAAATCCTTTTGTAGCTGAAATTTTACATCCCAAAATACAGGTGCAAATTATTTTAATCAGGTATATAGGCTGATCGGGGCGTAGAGACAAGGCACTGCCTTGTCTCTACGAACAAAAATATTTATCCTTCCCCCAATTGGCAATATTCGTATCAATGTATTGGCGGATTCGGTCAAATGATTCGTCGGTTCTGATGATATGGTCATAAAAGCGGGGTTGCCAGTCAAACGGATGATTTATTCGGCGTGATTCATAGGTAACGCGGCCTTTGTACCAACGGATGACCGTTGACAGATTTTCGTGCAGCATCGGATTATGGGTACCGGTAACGCCGCCCCCTGTAGAGACGCGATTTATCGCGTCTCTGACAACATCATCGGCACCCATTGGTTTGGTGACGCGATTTATCGCGTCTTCAATATTATCATTCATGGATGTTGTAACGGAGACGCGATAAATTGCATTTCCAGCATTGTCGTTTGTGTCTGTCGGAATAGAGACGCGATAAATCGCATTTTCAGCATTGTCGTTTGTGTCTGTTGGAATAGAGACGCGATAAATTGCATTTTTAGCATTGTCGTTTGTGTCTGTTGGAATAGAGACGCGATAAATCGCGTCTCTACAGGGGGGTGCTAAATTCCAATCCGCATTATATCGTTCATCATCCCATTTATTGATCAATAAAATTCCGTGGATATGATTAGGCATTACAACAAAAGCATCCAGATCAATAAACTTAAAATGCTGAGGGATTTCGCACCAGTATTTCTTTGCCAGCAAACCTGTTTCCGATAAGTACATCACACCATCGGTTATTTTACCAAACCTGTGTTCGTGTCCGGCCGTACACAGGGTTATAAAATAGATGGCATTCCATCCATAATCCCAATTCTGCAAGCGTGTTGAGGGTATACGGTATCTTTCCTGAAATCTTTCAGACATGGGGCCGGTTTGTTCTGAAGGATGATGAAAGTTACGAATAATGTTGATTGTAAAAAACCCTTTTCAATTGAAATTAATAAATCTAATGATTTAAGAATCAGGGGTGTCGCTGTTCGCTGTTTCTGCGGGGGCGATGTGTTGATGTAGAGACAAGGCACTGCCTTGTCTCCACCGGGATTAACGTATTTGGGAATTGCAGAGACAAGGCACTGCCTTGTCTCTACCGATCCTACAACCCCAAATACAGGTCCCACGAATATCCATCCTTCTTATAAGCCCGGAAAAACAGCCAGATTCCCGTGATATTTTCCGGATTCGCGGGCAGAGCAATTAAAGCCCCGCCGCTCTTACGGATGACGCCTGTTGCAACCGGATCCGTGAAATGATCGGCATATCCTGCCACCATCATCAGCTCGTCATGCGAGTAAGCTGATGATAAGTTTTCATCATTCGTCCAGTGTACCTCTGCTTTTGAAGGATCGCTGTCCTGCCGTTTGGCTGTAATTTGCTGCGGGAATGGCAATTCGCCTGCCGAGAAATGCAGTTTTTCAACCGCCGTCAGTTGCCCGTCCAAGGCAAAGGCCGGAGTATTGGCTTTAAGAAAAAGATTGCGGCCATGACCGTTTTCGGCGGCCAGGTTCCAGATCTGCGGAATCAGGGTATGGCTGTATTTCCCGCAATACTCGCTGATCGCTTTAAATCGCTGGCGATGCAGGAGCTGTCTCTCGCTCCAGGAGTTCTTACTCCTTTGAGGGGCAGATTTTACTACCTCAATGCCTTTCCACTCGGAGTAAACCACACGGCCTACCCTGCCTTTCAATAATCCTTCTTTTATCCGGGCCATATCATCATCGGTTTAATTGAACATTGTTTATACATTCATTGTACAATTACTGTACCAAAATTGTACAGTGAGTGTACAGACAGTGTACAGTAAGTGTACAGACAATAGGGTTTTGGCCGTATTCATTTAACAGGAAATGCCAATCCCGGAATGGGAATGAATGGAGGTCAGCTTTCTTCGTTAAACCTTTTTAAATACCTAATCAATGTTTCCTGGCCATTCTTGTTTGCATCTTCTTCATAGAGGTTTAAAAGCTCCGGTTTCGGGGCTAGTATTTGTCTCATGGCCTGGTCGTTGATCCGGGTGATCTTATTGGTCTTTTTATCGATGGCATAGACAAATCTTATCAAATCAAGCTGCACACCGGCAAGAGCCCCCACGGTGGCTCCAAATACAGCGGCTGACTGCATTTGTTCCTTGTACTCTTTGGGATTAGACGAAATTCCGGCTTTAATAACCAGTAAATCACCGTCGCTGATCACTTTGGCATACCCGGGCTGGACTTTATAGGGCAGACAGTTCAGGTATAAGGTGTCCCCGGTGGACCAGGCCAAAATTTCTTTTCTTAAAACACTTCTCTTGATGGATTTATCTTCGGTAACCAGTTTGTAATCATTCCCTCCGGCTATTGCGATATCACTCCTGGTCCTTTTGGCAATCTGTAAATTCAGCTGCCTGGAGGGAGCCTTGTTGACAAGCTCTTCAAAACTAAGGTAGGCTCCCTCGGGGTATTTTATTTGCTCCGCCTGGGTGTACCCGGAAAATTGGGAAATAAACATTCCAATCAGGAAAAGGTTTTTCATTATTTGTCTGTTGATTTAGTTGGAATCGACAAACGTAATAAAAATAGCTGTATCCTATTCATTTTTCCTTAAGAATAACCTCGCTATATTATTTTAAGTACTGTCAAGAATATAATGTCGTATTTTCAGGCTGAAGGAGTTTAGGCTTTAGGCTGAAGGATCATAATATACCCCTTTTCCCTTTGGCCTAAACACCTATAGCCTATAAGCCTTATGCGGCATTAATTTATTCCAATTACTTATGATGTATAATACCCGGATTGCCTGAAATTAGACGACTTCAAAAGGCGGTGAATAAAGAGTGATTGACCCTTAATGAAGAGATTTTAATCATTCCATTGCTGGCTGCAGTGACCGGGACTTATTTAAATCCCAATGCCATCCCTCTGGTCATAGGCTTGGGATGGCGGGGCGTGATACACTTTTGGCTCTGTCGGTGCATGGAAATTGATCAGTTTTTTTTGTTGGCCTTGAATTCTCTTAAATAGAGTTTTTCCAGCCATTTTCTTTTTCTTTCCACGATGATCAGACTGCCTGCACAGCTTGCGATAAACATGGCTGAGAGGATATACATGTAGAATGAATCCTTAAATCTGACACAAAATGAGATATAAACCGTTAATTGTATGACGATGATCGAGGAGGCCAGTGTATTGTGAAAGGCCGGCATTAAAATTATCTGAACACCAGATACAATGCAGAGGCAATCGCTGCTCCGGTCATTGGGGCAATCACCGGTATCCATGAATAGGCCCAATCACTTTTCCCTTTATTTTTGATAGGAAGGAGGTAATGCATCAGACGGGGAGATAAGTCGCGGGCCGGATTGATGGCATAGCCTGTTGTACCGCCGAGCGATAGGCCGATGGCCGTAACCAGAAGTGCAACCGGCAAAGCGCCGACACTACCCAACCCAATTTTAATATCGGGTAATGCTGTGCTGGCAATGCTCGCCCCCTGGATATAAAAAATGACAAAAATGAGGACAAATGTTCCCAGCATTTCATTGAAGAAATTAGTGGGGAGTTTCCGGATGGCGGGACCGGTGGCAAAAGTGGCCAATATGCCGGCCTGATCCTGCGTCTCATCATAATGATGCCGGTAACAAAGCCAGACGAGCAATGCCCCTGTAGCGGCCCCGAGCATCTGAGCAGTGATGAATGTTCCGGCTTTGATCAAAGGAAATTTGCCGGCTAAAGTTAATCCGATCGTAACGGCCGGATTCAAATGTGCTCCTGAATAGGGACCGGCAATCGTAACTCCCAGGAAAACAGCCAAACCCCATCCCAGTGTTATGACAATCCAACCTCCGTTATTCCCTTTTGTACCTTTCAGTACAACATTGGCAACTACTCCATCTCCCAACAGGACCAGCACCATGGTCCCGATAAATTCTGCAAAAAATTCACTCATAACAGTAGTTTATTAGTTAATTTGGTCTTAGTCCTCTTCTTCCCACTTTAATGAACGCGACAGGGCTTTATTCCACCCTTTTAAAAGTTTTTGTACTTTTTCCTGTTTCATACTTTGTGTGAAACAGCGATCGACTGCCCACTGTTTCCTGATTTCTTCGATGTTTTGCCAGTAACCGGTTGCAAGTCCGGCCAGATAAGCAGCGCCAAGGGCCGTCGTTTCCATTATGGTAGGACGGTAAACGGGAGCGCCCATCACGTCGGCCTGAAACTGCATCAACAGATTATTTGCCACAGCTCCTCCATCTACTCTCAATTCTTTGATTGATGAACCCAGATCTGCTTCCATCGATTTCAGTACATCGCAGGTCTGATAGGCAATGCTTTCGAGTGCGGCCCTTGCAATGTGCCCGGAATTGGAGCCGCGCGTTAATCCGATGATGGTCCCGCGGGCATATTGATCCCAATAGGGAGCTCCTAACCCGGTGAGCGCCGGGACCAGGTATACGCCTCCGTTGTCGGGAACGCGGCTGGCCAGGTCTTCAACTTCAGCAGATTTCGAAATTAATCCCATTTCGTCCCGCAGCCATTGTACTATTGCCCCTGCCACAAAAATACTCCCCTCCAGGGCGTAAGTTGTTTTTCCATCGATTTGCCAGGCAATAGTGGTCAGCATGTTGTTATTTGATTTCACGATCTCACAGCCTGTGTTGCACAGCATAAAACATCCTGTCCCATAAGTGTTTTTTACACTGCCAATGTCAACGCACATCTGTCCGAAGGCAGCTGCCTGCTGATCGCCGGCAACACCTGCAATCGGAATCTCAGACCCGAACAATTCTTTGGAAGTGTAGCCATATATTTCGGAGGATGATTTTACTTCAGGCAATACGGATTTGGGTATCCCGAATAACTCAAGCAATTCCTCGTCCCATGATAGCGTGCGGATATTATAGATCATGGTGCGGCTGGCATTGCTGACGTCGGTAACATGATGTTTCCCGCCTGTCAATTGCCAGATCAGCCAACTGTCAATGGTGCCAAACGCGAGTTTCCCGGCTTGAGCTTTCTCCATGGCTCCTTTTACATTGTTCAGAATCCAGCGTATTTTTGTTGCCGAAAAATAGGAATCGATCACTAACCCGGTTTTGTATTGAATGCTTTCGGCCAAACCATCGGCTTTCAATTGATCGCAATATTTGGATGTTCTACGGTCTTGCCATACAATAGCATGATAGATTGGCAATCCTGTTTCCCGGTCCCAAAGAACGGTGGTCTCCCGCTGATTGGTAATTCCAATCCCGGCAATCTCCGCTTCGGGATTTTGCTGAATAACTTCCCGTGCCGTCTTTAACTGCGTATTCCAGATAGCGAATGGATCGTGTTCAACCCACCCCGGTTCCGGATAAATTTGTTCAAATTCCTTCTGGCTTGTTGATACAATTTTTCCCTTTTGATCAAATAAAATGGACCGCGAACTTGTAGTTCCCTGGTCAAGAGCCAAAATAAGTTTTTTCGACATAGGTTTCGTTTGATGTTCAGTTAAATCCGGTTTATCCATTTGGTTTATTCGGCTACAATATTCAAAGGTTTTTGCTCATGTTGAAATGACAAATATGCTTTAAAAATTTTAAAAATTAAAGTCATTGATCACCGGGACATATTTTATTAAATTCTTTAATTTATGGTCATTAATAATCATAGTGCAGTGAAAAACAATTAATGACCATAAATGACAACATTTGACAAAGAGAAATCCCTATTAGGAAAGTAAACGGATATTCTTATTAAATTATATTCTTTCAATTGATTCTTTTTGCATCTATAAGCATCTTTCCGAATACGGATAAATCATCAGCTATGATATCCGGTTTGATGCCACTCTGCTTCGCGACCTCAATAGTCGTTTCTCCGGTCAAAACCAATACTCCCAGGGCTTTGGCATCATGAGCCATCTTTAAATCTGTGTAAATGCGATCCCCGATCATTGCAATCTGGGATGGTTTAAGCTGATAACGCTGTAATATTCCGTCCAGCATCCGCGGATCGGGTTTGCCTATCACGATATCAGGCTTGCGTCCGGTTGCATGTTCCAGACAGCAACAGATGGATCCGCAATCCACCAGGACAACCGGTTCATCCGTAGGACAGACCCTGTCCGGATTGGTTGCAATATAAGGTATTTGTTCTGAGATCCACCAGGCGGCTCTGCAAAGACGGGTATAAACTAACGACTTATCAAATCCAACGACAATGGCATCAGGTTTATCCTCTGCACTGTTGGTTGTAGAGATAAAACCCGAATCTTCAAATTCCTTTATCATGCTCAGAGTGCCCAGGATAAACAAACGTTTAACCTCAGGGTAATTATTCTGTAAATAATCAATCGTGGCAAGGGTTGAAGTGTACATCTCTTCGCGGGTAGCAGAAATCCCCATTTTTTTTAAATGGATGAGGTAATCGTTGATGCTCTTCGATGGATTGTTTGTCAGAAAAGAATACCTGATTCCAAGCTTTTTAAGATTTTCTAAAAATGGAATGGTAGATGGCAGCAAGGTGCTGCCGTTATAGATCGTTCCATCCATATCCAGGGCCACGTGTTTGATTCCGCGTAAGCGATCTCTGAGTTCATTTACAGAACCCGTCTCTTTTTGATTGATGTGTTTAAATAAATTCATGTGGTATCTTTTAATTTTTTCCATATCCGTCAGCATGGGCTGGCCAGGCTAAAATGAATGTAACTGTTCCTGTTATTCCGATTCCAATCAGAACCCCAATGGCATAATTCCAGCCAAAATGGGTAGCCAGGTATCCCAATCCCCATCCTGAAACCAGCGTACTTGCATAACCGAAAAGTCCGGTGAATCCTCCTGCCGTTGCGGCTGCACGTTTGGTCGCCAGGTTGGCTGCCGCAATGCCAATCAATGCCTGAGGACCGTAGATGCAGAATCCGGCAGCCATCAGGATCAGTGTGGCCACCCAGGTAGGAGGGGTGGCTAAAACCCAGAACAGGAAGATGAAAAAAGTGGCCAGGGCCATGCAAAAAACACAAACCCGGGGGGAACGCCCGCCAAAAAAACGGTCGGTTACCCATCCGGCTGTCAGCATTCCAATAATCCCTGAAATTTCGAAAGCAGCTACGATCCATCCGGCATGCTGAATAGAAATCCCTTTCCATTCACTTAATAGAGTCGGTCCCCAGTCTAAAACGGCATACCGTATCGTGTATACAAAGAAATTAGCAACGGCGATAATCCAGATGTATGGATTTCTAAACACCTGTTTTCGCACAAATTGCTTGAATTCTTCGGGTGTGTCCTTGTGCTCAGCCTCTTCCTGGCTGACTCCCTCAGGCCGGATGGCCGGCAATCCCACTGATGACGGTACATCGCACATCGTAAACCACAATGCGGCTGCACCTATGAGCGCTACAGCCGAGGGGAGAAAAAAGCACCATCTCCAGCCCAACGTTACCACATATCCGCAAAAAATCACGACAAGGCCGGCCCCAATGGAATGGGAAGTGTTCCAAACCGACATTTTGGTCGCCAGTTCCTTCGGCGGGATCCAGTGAGTCATCAGGCGGGCGCAGGGAGGAAAACCCATTCCCTGAAACCATCCATTGAGCATCCATACAATTCCAAATACCAAAACAGCTGAAGCAAAACCAAAGATGATATTGCAAACGGCTGAAAGTACCAATCCGGTTATCATGAAATAGCGTGCGTTTACCCGGTCACCGATAAAACCATTGGCAAACTTTGATATTCCATAGATCAATCCGTGCAGCGTAAGAAAAAGTCCCAATTCGGTTTTTGTGATCCCAAGATCTATCTGCATGGCCGGCATGGCTACACTTAAATTTTTCCTGACGAAATAAAACAACGCATAACCGACCATACTGGAAATTATAGCCCGGGTCTGCCAGTATTTAAACTTTTCGGCAACATCCGGACTCATTTTACCAGAAGGATCATTTTTCCTTTTATACCAGTACCTGATTTTTTTCCCTTCCGGGGCAATGGTGCCGGCTGAATAATTGGTATCGCTGTTCATGAGTTTTATCTTATCAGAAAATATAGATCCTTTTGTTTTACTAATTGTTTTTTTCGTGATCGATTTCCCAAATGCCTCCCTGAGAAAATAACTTATCGAGCCATGTATTCAGGTTTCCGGTGCGTAAAGCCAGGTCGAGTACGGTAAATCTTCGACGAATGAACTGGGCCCGGATAAACGCTTCACGCAAATGGGAGCGGGTCATGCCGATGTCTTCCGGCTCTGTAGGCGCTCCCACTAATTGCAGGCGTCTTTTAACCTCTTTATAGGGAACAATTTGCTCGGACAAGCGTCTGCGAATCAGGGGCCAGTTCTCTTTAAGTTCTTTTAATTGAACAGCCAAGGCTTCTTTGGAAATGTACTTTGCTCGTGTTTCCTCCTGTCCGATGGTTGGAAAGTCCGTTCCGGCAAATAGCTGTAAGGCCAGGGCATCGGACTCTTCAGCAGATGGCCAGGTTTTGCAGCAGGACTCGATGTCTAACTGATCCAGAGGGGTTTTGATGATTTCTTCATATAAGGCAGTGACAGCCAGTGTCCCGATCGCAACCTGAAAGCCATGGGATACATGTTCTCCATTATTTAAAAAATGTTCCATGTTCCATAGATGGCTGAACTGGTGCTCCGCTCCTGATGCAGGCCGGCTGGATTTAGACCACTGCATGGCAAATCCTCCCAGCATCAGACCTTCAATCAGTTTTGAAATCGCTTCACTGTTTCCGGAGGCTATCCCCTGAGGGTCGGAAAGAGCGTCATGCAAACCATCCTGAACGATTGACCATGTCTGATTGTCAATGGCTTCTACTCCCAAAGAGTCTGCAATAATCCAGTCGGCTCCGGCAGTAATCTTCGCAAATAAATCGGCATAACCTGAAGCAGTCATCTTATCCGGAGCATTGCAGATGATGTCCAGATCCGCTAAACAGGCCTGTGGCGCAGGGCAATTGAATGTCTGTTTTGCTCCCCTGGCAGTAATTGAAGCCCCGAATGCGGTGTATCCATCCATTGATGCGGCTGTGGCAACACACATGTAACGCCTTCCGGTTAAATGGGAGGAAAGTTTGGTCAAATCATTAATGGTGCCGGAACCGACAGCGATGGGGATGGCCTCATTTGTTCCAAGAACAGCAGTTAGCTGGTCTACGTATGAATATTCAGCATACAGATCCGAATCCGCAAATATGAAAGGCTCATGGTCAATGCCAGCACTCTTTAATCCTTCATAAACCTTCTTGCCGGCAATCATGTAAGTGGTTGTATCTGCTATGATGATGGCTTTTTTATCAGGGAATTGTTCCTTGAACAGTTCCGGAACCTGATTCAGAATTCCTCTTCCGATACGAAGGGCGTTCGTCTCGGTTGCAGCTTTCAACGCTTTTTCTATTCTTGACATTTTTTATTTCAGTATTCGATTATTTCTTTCCAATTGATCTTTAAGAATAAGGCATAACAATCTTCATCGCAAATGCAATGCTTTCTGAATTTCGGTAGGAATATCAGATTCAATGATATCCGGTTGTTTGGATATTTCTTCCCGGTAAGCCTTTCGGCGCGTTTCCGTTGTTTCCAGTTTGTCATGGGTAGGAGCGAGGGAGATCATGCATCTTACCCCTTTGGAATGCAATAAATCGACGATGGTTTTGTTTTCGGAATTGATCGTTGGACCTACATAGGCGATCATATTTTGCCAGGGCACACCGGATTTATCCATGTCTTCATATTCTTTCAATGTCCGGGAAAATGCAGATAACATAACGGAAGGCAGGCGGTCATAGTAATACCTGGCCTGATCGCCTGTATGAACTGTCAGCATCACGTGATCTTCCGCCTTAAGTTTCTTGATCAGGGCGACAATCATTCCCATTGGGACATCTTTTTTATCCAGGTTGACAACCGTCTTTCCCTTGCTCCATTTTATTACTTCTTCAAGGGTCGGTATGGAGCATGATGTGATATTTCCGTCACCATCCTTCAGACGTAACGCACGAAGCTGTTTCCAGGTATAATCCGACAAAAGCCCTTTCCCGGTGGTTGTCCTGTCCAAAGTGGCATCATGCATCAATACGATCACGCTGTCCTTTGTTAGTCTCGGATCTATTTCAAAAAATGCTGGAATCTGTCGGAGGACATTCTGAAATCCTTCGATGCTGTTTTCAGGATACCCCGTTTCCTTTCCCCCCCGGTGTCCGCTGATCAGAATGGAACCGTCGCCTTTGTATTTAAAATAGTCCTGAGGTTTTCCATAATTTAAAATCTTCAGGAACTGTTTTTTTGATGTTTGGGCAGTGACAACATCCCGGATCATAAAGCAGGTTGCAAAAACCAGGATGATTGTTAACGTCTTACAATGTATTTTTTTTAGTTTCATGGTTTAAATGTTTGAATTATTGACATCATTTAAGGTGTTAGCCAAAAGATTAACAAAAGAAATGCTTTATTTCGTTTCTTTATCCCGATTATCAAAAAAGTAAATTACTCTTGCAGAATATATCCTTTCGCTAATTCTGTAAATTCACTTATTTGACGTTCGATCCAATCATTCCCTTTCCCCATTTCATTGGCCATTATGGAAGCAACTTTCGGCGCTGTTTCAATGGCTGCCCGCGCATCGAGAAACAGCAACCGAACCCGCCTTGCAAGAACATCTTCTACAGTCTGAGCCATTTCTTCCCTAACCGCCCATATTACCTGAGCTACTGTGAAAGTGAAGTCCTTATGAAGTAATTCTGAATATTCGCTGTTCTCTTTCTCCAGGAGATTGATTTTTGTTGCATCACTTCCGTAAACATAATCCCATTTGCTCATGTCAACATTTTGGGCATAGCCATGAACCTTGAGATTTTTTGTCACGCAAGGCCTGGAATCGAGCCCGGCAATTTGTATCGATTGATTGACAGCATCTTCTGCCATTTCACGGTAGGTTGTCCATTTGCCGCCTGTAATGGTGATTAGTCCGGAATCCGACTTGTAAATTTTGTGGCTTCTTGATATCTCTTTGGTTTTCATTGAGCCGTTGTGAGTCGTGGCCGCAAGTGGGCGTAAACCGGCAAATACTGAAAGAACGTCCGCTCTTGTGGGTTTTAATTCAAGATACTGTCCGGCCTGATCCAAAATGAAATTGATTTCTTCCTCAAGCGCATGTGGCTCCAGAACTGATTCATTGAGCGGAGTATCTGTGGTTCCCAGTACTACTTTGTTATGCCACGGAACACCAAATAATACACGTCCATCCTTCGTCTTGGGGATCATCAGGGCTGAATTACCACCAAGAAATTTTTTATCGACAACCAGGTGAACTCCCTGACTCGGCCGGACTTTCTTTTTGGCTTGCGGACAGTCCATCTCCATGATATCGTCCACGAAGACTCCGGTTGCATTCACAATTACATTCGAGGTAAAGGTATATTTCTCCCCCGTCAGCTGATTCTTTGCAATTACCCCGGTGAGTTTCCCTTCCTCATTCTTGACCAGTTTTTCTACCTTCATGTAGTTCAGGCATACAGCGCCATGATCCACTCCGGTTTGAGCCAGGGTTACCGCCATCCGGGCATCATCGAATTGTCCGTCATGATATACTACCCCTCCTCTTAATCCGGATTGTTTTAATCCGGGAATTTCCTTTTTAACTGTTTTTTTTAAAAGAGGTAAAGAGAGGCCGAGTCCCAATCGTCCGGCCAACAGATCATATATAGTCAATCCGATTGTGTAAAACATTTGTTCCCACCAACGGTAATTTCCAATGATGAAACGCATGTCTTTAACCAGGTGGGGGGCATTCCCTGCGCAACCTGCCCCGTTCGTGCAGCGCATTGATTACCATTTGAACATCGCCCTGAGCCAAATAACGAACGCCGCCATGTACTAATTTTGTGCTGCGGCTCGATGTGGCTTGTGCGAAATCATTTTGTTCGAGTAATACCACTTTATAGCCCCGTGATGCTGCATCAACGGCTGCACCTAATCCGGTTGCTCCTCCGCCTATTATTAAAATATTGCAATTGTAATTTTGTTCGGAAATTTGTTGCAATAAAATATCCCGTTTCATATTTTTTGCCTTATGGTTATCTTTTATAGTGCAAATATATTATAAAATGAATCTATAAAGAAGAATAACGAAATTTTTATTTGTTCTTTTTATTTCATTTCATTTCTATTTGTAATACATTGAAATTTCTGCATTTTGCAATATTCAAAAATGGTTAAATTTACTAAATAACATATAGCTAAGTATTTGAATAATTTTAATGCAACCTTGTTCCGTGCTGGATATAGTTTTATTTCGGTGTCCTGCAATTCGATTAAAAGAAATAATACGAAAGTTAACAATTTCTTATTGTTTTACATCGTCGTTTAATGGTGGCGAATAAAGAAATTTTGATTGCGATAGATAAATCGATTATCTTTGTGCTCATCCTAAAGACCGGAAACATATGATTAGTATAGCAGAAAGGCACAAATTTATTCTTGATTCCCTGCACAAAAACGGGTTCGTCAAGGTTGCAGACATGGCTAATTTGTTAGAGGTTACCACTGTGACTATTCGTAAGGATCTTAAATATCTTGAAGAGAAAAAATTACTCTACCGTACTCATGGAAGCGCCAGCCCCATCAATCCAATTGCAACGGAACTAAATGTGATTGAGAAGGAAAAGATGAAAAAGGATGAAAAGGAAAGAATTGCTTTGGCGGCCTGCGAGCTGATTGAAGAAAATGATTCGATTATCATCGCTTCCGGCTCAACGGTATATACTTTTGCCGAGAACATAAAACCGAAAAAGCATCTGACGGTAGTGACAGCCTCCCTGAAGGTTTCCATATTGCTCAACGAGTTGGATAATGTTGATGTTCTGCAACTGGGAGGAACCGTGAGAAAAAATTCAGTATCTGTTGTTGGAGACTACACCACGCGTTTTTTCGAAGATATTACCTGTTCCAAACTTTTTTTGGGGGTTGACGGCATCGATCCCGAATCAGGAATAACAAATTCAAACATTGAAGAAGCACAGCTCAATAAGAGCATGATGCAAGCGTCGCTGAAAACCATTATTCTCTCGGATTCTTCAAAGTTTGGACGGAGAGGTTTTGGAAGGATCTGCAAACTCGATCAGGTGGACGTGATCATTACCGATTCCGGTATATCTGAGTCGATGGCCAAAATGATAGAAGAAACCGGTACCGAATTGATAATCGTTTAGGACAAACGTTTATTATTTGGAATAAAGGGCGCTGAATGTCCGTAGGCCAGCCCCTTGTCGCCGCCTTGCGTAAAGTTGAGCGAAGGGAAAACCGCAAATCAAAGTCATATAATTATAGCCGTTAATATCCTAAAACACAAAAGTGCACCAAGTTATAAGTCGGGCATTTAATCTTTGGTGGGTTTTGGTGTTTTGGTGGCATTATTTCAGGATGATCATTATAATCGTAAATACGACTTTTCTTAACTGTTTATCTGAATTTTTTCCCTTTTTACTCTTTCTGCATTACGATCCTCATCCTCCCGGTGTGCTGTCTTTGCATTGTTGGGAAGAGTGATGAAATGCGTCAGAAAAGCGCCGATAAAATAGAGGATCGCGAGAACCCAGATAATACCGGCATTTCCGATCAGGCCAATGAACACTCCTACAATTGCAGGGCCGACAAATACAGGGAGACCTGCTCCAAGATTCAGGATGGCCATGGCGGCACCTTTCTCTTTTTTTACCAATGAGGAGACAAGAGCTGACAACGGTACATAACCGGCTAAAAGCGCTCCCCATAAAACTCCTGCTGCCATAACAGCCCAAAAATTACTGCCAAATAGTTGGGGTGAGTAGTAAAAAAACAGAGTTGATACACCGCAGCCAACTCCTCCAAACCACATTACCGTATTGCGCCATCCTACTGAGTCACCGATAAAACCAAAAATCAGGTTAAAAATAATGTTGCCCGTAAAGATGGTTCCCCATATCTGAAGCCATTCGGTAGTTGAGAAGCCGTGTGACGCCATGTAGGTTGGCAGGAACACAGGAAAAGCAAATTGTGCCGTGGTGTTGATGATGCGTACGAGTCCACCCAACAATACTTTGGGTTCGTCTCTGACAATCGTTAATCCTCTGGATAATTCACCGAGCTTCTGCTTAAACCCGCCGCCTAATCCTTTGGCTGTATTGTCTTTGACCATAACCAGGGCAAAAAATGCACCGAGTAAAACCCATATTAATGCACCCCAAAGGGTATTCGTGTATCCGAACCTTGTGATGGACCAGCTGGAGTAAAAAGCTCCAAGAACGACCAATCCGCCGGTAAAGACAAACCAGAACCAGCCAACAGCCCGTCCCAATGACTCGCGTGGGCTGCGGTAGGTGATCCAAACCAAAAAGGAATAGGCAAAAAGAGGATAACCAAATCCGCGTAAAGCGTAGGTTGAAAACATCACCACGGAATGAAGTCCGGGTAAACCATATCCTAAAAATCCGCATGTTCCCATCAGATATAGGATCAGTCCAAGGAGCATCGTTTTTTTGACACCGAACCCTTCGGCCAAAACTCCGGAAAACCAGGATGAGAGAGCAATGGTGATTCCGTAAACGGTAAAAAGGGTAGCCGACTGTTGTATGGACATCCCGCGTTCAATAAGATATGGGCTTAGCCAACCTTGCTCCATTCCATCACCCATCATAAAGAGTAAAATTCCGAGATAGCCCCAAGCCAATGGTGCAGGGATGCCCAATCTGTTTAAAAGCGCTGTGGTGGATGATTCTTTTTCCATGTGTGATTTTTATGAAGCTTGTTAGTTAGTGACCAAATTTATGTGAAAATCTTAAATTATTATTAAAAGGGAAATGCATGCATTGTTTTTTATTTTAATTCAAGTAATCCTCAGGCAAATAATCCTCATTAAATGCATTAACATCACCCTCCAGAAGCCCTTCACGACTAAATAGTCAATATGCTTCCAGGTTGCAGCCAAAGTCAAGATTGTTATTTCATTTCAAAGGTAACGAAGTAAGCAAAGGAAAAAATAATAAACAGGCTGGCTGAGAAAACCTATTCCATTTGATCAATGTCGTAAATTCATTCATAATTACCTTCATAAGAAAATTCTGTTTTTTTGTCTTAGTTGATTTTAGAATACAAACCTATATAAAATAATTAACAAAGAAAACTAAACGAAAATTCAAATATTCATTACCTTTCCTTTTGATGTTCGATCGTATCCTTTTGCGAATCCAATGGGAATAAAGGATCGCCCGGCTTACTTCATTTTGAAGAATACGCGCCGGAACGATCAGATGATCTTAGATTCAAGGCTTTAGTCTGTTTATTCAATGCGGTCCCGGACTTTAGTTATCAAAGGGAAAATGCCAATAATGGATTAAATAATCCGGATGACTTTTATTTGCATTCTGATGTTAAGTCAAAGAATATAAGGGGGTATTCAAAGATTTACAAATTTATTCCATTTTCAATATTCTTTGATAAATCGCTGATGAATCTGGCCATGGGTGCTCCGTCGATTACATCATGATCCAAAAGCACACTCATTTTGAGAATTTCTCTTATTTCTATTTTATTCTCAATTACAACAGGCTTTTTTATTACAGAACTTATTCCGAAGCAGAGAGGGTGTACTGATATAGGAATAAACCAACCATTTACTTTGCCCATCATTCCAACTGAAGTAAAGGCTACATTCCCCATTTTATTAAAGGCGAGATGGGGATGCCCTAAAATATACTTCCATACCTGTCTTCTGATAAATCCGGGGAGTACATAATATATCTTTTCCAATCGGCTGGTCTTTTTATTAAGTACGATGTCTTCCTCTGTGAGTTTTTCATTTTTTGCATCGGCTATCTGCTTTGTTATTGATTCAATGCTTCTTTCGTTTGCCTTTTCAATCACCAAAGGGATGGGTATTTTTTCTCCGTTCAGATTTTTTTCAACAGCTATGGAGATATTGATATCATTAAAAATGACAAGTTTGCTATTGCCTTTTAGAAATGAAGATGCTGTATCGTATTTCTTTACGGTGAAGCTTATCACGCTGATCAGCCAGGCTGTAAATGAAATTTTATTGCTGTTTCCTCTATTGTACAACCTGATTTTTTCCCTGCTCGTGGACACATCCAGTTCTATTAAAGCCGTTACGTGATGTTTCTGTTTCCCGGTTTCACAAACATCGATGGTCGCGATTCTTGTGGATGGAAATTTTTGAATTCTGTAGTTTGCCATACCGCTTTTTATTAAAATAATACTCCAAAGATACACACCCGTTTGGGTTTGTGGGAAGCTGATTTTCTATGGTATCGCCCCAGTAACACAGATTAACCCATTGTCCCTGGTGAAAATTGCATTACCCCAAACAGAAAACCATTGATTTATTATATGATAAACAAATGTTTATTCTTATTCAGGATTGATGTAATGGGCCATGAACAGGCTGGTTCCGACCGTTGTAATCTTTGTAAACAATCATCAGGTCATCTGTACAATCCTTGGTTTATCTTTTTTGGCAGGATAGATGGAATGACTTTTCCGGATGAGCGCTTTATTATCAAGGTCAGGTTCAAAGGAAAAGGTTCCTTCTCCTTTCCATTCCCCGATCAGCCAATTCCATCGGTCCCAGGAGGCGCTGGGTTGTCCAAAACAGATCGTCCAAAGATTAAGGAATATAATTGTCAATAATAGCTTGATTTTCACAATGCAAATCAAAATGTTGATTAAAACGGATTATTGCGGGAGGCTCGTATTTAAAGAAGCGGACATTTCCCTGGCCGATGATGGATCTTTGAAACCATCGATCAATGCCGTTCCGTTTTTAATTTCACCATTAACAATTGGCATGGAATAGATCTGATCGTTTATGACAATGGCTACTGTGTTCCCGATGTTGTTTTTGGTCATGTCGGCCCATTTCCTGGCTCCGGACCTGTTAAAATGAAGGATAACTTTCATATCCTCATTTTTAGCTTTCTGAATATCGGCGTTGCCGATAACCGAAGGATACCTGACGGCAACCACCGCGTAATATTTATCGGCCGGGTCAACGGTATTGACGGTCTTTAAAAACCGGAGGCTGCTTCTTGAATATTCGCTTTGAAATTTCACAAAATCTTCATTCGTGAGATAGCCGATGACAGGAAGACTTTTGTCCAACTGAGGCTTGATATTTGAAACTTTTATTGAATCGAACAGAGAAACAGGGAGCTCAAGGATTCTAACTGTTTCATAGAGCCCAAAACTTGCATTTTGAGCAGCGGGATTCTTTTTTGAATGACAGGAATTAAAGATAAAGAGCACAGTGAATGTTAGATAAATAATTGTTTTCATTTGTTAAAATTTTTAGCTGTTTTTGAACTTTTTAAAATATTCGCTAATCGTTTCGACATAGTTCCCGTAGGCATTGATTCCTTTTTCGGTAATTTCACAGGTGGTCAGCGGATAGTTTCCTTTCGTGGATTTTTTTATTTCGATGTATTCCCCCTCTTTTAATTTGTTTAGCTGGAAACTCAGGTTCCCTTTCGTGGTATTGATGTTGTCCAGCAAAAAGCTGAACTCCGCTCTTTTTACGCTGATCAGGATGGACATGATGGAAAGCCTTACCTGTGAATGCAGCAATGGATCCAGTTCCCCGAACATCTTAGCGGCTGTTTCGTTTTGCATAAAGGATATGTCCCGGTATGATAAAGGCTATCAGCCAGGCTATTGCCTCAAGGAGCAATTGCTGGCGCAAGGGGAAATAGGAGGACACCAAAGCCAGCAATCCAAAGATGATCCCGCCGGCAATGATCATTTTATACCTTAGGATTCCTCCGGTAACCACGATTGCAAAGGCAATCAGCACCATAAAGATCGGGTGTTGCAGTTCGAAAATGATTTTGTGGAGCACGTTGAACTGGATAAGGTTAATCAAAACCATTCCGATAAAGAGGGAGGCCCAGACATACCTGAGTGAAATGCTGATGTAGGTAGTAGCCTTGCGGCTTCGGCGGTAAATGTATACTATGGTAAAGATTATTCCCAGAACAGGAAGAATTACGGCCAGCCATCGCTTTATTAAATCCACCTGAAAGGTATGGACCATAACACCGGTCAGGTAATCCAGCAAATAAGTGGTTAGACTGATCCATCCCCATACGATAAAGAGGATTCCATCATTTCTGATCCTCTTGTGTGAAACCTCGATCATCTGCCTGATTAAATGCAGCGATTGATTTTCATCAAACGATGCGGTTTTTGATTCATCAGTTTCCATGGTTGTAAAAAAAGGTTTGTAATACAAACTTAATAATGTTTGCAATACAAACCAAATATTTTTCTAAAAATTATGCGATAAAAAGAGTAATGACTTCACTTGTAAATTACAGCAGGAAAATGACCAATGACCATTCTATGCCTCTTCCTCTACCTTCCATCCCATCTTGTCGGCCAATGCATATACCGGCTCTTTTAGGTCGCCGTAGAAAGTGACCCGGTGCCAGCCCCAATCCCAGTTGCAGAAGAGTTTCTCCATATCGCCAATGGGTTCAGCCATCAGTTTGGTGCGGCAGGCACGATCGTCGGGATCGTTGCTGACAGCTTTGGCCTGGTGAAACAGGATTTCTTTTCGCTTCTGGTCAATCTGAAGGGTGGTGGTCAGGTAATCTGCCGGAAGGATGGAGCGAACGGATGCGCCCTGCCTGTCCTCAGAATGAGTCATGATGGTGAAGGGATTTGCAGGTCCCTGCGGCCCGAATACTTTGCTGGGAGCCACGCAATGAGCATAGATAATCTGCCGTTTGGAGGTGTCGATCACAGGATCTGAAATCATTCCCGGACGTCCGTTGGTCATCAGGTTAAATGCTGTCATGGTCGCTGCAGAGCGTACATCACATTCACAGCCTCCGACAAGCCCTTCGTTATTGAGTTCATAAAATCCGAGGCAGGGATAGGCGTGGATGTGATTGCCGTAAAACCCACCAAGGCAATTGATGGTAATGGCATTGGCATCGTGTTTTTTCAGTACCGATTTCATTCCAAGGTACATGGCCGCAGAGGTTTGGAGTGTTTCGACCGGAATGTCAATGATTTCCTGTGCCTTTTTCTGCCAGCGCTCTACGATGGACCGCGCCTCCTCCTGATCTGCTTTTTCCCAGGCTTTGTTCACCTCCGAGAAACTGATATGCTCAACAGGTATTCCCATCATTGGTTCTGCAGGGGCTGTTTTATCATCGGACACCATCAGTATTTTGGAGTTCTTCATCCGGCGCATGCATTCATCGGCTGAAACCGTCTGCAGTTTATCTTCTTTAAAATTCAACTTGGAAGCAAGAGGCGTAGACGCAATTCTTAATTTTGTAACGGCGGCAACGAATTCGGCCGGGGTTCCTCCTTTTTGCACAACTTCGAAGCATTTGACGGCCCCGATCAAATCTTCCGGACGTGAGGAAGCCACAAATCCAACGTTTGCAACAGATGTTTTGAGGTTTTTGGAGGTATAGACGAGGAATCCGCCGCTTCCTCCAAACTGGAAATCAACATACAGGAGCGGTTTTCCTGAAGTGGCTATCGTCTGCATTACCTGGTTCCAGCAATTCATTTGGAAGACTATGTAACCGTCGATGTTCTGGCTATTGTCCCCGGTGAGAATTTTTTCAGCCTCAGCTTTATCTTTCGCCTGGACAGGCAGAAATTCCATGTCGGGAAATTGCTTGATCAGCATGGTGTTGGTTTTACCCATTACCGGTCCGAAATCAAATCCTTTGTTGGGCCAGTCAGGTCTTGGCTGAACAACCGCGTGAAGTGCGTAAATAATACGGATGCGCATTTTTTTTGAGAGAACCGGAGAAGGCGATGTCATTGCGGATGAGGCAAGAGGAGTGAAAGTCATGCAGGCTGCACAGGCCGCACATCCGCTTAAAAATCTTCTCCGGGAGGAGCTGCCGGGAAATGAATGAATGGAGTTGTTCTTTGTATTCATAGCTGTAAGGTGTTAGAAAGTTAAACTGGATTCTTTTCAGGTTCAGTAGGCCAAATTATTAAAATAATGTGAATTATACAACCAATATGGGTGGTTTTTATCGCTTTATAAGCGATCATTATTCTCCTATAATGTCACAATTACACCTGTCAACCTGCGATTTGTTTGTTTCAGTGATCTCCCGGCTGATACAAGTTACGAGATTTCCCTTTTAGTGTTTTGAGTCCGCTATTAAATAATAGCGCAAGGCTCATTACTGGGTTTATTCCTTTGTAATATTTATTTCTGCTCTATAGTCGCTTTGTTTGATAGGGGAACCGGCCTGAGGGTAAGGATTTAAGCGTACCAGTTTTATCCGGTAACCGTGCATAAGTGTATCTGTTCTGAAAGTGGACATCGTGTTCAGGATAAATGTACTGTTTTGATCGCCTGCTGAATAGATGAGTCTTACCTCAGCATTTCCGGCCCAAACGCACTCTACTCCGTTAGGACATCTGGAATCATTTAAGATGGAATCAAGTGTAATGGAGGTAGTATGATCAGGAAAGTATTTGATTTCCTTGTAATTTAGTTCAAAGGTTTTATCTATGAATACCTGGTTCATTTCATTCCTGCAGCCGGATATAGAAACTATAGAGATAAATATCAGGACAATAACGCTTTTCATAGATTCGCTTTTATGATGATTTAACCCTGATAGAAAATATCAAAATCCATACCACAAATATAAATTGTTTTGTTCTTTGTGAGGCATCTTTTAAAATCGAACATTTCCTCCAATTTTTCTAAGACAAGAAAAAGAGCGCACGGTTTTTTCGTGCGCTCCTCCTGAATATGCTCAACTCTTCTGCTTAAAAGCCACCATCGACCACCCACATTTTATTTGGATTGTCATTTCGAACGGCCAGATTGAATTTTTTGACCTTGCCCGATTTGAATTTTATTTCGTATGGAACAAATACCCCTCTGAATAAACCTGATTTAAAAGGTTCACCGATTTTGATCACCGTTAGGCCTCCAAATTCTTCTTTTACTTTCTTCACCTTTTCGGATGGATTGTTGAAGAAATCACAGGTCTCACCAACCAGTTTCCAGTCGTTTTCGGCCATCCCCTGGAAGAACAGTTCGGCTGCGCGTTTGCTTGTAATATTTCTGAACCGCTCGCTTGAGTATTTATCCGTGGTAAGCTCTTTCCATTCAACTCCCTGTGGCAAATTAATCACAAACAGGGAAGGATCGACAGGAACATTGTAATCTATTTTTTCTGTCTCCAGGATAAGGGTCTCTTTTTCTCCCTGAAGGATATAGATTTTTAATCCCTTCAGCAATTTTGTGTTGCTGTCAAAGGTGTACTCACGACGGTTATCAGATTGCTCGATCGTTTTATTCTTGCCGTAATCATTGATAAAACTTCCTCTCGCATCAGAAGTAATCGTCATCACCGTTACATCACCATTCTGATTCAGGGTCACCTTAGAATTGCTCTCTTTGGCAGCTTTTTGCTCTCTTGAAAGAATATCCTGCGGATTCAGAAGTATTTTCATCCAGTTTACGAAACCTGCATTGGGTCCTGCTTTAATACCTTCATCAAAATTGGGCATCCACAAATACTGGTTAGTACCATCGAATACAACCACTCTCTCCCCTTTGTCAATTCTCCACCGGGTTGGTTTGCCGAATGATTTATAAATCATGTGCTCAACCATTGGATAGTCTGTCCCGATTAATTCAAAATTGTCACGTGCTACTGTTCTGACCTTAAATTTGATAGCCATGCTCTCAATCATCTGGCTGGCTGTTTTTGACATCTCAAAATACCGGTCTGCTGCTTTGGCCGTGCTGTTTACATAAGGATTATTCCTGAAAGCGATGGGAATAATAAGCATCGCTACAATCAAAACGGCTGCCACACTTAAAATCTTTGCAGCCCTGGAATGAAACCACCTGACTTTTGTTGTTTGATTTTTCATTTTTGCTTCATCTTTAATTAATTGATTAATAATATTTTGCTTTAATAAAGATGGGGCGCTCAAATTAATCTCAGGATTTAACAGTGACAGCATTTCGAGACTTTGTCGGTATTCTTCGGCACAATCAGGACACTGCTGCAAATGATTTTTCAATCCGGTTGTCATCTCTTCCCTGACATTTTTGTCGAACAGATCAGCCATATTGGTTTTACATTCTTTACAGTTCATAATTCACCTCCTTTAATTTGAATACTTTGGATTTCAGTTTATCAATGCCGTACTTGAATCTTGATTTTACAGTAGTCACAGGTAGCTCCAGGATTTCTGCTATTTCCGGAAAACTCAGATCATCCAGAACCCGTAACCGGATTACTTCAGCCTGTTCGACCGGCAGTTGGATCAGGAAAGCTTCAATGCGCAGATATTCTTCCTTTATTTCAAGGTTTGCTGAAGCATCTTTTTCATTCAGGCTGACCGGTATTTTTTTCTGTTCCAGCCTCTCGAATTTTTGTCCTTTGGTTTTTCTCCGGTAATCAATACAAGCGTTTGAAATACTCCTAAAAAGATAGTACCTGATATTGCTGACGGAAGACAAAATGGTCTGATCTTTGAAAAACCGGATAAATACCTCCTGAACAATATCCTGAGAATCTGCCAGACAACCTGTTCGAAAAAAAGCAAACCTGAACAGCTGATCCTGGAATTGTGTGATTACTTTTTCGAGCTCCTTAAATCTGCCACGGCCGTTAGCATCTTCCATTTTTGTTTTTTAAAGCATTTGATCTAAAGACGAAAAACCATTGAAAAAAGACGTAAAAATTCCGGTATTTTATCCCGATAAGGCTTAATCTAATCGCAGTTTGGTTCAGCTTCCGGTTTTATCGTTAAATTTTGGCCTCATAGCGAGGCTCAGCTCACCGAGTTGTACGAAGTGATTCACAAAGTTGCACAATTATATTCAATTTTGTGAAATTTCGTGTTCAACTTTGTGAGCTATTCCTTCCCTTCTCAGAGCCAAAAACAGAGATTATTCGTATATTCGGGTGAATAAATTCACTTTGGTATGAGTGCACTTGAAATTTCAGAAAGGATTTCCTGGTCGGGGCCAGAGAAGGTATCCCGAAATCAAGGCTTTTGTTAATTGCAAAGGAATTCGGATTGACCTTAAAGGAACTTAGTTCGTTCCTTCGTATCTCGACACGGTCCATACAGGAAAAGGAATCCTCCCAACTTATTGCTCCGGGACCTTCTGAACGGGCATTGTACATCGCAAAGCTATTCAAATCCGGTATTGATATCTTTGGCAGCAAGGATAAATTCCACAATTGGCTGAAATCCGAAAATACCGTGATGGGTGGTGAAAAGCCCGTTTCTTACCTGGACACATTTTCCGGGATACAGCTCGTGATGGATGAATTGAACGCTATCGAATACGGATTCTCTGCCTGACGATCGTTTACAGGATAACTAAAAAGGAACATTCGGCCCTTGATGGGATTGGTGGACTGTACGGCTCCGGAAGATGGCATAAAAAAGGAATTTAGTCATCTATACCTCTGAACATGCATTTTTGGCAGCCTGGGAAAAAATTGTTTATGTGACGAGTTTAGAAAACCTCCCCAAAATCTTTTGTTGGTCAAAATCGAAATACCTGACAGCATAGAGGTTCAATCGGTCCCTCAAAAGATCCTGGTCAAGGGATGGGACAGTTTTCCTTTTGTTCCCGAAACATTGGAATATGGGAGCGCCTTTCTGCGAAAAAAAGAACATCTGGCTCTTAAAGTTCTTTCTGTTATTATTCCTGATGAATACAACATCATTTTAAACCCGCTTCATCCGGACATCCATTTTTGTAAAGTGATCAGCTCAATCCCATTTGTATTTTACAAACGGGTTTCAAAATAAGAATGATAAATTGTCAAAATGGTATTATCAAAAAAACATCTGATCCGCAGTTATATCTGATTGTTAAAACTTCATTGTATAAGTCACAGAGGGAATGAGAGGTAAGAAATAATTATATAAGAATTCGCCGATACCAAGATCGTAATAAACATTTACAGGATTCCGGTAATCGTAAGCATTGAAAATATCAATGCTAATTATCCTCTCGCCCCATCTGGTCTGTTTTTTATGGTGAAAAGCAAGATCCAGACGATGATAATCCGGCAATCTTACGTTATTAAGAGATGGATAGTAAAAGATTTCACGGCGTTCAGTACCCTGGAAACCCAGTAATGTCAGGTATCTTTCAATAGGAATTGTTACAGGATAACCTGTCCCATAAACCCACATTGCCGAGATATCCCATTTTTTCGAGATCTGAAAATTTCCGGATATATTAAAATCATTTAAGCGATCATACTTAAACGGAAAGCTCTCTCCATTGTTAAGATCTGCATAAGTTCTATCGGCAGTTGACCGTGTGTAATTAATACTACCGGTTAGTCTGCCGCGTTGTTTCTCTATACTTATTTCAATTCCTTTGGAGCTGCCCTTACCTTGTGTCGTTTTTTCGTACCAGGGTGAAAGATCGGTCAGTAAAGACGATCCGTTACGAAAGTCAGTAGTGTTAACCAGAGATTTGTTATAGATTTCTGCTGAAATGAGAATTTTTTTGGCGACATCGAAAGCAATCCCGGCATTTATTTGATCGGATTTCAACGGTTTTAATCCTTTAAGAGCTGGTACCCATATGTCAGTAGGCATCGTCAATCCGGATCTGCTTAAAAGGTGCATGTATTGAACCATTTTTGAATATCCACCCTTAATACAAAAATTTGGAAGTACCGAATAATTTAATGAAACTCTGGGCTCAGTGTTAAACGATCTGTCTCTTTCAGAGATCAGGCCACTCAATCTCAATCCAACATTGAATGACAATTTTTGTGTGGCTTGAAATTCGTCCTCGGCATAAAGATAGAGTTCATTAGCTTGAAGAATCCCATTTGAAAAGGTAGTATCGATCTTTGTTTTTAACTCCTGATCATACATGTTGTAAATAGTTTTACCGGGATTAAACGTATGAAAGGTATTGCCCGCCCCGAACATCATTCTGTGTTTGTTTGATATCGAATAGTCAAAATCCGTTTTTAAAATAACGTCGTAAATATCGGAGTTATAACCGGATGAATATTTTTTCTCTAAATCCCGCGTCGAATCTTTACCATGGTATTTATTACCTGTAAAATAATTGTAGCTGCTGTAGCCTATTGTTGTATTTGCAAATATATCGTTTCCGAAGGTGTGGTTCCAGCGAATAGAACTGATGAGATTTCCCCATCCCGATGATTGATCCCGATTATCACTGAATATACCGGAAGTATTTGCCATCTCTGAAATATTATCAGGATTTAGGATATGGTCCTTTCCCATATAAAAATTCAGAAATATCCTGTCTTTGGCTGAAAATGTATGAGTAATCCGTGAATTGAAGTCATAAAAATTGTACTTGGGAAAATCATTGCCCAATAAGTCTAATTTTTTAAGTACTTCGGAATAGGAGTCTAACCAGGATCTTCTTCCGGAAATCATAAACGTTGTTTTGTCACTAAACAAAGGACCCTCGAACATCAGATTTGCTGCTACAAATCCTACCGATGCTTCTCCTTTCAATGTCTGGTTATTTCCATCTCTGCTGCGAATATCGATCACGGATGAGGTACGTCCACCATAACGGGCAGGGAAGCATCCTTTCAATAATTTAAGATCTTTGACAGCGCTTGTATTGAAGGCACTGAAAAACCCATAAAAATGACTGACATTATAGATCGGAACATCATCCAAAAGGAACAGGTTTTCACCACTCCCGCCACCGCGCACAAATATTCCGGACGATCCTTCCACTCCTCCTTTAATGCCAGGCTGATTTTGTATAGATTTAAGCAAATCTGGTTCACCAATTGCAGGCATCAGTTTGAGCTGAGTTATAGGGATCATTTTGAAACCCAACGGGGTATTTACATCTTGATCATAACGTGAAGAGGTGACAACAACTTCGCTTAACGCTCTTATAGAATTCATTTTAATATTAATCAGGGTGTCATGTACTAAAGACAAATGAATAAATTTTGATGATAATCCCATATAAGTAGCTTGAATAGCTGATTCAGGCCTTTTGCTTTTGAGACTAAAAAAACCGAAATTATTTGTTTGGACAGATTGTTTACTGATGCTATCGATTACAAAAGCTCCAATGATACGTTCTCCTGTATTGATATCCTGAACATATCCGGAAACAGTGAAATTTTGGGAGTAAACGGTATGAAACAAAATAATGAAGCATAGTAATAATTTTAATTTCAGCATTATTCGTTATTTTTATGATGAGACTATTGTTTTGAGTAGTCGTAAACCAGGGAATCGACTGACACCGCGGCACCGGCAAATATTCCAAGTCCGCCGTTAACATTTGAATGCATCAATACAGGATCAGTGAGCGGATTACCGAAGTTTTTACCATACAAATTCAGCGTCCGGATATATTTATAGAAATCCTCAGTAATAGAATACAACCTGAAATAAAATGTTTTTTTAATTGGTGGACCTATGATAGTTGGACCATGTCCAGTAGTTACCTCCCTATCATCTAAAAAAGGATAGCCAAATGCGGACTGGCCAATTTTAATTGGTATTTTATGTTTTTTACCGTTAATTATTTTGTCGCTAAAAGCTATACCTATGGTACCACCATCCATAAGTTTCTCCTCAATTATTGGATCCGTACAATCAAATTCAATTTCGGGAATGCCGCGAGTATGTATATTATAAACCTTTCTCTTTACCATTAACATGTAATAGTTTTTTTCATCGGGAGGATCAGTAATCTGTACATTACAGGTGATATAACCTTTATATACTTCAGTCATTAAAGTATCTATAAAACTGATTTTTACGAGATTGGGTATTTTGGTAGTTGCAGATGCTTCAGGCAAACCTGCAGCATTTGCCACAATTTTATATTCATTTCCTGGAAATGGAATTACCTTCCTGGATCCGTAATCACTTGCTAACAAATAACCATAGTAGCCATCAGGATATGTAAAACCGTAAAGGGAAGAATCTACCAGCACGTTATTCTCATAAATCTTTGTATTAAAACGAAGATCTGCATGCTGATAGTTACCTCGATCGGTTAAAATTCCACTTTGAGTCAGCGAAACATTAAATAACGAATCGGTTGTGATTAAACCATTGATCACAATTTTACGTCCGGTATCAGGTACCTCTATTTTTTCTTTCGTACATGCGGTAAAGAGGATCAGGCAAAGAGTATATACAATAAAGTACTTCATTAGATTTAAAAATAAATTTTATTTTGACTAAAATGCACTTATCTTCTCAGCTTCAAATCATAATATGTATTTTAGTTTTTCTTCAGGTCTACAGATAAATTTTTTTGGTATTTATTTTCCAAACCACGCATCCTCCGAATACATCTCTCTTTCTTCATCTCCAAAAAACAAATAAACTCCCTCGATCTTTTGCAGTCCTGCAGGCAGATCAATGATCGCGCTTTCCTGTTTCCGGATCGCGCCGGTAATGATCGGGGAGGTGTATTTCCCATCCACGGCGATGATCATCAGCAGTTTATCTTTTGGGCGGGCAAGGCGGCTAATTGGATCATTCTGCCAGGTGACCTGTAGTTTTGAAGGATCTCCGGGAAGCGGGATAGCCGAAAGCTGGTGGGGCAGGGGCAGTTTTCCTGTTGATAGGTGCAGCCAGGCCGGATCAATCTGCGAACCGTCGGGACTGAAAGCCGGGAGATTAGTTTTGAGAAACAGGCTGTAGGCGTTCAGTCCTTTGGCAGCCAGCTTATAAATCTGTTTACATTCACCCGGGACCCTTTGTTTCCAGAAAACAGCAAAATTGCTGATGCGCGTCCGGTGATTCACTTGAGGGTCGCTCCAGGAGTTTTTGCTCCTGTTCCCCGGAGCCTTGCGGATAACTCCCTGGCCGTTCAGTTTGAGAAATACCACGGGACCGACCATTCCCGAGATATCATTTCCCTTAAAAATTGCCATAATTTCATAGTAGTTAAAGTAAGGTTTTCCTATGCTTCAAATAAGGTTTCTGTATGATCTGATACAGGAACCATACTCAAACCATACAGGAACCATACACAAACCTCGGAGCTGGTATTATCCGTTCAGCATCAAGGATCGCACCATAAATAATCGTAAAGATAAATAAATATTATTTTATTATATTATTTATAAATGAATAATGCATGAAGTAAATACGTTCTGAATCAGGCTATTTGGGGATATTTGAATTTGAAGCTGTAGAAAATTCCCTTTGCCAATGTTTCTTCTCATTCCTGGCTGCCGATGTTCCTCCAAAGCAATAAGCCAGGTGGTGTTATTAATGCTGACGGGATGCTTTATTGTTATGGCGAGCGTGGAGATACGGCCCCGGGGGAGGCAAAGCCGGGAATTTTTTGGTGATCTGCCGGCTTGGTGGCAAATTTTAAATTTTTTCTTTTAAACCTTAGGCTTAAAAACGAATCCAATAATAGAACATAAAAATATTAAAAACAAAAAATTATGGAACACAAAGATCAAGGCCTAAGCCATTATATGAGGTCTTTACACCGGGATATCGGGTTTTTCCTTATCGGATTCATCATCATTTATAGTGTAAGTGGCATCGTGCTGATATACCGGGATACTGATTTTTTAAAACAGGAGAAGCTGATTGAAAAGAATATCGGTCCCAACATTGAAACTTCTGAACTTGGCCAAATCTTGCACATGAGAGATTTCAAGGTCTTAAAAGATGAAGGTGAAATAATAAGTTTTAACAATGGAACTTATAACAAGGTGACGGGAGTGGCCAAATATAACAGTAAAGACCTACCCGGTATACTTAGCAGATTTACCAATCTTCATAAGACCTCGAGCCGGAACGCATCCCACTTCCTTGGCGTATTTTTCGGGATACTCTTATTGTTTCTGGCTGTATCCTCTTTGTGGATGTTTAAACCTCAAACCAGAATTTTCCGCCGGGCAATTTATATTGCAGGTATTGGAGTGGTAACCGCTGTAGTTTTGGTTTTTATATAAGCACGATCGCCATTTCACCCGAAAGGTTTCCTTTGTTTTACTAAGAAACTGTTTAAATTTCTTTTTAACAAAGTTGAACCCACTTCGGGGTTCTGTATTGTATGTGTTTCAGTGCCTCCGGTTACACCGGAGGTTATTCAAATTCAAGTCCTTCGGACTTAAATTTGCTTTATACCCTGAAAGGGTTTAATATGAATAACCGTGGGGGTAACCCACGGAAAATGTGACATATAAGACCTCAACCCCGAAGGGGCTGAACTACTTAAAATCCCAAAAGAACTAAATTTAAACAGTCTCCAAAGATTGCCCTTTCACGGGTTTTACCGGATAATTAGCTTACGGAGGTTTGGTGAGACCTGACGTTTTAGTGATTGGGAGGTAATTGAGAAAACCTTATTGACCTAATAACGTAAGTTCGATCTAAGTGTTGGATAAGGTAATGCTTGATTGTTTGAGTGCTAATGTTGTTTTCGATAACCTAATCTAAAAAAAACACCTCAGTAGGTGGGATTGATTTCACCTTTTTACCGACCTCATTACCTGATTAAATCAGGTAATGAGGTCGGTTTTTCTCTCTGAACCATTTCTACTTAGGTGTTTTTGACAGATTAGGTTATCCATTGCTTAGATCGAACTCACGTTAATACATAACAAATATCATCTTATTGTGTATCAATTAAATGCCACCAAAGCACTAAAGCACTAAATCTCACCAAATATTTTTGGTGTAAAATTTGGTGTCCTGGTGCTTTGGTGGCAAAATTTGTTATCTGTTTCGATGTTCGGATTCAAATCCGCGTGGACCTTAGCAGGAGTCCGATTCCTCCAAACCCGGTCTGTAAAGAATGCTTGAAAGAATATATACAAGCCTGAAATACTGTTTTTTGGTCTGGTTAAATCCTTTATATTTGTCCTTGCTATTAGATCATTTTGTAATAATTACTTAATTCCGGATTTATGAGGGCGAATGTCTCTTTCCTGTTAATTGGCTTTTTTTTCATTCTATCATTCTGCAAGGCCCAACAGCCCACGCAATGGCGTGGTGAAGGCTCAAAGGGGATTTATAACGAAACGGGTTTGCTCAAATCCTGGCCCGCCTCAGGACCTGAGATAATCTGGCAATCTGAAGGATTAGGCGACGGACATTCATCCCCGGCGTTTGCAAACGGTAAGATCTATCTCTCAGGAGCATTAAACGGAGTCGGGCATATTTTTTGCATGACCCTTGATGGAAAGGTAAGCTGGAAAGCGCCTTACGGGGAAGAATGGACCGAAAGTTATGCCGGTTCACGTTCCACTCCTGTCATTGACGGCGGTTTATTGTATATCTATTCCGCTAAAGGGATTATCACCTGCATGGATGCCGCAAACGGCAGCGTAAAATGGAAAAAAGATGTCATCAAAGAGCTTGACGGGAAGAATATCACGTGGGGCGTAAATGAAACCCTGGTCATCGATGGGGAAAAACTGTTTGTCACACCCGGGGGACCTGTTAATAACATCGTGGCTTTAAACAAGAAAGACGGGAGTTTAATCTGGAGTTGTAAAGCCGAAGGGGAACCCTCTGCCTATTGCACCCCCTTGCTGGTAAAACTTCCTTCCAGAAAATTATTGGTCACCCATACCGAAAAGCATATTATCGGAGTGGATGCTGAAAACGGGAAATTTCTTTGGTCTTATCCATGGACCAACCAGTGGGCTGTTCACGCCAATACTCCCCTTTATGCCGATGGCGCCCTGTTTTGTTTCAGCGGATACGGACAGGGAGGGGTGAGGCTCAACCTCAGCGAAGACGGCAGCAAAATTACTAAGGCATGGTACAATGAGAAAGCCGACAGCCGGATCGGGGGAGCCGTTCTGGTGAATGGCTATATCTACCTCTCAGGAGACAAAACAAGAGACTGGCAGTGTATTGACTGGAAAACCGGAGAACAGAAATATTCCTCAAGGGCAGTGACTCCCGGGAATGTCATTTCTGCTGACGGGATGCTTTATTGCTATGGTTATAATGGCGATCTTGCCCTGGTCGAAGCAAAGCCGGAAGGTTTTAACGTGGTCAGCAAAACCAAACTGAAATCACCAGGAGCCCAGCATTGGGCGCACCTGGTTATTAACAATGGGAAACTGTATTTGAGGCATGATGGTTATTTGATTTGCTATAAAGTGAAGTAAGGCTGAAGACTATAGGCTTTAGGTGAAGGGGCAGTTTCTCAGATTTAATTGATAATAAAAATACTTGGGACATCCATAAGTTATGAAAAGAATAATTTTCAGCATTCTGATGTTTTTTATCTGGACTCTGTCTTTTTCGCAGGAGATTGCTCAATGGAGAGGGCCGGCCCGTGATGGGATTTATCCGGAAAAGGGATTGATGAAAAAATGGCCGGAAAATGGGCCTGAATTGAAGCTGAAGATTGAGGGTTTTGGTAAAGGTTATGCTCATCCTGTTATTTATAAGGATAAAATTTATATTTCCGGTCTATTGAAAGACTCTCTGGATGTGATTTCCTGTTACAAAATGACTGGAGAATTAATTTGGTCGAAACCCTATGGCCGTGCCTGGGCCAACAGCTACCCGGAGGTACGCAGTACCCCGACCATTGAGAATAACCGGATTTACATGGTCAGCGGATCCGGAGCAGTGGTTTGCCTGGATGCTTCTGATGGAAATATACTCTGGTCACAGGGGGCGCATAAGAATTTTCATGGCGAATACAACAGGTGGGGAATCGCTGAGTCGGTTTTGCTGACGGATAAGGCCGCCCTTTATACGACCGGAGGAACAGAAACTGCGGTTGTTGCATTTGATAAGATAACCGGTAAACTGCTTTGGAAAACCAAAAGTCTTGGAGGTCCGAGGGCTTATGCTTCGCCGATCCTGATTGAGTGGGCCGGTAAAAAGGTGGTGGTGGCCCAGACTGCCAATGATATCATGGGAATAGATTCAGCCAATGGCGAAATACTCTGGAATTATAATCTGATTCAATATCATACCAACGAATCGGGCCGGGGGGCAAATACCGTTACACCAATATTCTACAAAGGGGATATTTTTACCACCAGCGGCTATGATCATCCTGCTACCTTGCTGACACTTTCCCGCGATGGGAGATCCGTTAGTCTGAAATGGAAAAATGATGCACTTGATACCCATCATGGAGGAGTTGTTTTGGTAAATGGGAACCTGTATGGTTCGAATTGGGAGAACAATTCGAAAGGGAAATGGGTGTCGGTTAACTGGGAGACCGGTAAGACCAATTGGGAAAAGGATTGGTTTACAAAAGGTTCAATCGTATCCGCTGATGGACTGCTGTATTGTTATGAAGAGCGGCAGGGGCATGTTGCGTTAGTTCAGCCGGATGCAAAAGATTTCAAAATTATCAGTACTTTTAAAGTAAATGGAGGGGAGGGTCCTTATTGGGCTCATCCTGTTATATACAATGGAATGTTATTTATACGCCATGGATCTGCTTTGATGATTTATGATGTAAAGAATAAGTGAATCTTCTGCCACCAAAACACCAAAACACAAAGATTCACCAAATGATTTGGCGTAATTTGGTGCTTTGGTGCTTTTGTGGCAAATCTTTGAGAGTTTTTAAAAATGGATAAGAAAATTGCTGATACCGTATATAAACTGCTCATTGCATTGGCAGTGATTTCTTTGGTATGGTGGATTTTATGGAATCCCACCAGGCAATTCTCTGTCAGCCTCCCCGGAACGGATAACCGAGGAATAGGGGATACCACCAAAGAAAAAGTGGAAATAGGTAAAATATTCCAGTCTTTCTCTGCCAGTTATGAAGAAATGAAAGAGACCTGGCCAAGATTCCGCGGGCAGGATTACGACAACATCAGCAAATCACCCGTAAAGCTTCTGGAGAAATTTCCTGCCAAAGGACCTGATATCCGCTGGACCCTTGAATTGGGAGAGGGCCATTCAGGAGCAGCTATCTATAAGGGATTGGTCTATATCATGGATTATGGGGAACAGGAAAAAGCTGACCAGTTGAGGTGCTTCTCATTAAAGGATGGAAAGGAGCTTTGGCGAAGGGGATATAATGTAAACATCAAACGGAATCATGGGATGTCGCGTACTATTCCGGCCATTACTGAAAAATATATTCTCACCATGGGGCCCCGCGGGCAGGTGATGTGTCTTGACAGGATAACCGGTAATTTAAGGTGGGGAATTGATGTAGCCGGGAAATTTAAATCCGAAGTTCCTTTCTGGTATACCGGACAATGTCCTATGATCGATAATGACATAGCAGTCATTGCAACAGGAGGAACAGCCCTGATGATTGGAGTCAGCTGCGAAACGGGACAAATTGTATGGGAAACACCCAATCCCGATAATTGGCAGATGTCGCATTCTTCTGTGATGCCTTACACTTTTGGGGGCCGGAAGATTTATGTTTACAGCGCTATTGGCGGCTTGCTGGGAGTTGCGGCAGATGGGCCGGACGCCGGTAAGGTTCTTTGGAAAACATCGGCCTGGAACCATTCGGTTGTAGCGCCGTCACCGGTTTGTATGCCTGACGGGAAGATTTTCATGACCGCAGGTTATGGGGCAGGGAGTATGTCGCTTCAGTTGAGTGAAAGCGGAGGTCAATTCAGTGTAAAAGTTTTGCAGGTCTATACTCCAAAAGATGGATTGGCTTGCGAACAACAAACCCCGGTGTACTGGGAGGGACATCTTTTTGGCGTTTCTCCAAAAGACGGAGGCTCACTGAGAAATCAGTTTCTTTGTGTAGATCCGTCAGATTGTAAGAAAATAGTTTGGTCAAGTGGTCAGACCAAACGATTTGGATTGGGTCCTTATCTTTTAGCAGATAATAAATTCTTTCTTCTGGATGATGAAGGTACCCTGACTATTATGCGGCCGAGTACCAGTAAATATATCGAATTGGATCAGGTGAAGGTTATCCCTGACGGAGCGGATGCCTGGGCGCCTCTGGCGCTGGCAGATGGATTTCTTTTGCTGAGAGATTCGAAGAAGATGGTATGCGTGGACTTGAATAAGAAATAATTACGAATGACGAGTAAGGATTTTTTCTCCTTTGCCGTCTGCTTTAGCTGACGGGAGTAGTAAAGTAAGGAATTGGCTTTAGCCACATATTTTGAAGGAATGAGGCTAAAGCCGCAATCCTCATTAATCAGGCCCGTCAGCTAAAGCAGACGGCAAGAGATGTGGAAATGCAATGGAAAAGTCAACCACGAAGTGGTTAAATATGAATAGCCCCGGATGGAATCCGGGGTAATGAATCGGATGAAAACCTGAACCCCGGAAGGGTTCAATAAATAATTAAGGATGAAAAACAAAGGCATCGTAACATTTTTGATCTTTCTGGTGATGACCATCGTAGGAATCATTGTCTATGACTTTGTCTCCAAGATCCCGGACAACCGTCCGGTGAATCCTTACGAGCTGGACGTGGATGCCTTTGCAAAAGTGGACACTTCCTTGATCCTCTATAAAGAAAGCCGTAATTTTAAAATAAACTTTACTACCCCGACAGCCATTTCCTATCAGAATAACCGGATATACCTGGCCGGAGATAAACGGCTGCAGATCATTGAGCCATCCGGTAAGCTGCTTTCAGAGATTATCCTGGATAATCAGCCGAGGTGCATTTTTGCCACTCCGGAACATATACTCATTGGATTTAAAAATTCTGTAGAGATTTTAAGTCTTAAAGAAAAAAAGATGAATGACCTGGATGATTTTAACGATAGCACTGTCATTACTTCCATTGCCGAAAATGAGGGTAAGATCTACGTGGCCGACGCCGGGAAAAGAAAAGTATGGGTATTCGATTTGGCAGGCAGAAAATTGGGTGAGATAGAAGGGAAGACCGGTAATGAACAAATACATGGTTTTGTGGTTCCGAGTCCCTATTTTGACCTGGCTTTTAACGGTGATAATGAATTGTGGATTGTCAATCCGGGGAAGCATTCCCTGGAAAATTATACAACAGACGGGGTATTGCGGACATTCTGGGAGAACCAATCCGTGAAGATTGAAGGATTCAACGGTTGCTGCAATCCGGCTCATTTTGCTTTTACCCCCGATGGGAGTTTTATTACCAGCGAAAAAGGCCTGGTAAGGATCAAGAAATACAAACCTTCGGGTGAGTTTCAATGTGTAGTGGCTCCGCCTGCTGCTTTTCAACCGAATGGACATGCTCCCGAGGTTGCTGTCGATGAAAAGGGGAATGTGTATGCCCTGGATTTTGACAAAAAAGTTATTCGTTTATTTGTACAGAAATAAAAGACAATGAACAGGAAAGAATTTTTCAGGCAAAGTGGTCGATGGATTATTCTCTCGGGGATAGGATTGGTCACCACGATCCTGGCATTGGATCATAAAATTGTGTTGGCCGAGGAGTGTCAGGAATCTTCGCCATGCAAATATTGTGGCAAGAATAAAGAATGTAATCTTCCAAAGGCTAAACAGTAGCACGATGGAAAGTAAGAAGAAAAACAGACGGGAGTTTATCCGGAGTGGAATGAGGATTTCACTTGGTGCGGCTTTGGTTGGTTTGGGAGCTTATGCTGCCACAAAGGCCGGGAAGGAAAATTATGTCTGGCAGATAGACCCGTTTAAATGTACACAGTGCGGCCGCTGTGCAACGTCCTGCGTGATGAAGCCTTCGGCTGTTAAATGTATTCATGCCTATGCCTTATGCGGATACTGTGATTTGTGCGGGGGGTACCTGAAACCGGACGCCAATAAACAGTCGACGGCGGGTGAGAATCAACTGTGTCCGACTTCGGCTATTAAAAGAAAGTACATTGAGGAGCCCTATTTTGAATACGTGATCGATGAGAAGCTGTGCATAGGTTGTGCCAAATGTGTCAAAGGATGCACCTCTTTTGGAAACGGTTCTTTGCATCTGCAGATTATGCATAATATATGCCTGAACTGCAATGAATGTTCGATCGCGAGGCTGTGTCCTTCGGATGCTATAGCAAGGGTTAAAGCAAGCAGTCCTTACAAGGTGAAAGGCGGTTGGACGAAGGATTCGAAAGCATAAAGGCTTTAGACTTTAGGCTGTAGGCTGTAGACTTTAGGCTTTAGGCTGTAGACTGTAGACTGTAGACTGTAGACTGTAGGAAAAAGCTCTATAAACGGAAGGAGAATAAATATGAAAATAAATTTAAAAAATATGGCTTTAAGATTGGCGGTTTTCATAAAGCCTAAAGTCTAAAGTCTAAAGCCTTAAAATGAGGGATCATACTAAATTAAGAGCCTTTGAACTGGCCGATGAAATGGCGGTTTTGATTTATGAGAGAACCAAGTGTTTTCCAAAGGAAGAGATTTTCGGTTTAACCTCTCAAATGAGAAGAGCGGCTGTTTCTATTCCTTCAAATATAGTCGAGGGATGCGCAAGAGAGAGCCAACCAGAATATGTCAGATTTCTTGATATTGCATACGGTTCTTTAAGGGAATTGCATTATCAATATTCTTTGGCAGACCGGCTGGGTTATTTTAAAGAAACAAATACTAAGGAATTTGAATCTAAATTTAATGAGATCGAAAAGGTGCTTGGAGGATTGATTCGTGCTTTAAGACCACAGAAGGTTTAAGCAAAAACTTCAGTTCCTTTTAATTTACATAAATAATTAATTAATGTGCTAATGGTTGCAAACTTAGAGTTGCTAAAGTCTACAGCCTACAGCCTTAGAAACAGATGAGATACTTGAATAAAATAAATCAATGTGCTAATGGTTGCGACTTGGTGTTCCTACAGCCTACAGCCTTAGAAAACAGATGAAATACTTCAATAAAATATACCTGCTTTTGATGATCATACTCCTTACTTTCACGGGTATGGCTCAGCAGCAGCGTTTCCCGAAACCGGAATTCAGCAACGGCTATACCCAGCCTTCCCCTGTAACTCCGGAGCCGAGAGCTTTTTCTCTGGAATATTTCGATGTACTGATTCTTTTGGCTGTCCTTTCCATTGCTTCCTGGTTAGCCATAAAAAAACGATCAAGAAGAGGTATTATGTGGCTGTCTGTTTTTACCATAGCATACTTTGGTTTTTACCGTCATGGCTGCATTTGTTCAATAGGAGCGATTCAAAACATGACGCTTACCTTCTTTGACCCTACCTATGCTATATCCATTACAACTCTGCTTTTCTTTCTGTTGCCGCTTATTTTTGCTCTTTTCTTCGGACGGGTATTCTGCGCCGGGGCCTGTTCGTTGGGGGCTATCCAGGATTTACTGGTAATAAAACCTCTTTCATTGCCCGAATGGCTGAGAAAGATCTTAGGTTTGTTCCCTTATATTTATCTTGCGCTGGCGATCTTGTTTGCGGCTACCGGGACTGATTTCATCATTTGCCGGTATGATCCATTTGTTGGAATATACCGAAGAGATGCCGAATTTATCATGCTTGCCCTGGGAGCCGCATTCTTACTGATGGGAATGTTTGTGGCAAGGCCCTATTGCCGTTTTTTCTGTCCTTATGGCGTACTGCTGAGCTGGATGTCGCGCTTTTCAAAATGGCATTTAACGGTGACCCCGGCTGAATGCATTCAGTGTAAATTATGTGAACGTTCCTGTCCTTTTGATGCAATTGATTATCCTACCAGTGATAAGGTACGGAAAGCAAAGAAATGGGGGATCAGCAGGTTTATCATTTATTTGTTATTGATCCCCGTTTGGATATTTATTGGCGGATTTGTAGGTTCCAAAGCACATACGTATTTATCAAAAGTACATCCGAAGGTTTATCTGGCGGAACTTCTGATCAAAAAGCCTGAGGTTAAAAATGATATCAAAAACCTCGATGTACAGGCATTTTTAAGCTCAGGCAAATCGATGGATACCCTGGTAGATGAGGCCGCCGCAATCCGGCAGAAATTCTATTTCGGCGGTATGCTCGCCGGAGGTTTTATCGGATTGATTTTTGGGCTGATGCTGTTGAATCAGGTCATTTACAGAAGCCGGACAGATTATGTGCCTGATAAGAGTAATTGCTTTAGTTGCGGACGCTGTATGAATTTTTGTCCTGTTAAAAAAGAAGTTCCAAAAGTTTCAGTAGTTTCAAAGTTGCATGAAACCGTTTGAGACTTTGAGACATGAAACTTTGAAACTAAGAGAAGATGAATAAAGACGAAAAACTGAAATTATCGAAAAATGTTGCTGTTGTGGCTGGCATTTTCAGTATCACAGTAGCCCTTTTGTTGTTGTTGAATTTTTTTCAGATGACCCGCAGCAAGCCCCTCGACAGTGAAGCGCTTGCGGCTCTTGTACAACAACTGAGTCAGGATAAGGATAGTGATGCTTTAAAAGCTGAGATTCGCAATTTTGACTTATTGGCCCGTAAGGCTTATTTCAATACTCAATGGCAGATCAAAACAGGGGGTGTTTTGTTGTTGGCAGGAGCCATCGTTCTTGTTTTGGCGCTTCGTACTTATTACGGATTAAAATCAAAAATAACAGAACCGGTTTCCGAAAATGAAAATGAACTGACTAACCGGATGCTCACACAGCGATGGGTGTTGATTGTGGGTTCACTGATCTTTGTGGCAGGAATCGGAGCCTCCTTTCTTACAGTGGATCATTTACAAAAATACCAGGTTGATGAGAAGGCTTTGGAAAAAGCTCCCGGAGAAAAACCAAACGGAATTGAGGTGGTAGAAGTGGGTGGCGGACAAACTGTCCAGCCTGTTGTCAAGGATAGTACAGCTAAAAAGGATTCAGCGGCTGTTTCTCCTGCTTCAGCGGCTCCGGCATCGGCTCCTGCTGAAATCAAGCTTCCCGGTAGTGAGGCCATAAAGGTAAATTCTCCTTCTTTCAGGGGACCGTTTGGATTGGGTGTATCCTACCACAAAAATGTTCCTGTTGACTTTGATGTTACCTCCGGTAAAAATATTCTTTGGAAGGCCGCTGTCCCTAAATTTGGCAATAATTCACCGGTTATCTGGGGGAATAAGGTATTTCTTTCAGGCGCAAACACTCAAAAGCGTGAAGTTTATTGTTTTGACGGCAATTCAGGTAAATTATTGTGGACTCAGCCGGTAGACAATATTCCCGGTTCAGCCGGTATGCCTAAGGTTTCTGAGGATACAGGCGTTGCGGCTTCTTCCTTAACTACGGACGGCAACATGGTTTATGCCATTTTTGCCAATGGTGATGTGATCTGTTTTGATATGACCGGTAAAAGGGTATGGGCCAGGAGCCTTGGCCTTCCCGATAATCATTATGGTCATGCATCATCCCTGATCATGTGGAAAGACAAGGTTTACATACAGTATGATAACAACAAAACGCATAAGCTGATTGCTTTGAATAATATGACCGGGGAAACCAAATGGGAAACTGAACGGAAGGTGAAAATATCATGGGCCAGCCCCATTATCGCCAATATTGGAGGGAAATACCAGGTTGTGTTATCATCAGATCCATTGGTCGCAGGGTATGACGCTGAATCGGGGAAAGAGCTTTGGAGTGTGAACTGCATGTCCGGTGAAGTAGGTTGTTCTCCTGCTTTTGGAAGCGGATTGATTTTTGCCGCAAACGAATATGCCAAGTTAGCCGCCATAGATCCTTCCTCTTCCAAAGTAGTTTGGGAAAGTACCGAGTACATGCCCGAAGTGGCGAGTCTTGTTTCTTCAAATGGATTGTTGTTTTTGGAAACGAGCTATGGGGTTTTGGTTTGCTATGATGCAAAAACAGGAAGTAAATATTGGGAAAAAGAGGATGGACCCGGATTTTATTCCTCGCCCGTGGTAAATGACGGCAAGCTTTATTCTGTTGATACCAATGGCCGGATGAGGGTTTACGAAGTATCCAAAGAGCAGAAGCTGCTTGCCGAAAGCAATGTAGGGGATAAAATGTTTACTACCCCTGCCTTTGCAGAAGGGAAGATGTTTATCAGGACATCCAAATATCTATATTGCATTGGCGGAAAATAATAAATGTCGTAATTCGTAATTCGTAATTCGTAATTTTAATTAAATGAGTGACCTGGGTAAAGTTGATCAAATAATTGCGGAGAAGGGAACATCCAAAAATTCCCTTATTCCCATTCTGCAGGCCATTCAAAAAGAATATAATTATTTGCCAGAGGATGTTTTAAGAAAGGTGGCTGATTTAACCAGCATTACACCTGCTGAAATCATTGGTGTGGCAAGCTTTTATTCGCAGTTCAGACTTAAACCCGTAGGAGAACATATGGTAAGGGTCTGTATTGGTACAGCCTGCCACGTAAAAGGTGCGGGACAGGTTTATGATGCATTCAGAAGGGAGCTGAAACTGCCGGATGGCCAGTACACCAATGATACCGGAAAATATACCATTGAGAAGGTGAGTTGTTTGGGATGCTGTACATTGGCTCCTGTTGTACAGATTGATGGCATTACTTATGGCCACGTTTCCAGCGACAAGGTAGGACAGATTATTGATGATTTTGAATCCCTGAAAGGAGATAAAAATAAGACACAGTTCAGGGAAGCGGAGGGAAGAGAGATTAAAGGTGAAATCCGGATTGGTCTTGGTTCCTGCTGCGTAGCAAGCGGCAGTGAGGAAATAAGGCAGAGCGTTGAGGATGTTCTTGTTAAGAATAATCTGAATGTAAAGCTTAAAAGCGTAGGATGTGTCGGAATGTGTCATCAGGTACCTTTAGTTGAAATTGTGCCTTATCATGGCCATTCAACCCTTTATTCGAAGGTTAAACCTGAAGACATTAAAAGTATCGTTGAGAAGCATTTTAAATCTCAGAACTGGCTTTCACGATTTAAAAACAGATTTGTAAATTCTATCGGGAATATACAGAATGATGCCAATTGGAATGGGATAGAGAGTTATTTGTTGGATGTAAGAGAGAAGCCTGTGGCCACTTTTCTCGGAAGACAATTACCGATTGCTACAGAAAACCGTGGAGTAATGAATCCCCTTGATCTCGAGGAATATAAAAATCACGGGGGATTCTTAGCTTTAAAAAAGGTGCTGAAACAATTTACTCCTTCGCAGGTGATTGAAAAAGTGAAGGTTAGCGGCATAAGAGGAAGGGGAGGAGCAGGATTTCCCACCGGCGTTAAATGGGAAATGGTTGCGCATCAGGAAAACGACATCAAATACCTCATCTGCAACGGTGATGAAGGGGATCCCGGCGCTTTTATGGACCGGATGCTTTTGGAATCCTATCCATACAGGGTGATTGAAGGAATGATCATTGGAGCTTACGCGGTGGGTGCACACAGTGGATACTTTTATATCCGTGCAGAGTATCCCTTAGCGGTGAAAAGAATCAGAGCGGCTATCGATGTTTGTATTGCCAATAATCTGCTTGGAGAAAATATCCTGCAGTCCGGATTCAATTTTAGTGTACAGATTTACGAAGGTGCCGGGGCTTTTGTCTGTGGCGAAGAAACAGCTTTGATTTCATCCATTGAAGGCAAGAGAGGGTTTCCACACCTAAGGCCGCCATTCCCTGCCGTAAAAGGATTATTCGGGAAGCCAACCCTGGTCAATAATACTGAAACTTTTGCCCAGATATCCTATATCATCAGGGAGACTTCTGAGAGATTTGACAACATCGGAACCGAAAAAAGTAAAGGAACCAAAGTTTTTGCTCTCGCGGGTAAAATAATACGCGGAGGGCTGATTGAAGTACCAATGGGGATTACCATCCGGCAGGTAATTGAAGAAATTGGTGGCGGTATTGCCAACGGTCGTAAATTCAAGGCCGTGCAGATTGGCGGACCTTCAGGAGGCTGTATCCCGGCTCATCTGGCGGATACTCACATAGATTATGAATCTTTGAGCAGTTTGGGAGCCATGATGGGTTCGGGAGGACTTGTTGTGCTGGACGATACAGACTGTATGGTGGACATTGCCAGGTTCTTTCTCTCCTTTACTCAGCACGAATCCTGTGGTAAATGTACCTTTTGCCGTGTTGGAACAAAACGGATGCTCGATATCCTGGAGAATCTGACTTCCGGAAAGGGTCAGAAGGGCGATTTGGAAGAACTGGAGAAACTGGCTAAATGGACTCAAAAGGGGAGCCTTTGTGGGTTGGGTAAAACAGCGCCTAATCCTGTTTTGAGTACCTTAAAATATTTCAGGGAAGAATACGAAGCTCATCTTAACGGAATATGTCCAACAGGGAAATGCAGCGCTTTAATAAAATATTCCATCAATGACGACTGTATTGGTTGTACCAAATGCGTGCAACGCTGCCCGGTCGATGCAATACCATTTACGCCTCTTGAAAAGCATAGCATTAATACCGATTTATGCATCAAGTGTGATGCCTGCCGTCAGGTCTGTCCTGTTAATGCGGTGATAGTGGTGTAAAAATTAGTAAGCGGGGGAAAAGGGGAAAAGGGGGAAAAGTTTTACAAAATAAGAGGATTCTTCCTTGGTAGAAAATCGAAAAGTTAGGTAAAGAAGCGAGAGGTGAAAACTTAAAAACGATGATTACTGTAAAGATCAATAATAAAGAGTTCCGGGTTGAAGATGGAATCTCAGTCATAAAGGCTGCAGAGGCAGCCGGAGTTAAAGTTCCGGCCTTATGCCTGAATGAGGAGCTGGGGCATTTCACTTCCTGCATGCTTTGTCTGGTTAAGGATACTCATAACGGGAAGCTCTTTCCCTCCTGTTCAGTGACGGCTACTGAAGGGATGTCAATCGTTACGGATGACAACGAAATTAAGGAAGCCCGTCAGGTAGCCCTTGAACTTCTGTTGAGTGAACATGTTGGAGATTGTGAAGGTCCCTGTCAGATTGCTTGTCCGGCTCATATGAATATTCCCCTGATGAACAGGCTCATTGCTAACGGTAATTTCTTAGGAGCCCTTAAAGAAGTAAAAAAGAATATTGCATTGCCGTCGGTTCTGGGACGTATTTGTTCCGCTCCCTGCGAAGGAGCCTGTCGCCGGAAGAGTATAGATTCTCCTGTTTCTATTTGTCTTTTGAAGCGTTTTGTAGGTGATGAAAATGACGTTCATCCTTTCGATCCGCCGCCTTCAACGGGTAAAACCGCAGCTGTCATTGGAGCAGGACCTGCCGGATTGGCAGCAGCTTATTACCTGCAGTTAAAAGGTGTTCAGGTTACTTTATTTGACAAAAACAGGGTAGCAGGAGGGATGCTGCGTACTGCAATAACTGACGATATTCTTCCAAAAGAAGTGTTGGATGGTGAAATTACTTCCATTCTCAATACAGGAGTAAAGTTTGAAGGTGGGAAGGAAATAGATGCAGAAGAATTTCGTTCTATCCGGAGTCAGTACGATGCAGTAGTCATCTCAACCGGTGTGATCAGCGAAGAGATGAAATCCTGGGGAATCTCTTTGAATGATAAAGGAATAGTAGCTGACAAAAACAGTTACCAAACTTCTGAAAAGGGAGTCTTTGCGATAGGGAACAGCTTACGTTTCTCTAAACTGGCTATCCGTTCGTTAGGACAGGGAAAAGAAGTCGCTTTCTCAGTAATCCAGTATTTGTCGGGAGAAGAGCCCAAGGGAGAACCACAGCTTTTCAATTCCAGGTTTGGCCGTTTGCTCAGGGAAGAATTGTCGGAATATCTCAAAGAATCAGTTGAAAGAGAAAGAGTCACTCCGGCAAGAGGTATGAATGCCGGATTTACTAAAGAGGAGGTGGTTCTGGAAGCACAGCGTTGTCTTCATTGCGATTGCCGGGAAATAGAAAATTGCAAACTGAGATTGTATTCAGGAGAGTACAATGCTGATCAGAAGCATTTTGCAGGAAATGATCGAAGACCGTTCACGAAGAAATTTGCTCATGATATCGTTTATGAACCTCAGAAATGCATCAAATGCGGGATCTGTGTCAGAATGACAGAGAAATATCACGAGAAATACGGTTTCACTTTCATTGGCAGGGGATTTGAGGTGGAAATAGGTGTACCCTTTAATGAGTCCATCGAATCCGGCTTAGCCGAAACGGCAAAAATTGTAGCAAAAGCCTGTCCGACAGGTGCACTTTCATCTTTAGACAAAAGGCTTTAGACATTAGGCTGGAGGGAATAAACTTCTAAAACGTTCGATTTAAGGAATGGATAACCTAATCTGTCGAAAACACCTCAGTAGAAATGATCGGGGGAGAAAAATTGACCTAATTACCTAATTTAATCAGGTAATCAGGTCGTTGAAAGGGTAAAATCAATTCCTCTACTGAGGTGTTTTTTAAAAGATCAGGTTATCGAAGACAACATTTAAGAAACTCTTAATTCGCATAATTTAAAATTTCTAATTTCATTGGTCATTCAAATGAAAACTTTAATTCTTTCTCTTTTATTTTTATTGACAATGTCTGAGCTTTCTGCCCAGACAACCCATTGCTGGAATAACTTTCGCGGAAACCAGAGTCTGACAGGAACCACAAATGTCAATATTCCAGAAAATCCAAAGTTGTTATGGTCTTTTCAGTCAGGCGATAATATAAAATCTGCGCCGGTAATCTGTGATGGTAAAATTGTGGTGGCAAGTACCAATGGGACTGTTTTCTGTCTTGATCTGAAGGGAAAACTGATCTGGAAATATAAAACTGAAAACTCCATTGAAGCTCCTGCATTGATTTTGAACGGCAAAGTATATATCGGCAATCTGGACGGTACTCTCTTTGCGCTGAAGCTTACGGATGGCAAACTGATCTGGAAATACAAAACCGAGAACCAGATCATGGGTTCTGTCAACTGGTGGAAATCAGGGAATCAGACTCTACTTATGGTGGGAAGTTATGACTATTTTCTTCATTGCGTTGATGCAGAAACGGGAAAAGTAAAATGGAAATACGAATCCAGTAATTACATCAATGGCTCTGCCGCCTGTTTCAATGGGAAAGCAATCTTTGGCGGATGTGACGGATTTCTGCATGTTGTTGACATCAGCAAGGGGAAGCTCGATGCCAAAATAGATGTGGCTACCTATGTGGCTGGATCCTGTCCGGTAGAACAGCAAATGGCTTACATTGGTGATTATGACGGACGTTTTTCCAAAGTGGATGTTCAGAACAAGAAGATCCTCTGGAGCTGGGAAAACGAGAAGAAAGAGGCAAGACAACCTTTTGTGGCCTCTGCCGCTTTATCCGGGAACAAGGTAGTAACAGCTAATAAGGATAAATTCGTATATTGTTTTGATAAATCTTCGGGAAAGTTGCTTTGGAGTTACAATACCAACAAGGTGGTGGAAGCCTCTCCGGTGATAGTGAATAACAAAGTTATTGTTGCTAATATGCGTGGAGATCTAACGATCCTTAATCTTTCCAATGGAAGTAAAATCTGGAGCTATGAAATTGGGAGCGGCATACCCAATAATCCTGCTGTTGCTGATAATATGATCGTGCTCGGAGCAATGGATGGAAACATTTACTGTTTTTCCAAATAAGCTTTAGAAACTCAGCGATTGCGGATTCATCCGATTTCCTCTAAAACTAACCAATTCTGGGCACAGCAAATACTTCGTCTCATTTTTCCTCCAAAAAATCTCATTTTATTTTGTCATTAAAAATTCTGTTTAGTAGCTTTGATACGCTGACTTAATCTGACTATTGAATGGAAAATCTTGATCAAATATCTCAAAAAAAATCACCAAAGGATCACAATTTATTAATCGAAGAATACTCAAAAATAATTGAATCAGATCCAGGATCTTTTGAAGCTTACTGCAAAAGGGGAAGGAGCAGGGTTGCTCTCGGAGATTATGAAAATGCGATGAATGATTTAAATAGAAGTATTGAACTTAACCCAATGAATTATTTGGCATTTAGTGTCCGTGGATATCTCCGGTACAAAATTAATGATATCAAAGGTTCGATGGAAGATTGCAAAAAGGCGTTTGAGCTGAAGCCTGGAGAAGGTTGCAATTATCTGGTCAGGGGATTATGTAAATTAAAATTAGGAGATTTAAATTCAGCTCTTGAAGATCTGACTAAAACATTAGAGTTATTTCCAAAGCTGATATTTGGTTATGAAAAACGGGCGCTTTGCTTCGAAGAATTGGAAAGATTCGAGGAAGCTTTCATGGATTACTCAAAAGCCATTTCATTAAATAAAGAAAATAAATCTGCATACCTCAATAGAGCCATGTTAAATAGTTATTTAAAAAATTATAATTCTGCTCTTAATGATTTTAAGATGGTTGTACAACTTGATCCCAATGATTTGGAAGCATATTTTGATATGGGACTTATTCATGAGATGTTGGGTGAAAAAGAAAAGGCGATCAAAAACTACGACAATATAATTGAACAGGATCCGGGCAATATTAGCGCACTGCTAAGGAGAGGTGGTTTATACCGAAGAAAAGGACTTATCAGCGAAGCAATTAAAGATTTTAGCAAAGTTATTCACATTGATCCAAAAAATAATGAAGCATATAAAGAATTATACAATATCAAAGGCCAACCTAAAAGTAGTTAACGCTCAGCTTGATCATTTTCCCTTTCCTTTATTCTCCTGCAGGCATCCTCATAATAACGTTCAACAACTTTTCGTAGTTCGAGTGGAGTGGATTCAGCGTTAACAGCAGGAATTTGATGAGTCATTTGGTAATGCATAAGCAAAAAGTTCTGAGGTAACCCAAAAATCCGATCAAGTAAATTTATATCAATTTTATCTTTCTCTTGCGAATCGTCGAAAGTGCTGTCCCAGTTTGGATTTAAATCCAATGCCTTGTAGTAATCCGAAATAAGTCCTTCATAATCGCCAATTTGGTACTTTGCAATTCCACGGCGGATATAAGTTTCATCACTCTGGGGATTATAATCCAGTGCTTGAGTAAAACAATCAATGGCTTCCTGATAACAACCGTTATCAAAGTGGAAAAGACCATTATGATAATTGGGACTGAACTGATCGGCTTCAATTTCTTCAGCTTTATTCTTATCGGTTATTGATCCCTCCTCATCGCCCAATATCTCTTTCAGTTCACTCCTGCAGTTGTAAGCTTCAGAATTTTTGGGATCAATTTCAATTGCTTTGTTAAGATCACTTAACGCGCCGCTGAAATCTTTCAGGAAAATCTTTACTTTGCCTATGCCTAAATAGGCGCCTGAGTATTCCGGAGTTTCGTTCAAAGCAATATGATAATCTTCTAAAGCTCCCTGGTAATCGCCCAGGGCGTATTTTGCATCACCCCTCATTCGCATCAGATAAAATTCAGGACATTTTTCCAGAGCGCTATTAATATCCTGAATAGCTCCAGTAAAATCTCCAATCTCCAATTTCAGCATTGCACTGTCTTGGAAAATTGAATGATTTTCCGGGTCCATTTGCAGCAATTTGTTGTAGTCAGTCAAGGCTCCGTTGAAATCAGAGAGAATATATTGCCTGATTTCTCCTCTGCTATAATAAAATCTTGAATCATAAGGATTAATTTCTATAGCACTGTTATAATCTTCAATTATATTTTCAAAGAGACGCAAGAAATACTTCGACTCTCCCCTTAAATAATAAGCATCGGCGTTTCGTGGATTGGTCGCTAAATAAATATTAAAATCTTCAAGGGCTTCTTTAAACTCTTCTTCTTTGTACTCAGCTATTCCTCTTAGATAATACAACTCCATATCATTTGGATTGAGAGCAATAGCTTTACTCAGTTCTTCTTTCGTCCTAATATTCTCTTCTGATTCTCTTCTTATATTCTCCATTTCGCAATTGATCTCTTCAATACTTTGACCCTTTGAAGCGTATCTGGTTTCTTCTCCAAAATCTTTATTAAGTAAAGAATATTCTATCATTTCGTAATATCTTGAATGTTTGGTATTTACTAATGAGTAACGCTCAAAATAGTATGATTGATATAAGAACTATAAATACATAACCCTAAAATCCCAGATGATATTCCTATAAACGAACTGATATTTGCAACAATAGGTTCATTCGTATGTATAGAGTACTCATCTATTATTTTAAGGTTCACAAGTATAAAAAATATGGCGATTATCAAAACCAATTCAATAATTAGTGATAAAATTAAAAATCCTATTAATATAAAGAAACCGGGATAGATGAAAACATTTGAATTTAAACCTTCTGAACCATTCAATAGATATTTTTCTCCAAAAAAGTAAATTATAATGATACCTTGAATTAGAATAGGTGATGATTTTTTTGCCGAAATTGTTTTTTGAATAAAAGGAATTAAAGTTAACACGTAAAACAAGGATGTTGAATATAGCATAATTGGAATATAGATCATCCACAGGGGTTTAAATGAATGGATCCATAAATCAAATACACTTTTACCAAATGGGATGGGAAGAATAAAAAATATCATACATATTAATAAATTGATCCACAAAAAGAGATATAAAAATTTGTAAATCAAAAAGAATGCATATTTAGTTCCACGAAAATTCTCATTTAATGAACTTAATTTTTCAGGTATACGGAAGGACAATAGTATTATTTCGTAAATTAATATACACAGCCAAAATTCCCAGTGGGTAAACAGAATTATTGCACCTTCAACGATTGATTTTAAAAACATAATGAAAAATTTTAGGTTAGACACACAATGATATAATAAACAATATCAAACTGATTAAATACAGAAATGGAAAACCATTGGGCACTCCATAAGGTGATATTCTCATAAGTATCGAAGCTGTAAAAAATCCTGATATAAATGGCGCTAATAATAACCACCAGCTTACACTAATACATAAAAAATAGTCAAACCATATATCGTTAGACCACATATTGTTAATATGTGGACTTTATAGTCAGTAACATAAAAAGGAGCATACCAAATATCCATAGTCTTGTAATAGGCAACAGTCCAAGTGCTCGAAAGAATAATTGATATCGACGTAATAATCGTAAATGTATTCATTTGGATGTTTTGAGATATTTTTTTTTGATATTTAAAACAATTGGATCAAGGATCACCTTTTTTAAAAATCTATTGAAAGAATTCTTCTGCTCAAGAAATTTTGAGATAGAAGGCGAAACCAAATAATAAAATGAAACCAAATATCTTCCAGCTCTTGATTTCATAAGGATATTATCTCTATACCATTTTAAAACAAGAACATTTTCACAAAGTGGGTCGCCATAGCAAACTGTAGCAATATAGCAACTATTTTTACGTTTTATACTTTTTTCAAATTCATGGTACTCTTTTATTCCGATATCAAAGCATGACTTACACAAATAAACAGATGGACCATTATACCAACTCCAATAGTACGAATAATGATAGGGCCCTTGTCTTGTCGGTATAGGTGAATCGCCGCAAATTGGACAAATACCAACATTTAAAAGACCTCGTCTATTCACCTCTTTCGCGTCTGATAAGGATTTAACAGTCCAAAATCCAGAGTCTATAATTGCATCGAGCTGTTCTTCAGGTGTTTTTAGCTCAGCAAAAATATTGTATCGATTTGCCTGAATACATTTTAAAATTCCAGCATAATATTGTTTGAATTTCTCTTTATTTTTAATTTCCATAATTTTAGATCTAGTGTTAAGTTAATTTTGATATGACGGTTTAATTGTGTAGCTTTACCGAAAAACACATGGTACTTTATACAATTAAATTAAGCAAGAGTGAAGTTGAAGAGCTCAATAAAGTAATCAATAAAGGGAGCCATACTTCACAGGCCTTTCGTGCAGCGTATATTTTATTGAATTGCGATAAAGGCAAGTTCGCATCCGATGCCGACATTAAGAACATGGATATATGCAAGATTTTGCGGGTTGGAGAACGGACCATTGACCGAGTCAAGAAAAAGTTCATTGAAGAAGGTTTTGATAGTGTTTTGGAACGACGGGCATCGCCACAGAATTACACCAAAAAGGCGGATGGCGATCTTGAAGCAAAATTGGTGTCGCTCTGTTGCAGTGAGCCTCCTGAAGGATTTGCAAAATGGTCGCTGAGGCTTTTGGCCGACAAGATGGTTGAACTGAGCTATATTGATTATATCTCACATGTAACAGTTGGCAAGATTCTAAAAAAAACGAACTTAAGCCTTGGAAAGTAAAGGGCTGGGTTATTCCTCCGGGACAAAGCAGTGAATTTGTAGCTAATATGGAATATGTCCTGGATATTTACAAGCTGCCGTACGATGAAGATTATCCGGTTGTTTGTATGGATGAATCACCAAAACAGTTGATCGAAGAAGTTGCTTCAACACCGATCAAGCCTGGACAGGAAGCCCGATTGGATTATGAATACATCAGACATGGAATGGTCAATATTTTTATGGCAAATGAACCGTTAAAAGGTAAAAGACTGGTTGAAATTACGGAATACAAAACAAAAAAAGACTGGGCCAAATTTATGAAGCGAATAGCCGATGAGATGCACCCTACTGCGAAAAAGATCAGATTGGTCATGGATAATTTCAAAACACATGATGCCTCTGCTTTTTATGAAACATTTGTGCCAGAAGAAGCCAAACGGCTCTGGGATAGGTTTGAGTTTATTTTTACACCAAAACATGGGAGTTGGCTAAATATGGCAGAAATCGAGCTTCACGTACTCAACGGACAATGTTTAAACCGGCATATTCCAACAATTGAGGAAATAAAATCAGAAGTAGAAGCATGGAAAAATCACAGAAACAATAAAACCGCTAAAATTAATTGGCAGTTTACAAACGATCAGGCTCGCATCAAACTTAAAAGACTTTATCCGTCAATTTTAAATTAACACAACACTAGTTGTATCATTCTCAAAAAAAGAAGCGTGGGTACTTAACATTATCCGCATCTGAGGCACCGCCAAGCGCCCATCACACAAATAAGTCAAGCCCACGCCGTGGCGTGAGCGTTCGACCTTTTATTCTTGTGTGATTTCGAAAATTGGCGGTTTTCAGATACAGAAAAAAAGTTAACGCTTAAATATATTTATAATTTAGAATCAATTCAATAGGCAATTTTCTTTTAAATGTTCCCTCAAAATTAAAATCAATATTATGAAAAACAATATTTTTTTTTAAAAGATTTCGTAAAATTTAATACTAATTTTGACTTACACAATATGATTAAGTATGGAACAAGAGGAAGATTTCACCCAAACTGATGAAGAGTTTAAGAAAGGCTTAAGAGAAATCATTGATTCATACTCGATGCCCAAAGAAATGCAGGACTGTTGGGAGAATTTGAAAGAATTCAGCAAAGGGGAATTATTAGCTAATAATCTTCAAAGCTTTGATGAGATATTTACCGAAACCGAATATCTAATGGCTCTATGCAAGAAGTATCAGTATGATATTTTTATGACAAGGGAATTATTTTTAAAATACCAATTTCTCGATAATTCAGATAAGTATAACATAATAGATGGAATTCGGATTAGATCACCCAAACGTTTGATGCTAATCTGGATTTATCAACTTACCAGCCATGAAAAAGAGACTTATCATTACGCGAATGAGTGCTTAGCACAAATTTTAGATGAAGATGATTTTTCTGTTAAAGGAATTAATGATTATAGGAAAACTAAAACTGATCACTGTCAAATCTATCAGAATTCATCTAAATCTAAACCAATTGTAAATGAAGAAAATCCACAATCAAATTCTACAAGTAAGACAAAGGTTATTGAATATTTAAGTTGTATGTCTGAAAGAGATAGTCGACAACTTGTAAAAAGACTCTCTGAACCGGAATTTAATAAATTAATTAACTGGGTAACTTTTTATTTTGATAATGATTTATTATTACCTGAGATTAAAGATCCAATACAAACAGTCCATACATCACAAGTATTTATTGTTTCGCAATTTGTATCCTGTTTTGACAATATAAAAGGTAAAGTACCCAAAAGACCTGATTCATTATTCGATTTAATGAGATTATGTTTTTACGAATTTCGTCATTACAAGATTTCAAATTTAAAAAGTGCAAATCGCAATAATTATAAAGTAAAATAAAAAAATAGTTACTACGTAAACTCGTCGATCTTCCGTAATACATACGTAAATACGTCTATTAGCATTGTCCGAAGTTATATACAATTAAAAAAATTCGGAACAATGAAACAATTTTCTTTCTTGGGTTTGCCCCAATCCGTCGCAGAGCTTCACCGAAAGCTTGACAACATCCACAAACTTTTATTAGCGCCAGAAGATGGTTTAAAAAATCCTCCAGATCCTGATCCTGATTGGGATTTCTTTCATTCAATCTCAGAGGTAGCAGATTTTTTTGAAGTTCCCTATTCTACAGCCCGGGGCTGGTACCGATCCGGCAGAATAAAGGGCATAAAAGGGCGTTTGAATGTCAAATTTTACATCCCTGACGTTCTTGCCGCTATAGCAAATGATGATATCATTGGCTACTACGCTACCAGGCTATCAGAGAAGTACCCACCTGCCGAAGAAAAGAAACAACCTCTAAAAGAGCCGGAAATCTTTATTGAAACAGAACTCTTCCCCAATCGCTTCTTTTTTATTCGCTTAAAATACCAGGGCTGGAAAACCACTGTAGTTTGCATACCTGAGATTTGGGATAATCAGGATGATATCAGGGCATTGGTATACGAAGTTATATTAGCTCAACACGATCGGAAACCGTTCCGCATTGCACCAATCTTCTAAAACTCTTTTCAATGGAAAATACACTTATTAGTTCCCCTCAGCCGGATTTAAATCCCCAATTTGATTTTGATATCTTAAACCCTAAAAAGATACAAAACCATGTTACAGACATTTTAAATCACGAGGGTTTATCTGAAGATTTGAAAGCAAGAATGATTAGGATCTCTGACGTCTATCCCGAAAATGACTTTTTATTAAAAAGAAATGGCATTGGATGTATATCCCGGGGTGATATTATCGTATTGAAAGGGCCCGCTAAAGCAGGCAAAAGTAATTTTTTCATATGCTTGTGTTCGGCCTTGCTTGGAGGTGAGCTTTTCGGTTTTGAGTTGACAAAAGAAGGGTTGAAAATCTTATATATAGACACGGAGCAAAACCCCGTCGACACCTCAATTTTAACACGGAAAGTCCATGCACTTTGCAAACATTTCGACAAATCAGATCATCCTCTTTTTCATGCTTCTAATCTCCGAAGCGACAGTGCGGACGAAAGATGTATATTTATTCTTGAGCTTGTCAGATACTTGATGCCAGATATTCTGATCATAGATGGTACCAAAGATTTAATCGCATCCGGAGACGTTAACGATGCAAAGGGATCGGGAAAAGTGATGCAATTTTTGATGTCTCTTACCAAAAATTACAACCTGGCGCTTCTTACCAGTTTGCACATTAACAAAGGAGATTCAAATATTCGCGGACACATTGGAACAGAAATTCTTAACAAGTGTTCTGAATGTTGGCAGATCAGTAAATCGGGAGAAATATTTGATGTCAGACAATCTGATTGTAGACATCTTTCTGTGCCCGGTTTTAGCTTTAAATATAACGATGAAAATCTTCTCGTCCCGGTTGATCATAGGCTTCCAATGACAAAAGAAAAACCTGAAAAAAACAAATTCATCGAGACCTTCCGTAAATGCCTGCCTTATGGTGTCAGCTTAACATTCACTGAATTAAAGGAGAATATTGTTCTTGAAACCAAGTGTAAACCAAAAACTGCTGAAAGCAAGATGACCAAGGCTGTTAATGATGGCCTCATCAAAAAAGATGCTGTTAACGGAAGATATGAATTTAACCATCAAAATGAAATGGTATTACCCCTACCCTAAACCCTTACCCCTATATATAGGGGAATAGGGTTATTAGGGTTAAGGTGATTAATACATTTTACTAATTCAATTCACATTGATATGAAAAATTACAATTTTGAATTACAAAAATATCACGGTTCAGCAAGCAGGTATAATTGTCCTTCCTGCGGTAAAAAAACTTTCACTCGTTATATTGATAAGGAAACAGGAAAAATGATTGATGCTTCTGTCGGAAGGTGTGACAGACAGGATAAATGCGGTTACCACTACACTCCTGGAGAGTACTTCAGGAAAACCAATTTTTCCGTTGATGCACTAATTCCAAAACCTCCTGTGCCGATAAGGATACCAAAACCCCCAATTTCATACTTACCATTTGATGTTTTAAAATCTTCTTTGGGAAATTATCATTGCAATTACTTTATTTCTTTTCTGATTTCTTTATTCGGCAAGGAAATCACGGAGAAGCTCACCGCCAAATATTTTATCGGAACATCTTCCCATTGGCTAAATTCCACTGTATTCTGGCAAATTGATCTCCAGGGTAGAATCAGGACAGGAAAGATCATACTCTATGATCCCGTCACAGGTAGGAGAGTTAAGGAGCCCATCAATCATGTGGGCTGGTTGCATAATGATTTGAAAATCCCCGATTTCGAACTCTCTCAGTGTTTATTCGGTGAACATTTACTGAAAGATACATCCAAGCCTGTTGCCATAGTTGAAAGCGAAAAAACTGCAATCATCGCCAGCCGCTATCTCCCTCAACTAATATGGTTAGCTACCGGAGGTAAAGAAAACCTGAATGAAAAGAAATGCGCTGTATTGAAAGGCAGGAATGTTATCCTTTTTCCGGACCTGAAAGCTTTTGATAAATGGAGCAATAAGTCAAAAGAGCTTTCACTTACGATGCCTGACACAAGATTCACCGTTTCTGACTTGCTTGAAAAAGCTGCAAATGAAGAAGAAAAAGATGAGGGATTGGATATTGCCGATTACCTCGTAAAATTTAATTGGCGGGAATTCAGGAGTAGGGTAGAACCCTTTTAAACCAAAATCTTAAAAACACAATTATATGGAAGAAATTATATTCGAAATCATCAAAGCCATCAACAGGCTTAAAGACAAAATCGATCAGAACTCGGCTAAGATCGACTGCTTAATAAATAAATCCTCTCAACAGCCGGATAGTAAATATGTGGAGGAAGAAGGCGCATGTAGAATTCTGAAGATCAGTCCTCGTACTCTGGCAAAGCTAAGAGTGGCGAAGAAAATTCTATACATCAAAAATGGTCATAAAATTCAGTATCTCATTTCCGACTTGTATGAATACCTCGCCAGCAACATCAAACAGTAGGCCTCCAATACGTCCGAAACAATGAACCGCCCATTGCACCGGTTCGTGTAAATTCGTCTCTAATTCGTGAAATTGCTTTTTAAACTGCAACTAACTGCAACTAACTGCATATTTAATTGAAATCATGGTTATTGTACCTCCCCTCCTTACCTTTATATCAATTCAGAACGCTCCTGCCAGGGTGCTAACAGGGTGCTACCTCCCTTCTCTCTGGTTTTGGTGCTCTAACGAAGAAAAATATTTTATTAACTCATTTAAATTAATTCATCATGGCAATCGTTAAAGAATCCCCCATTGGGGTAATCAGTGGAAGATTAGGCCAGATCGCCGGTGCCAAATGGAAAGGCATCAACTACCTCAGGATTATCCCCGCTTCAGTAGCAAATCCTCAAACAACAAGGCAGTTAACCCAGCGTCAGAAGTTCTCCCTCACCATGAGCTTCCTTCAGCCCATGAGCCAGTTCCTTAAAATCGGCTTCAAGGATTTCGCTGTAAGGCAGACGGGTATGAACGCCGCCTTCGCGTACAACATCAAAAACGCGGTCACCGGCGCTTATCCGAACTTTGCGATTGACTACGCCAACGCCCTCGTCTCCCGCGGCGAACTTGCCCCTGCCCTTAACCAGGCAGCAGCCTCATCCGTCGCCGGAACCGTCGTCTTCACCTGGGACGACAACACCGGAGAAATCGCCTCCGCCACAACCGACAAGACCCTCTTGATCGTTTACAATCCGGTCAAACATCAGGCTGTAACCGTCAACGAACTCGCCGAACGTGCCGATGGAACCCAGACCATCACCGTCCCCGACTCCTTCTCCGGAGACCTGGTACAGTGCTACATCGCCTTCATCGACACCGATGGTGTTCAGATTTCAAACTCCGGCTTCGCCGGCGCCGTTACCGTCGTGTAACATCTCTGTGTTTTTAATCTTGGCAATCTTTATGGGCGACCCTCTGTGGTCGCCCTTTTGCTCTTTCCGCTTTTGTAGCTCCTCCAGACTCATAATACTCCTGTTTTTCTACAATCGACTTATGTTTTCAGGTCAGAGTCTATGGGTCTGCTATATGTTTTCAGTAAGTAGAAAACTTCATGATCACTCATCTCATCACTCAGTGACACAGGCTTGGCAGAATTACACTTGGAAACGCAGAACTTTGAATTATCTTTATTAAATTTGTTTCAAAAGTAAATACATGGCTACTATCGTTATAAAACTTGATGCTAAAGCCAACCAGGATAAATTGATTGAGGCAATAGAGATGCTGAAAGGGGTTAAAAGCGTTACAATTGCCGATTCGCAGGAAATTGAAGACAGATTATTGGCAAAGGAAATGACTGCATCGCGTAGAAGCGGTAAAGGTAACAAAGACAAAGTCATGGACTTTTTAAAAAAATAGCCATGTATTTTGAAACCTCGAAGCAATTTGATAAGATGGTCTTCAAAATTAAAGACAAAGCTATTAAAGTAAGACTCAGGAAAATTATCGAAAAGGTTGCTTCATCAAAAAACCTGGATGAAATTCCTAATCTCAAACCGCTTACAGGTCACCCCGGATATTACAGAATCAAATTTGGAGATTATCGTGTGGGAATTTCATTAGAGGAAAATACTGTGTGGTTTCTCTATTTTGGGAAAAGAGATGAGGGTACGTATAAAAAATTTCCTTAACTCATGAACATCATCCAAATAATCCCCGGCTCCGGTGGCAGTTTTTACTGCGGCAATTGTATGCGCGACAGCAAATATGTCGAGGTACTTCGCAAACAGGGTCACCAGGTAATAAAAATACCAATGTATCTTCCCCTGTTCTCTGATGAACACGATTTGAATGAGGTTCCTGTTTTTTATGGTGCGGTCAGTATCTACCTCAAACAACTATATCCCTTTCTGAACAAGGCTCCCAAGTGGTTCGACCGTTTGTTGAATTCCAAACCGGTGCTGAAACTGGCATCCAATATGGCGGGATCTACCAGTGCCAAAGGATTGGAAGACATGACCATCTCGATGCTGATGGGGGAGGATGGTAAACAAAAGGAGGAGTTGGAGCATCTGATTGATTGGATGGAAAAATACGGTAAGCCTGATATCGTCCATATCTCGAATGCTTTGTTATTGGGCCTGGCTCACAGGATCAAAGAACGGTTAAAAGTGCCGGTGGTCTGCTCTCTGCAGGATGAAGATGTCTGGGTTGATGCAATGGGTAACGGGTATCGTGAAAAAGTCTGGAAACTGATGAGCGAGAAATCGGCTGATGTGGACGCCTTTATTGCGGTCAGCGATTACTTCAAAGATCGGATGCTGCAGCAAATGGTGTTGCCCGTTGAAAAGTTACATTCTTTACATTTGGGAGTTGATCCGGGCGATTATGAATACATTCCAGTAAAGGAAAAATCAAGGAATATTGGTTACCTCTCCCGGATGTGCCACGAAAACGGCTTCGATATCCTGGTGGATGCATTTATCCTGCTGAAAAAGAAAGAGGGTTTTGGGGATGTTAAACTGGTCGTAACGGGTGGATCTACCGGAGATGATACCAAATACATTAAATCACTCAGGAAAAAACTGTCACGGGAAAAACTGGAGGGCGAGGTCGGGTTTCATGAACTGTTTGAAGGTCCCGGACGAAAGGAGTTTTTCAAGAAAGTGTCAGTCATGTCTGTCCCAGTGCGCAATGGTGAAGCTTTTGGAATGTATCTGCTTGAAGCAATGGCCAGCGGCATCCCTGTCGTTCAGCCTGCTCTCGGTGCATTTCCAGAGATTATCAGTCTCTCAGGCGGCGGTATAGTCTATCAGCATAATACACCGGAAGAACTTTGTGAAAGTTTAGCAGCATTGTTATCTGATCCCGGTAAATTAAATGAATTAAGCGCCAAGGCCCGAAAAGGAGTGGAGGCAAAGTTTGATATTTTTGATCATGCAAAGTCCATGATTGAAATCTACAAGTCATTTGAAAATTTGAAAATTTGAAAATGGGGGAATGTGAAAGTTCGGAGCTAATTGAATATAAGTTTGTAAAATATCTTACTGATTTGCTCCGTACTTCCGTCGTATTTCCCTCGTATTTGGTTCGGAATACAATTTTGTAAGTGTATTTACATAATATATAGAGAATGCTGAGAAATTATACAGATCACGTGAGCCTTGCTAACTAACCGGCTCATCTATTCCTCTTCCAGTACATTCCGATCCCAGCGAGAATAAGGATACAACCGAAAAGAAATAACTTCACATCAAAACGGTCAGGAATGTATTGAGCTGAATAAGCGATGGCCTCTTTCGAAAAGAAAAGCTGAGTGTTCGGAATGTTGGGATGATGAGAGGTGATAAACTGGTAATAATCTTTGCAAAAAGAAATGATGACTACTATAGCCCCAGCGATTAAAAGAACCCATTCCCGCATCTTTAAATTTACATTCTGACTTTGATTCGAAAAATATAATATACAAAGGGCCAGTAAAATCATCAGCGCTGATAGTAATAACGGCGCCCAGACCGGGCCCACCCAAATCAGGGGTATCAGAAACAGGATATCCCATTCGGATAAGCTTACCGGCCACCCGATGATCAGGTAAAGAAAAAGGTAATAAGAAATATCCCAGACCGCGAAGCTGTAAATAAACCAGGCAAATCGCCCGGTTTTGGTTTTCCCGGCCAGTATCCCGATCGCTAACAGCATGATCATCGTTGCCAGCTCCCTGATTACTTCGGTGATGGCTACAGTCGTTGAGGTTAGCTGCACTGGAAATTTAAATCCCTGGGGGTAATAAAGCTCACGCAGGTAGATCACCACTGCACTTTCCACCATTCCCATTGCAAGTGTTAATAAAGTTACCCACAGCAAATTCTTGTTTATTAATAGATTGACTTTCTTTTGAACCCTGTTATCCTGAATATTATTCATAGCTGATGGTCGACGTATTTTGCAATTGATTTGAAGTTACTTAAATTACCGTAATGATTCAATATAAACGCTGTTCCTCCGCTTAGAAAGCGAACATTGAGCGGATAATGAGCGAACAAAGAGCGAACAAACTCTGATTCGATGATAATTAACCACCAGACATATTATTGCTTCTGTCTTTTAAAATCAAAATCAATGTTAAAAAATAAGGAACATTGAATCCGGATAATATCGTGAGAACCACAAGAAAAGTTTTTCCCCAATCGCTACCATTAGATAGAAAATATGAACACGTAAGAGAAGGTAAAAGGCTGGCCATTGCTATGTAAACACTCAAGGCAGCTACCCCCTTTTCATAGAAGTATTGTGTTACCGGGATAAAAATATAGGCTACCATTACAAAAGCAATTCCGAAAATTCCATAAAAAATCATGCCAAGGAATAAATCTGTCATGTCTGATTTGTAATTGGAATCAATTAAGTACATTATACATACCCAGCTTAAGTAAACGACAAAACTGAATAATGGGACAAGCCATTTAGCATTATCATATTTCATACCACCGAAAGGATTTTTATCAGCCATAGAAGGAGTCGTAAAAGAGTTCCTGAGAAATATTGAAAAACGAGCACTTTCAGTGAAGTGAGAAAAGGTGAACGGCAGGGACGTATGAAGACGATTACTGATAGAACATCCATTGAAATTTTTACCTGTAAATCCGATCTCATGCTTTTCAATGTTTCAATGTTTTAATGTTTCATAAATTGAATTGAAACGTTATTCAATATTTGTGGGCATTTCATTATTTCGTCAGTTTGTTCGATTTTGCAAGTTCTTCAAAGTACTGGTAGGTTTTTTCCCTGGTTGCGCACCAGGTAATGATTCCTGATTTTTCACAGTCTTCAAGAAAAGTGCCTATTGTTTCAGGCAGATAATAAGTCTCGTATTTACCTGTTAAACGCAATTGATAGGTTCCTTTATTGATTGAATCATAAAATTTACTTTCCCACAATATCGGGTAGTTTTGGTGGCCAAGGCTGTTTAAATAGGAATAATCAATCTCATGACTGTATTTCAGGTTGTATCGGGTGACAATGATATTCCAGTTAAACAGGCAGGATAGAATCAGCACCCAATAAAATACAAATGAATTACTGCGGAACAGAAACCAGGTGTCTTTTTTGAAGTAGATTTTGTAAAAAGTCAGAATCAAACCAATAATTGAAAAGGCCAGGTAGTAATATACCCCTATTCTCAAATAAGTCAGCGAGTAAGCATCTATGTAGAGTTGATTTTTAACCCCCGCCATCACGATTAAAACGATATTCTGCACAATCCACAGGTAGGTGAGTGCTTTGATGTTTTTCGATTTAGCATCGAAATTGATAGGCCCCCTGAAGTAATAAGCGATCAACAGGATTGCAAAAACAATGGACATGATCACCGCTTCAACTCCGCTGTGTACATAGTCAGAATAGGTTATGCCTTTGGGCAGTTCACCCTTCAGAAAAAGATAATGGATATCGCTGATGTTCAGAAAAAGCAGGAGCAGGTTTAAAATAACAAACAACAGGAGAGCTGAAGAGCGTTCGCTTTCCAAATTGGAGAATAGGCGGAACAAGGATAGCTCGTAAGGTTTCAGCGAAGTTTCTTTGATGGTATGATCGTGTTTTGGTTCAAGCCTTAACAGCTTATTCAGTAAGGGTGGTCTGATGAAGAACGAGTATAAAAGAAATGATCCGAAGATGGTGAAGAAGATCCATCCCCAGTCTATATGATCAAATATTCCTAAGAAATAGGAGTTGAAGATAGGGCTGGCAAAACGATAGAGCGTAAGAAATAAGAAGGTGACGAGAGCCACAATGATAATTACAGGCCATTTTGTCTGACGGGTGATCCGTGGCGAAGGGCGTAAATATTTTAGTCTGTATAATTTCCCCAGGATGTTGAAAACTACCGATCCTATGATAGAAATCATGCTGCTGGCGAGGGCAATGAAGTAAGATGTGTATTTCGACCTTTGCAATGTCATCAGAATTAAAAGGGAGATAACGCCCATGAAAATGGAAAGACGGCTGGCATAATAAACAACAGAAAACGATGAGATTAAAGTTCCCGCTGTGATGATAAGCCATTGTTTTGTTTTCCAGACGCTCCTGTTCATTATTCCGGAGAAGGCGATGAGCAGTATTGCAAATAATCCAAAGTTGATTCCGGCATTTCCCTTCTTGTAAAATAGAAGGGTGAAACCTAACACCGTAATCAGGTAAAGTAATTTGTTTGTTTTCATAATCGACTGATGTTATTTGTTATTATTGTTGGCATGAATAGTCATTTAATGGTCATGGTGATATGTCACTGAAACTTTGAAACATTGATGCATCTGTAGAATAATTAAAAGTACTTTGAAAAACAAAGTATAAATACAAAAAAAAGACTAACCTGCCCGAATAAGTTTTTCAAGTGCATTCAGATGCGATTTAAAAGCCTTTTTGCCTTGTTCTGTGGCAGAGTAACTCGTTCTTGGTTTGCGGCCTATAAATTCTTTTTGCATGATGATATAATTGATACCCTCGAGCGCTTTTAGGTGACTGGCTAAATTACCGTCGGTAAGGTTCAGCGTTTCTTTAATCGAATTAAAATCCACAACGTTATTGACCATCAACATAGACATGATCCCCAATCGTACCCGGTTATCGAATGCCTTGTCTAAATCTGATATAATATTCTTCATTCTGTCTGTGTCAGTTTCTCTGAGATATTAGATATTAGAGATGAGATATGAGATATTAGATATTAGTGATGATGAACTGCTAATCTATAGTCATAACTCATCTCTCATATCTGTTGTACAAAGCTATCCCGTAAATGATGTGGAATAGACCAAACCCGATTAACCAAAATAGCAGGCCATAGCCATAAAATACAAGGGCAAGGAGTCCGGTAATAATTTCGGCCAGACCAAGCCAATGTGTATGACTAACGGTATATTTGCTTGCATTAACGAGGGCCAGCCCATAAAAGATAAGCATCGTTGGGGCTATCAGTCCATACATCCCGAACTTAAAAACGATAGCCAGGATAAACAGACCACCCGTAACCAGGGGAATACCCATATTAAATGTTACCAGTTTTGCTGTTTTGTCCCAAATTGGAAGATTCTTCTTTTTGGCATTTCTTCTTGTAAAATAATAGGCAAAGATGAGGGCAATCAGGATCGTAACGACTCCAAGCGACAGCAGAAAAATGATCTGCTCATTTGCTGCTGGGTTAGGGTTGAATAGATTAAAGTTCAGCGCCTGCTCATGATTCCACGTTGATCCCAGATAAAACCAGGCAATTGTCCCGCTGATAAGGGCCGTGACGCCGGCGGCAATTCCTGACAATCCGCTTAACGACATGAACTTGGACGATCGTTCCATGATCGATCGTATCTCATGGATGCTTTCCAGATATTCTTTTGAATCTTCCATTTTGAAAGTACTTTGAGATGCAAAGTTAATACAGTAATTTTTAAAAACAAATATTTTATTGATGTTTTTTAAAAATAGGTAAATCCCTGCATATTGAGTCAAATCTCTTAGACTAAAATAGAATGCGGGCATTTGATAGGAGCATTGATTATGGCAGATTGTGCAAGGCGGCGTTCACCATTTTTGGATTTTTCTGGATGGTCCGATGATAAAATAAAGGATTGCTCCGAGAACAGGAAGGAATAATACAATTAGTGTGAAGATAATTTTATCATTGCCGTTGAATTCACTTCTTATAATGTCAACTAATGCAATAGCCGGTAATAAGAATGCTAAGATTGGTAATATGATTACTAATTGCCAAGGTCCCAAGACTCCAAGAATTTCCATAATTATTTTTTACAAGATTTGTTTAGCATTCAAATTTAAATAAATAAACATAAAAAGCAAAATGGGCATTAGGCTTCAGGCTATTGTCTATAGGGAAACAGGCTCGGGTCCTTAAACTTTAAGTCTAAAGAGCCCTAAAACTATGCTTCCTGCGAATTTGAAAAGCAATTAAAATCCTTATTTTTACACTCAGGATTAGACTGTAGGCTTAAGGCTTTAGGTTGTAGTCTATAGAGTCTATATCAAGGCTGCAGGTTGTAAGAGGCCGTAAACTTTTTATAGAAAAAACGTCAGGAGGAGACTACATTTCGTACCTAAAGGCACGATGGTTTCGATTTATATTTCATTTTCTATAAACATTAGATGCCTAAAGGCATTTATTCGTCGAAAGCTGATGGGTTGATTTGCTGATATGTTGATGGGTTGATGTGCTGATGTGCTGATTAGATTTACTGATTTGCTTATACAACGCAAGCCCACTCGCACATGTTTTCCTAAAGCCTTCAGCCTAAAGTTTTAAGTCTTAAGTCTAAAGCCTACTAAATAAAATAAATATGCTTCTTCAATTAAAAAATATCTCCAGGGGTTACGGCGATCCGCAAAAGAGCAACTACCGAAAAGTTCTGGATGGATTGAATCTGGAAGTTGAGGCGGGTCAGAAAATTGCAATCGCAGGACCCAGCGGATCAGGGAAGACTACATTGCTGAACCTGATAGGAACCCTTGATCTGCCTGACTCGGGAGAGATTTATTTTAAAGACAAGGAGATCACCCGCTATTCAAAACAGGAGCTGGCTCATTTCAGAAACCGCGAACTTGGATTCGTTTTTCAGCTTCATTATTTACTGCCTCAATGCACGGTCTGGGAAAATATTATGCTTCCTGTCCTCCCATTTAAAAAGGTGGTTGGAAAAGAAGAAAAAGAATGGGGAGAGCACCTGTTGCGCAAAGTGGGATTGTGGGAACAGCGCAATCAAAAGCCTTCCGAAATATCGGGCGGGGAGAGTCAGCGGGCTGCAGTGGTGAGGGCTTTGATCAATAAGCCTCAGCTGATCCTGGCCGATGAGCCCACCGGCGCCCTGGATGAGCAAAATGCTGAAAATCTTACTGACATCCTTCAGACTTTAAGCATTGAAGAGCATGTTACCCTCATCGTGGTAACTCATTCCAATGAACTGGCTGCAAGAATGGATAAGGTTTATCATCTTATTAAAGGCGAATTACACGAATTAGGGACGAATTGACACGAAATGAATGCGAAGCTTATGAATATAAATAAAGTTTATTGTTCATATTGAGGCCAATGACGAATGAGCGAAGGATGAATTAAGTACTTCGTGTCAATTCGTCCTCAATTCGTGAAATTCGGACACCATTATGATAAAACTGATAATTAAAAGCTTTCTGTATTACTTCAAAGCCAATCTGCTGGTTGCGTTGGGAGTGGCCATTTGCACGGCTGTATTGACTGGCGCACTGGTTATTGGCGACTCAGTCCGGTACAGTCTGGAGCAATCCACTTTTTACAGGCTGGGCAATACCACTCACCTGGTATCAGCCACAGACCGTTTTTTCAGAGAGGAACTTGCCGGTGATCTTGCAAAAGCCATGAAAATGGATGCAGCTCCCGTTCTTCTTTTGGAAGGGATGGCGGTCAGCGAAGGAGGTAAGGACAGGGTCAATAAAGTACAGGTCAGCGGGGTCGATACCCGTTTTGAAAAGATAGCTGGGTCTTCCTTCTTTTCCGGAATTGGACAAAACGAAGTCATCATCAGTTCTAATCTTGCTGAAAGACTTAATCTTAAGAAAGGAAATCTGTTCCTTCTGCGCATCAAAAAAGCAAGCCTGATTCCCTTGAATGCTCCTTTCGTTTCGGAAGCAGAGACCAGTGTTTCTTTCCGTGCTGTGGTAAAAGAGGTGGCCGGAAGAGAACATCTTGGTTTTTTTAATCTGAAAAATTCACAGACCGCTCCCTATAATGTTTCCCTTTCGCTCTCCGGATTGAATGAGCTGATGAAATTTAAGGGGAAAGCCAATAATATCCTGATCTGTGCTCCGCAATCGAAGAATACGGATATTGAGCTTGGTTTACAGCAATCATTTACTCCTGAGGATGCAGGATTACAGGTTAAGGATATTCCCATAACGGGTGAAAAGGAGATTGTCTCAGAGAGGGTGTTTATGGATGAGCCGATCGTTAAAGCTTTTCAGCAATTACCCGGCTCCTATCGTGTGCTGACCTATCTGGTCAATGCCATCCGGTATCGTGATAAAATTACCCCTTACTCGTTTGCGGCGGCCCTTGAGAAGGAAGAACTGGAAGATGATCAGATCCTGCTCAACACCTGGACAGCCAATGATCTCGGCGCGGGGGTGGAAGATACCATTCGTCTGAAATATTATGCCATCGGCCCTTTGCGGCAAATGGAAGAGCGGGAGAGTGTCTTTTTCGTAAAAAAAATTGTCCCGATGCAGGGGATCTATGGTGACCGGGAATTAATGCCTTACCTGCCCGGTCTTGCGGATGCCAAAAGCTGTAAGGAATGGGAAGCAGGTGTCCCGATCAACCTGGATGCCATCAGGGACAAGGATGAAGCGTACTGGAACCAATTCAAGGGAACGCCCAAAGTCTTTATCTCCATGGCAAAAGCTCAGAAAATCTGGGCCAATCGTTTTGGAAATTATACAGCGATACGGATCAGCAAGGATCATTTCACCGATCAGGAGTACCGGAAATTGTTCTCTGCTTCTGTAAAACCTTCCGGTTTAGGGGTGATGGTTACTTCGGTCAGGGAAGATGGATTAAACGCGGCCAGAAACGGGGTTGATTTCAGTCAGCTTTTTCTTGGACTAAGCTTCTTTTTGCTCTTATCCGCTGTTATTTTGATCAGTCTTTTGTTTCTGTTTAACCTGGAGAATCGTCAGACTCAGACCGGAACATTAAGCATTCTTGGATTTACCCGAAAACAGCTGAGCAGGATGCTGTTGTGGGAAGGAGCTATTATTTCAATGGCGGGTGCACTCCTGGGATTGATGTTGACGGTTGTTTATACCCGGTTGATATTTAATGCACTGAATACGTTGTGGTGGGCCGTGGTGCGTACTTCCGTTCTTGAATTAAAAATTAATCCTTCCACTCTGTTGACTGGACTGATCATCACGGTTGTCATTTCCCTTCTGGCCATTTTTCTATCTGTCAACCGGAGTTTCAGAAAACAGGCTGTGGAGCTGCAAAGGCAGCAGGATAAGCCTTTAAAACCTTTCCTGGTAAAGCTTAAGATCGGAGTCATGATTTTTTCGCTGAATATTTCTGTTTTCATTGCGGGACTTCAGATCATCATGCATGAAAAAGCCAACCCGGCCTTATTTTTCATCTCGGGTATTTTCGTTCTGATTGGCTTAATGCTCCTGGCTGATTTATATTTCAGAAAAAACAGGGGAGAATTGAACCCTCAATTCTCTTCCAAAGCCTTTATCAGGAGGAACAGCTCGCGTAACCTGGGAAGGTCGATTACCGTGGTGATTTTATTTGCCATCGGGACGTTCCTGGTCATTTCGACGGGAGCCAACCGTAAGGATATTTTTTCAACAGCCAGTAAAAAATCAAACGGGACGGGGGGTTTTCTCTATTTTGCAGAGACCACAGTACCCGTTCTATATGACCTGAATGATAAAGAGCGGCGGGTCAGGGAAGGATTTGAGCAGGAATTTACGGCAGTGCAATTCAGCAGGATGAGCGGCGATGATGCAAGCTGCCTCAATCTGAATAAGATCAGCAATCCGGCTGTATTGGGAGTAAACCCTCAGTATCTTGAAGGCCGCTTCTCCTTTGACTCAAAAATATCCGGCCTTTCTTCCTCTGACCCCTGGAAAGCGCTCGCTTCTCCCTTATCGTCATCGACTAATCAGCAAATCGACAGCACGACAGCACGACTTCACGAGGAGATCACATCAGCACATCATCACATCATCACATCACCCTATCATCCCATCATCCCTGCCATTGCTGATCAGACGGTTATACAATGGAGTCTTGGGAAAAAGACAGGCGATACGCTCTATTACCGGAATGAAAAGGGAGATACCCTGGGGTTGAAGTTAATTGCGGGGCTTTCGCCCTCCATCTTCCAGGGATATGTGCTGATATCCAGCGATGATTTCCTGAGAAATTATCCTTCCTCCAGCGGCTCGAATGTTTTTCTGATCGATGGGCCTATTGAAAAATCGAAGCAAATAGGGGAGGAGCTCAGCACTACTTTCCGGGATTATGGATGGGAGATGACCACAACGGCGGAGCGGTTGAATGAATTCAATTCGGTCACCAATACCTATCTCTCCATTTTCATGGCCCTGGGGGCTTTGGGACTGATCCTTGGTACGGTAGGTCTGGCGATCGTGCTGGCGCGCAGCATTCTTGAACGAAGGAAGGAGATTGCCATACTCCAGGCGCTGGGGTTCACGCAAAAGCACATTTGGAAGCTGTTAACCCGGGAATATATATCGCTTCTTTTATGGGGACTTGTTACAGGTTTTGTTTCTTCCGTCATCGCGGTGTGGCCTAATCTGACCAGTGCGGGATCGGAGGTCTCTTTAGAATTTGTTCTGATGATTACCGCCTCCATATTCTTAAACGGCTTGTTCTGGATTGCCCTGCTTTCATGGCTTTCCTTGAAACCCAAGGAGATACTGGACTCTTTGAAAAACTAAGTTTTCAAATCAGTTTTGAAATAAATCCTTAATAACTTACGAAAATAAATCCTTTTATTTTGGTGTTGGTACCGCCTAATTGAAGAACGTAATAATAGACGCCCGTTGGGACTAACTTAAGGCTACTCACTGTACTCTGCATTTTTCCGTCCCAGTCATTTTTGTAGTCTGAACTCTGGTAAACAAGCTGGCCGGAACGGGTGTAAACATACAGACGGGATTGCGGATAGTTTTCAAGGCCTTTAAATGACAGGTAATCGTTCTGCCCATCGCCATTTGGCGAGAATCCTTCACTTATACCCACCTGGATATCTTTAATGATAATGGTGACCACAGCCGAGTCGCACAGGTTAACGGCATCGCATATTTCATAAACAAACTGATCGCTTCCCGGCCCCCTCTGAGTCGGTGTATAGGTGATAGAGCCATCCGTATTTATTTTTATAAACCCACGTGCAGGTGGTGTAATTACTCTTAGTGAGCCTGGGATCAGAGGAGCTGTGGATTGATCATTACTCAGAACATATACGGTAGTATCTTCTGTCCAGGAAGTTCTTGCATAATCAGGATTTGCTATTATCCTGTATTGTTCTATTGGGAATTTGAAAGTTTTAATGGCTTTGCAGCCAAAAGCATCCGTTATTTCAAGCGAATACATTCCTGCTCCAAGCAGGTGAGCTTCTGGTTTGTCGATCGGGCCAACGATTTTTCCTTCCGTGGTAGACCACTTGTAACTCAACCCTGTTCCGAGCGAAACAGAACCATCCACCATCATACTGCCGTCTTTTTCAGGCTGCCCGGAAGAGTAGATTTCGGGAGCCGGTTTAGGATTTACCTCTATGCTGATGGTGTCTCTGGCCGATTTTCCTTCGCGGTTAGTCACTTTAAGGCTAACTCTGAACTTAGAGGGAAGAGTTCCTGTAAAGGAGGAGGAAATCAGAAATTCTGTCTTCGCATCATTTTTCTTTGTGATGCTGCCACCCTGATCAATAACTGTCCATTCATAGCTTATGATGTCATCTCCTGATCCGGAGGCATCCAGGACAGCCTGCTGACAATATCCTATGATGTTCATCCCGGTCAAAACCGCATGTACACCGGAAGGTATTACATTAATCATCCCTATTTTTACGTTATTGGTACACTGAAGCGCATCCCGGGCTGTTACTTTATAGAAATAGGTGCCGGGAAGAATCCATTCCACTTCTACGCTCGGCCCTGTACTGGTTCCTGTGAACCGGGCCGCAGATGAAGGACAATTGCCTGGCACTACAGCAAAATTCAGATTCGCATCATTGTAAAGTTCCCATTTGTAGGAGTCTCCCGGAACCTGGACTACATCCAATGTTGTTTTTGTACCTTGATACACGATGGTCTGGGCTTTAGCTGGCACCAAAGTCAACAATATTAGCAGTAATCCCGCCAATATAAGACGCATTATGTACAAATACCTGAAAATCATTGTATATAGTTTATATCTATTTGTTCGTCTACTGCATGACGATTCTGTTTTTCCATTTTATTTTAATCACCACCACAGTATAATTTATACCGCGGATGGTTTAATAAATTTTCCCCTTTGCCACTGAGCATACTATGCTTCATGGTCCTTTCTGAGTATAACTTGACAGAAGGGGTGATGCCAGGTTATAGAATAATTTCAGTATTTACAATTCATTAATCATCACTATTATTCATTTATGACTCATATCTTGCAAATAACTTTATGTACCCATTACAGAGTAAATCAACTGTTATCACTCATCACGGCAGTTGATCATCTATAAGTCGCACCTTACTCATCATTGCTCATAACTCATAACCTCCCTCATCATTTATGTACCATTAAAGAGCCACTCAAATGCTATCACTCATCACTGCAGTTAATCATTTATCCGTCACACATCACTCATCATTGTATAGCTCATTGCGCATCACACATCGCTCATAACTCATAACTTCCCTCATCATTTATGTGCCACTGCGGGGCAGCTCAAACGTCTTCACTCGTCATTATAGCAAATCAGTTATCATTCATTCATGTCTCATCATTGATCGTAGCTTTTCCTGATTATTAAAGTATTAATCGTCTTATTTGTTTACTATGTCTTGTATTATCTCTCCAGTCCTTTTTCTGACCGGGCCTGAGCCCGATCAGAAAAGAGATAGGGGATCATCAAAAAGCAATTACTCTAAACCATTCAATCAAACATGTTACGGAGTCACAAAAACACCGGGTGCTACAGCTGTAACTGTAGGACGAGCTGTTAACGTTTGTGTAGATGTATCTTCAAAATCTGTTTGAATAGCACAATCTGTATTAACTACATCTTTTCCGCCAGCTGCATTTGTACCGTTAACGGCAAGTGTAACAGGCTCATCAACCAAAGTTTCGTATGTCCCGTTAGCTATTGTTAACTTCACGTATAACGAAACTCCCGTTGAAGTATTAGTTACAGAGGGATCAACAGTAATAGCCGCGGAAGGACTATAGACTCCTGCAGTTAAAGTTGTTCCGATTGCAGGAGTGGCCATAGCAGCATCCGTATACAAATCAAGGGCCGTAATGCTTTGACCTGTCTGTAAACCTGAAATCTTGAAAGATGGAGTATAACCGCCCGTAAAGTTCGCGGCAACAACCTCGAAGTACATCACGTTAGTGCCGTAATCGGTTATAATGGCCCCTCCGCTGTATCTTGCCCCGGCAATATTGGAAACACAGAAAGAATAGGGTGCGGCATAGGCGAGTGGCGCTTTTGTTTGATCCATGTTTTTAATGTCAACTGTAAACCCATTGATTGGCTTAATCTGGTAGACTTTTAAGTTATTGGCACAATTTGTGCCGGTAGCATCATTCTGCACAACCACAAATGTTGGGGATGCATCGGTTGTCCCGGTTAATACAGCATCACCCCACGTTATGTTTACCGTACTTGCATTTGTAGGGCCACCGGCAATGCCATAATTAGCACTGGCAGCGATAAGTTCTGCACCAACATTCAGTTTTGTGCTTAAATTGTTTGCAGCAACCCCAGCTGTGGTTGTAATAAAATTGAAGTCTTTCGTAGCCCACCAGGTGAAATTTCCATTTGCAGGAACCACTGTGGCTGCATAATCATAAGGAACTCCAGCCATTGGAGTTAAAGGACCCGGAGTACAGCTTAACGGCAGGGGGTCTGATCCTTTTTTCATTTGTCCGAATACCATTGACGTGCTGAATAACACGATTGCGAGAATAAAAAATTGCTTTTTCATGATTTTAAAGATTGAATTGTTATAAAATAATTTGATATTGACTTACATTGATTTGATAATTATTATTGTTTTAGCAGGATTTAAGGCCATTGTAGTGCAACTTATTTCCTGACTTAGACTTACGGCTTCAGGATCTTCCCGGTGGACTCTTCCCGCTGATCTTATTCACAAATTTTTTCGTCACAACCGGATTTATTTTCCTTTTAGGAAATGTTTGTTTTTGTAAAACTGAATCTTCATCTAAGCTTTTCCTTAATTGACTTAAAGTCTTTGTTCCCATCATTTGCTGTATTTTCATTTCTGTATTTTTAAAATAATTCATTCTATTTTTGGGCGCGGTTTTATTATAATTATTTGATTTCCAAGTTCAACTAAATGATTTCCATTGCAGTCTTCGATCCAGTAAGTAATGGTGTGCTGAACATCATTGTAATCATTGCCATCTCCTGGAAGTAAAATCGGGTTGCCAAAGGATGATGGTTGACCTGTACCATTAACGGGTGGAAGTGTCACTCTATGATGTGGGGCTGATGGATCAGTCGCAGGTAAGAAATCAATTCTCCATCCTATTTTCATAGGACAGCCCGGCCCGCCGTTATCCGTGAAATTTGTAAGATTAAGTCGGGTATCACCTTGTATAAAAGTATAATAGTCAGGTTGGTTATAATCAATCATCTTGGTTACCGGATTGTAAATGACCGAGATAAGATTTCCTGCACATTCGGTAAGATGATCCGGCAGGGTTGGTAATTCAGAAACAAACACTTCTCCGGATCTTTTTGGCGCGTCACAACCATTTGCAGGGTGTTCCTGAACCTCCAGGATGTGAGGATTTGGAGTGGGGGTTGACCAGGTAATATCTATAGAATTGGATGTTTTTCCTGTCTGCTCAACTCCGTCAATCCACCAGGTATAAGTGGAGGATGGATTTGGCTCGACATTATAATGCTTAGTCGCTCCGATATATACGTGGTCCGGCATGGCTTGCTGGGCAGCAGCCATAAAGGCACTGAATAGTATTAATGCCAACAGGATTATATATCGTAAGCGTTTAAGCATCATTTGTTATTACCCTCGTAAAGGGTTTAATTCAATGGTTTCTCGTTCTGAATTGCTGTCAGGGTCGTAATCGAATGACATTAGTAGTCACAACGGCTCCGGTCACATTCAGGTTAAAATGCAAGGCTTACTATTCAGTGGTACTTATACCGGGAATCATCCTCCACTGATGGAATGATTCCCGATTATCCCTGGCGGTTTAACCACTCCTCCCTCGAAATAAGGAACATACATTGCTTCTGAAACACCCAATACAGCAGCTTTGCAGTAAATCCAATTGTGCAGATGGCCTTTTAACTTTACTGCAGTCTTAAGAATAGTGAACCTTACTTTTTGTCTCCGGTGTTGATTCGGTAAACTCCAATACATAATTTGTTCTTTTAAGAGTGTAATATTCATATGAACTGTATTTCAGTAGTTTAATATGTTAAAATCGTATTTATTTTAACATATTATTTCCCTACTTTCCTACTCCCTACTTTCCCTACTTTTATTGGGAGGGTTAATAACCTCTTGTGGTATTCATCCAGAAAGATTACTTGTCATCGGTATCAGTTTTTATTTTGGTCTAACGTTTTGACAACATCTGCCTGAAAGATTGCCCAACACCGTCGATACACTGCTTGGCCACCTATAAGGCAGCAGGCAGTATATTGAGGAGGTGTAGGATTAACTTTTGCATTTATTATCCGGATTCACGTTCATCTTAATTATGCCAGATTGGTGACGTAGTTGGTAATGGATCAATTGTAATTACGGCACTTCCAGTCTGTGTTTGAGAACATGAAGTTCCGCTTGCATCCTGAACGCTTATTAAAGTGTAAGTAAAGGTTCCAGGAGTTGTTGCTGGAGCAGTTATCGTTACGCTGTTACCTGCAGTTGTAGTGACAGTCTGGTTTGTACCTCCGTTGATTGTATAGGTGAAGGTATAAGGTGCAGTACCATTGGCTCCTGTAAAGGTTATAACCGGTGCTGTTCCATTCTGACATACTGATGCGGTTCCGTCGATTGTTGCAGTCGGCAACGGATTGACTGTGATTACGGCACTTCCAGTTTGTGTTTGAGAACATGAAGTTCCGCTTGCATCCTGAACGCTTATCAGAGTATAGGTAAAGGTTCCGGAAGCAGTTGTCGGAGCAGTTACCGTTACGCTGTTCCCTGCGGTTGTAGTGACAGTCTGGTTTGTACCTCCGTTGAGTGTATAGGTGAAGGTATAAGGTGCAGTACCGTTAGCTCCTGTAAAGGTTATAACCGGTGCTGTTCCATTCTGACATACAGATGCTGTTCCGGCGATTGTTGCAGTCGGCAATGGATTGACTGTGATTACGGCTGTCCCGGTCTGTGTCTGAGAACAAGCAGTTCCGCTTGCATCCTGAACGCTTATCAGAGTATAGGTAAAGGTTCCGGAAGCAGTTGTCGGAGCAGTTACCGTTACGCTGTTCCCTGCGGTTGTAGTGACAGTCTGGTTTGTACCTCCGTTGAGTGTATAGGTGAAGGTATAAGGTGCAGTACCGTTAGCTCCTGTAAAGGTTATAACCGGTGCTGTTCCATTCTGACATACAGATGCTGTTCCGGCGATTGTTGCAGTCGGCAATGGATTGACTGTGATTACGGCTGTCCCGGTCTGTGTCTGAGAACAAGCAGTTCCGCTTGCATCCTGAACGCTTATCAGGGTATAGGTAAAGGTTCCGGAAGCAGTTGTCGGAGCAGTTACCGTTACGCTGTTACCTGCAGTTGTAGTGACAGTTTGGTTTGTGCCTCCGTTGATTGTGTAAGTGAAGGTGTAAGGTGCAGTACCGTTAGCTCCGGTCAAGGTTATAACCGGTGCTGTTCCATTCTGACATACAGATGCTGTTCCGGCGATTGTTGCAGTCGGCAATGGATTTGCTGTAACATTTAATGTATTTGTTACAGAACATCCCAGTGATCCTGGTACATTTTCAGTAACTGCAACAGTAGAAGGCCCGCTCGAATTCCAGGTAACGGAAACAGAATTGGTGTTTTGTCCACTATTTATTGTTCCATTTGGAGAAACCACCCAAGTGAAATTATTTCCGGAAGCAGGAGTACTGTAGGTATATGTTCCTTCAACACAAACCGGACTGGTTCCCGTAACATTAGGTGTAGGTAATTGGAGAACCGTTACTGCAACTGATTGAGGAGGCCCGTCGCAATTACCATCGTTTCTGATTACAGTCAAGATATATGGTCCACCGGGTGTGGTCCAGTTGACATTGATAGAATTTGTTCCGATTCCTGAAGTTATTGAACCGCCACCGGATAGTGTCCAATGGTAGGTAGAGCCTGCAGTTCCGGATGGGGGATCAACATAATAAGGTTGTGTTCCAACGCATACTGTCTGCGTTGGATTCTGATTGAACTGTGCCCAAGCTCCCGATGTACTCATCATGAGTATCAGCATCATCAGCCATTGAAGTTTTGTTTTCATGTTTTGTTTATTAAGTATTTATGTTTTAAGTTTCTTTATCATAATTGCACGATCAAAAGACTGCTTTTGTCGGAATAGTGCATAATGCGATAGCTTGCGAACCTGGCAACCCGCAAAGGCCGGGAATTCCATCAGGCTGAGCCACCTTAATATTTGTAATCGTATCTTCATCGTTAGTTTTAGGGGCTTACTGGATATGAGGGATTTTCCTGCTAAAACCAGCAGTCGCTGATCCCTTCTTTTGAACTGAATTTGTGTTTCCATAGCTTTATGTATTTCTTTAATTTTTTGCATATGTTTTGTTATTGATGATAAATTAATGAAGTCGTTGGTAAAAGATTTATTTTAACCGCCATAGCAGCTGAGGCTGCGCTGTTACAGTCTTCAGGTCCCTCAGTGGTTACAATAACCCGGTAATAGATTGTACCAACTGTTGATGTTGGAGGCAAATAAGTTGAAGAGGTGGCGTTGGCAATATTCGTCCATGAACCTATACCTGTTGGGCTGGACTGCCATTGATAGGTGATTGTTCCAATTCCATTATTAACTGTTGCAGTCAATAGTGGAGAGAGCGCGTTTTGACAAAGTGTACCTCCGCCTGATATTGTCACTGTAGGAACAGAAACTATAGTGATTGTTTTAATCGCAGTAGTAACTACTGAACCGCATTGATCGGTTATTACACAATAGAAATTATATGTGCCTGCTGAGGTTATTTTCGGGGGGTCATAGTAGTTATCGTTGATTCCGACAGGATTTAAGTCCTGGTACCATTGATAAATGTGAGGACCCGAGCCGGTCGTAACTGGAGGGTTATTTATTCGTATTGCAGGAGGATCATAATTGACACATGCTGATACTGGTGTAGGATCATTGAGTCCTCCAGCAACTAACGGGGAAAAGAATGTCAACGTTCTTTCCCATGAAGTGGCCGGTGATGGTGAACAGCTTCCGCTTACTACAACACGATAAACAGTACCACCCATTCCTGAAGGGGGACTGGTAAGGGTTAGTGTTGACGCAGTAGCCCCACTATGAACCAAATCATTCGAAACAGGAACGAAGGGTAGTGATCCTTGATACTTCTCCCACTGATAGGTCAAGTCTGCCCCGGTTGCGGTAACAGTAAAACTTGTGCTAGTCCCTGCACATATTTGCCGATTAGCAGGCTGGTTTGAAATTGCAGGCGCAGTATTTACCCTCAGGGCTGCATAATTCGATATAGCAGATCCACATACATTTGTAATCACCACATTGTAATCATTGCGTGCATCGCCGGCACCAACCGGGCTGATCGTATAAATTGAGGAGGTCGCACCTGGAATAATCATAGTTCCTCTCCGCCATTGATAGCTCAATCCCTCTCCGGCAGCTATAACTGAAAAACTGACACTTCCACCCAGACAAACTGTTTGATTGGATGGTTGTCCGGTAATTATTGGATTATTCTTTATAACCGCAGAACCATCCATCCATTTAGAGCAACCGGGGTATCCAGCCAGTTCGGCTCGGATTGTATAAGTGCCGGCGATGGATGTTGGTCCTCCAGGTAAAATAATTTCATCGTCGACACCGGTAAAGGAATAACCCGTTGGTAACCCATCTTTATATAAGAAATAGGTAGTTGCCGGGTCAGACCAATCGAGATAAACACGGCCCGGACATAGGGGAGGATAAGGATAAAGAGATACTGTATAAGTTGATGGTTCTACCACGTTAATTGTTAACTTATTGGAGGTGGCTGGATTTCCTGAAGGACAATTAATATTGGATGTTAGTACACAAGTTATTTGATCTCCATTGGCTAAAGAGGAGGGTGTATATGTTGGGCCGTTTGTTCCTTCGTTGTTTCCATTCCTCTTCCATTGATAAGCCGGATTCGATCCCCCATTGGTAGGATTAGCCGTGAAGGTGACACTTGTTCCTGCACAGATTGTAGCTCCAGGATTAGCAGAAATTGAAACACTTACCGGTGAAGATGGATTCACCGTCATCGTTATTTCATTGGAAGTGGCCGGATTGTTTGGTGCACACTCTACATTTGCAGTTAATACGCATATTATTTTATCGCCATTATTCAAAAACAATGAATTGTCATCGTAGTACGGCCAGTTTCCGCCTACATTGACGCCATTCTTTTTCCACTGGTAGGTTAATTGTGACGGCCAACTGTAATTGAAAGGTGGGGTAAGCTCTGCGCTGAAATGAACGGGAGTTGCCGGTTCTTTGCATATCTCCGTTTGACCGGATGAAATAACAATACCACCAACCGGTGGCTTTATTTCAACTTCAACAGTGGTGGCTGCTCTCGTAAAATCGCAGCCTGTGGAAGGATCGGTTACCCTTACAGAATAGGCTGCCGCCAATGAAACATTCAGTGACGGCCCTGTCTCCGGGGGATCGATCGGACTTCCATCCCTGAACCACAAATAAAAATAACTGCCAGGATGGGCTATATCGGTAGTTAGAGTAATGTTCTGCCCGGAACAAAATCTTGGATTATCCGGAATGAGGTTCCACTGGGTGAAGGTAGGATCAACTGTCAGTGTGGCTGCTTCACTGGTAGTACTGCACAAAGAAGTCGTAGAAGTCAGGATACAGCGGTACTGGTACCCGTTTTTATTTGTATTCGTGACCCAGACTCTCAGCTCTGACGAAGAAACTCCAAACTCAGATCCCCAGACATCTGAGAGGTCGTGCCACGAATCTAAGCTGTTAATTCTGTATTGCCATTTGTAAGATGTATTAGGCAATGGATTAATGATAAATGTTTTGGATCTCCCCACATACGCGCAGGCATGAATATTTTGAGGCTGAAGAGTGATAACGGGTTTTTCTTTAAACAGTAAGGTCGCAGGATCACTGGTCACCGGTTGGCCACAGTTATCTGTCACGATGCATCGATACTGTGTGCCACCAATCCCGGCATAATAATTCTTGACCAGGGTGGGTGAATTTGTTCCGTCAGGATCAGAATTCCAGTTCGTGCCATCCACGCTCCTTTGCCATTGATAACTTAACCCTGTGCCGATTGCGGTCACACTGAATGTGCCCATTTCGCCTGCTGCCTCGCAAATCGATTGGTCAGTGGGTTGAACCGATATAGTGGGAGCGCTTGTTACAGATAAAGTTGCTGGGTTACTCAGTTGTGAACAATTAGCTGATGAAATTACATTACACCGGTACTGATAACCATTATAAGTTTCATAAACATTATTCAGGTTCAAAGTTGGACTGTTTGTGCCAACAGGACCCCAACCGGCCCCGCTGTTTTCCTCCCATTGATAATTAGCTGCACCGGTTGCAACGATAGTGAAAAAAGTATTGGTATTCGGGCAGATTGTGTGGTTAACCGGCTGAGATGTGATAACCGGGAATGGATTGATCGTTACTACAATTTGTGCTCTTGGACTTTCACAACTATTGATATTTGTTTGGCTAACCCAGTATGAAGTACTTCCCGTTGCAGCGGTAGATGGCATCGGAGCCGTGGCACTTCCTGTCCCGCCAATTGAAGTTGTATACCACAACAATCCGGTTCCTGTTGCTGTTAGCGGAACTGCTTCGGCATTCAGGCAATAATTTACAGGAGTCGTCACTGTCGGTGCAGCCGGCAACGGATTAACTGTTATTACTATTTCTGCTCTTGGGCCTTCACAACCACCAGCCTCTGTCTGACTTACCCAGTACGAAGTGCTTCCCGGTGCAGTAGTAAAGGGTGTCGGAGCCGTAGCGCTTCCTGTTCCGCCTGTTGCGGTTGCATACCATAACAATCCGGTTCCAGTTGATGTTAACGGAACTGCCATGGCATTCTGGCAATAAACTACCGGTGTTGTTACAGCCGGCGCCATTGATAACGGACTGACAGCCAGAGTATAAGTTGCAGTTGCAGGAGAACAGCCTCCTCCTGGATTATTAGTCGTAAAGTTTATCGCAACTGTTTTTCCGGCATCAGCTGGTACGGGAGTGTAACTGAAGATGAAAGGAGAAGAATAGAATGTTGTTGGATTTAATATCCCTCCTCCATTGGGCGATGAAGCAGTAACTTGTGTGAGGTTAACATTTCCGCCAAAAGTATTGCCGCTTACAGTAATCTCTGTCGAACAACCAGTATTTCCGTTGGTACTGTTTAGGTTCAGAAATGGAGGATTTGAGCATCCGCAATTAACATTAACAACCGCTGCTTGTGATGTACAGCCTGTTGTGTTATTCCGGGCAACAATTGAATGGCTTCCATTTGTAACATTTGTAAATGTTGTACCAAACTGAACTCCGTTCAAAGAAAATTGGTAATCTGTAAGTGGCGTTGGAGCAGTCACTGTAAGTATTCCTTGACCAAATCCTAAGCTGCAGTCTACATTTACTGCAGGGGTTGAGGGTGTTGGATTAACCGTGACTACCGTTGGAGCTGAGGCCGCACTCTGACAACCTGCAGAATTGGTTACCCTTACAGTATAGCTTCCTGACGTGGTTACATTTATACTTTGCGTGGTGGCCCCGTTCGACCATAAGTAGGTTGTTCCGGCACTCGAAGTAAGGGTGACACTTCCTCCTGCGCAGAATGTTAACGGTCCTCCGGCAGTGATAGTCGGGGTGGTCGGCGATGGATTAACAGTGACTGTTACGGGCGCTGATGCCACGCTCTGACAGCCGCCTGCATTGGTTATCCTCACAGAATAACTACCTGACGTGTTGATATTTATACTTTGTGTGGTGGCTCCTGTCGACCATAAGTAAGTTGTTCCGGCGCTTGAAGAGAGCGTTACGCTACCTCCCGCACATAAGGTTAAAGGCCCTCCGGGAGTAATGGTCGGGATCGCTGGTGTGGAAATTACTGTAACATTTACAGCTTTACTTTCGGAACAACCTGTAGTTGGATTGGTATAAGTAACGGTATAAGTGGTATTGACTGAGGGTGATACTACCGGATTTGCAACGGGTGGTATAATATCACCCTTGTTCGAAATCCAGCTAATCTGATAATTAGCTGAATGTCCTGATAATGTTACATTATCGATAGCCCAATATCTTGCGTATGACCTTGAAGTATAATTAAAACGTACATAGAAAACAGCATTATTTATATAGGAGTCAAGGTTTATAGTTTGATTTACAAAACCAGTAGAAGTTCCAATGTCATTAGTGAATGTCGAAGATGGTGGAGTCACCCAGGTAGTTCCATCGGTTGAAACTTCTACCTTCGCCACATCCGATCCACTATCATCATCATCATTATAATAATGCCAGAAATTAAGAGATAAATCGGTATATCCTATTGTGCTGACAGTTGGGGACTGCAAGTAGGTTGAGGTTGTTCCACTCATATAATGCTTGTCTGCCAGAAAAAACCGGCTGTTATCATTTGAATGGAACGATCTGTTATCAGTTCTGTAACCATCATTTTGAAGTGTCCAGTTGGGAGATCCACTTCTGGTCCAGTTATTTGTTGCACCATTAAAATTCTCTGACAAAAGAGTTGTAGAAATAGGATTGGCAGATGAAGAAAGATTGACCGGTGTGCCTGCACAAATCGGACCAGGCGGTATAGCGTATGCTGTAAGAGTTATTCCTGAAGTAACCGACACGGTGATCGGAGCGCTGGTTTTTGAACATCCAACGAAATCAGTGACAGTGACAGTATATGGTCCATCCATTGCTGACGTCGCGTTTGGACGGCTAAGGTTTGGATCAGTGGAGGGGGTGGTGGTGAAACCATTGGGCCCTTGCCAGGAATAGGTTAACGGAGCGGTGCCCCCGCCTCCGGGCAGACTGGCGGTCAGATTTATAGTACCCCCGGGACAAACCGGACTATTACTGCCGGCTGTCGGTGTAGTTAAAGAAACGGGATTCAGTCTGCTGAAGGTGATATCATCCAACCCAAAATCATTTCCGTTTGCTATGGTTTGACGGTCAGTGATACTGATTGGAATACTCCCTGTAACGTCTGAGGTCCAGAAAATGTAATATTGACGCCAGGGATTATTAATGTTTCTTACACCGGCTGGTAATGCGGGTAATGTAACTACAGCAGCATTGTTAATATTTAATTGTAGTTCTGCAAAGGGTGATACATCGTTCACACTCATTGCCCAAACAGAAAAATAATAAGTTATACCCGTTTCCACAGATACATTCTCTCTCCAGACTGTAATATTGGCTACCTGGTTACCATTCACAGCCATATAATTGTTGGGTGTTGTCCCGGTGTGATGGGTATGGTCGAACCCCCAAAAATTTGAATGTAAGAGATTAGAGTTTGGTGTAATAGCATAAAGTCCTTCAGGTAACAAGTTAGATGAAGTATAACCATATGAGGAATAAAATCCGGAAATAAGAGGATCGTCACTGGCGGTGTTAAAATTTCCGTTTACGACAAGATCACCGATATTGGCGCCCACATTGATCGTGGCTGAGTTATTTGGTGGAGTACATCCTGTAGCTGTAACGGTGTAATTTCCTGCCCCTGATACGGGTACCCAAATCGACCGTGTTGTTTCGCCAGTATTCCAGAGGTAGGTTGTTGCAGAGGTAGAAGTCAGTAGCACCTTGCCATCGACTATATTGCAATAATCTGCAGTAATCTTTGTAGGACATTGTCCGAAGGTACTGAGAGAAAGTGAAAGTAAAAATATAATAACTGAAGAGCAGTAAAAACGAAAATAATTAAACCGGGAAAAATATACAGAAAAGATGCCGGTGACTTCTGAGAGAGAACCTTTTTTGCTAAGGTTTCTGCCAGGAAGATTATAAATGATCCGGTATTTCTTAGCAGTATTCAACTTTATTAATTATTGAGTTTCTCCGTGTCTCACCAAAAGATCCAAAGAGTTATTGGATTCCTGTTTATTAAATAATATGAATATCCGTTTGCTTTCCTAATTGAGATTTCTCTTTGTCAGATGTTGTCATTTATGGTCGTTTGATTGTCATTCATTGTTTTTTACTGCACAATGACCATTAATGACAACTTAATGACACAATCTATAATCGTTAGGCAACATACCGGATACTCATTTTAAATAATTTGTAAAGCGGACCGGATATTCCGGTCCGCTATTGTTTGATAATTAATTTGCTTATCTACTAACGAAAACTATTCCTGTTTTGATCAACTCCTTATTGCCATTTAGGTCAAGGATGTAGATATAAGAACCGGAAGAGAGTTTATTAGTATTTGAATTATTGCCGTAACGGCCATCCCACCACGCTGCATCTTCACTTCCCCAGTAATCCAGATTGCCATAGTGTTTCTGTTCATACAGAAGCGTGGAGGAGCGGGAATAGATCCGCAAAACAGCATCAGGATAATTTTCAAGACAAGTTACCTTGAAGTAATCATTAATACCGTCTCCATTGGGTGAGAAGCCATTTGGAATAAAAATCATACAATTGGTTGTTTCCACCGGAGGAGAAGAAGGTAATTCTGCGATCCTGAAATTATTGGAGCGCGTTAATATTGTCCCAATATATGCACTGGCTGAAGTACTTGTAAGGTTGTACTTACCTGTATCCGGACCGTTTATGGCTAATCCCGTTACTGTAACTTTCTTGCCAGTGCCGATATTTCTGTTATTATAGGATCCGTTAATAGGATTATTCAGGGTTACATCATCCCCATTGACCACCCCCGTCAGGATATAATTTGCTGGAGTTAACGTAGCTGTAGCATTTCCATCATAAACTTTGCTTACAGTTCCGGTTAAACTTGCCGTTACATTCCTCCGGAAAATTGTAAAGCCATCGTTATCACTGCTGCTTCTGTAAGTGTCATCACCTGCAAAAGTTGTGATAACGCGATAGTTTCCGGGAGTCTGGTTAATAACAAGTGTGGATGAAGCTCTGCCACTGCTATTGGTCACTGCTGTTACTGACTGAGAACCTATTGTGAATGTAATTGTCTTACCACTGACCCCAAAGATTGCATACCTTAGAGTTGCAGAAACCGTTACAGTTGATCCGTACTGGCCAGACTGTGAACCTGTATAGGTAAGGAATGTGGTACGGGTTCCCTGCGGTTGTGTGATAGTCAGTGAAGTGGTTGTAGTAACGGCAGCACATCCTTCACTGGCAGCAATAGTGTATGTGACCGTATAGATTCCTGGAGTGCTTGTACTTGGCGTAACAGACCCGGTTAAAGAATTAAGCGATAATCCGTTCGGAGATGAAGAGAATGTACCTCCTGCAGTCCCTGTCAGTGTGACACTTACCGGTTGGGTAATTGTAGTACTGAATGGAGACCCGGCATATACAATCGTAGCTGAAGGAGCTTCAGGTTGAGCATTAATTACTACATAGGCCGATGCTGAAGAAGTACACCCTCCTGAATTGGTAACGGTATAGCTGTATGTTCCTTCATGCAAATTGGAAATTGTAACGCTTGAAGTAGAACCGGCAATTGCTCCAGGATTGATCGTCCAGTTTCCTGCAGGCAAACCGCTTAACAGTACGCTTCCTGTTGCAACTGTGCAGGTAGGTTGTGCTATTATACTTATTGCCGGTGCCTCTGGCGCGGTGGTGTTCTCACTGATCGTAATACTTGCCATTGCAGTACAACCGTTGGCTGCAGTCACAGTGACGGTATAGATACCCGGAACATTGAAGCTGTTATCTGCTGTTGCAGGAGAAGCTCCGCCATTCCATGAGTAGCTTACACCGCCTGCTGCAGTAACGCTGATTGTCTGGGTTGAGCAGGTCAGCACGGTTACACCGGTGTTGTTTGTAATAGCGGCTACCGGTTTTGTTGCATCCTGGGTGATTGTAATGCTTTCAGTTGAAGTACAACCATTGGCTGCCGTTACAGTAACGGTATAGACACCCGGGGCAGTGAAGCTGTTGTCCGCTGTCGCAGGAGTGGCTCCGCCATTCCAGGAGTAGCTTACACCACCGGTTGCAGTAACGCTGATTGCCTGGGTTGAGCAGGTCAGCACGGTTACACCGGTGTTGTTTGTAATAGCGGCTACCGGTTTTGTCGCATCCTGGGTGATCGTAATGCTTTCAGTTGAAGTACAACCGTTGGCTGCAGTCACAGTGACGGTATAGATACCCGGAACATTGAAGCTGTTATCTGCTGTTGCAGGAGAAGCTCCGCCATTCCATGAGTAGCTTACACCGCCTGCTGCCGTAACGCTGATTGCCTGGGTTGAACAGGTCAGTACAGTCACACCGGTATTATTGGTAATTCCGGCTACCGGTTTTGTTGCATCCTGGGTGATCGTAATACTTTCAGTTGCAGTACAACCGTTGGCTGCAGTTACAGTGACGGTATAGATACCCGGAGCATTGAAGCTGTTGTCCGCTGTTGCAGGAGAAGCTCCGCCATTCCATGAGTAGGTTACGCCGCCTGTTGCCGTAACGCTGATTGCCTGGGTTGAACAGGTCAGCACAGTCACACCGGTATTATTGGTAATTCCGGCAACCGGTTTTGTTGCATCCTGGGTGATCGTAATACTTTCAGTTGCAGTACAACCGTTGGCTGCAGTTACAGTGACGGTATAGATACCCGGAGCATTGAAGCTGTTGTCCGCTGTTGCAGGAGAAGCTCCGCCATTCCATGAGTAGGTTACGCCGCCTGTTGCCGTAACGCTGATTGCCTGGGTTGAGCAGGTCAGCTCGGTTACACCGGTGTTGTTTGTAATAGCGGCTACCGGTTTTGTTGCATCCTGGGTGATCGTAATACCTGCCGTTGAAGTACAACCATTGGCTGCCGTTACAGTCACGGTATAGATACCCGGAACATTGAAGCTGTTATCTGCTGTCGCAGGAGTGGCTCCGCCATTCCATGAGTAGCTTACGCCGCCTGTTGCTGCTGATTGCCTGGGTAGAGCAAGTCAGCAGAGTTACTCCGGTGTTGTTTGTAATAGCGGCTACCGGTTTTGTCGCATCCTGGGTGATCGTAATGCTTTCAGTTGAAGTACAACCGTTGGCTGCAGTCACAGTGACGGTATAGATACCCGGAACATTGAAGCTGTTATCTGCTGTTGCAGGAGAAGCTCCACCATTCCATGAGTGATTGTAACGCTGATTGTCTGGGTTGAGCAGGTCAGCACGGTTTCACCGGTATTGTTTGTAATAGCGGCTACCGGTGTTGTTGCATCCTGGGTGATTGTAATGCTTTCAGTTGAAGTACAACCATTGGCTGCTGTCACGGTAACAGTATAAGTTGCCGGAGTAGTCACATCGATAGAAGCCGTTGTCTGGCTGCTCGACCATGCGTAGGTCTGGCCGCCTGATGCTGTCAGGCTGATAGACGGCGTGGTGCAGGTCAATATAGTCACACCGGTATTGTTGGTAATTCCGGCAACAGGAACAGTGTTATCCTGGGTAACGGTGATGCTCTTCATATCACTGCATCCGTTGGCCGATGTTACCGTTATGGTATAGGTCCCCGGTTCTGTGATGGAAGCATTGGCATTGTTTCCAAGACCACCGCTCCACGAGTAGGTACTTCCGCCTGTAGCTGTTACACTGATAGCCTGGACAGCACAGGTAAGTACAGTCGTACCACTATTGTTGGTAATTGCAGCAACAGGACCAGTGTTGTCCATTGTAGTTTCCACACTTGCCGTTGCCTGGCACCCGTTGGCTGGAGTTACCGTCACGCTGTAGGTACCTGCGATGCCAACAGTGATGGATCTTGTTGTTTCGCCTGTAGACCATGCGTAGCTTACGCCCTCGGTTGCCGTCAGGATAGTGGACGGAACCGTGCAGTTCAGAGCAAGGCCGTTGCTGCTGCTTATGGAGATTTCAGGAACAGTGTTGTCACGGGTAACAGTAATGCTCTCCGTATCACTGCATCCATTGGCCGATGTTGCCGTTACAGTATAGGTACCCGGTTCTGTGATGGAAGCATTGGCATTGTTTCCAAGACCACCGCTCCATGAGTAGGTACTTCCGCCTGTAGCTGTTACACTGATAGCCTGGACAGCACAGGTAAGTACAGTCGTACCACTATTGTTGGTAATTGCAGCAACAGGAACAGTGTTATCCTGGGTAACGGTGATGTTCTCCGTATCACTGCATCCATTGGCCGATGTTGCGGTTACTGAATAGGTGTCAGGAGCAGTCACATCGATAGAAGCCGTTGTCTGGCCGTTTGACCATGCGAAAGATTCTCCGCCTGATGCTGTCAGACTGATAGACGGCGTGGTGCAGGTCAGGACGGTTGTTGGCGGTTGGACAATTGCTACTGTCGGAACTGCGATATCCTGAGTAATCATAATGCTTTCAGTATCGGTACACCCGTTGGTAGTTATAGCTGTCACTGTATAAGTGCCGGGCTTGTTGATCGAAAGAATTGCATCATTACCAACAACTGTTGTTCCGTCAGACCATGAGTGACTTGCACCTCCTGTTGCAGTTACGCTTATTTGAGGATGTGTGCAGGTAAGTATGGTTGTTCCGGTGTTGTTTTCTATTCCGGCGACTGGCAATGGATTAACCGTTACCTTTTGAGTGCATGTATTTGTGTTATCATGTATATCGGTAACTTTCCATATTATGGTAGTCACTCCAACAGGATAAGCTTCATCCAATGCCAGGCCATCGCTGCGTTCACCTGTTGTAGAGGCAACACCGCAATTGTCATTAATAGCCGGATTTCCAATAGTCACAGATTCACCTTCACAAACGCTTACGTCAGCAGGACATGTAATTGTTGGCATAGTATTATCCGTCACAACAATATTAAATGAGCAGGAGTTGCTGTTCCCATGTGTATCAGTGAATGCATATACTACACGTGTTGACCCAACCGGGAATGTTTCCGGCAGAGCGCTTACCTCTATACCATTCACGGTGATAACCGTTGTTACAGTACCACAGTTGTCAGTAGCAGATGGCGCAGTAAAACTGACCAATTTACTGCAGCCGGTGCTTTCGTCTGTATTTACACTGATAGTCTCCGGACAATTGACAATAACAGGAGCTGTATTATCCACAACAGTCACGTTGAATGAACAGGTTGAACTATTGTTGGCTGCATCTCTGAATGTATAGGTAACAGTTGTAGTCCCCACTTCGAAGATAGCACCCGGTTCATGTGATTTGATTACCGTTACAGCGCCATTGCAATTATCAGTAGCTGTAGGTTCAGTCCAGCTCACTGCCTGTGAGCAGGATTGCGGATTCAGATCCTCACTGTTGACCGTAATGTTTGATGGACAACCGCTGATTAAAGGCTGCTGGTGGTCTTCCACTGTCACGGTCTGGTCACAGAAAGCGATTGGTTGGCCGAAGGCATCCATAGCTGTCCAGTAAATAGTAGTTACGCCTAATTTATATGGATCAGTCCACGATTTGAAATCACTTCTGAACTTAAAGAGTCCACTTATACCGCATGTGGTAGAAAGTGTGGCACTTCCAAGGTTCGCCTCAGGTATTCCGACAGTGCATAACCCTGGTTCTGCATTTATTACAATGTTTGCAGGACAGGTAATTTCTGGAATTGTATTGCCGTTCACGGTTACTGTCTGTTGGCAGGTAGAGTAGTTTACATACTGATCGGTTGCAGTCCATGTGATTGTGGTTGTACCAATCGGGTAGGCAGCATTCAGCGGTTGTTTATCACTGCGGGTACCAATGATGCTGAAGATATTGGATTGACCGCAATTATCGGTTGCGGTGGCCGGAGTGATCGCAACTATGGCATTACACTGACTTTCAGGCACGTCAATGGTGATGTTGGCCGGGCAGGTGATTTCAGGTTTCTGATCATCTACAACAGTTACTGTTTGGGTAGATGTTGCCTGTAAGCCTGAACCATCGGTTACAGACCAGGTAACGGTATTTGCTCCCAAAGCCAGAGTTGCCGGAGAAGCCACCACACTTGCAACACTGCAATTGTCAGCAGCAGACGGTGCGGTTAACTGTGCACTTGCAAAGGTACATACGCCTGCATCAGCATTTACACTGATTGGGCTTAATGTAGCAATGGTAGGTTTCTGATCATCTACAACAGTTACTGTTTGGGTCGATGTTGCCTGTAAGCCTGAACCATCGGTTACAGACCAGGTAACGGTATTTGCTCCCAAAGCCAGAGTTGCCGGGGAAGCCACCACACTTGCAACACTGCAATTGTCAGCAGCAGACGGTGCGGTTAACTGTGCACTTGCAAAGGTACATACGCCTGCATCAGCATTTACACTGATTGGGCTTAATGTAGCAATGGTAGGTTTCTGATCATCTACAACAGTTACTGTTTGGGTAGATATTGCCTGTAAGCCTGAACCATCGGTTACAGACCAGGTAACGGTATTTGCTCCCAAAGCCAGAGTTGCCGGAGAAGCCACCACACTTGCAACACTGCAATTGTCAGCAGCAGACGGTGCGGTTAACTGTGCACTTGCAAAGGTACATACGCCTGCATCAGCATTTACACTGATTGGGCTTAATGTAGCAATGGTAGGTTTCTGATCATCTACAACAGTTACTGTTTGGGTAGATATTGCCTGTAAGCCTGAACCATCGGTTACAGACCAGGTAACGGTATTTGCTCCCAAAGCCAGAGTTGCCGGAGAAGCCACCACACTTGCAACACTGCAATTGTCAGCAGCAGACGGTGCGGTTAACTGTGCACTTGCAAAGGTACATACGCCTGCATCAGCATTTACACTGATTGGGCTTAATGTAGCGATGGTAGGTTTCTGATCATCTACAACAGTTACTGTTTGGGTCGATGTTGCCTGTAAGCCTGAACCATCGGTTACAGACCAGGTAACGGTATTTGCTCCCAAAGCCAGAGTTGCCGGAGAAGCCACCACACTTGCAACACTGCAATTGTCAGCAGCAGACGGTGCGGTTAACTGTGCACTTGCAAAGGTACATACGCCTGCATCAGCATTTACACTGATTGGGCTTAATGTAGCGATGGTAGGTTTCTGATCATCTACAACAGTTACTGTTTGGGTCGATACCGTTGCCTGTAAGCCTGAACCATCGGTTACAGACCAGGTAACGGTATTTGCTCCCAAAGCCAGAGTTGCCGGAGAAGCCACCACACTTGCAACACTGCAATTGTCAGCAGCAGACGGTGCGGTTAACTGTGCACTTGCAAAGGTACATACGCCTGCATCAGCATTTACACTGATTGGGCTTAATGTAGCAATGGTAGGTTTCTGATCATCTACAACAGTTACTGTTTGGGTAGATATTGCCTGTAAGCCTGAACCATCGGTTACAGACCAGGTAACGGTATTTGCTCCCAAAGCCAGAGTTGCCGGAGAAGCCACCACACTTGCAACACTGCAATTGTCAGCAGCAGACGGTGCGGTTAACTGTGCACTTGCAAAGGTACATACGCCTGCATCAGCATTTACACTGATTGGGCTTAATGTAGCGATGGTAGGTTTCTGATCATCTACAACAGTTACTGTTTGGGTAGATGTTGCCTGTAAGCCTGAACCATCGGTTACAGACCAGGTAACGGTATTTGCTCCCAAAGCCAGAGTTACCGGAGAAGCCACCACACTTGCAACACTGCAATTGTCAGCAGCAGACGGTGCGGTTAACTGTGCACTTGCAAAGGTACATACGCCTGCATCAGCATTTACACTGATTGGGCTTAATGTAGCAATGGTAGGTTTCTGATCATCTACAACAGTTACTGTTTGGGTAGATATTGCCTGTAAGCCTGAACCATCGGTTACAGACCAGGTAACGGTATTTGCTCCCAAAGCCAGAGTTGCCGGGGAAGCCACCACACTTGCAACACTGCAATTGTCAGCAGCAGACGGTGCGGTTAACTGTGCACTTGCAAAGGTACATACGCCTGCATCAGCATTTACACTGATTGGGCTTAATGTAGCAATGGTAGGTTTCTGATCATCTACAACAGTTACTGTTTGGGTAGATGTTGCCTGTAAGCCTGAACCATCGGTTACAGACCAGGTAACGGTATTTGCTCCCAAAGCCAGAGTTGCCGGAGAAGCCACCACACTTGCAACACTGCAATTGTCAGCAGCAGACGGTGCGGTTAACTGTGCACTTGCAAAGGTACATACGCCTGCATCAGCATTTACACTGATTGGGCTTAATGTAGCAATGGTAGGTTTCTGATCATCTACAACAGTTACTGTTTGGGTAGATATTGCCTGTAAGCCTGAACCATCGGTTACAGACCAGGTAACGGTATTTGCTCCCAAAGCCAGAGTTGCCGGAGAAGCCACCACACTTGCAACACTGCAATTGTCAGCAGCAGACGGTGCGGTTAACTGTGCACTTGCAAAGGTACATACGCCTGCATCAGCATTTACACTGATTGGGCTTAATGTAGCAATGGTAGGTTTCTGATCATCTACAACAGTTACTGTTTGGGTAGATATTGCCTGTAAGCCTGAACCATCGGTTACAGACCAGGTAACGGTATTTGCTCCCAAAGCCAGAGTTGCCGGAGAAGCCACCACACTTAAGCAACACTGCAATTGTCAGCAGCAGACGGTGCGGTTAACTGTGCACTTGCAAAGGTACATACGCCTGCATCAGCATTTACACTGATTGGGCTTAATGTAGCAATGGTAGGTTTCTGATCATCTACAACAGTTACTGTTTGGGTAGATGTTGCCTGTAAGCCTGAACCATCGGTTACAGACCAGGTAACGGTATTTGCTCCCAAAGCCAGAGTTGCCGGAGAAGCCACCACACTTGCAACACTGCAATTGTCAGCAGCAGACGGTGCGGTTAACTGTGCACTTGCAAAGGTACATACGCCTGCATCAGCATTTACACTGATTGGGCTTAATGTAGCAATGGTAGGTTTCTGATCATCTACAACAGTTACTGTTTGGGTAGATATTGCCTGTAAGCCTGAACCATCGGTTACAGACCAGGTAACGGTATTTGCTCCCAAAGCCAGAGTTGCCGGAGAAGCCACCACACTTGCAACACTGCAATTGTCAGCAGCAGACGGTGCGGTTAACTGTGCACTTGCAAAGGTACATACGCCTGCATCAGCATTTACACTGATTGGGCTTAATGTAGCGATGGTAGGTTTCTGATCATCTACAACAGTTACTGTTTGGGTCGATGTTGCCTGTAAGCCCGAACCATCGGTTACAGACCAGGTAACGGTATTTGCTCCCAAAGCCAGAGTTGCCGGAGAAGCCACCACACTTGCAACACTGCAATTGTCAGCAGCAGACGGTGCGGTTAACTGTGCACTTGCAAAGGTACATACGCCTGCATCAGCATTTACACTGATTGGGCTTAATGTAGCAATGGTAGGTTTCTGATCATCTACAACAGTTACTGTTTGGGTCGATGTTGCCTGTAAGCCTGAACCATCGGTTACAGACCAGGTAACGGTATTTGCTCCCAAAGCCAGAGTTGCCGGAGAAGCCACCACACTTGCAACACTGCAATTGTCAGCAGCAGACGGTGCGGTTAACTGTGCACTTGCAAAGGTACATACGCCTGCATCAGCATTTACACTGATTGGGCTTAATGTAGCAATGGTAGGTTTCTGATCATCTACAACAGTTACTGTTTGGGTAGATGTTGCCTGTAAGCCTGAACCATCGGTTACAGACCAGGTAACGGTATTTGCTCCCAAAGCCAGAGTTGCCGGAGAAGCCACCACACTTGCAACACTGCAATTGTCAGCAGCAGACGGTGCGGTTAACTGTGCACTTGCAAAGGTACATACGCCTGCATCAGCATTTACACTGATTGGGCTTAATGTAGCAATGGTAGGTTTCTGATCATCCGTTACTGTTACCGTGGAGCTGCATGTTGCCGTGCGGCCTACTGCATCTGTTACAACAAATGTATTGGTAGTTGTGCCTATCGGGAACAATGAACCACTTGCAAGTCCTGCTGTCTGAGCTGTTGTTGCTCCGGGACAGTTGTCTGTTCCTACAGGTGCAACAAAGGTTACAATAGCCCCACATTTATCCTTATCGTTGGGTACATTAATATTACTTGTGCAGGTAATATCAGGATACTGCCGGTCTTCAACTGTTACTGTCTGAGTGCAGCTTGTTAATACACTGCCAAAGTCATCAACGGCCCTCCAGGTAATGGTTGTTGTGCCTTTAGGATATGGCAGGCTAAATGATAAACCATCGCTTCTGGTTTTAACGAAACGCAGGTTTCCACAGCTTTGTATAATTACCGGTGTTCCAAGATCGGTTACAGCAATTGTGGCGGAACATAAGTCTGCATCTGTAGGCCTGGTAACTGTGGTGGGACATGTTATTTGTGCAAGTCTGCTGCCTGTTACACTGATGATTTGCTGGCAGGAAGAAATATTATTACTTCCATCCTGAGCGCTCCAGGTAATTGTGGTCTTACCAACAGGGTAAGGTGCGTCTAATGCAGCTCCGTCACCTCTTGTTCCATAGATGAGCGAAATTGTGCCGCAATTATCCGTAGCGGTTGCTGTCCCTACATTCACGGATGTACTACATTGACCCTCAGGAGCAGTGGTATTAATGTTTGCAGGGCAAGTGATTGCCGGTTTTTCCGTATCTTCTACAGTTACGGTGAATGAACAGATGGCTTTGTTTCCACTGTCATCGGTTACTGTCCACATCACCGAGGTGGTCCCCTTCGGGAATACGGCTCCTGCAAGTGTACTTAAATTGTTAAAGTTGTTGCTGATAGTTGAACTTGAACAGTTGTCGCCAAACGCTGTTGGATCGAACTCAGTTTCAATAACCATATAATCACATTTACCTGTGTCGGTACTCTTCATTTGGTTTGGTATGCAGGTAATTGTTGGAAGCTGCTCGTCTTTGACAACGACATCATAGCTGCATGTGGCCGTATTGCCACTGCCGTCGGTTGCAGTCCAAACCACTGTGGTTTTGCCAAGTGGGAAGATTGCATCCTTCAGGGAAGCTGTATTGTTGAAGTTGTTCTTAACGCTTTCCCCGGTGCAGTTGTCTGCAAATGTTGGGTCAAGGGCTGTTCCCGGAACCGTATAGGTGCACACACCGTTGTTGGCTGGATAGCTGGCATCAGGTGTAGCGCAGGTAATTGTTGGAAGCTGCTCGTCTTTGACAACGACATCATAGCTGCATGTGGCCGTATTGCCACTGCCGTCGGTTGCAGTCCAAACCACTGTGGTTTTGCCAAGCGGGAAGATTGCATCCTTCAGGGAAGCTGAATTGTTGAAGTTGTTCTTAACGCTTTCCCCGGTGCAGTTGTCTGCAAATGTTGGGTCAAGGGCTGTTCCCGGAACCGTATAGGTGCACACACCGTTGTTGGCTGGATAGCTGGCATCAGGTGTAGCGCAGGTAATTGTTGGAAGCTGCTCGTCTTTGACAACGACATCATAGCTGCATGTGGCCGTATTGCCACTGCCGTCGGTTGCAGTCCAAACCACTGTGGTTTTGCCAAGCGGGAAGATTGCATCCTTCAGGGAAGCTGAATTGTTGAAGTTGTTCTTAACGCTTTCCCCGGTGCAGTTGTCTGCAAATGTTGGGTCAAGGGCTGTTCCCGGAACCGTATAGGTGCACACACCGTTGTTGGCTGGATAGCTGGCATCAGGTGTAGCGCAGGTAATTGTTGGAAGCTGCTCGTCTTTGACAACGACATCATAGCTGCATGTGGCCGTATTGCCACTGCCGTCGGTTGCAGTCCAAACCACTGTGGTTTTGCCAAGCGGGAAGATTGCATCCTTCAGGGAAGCTGAATTGTTGAAGTTGTTCTTAACGCTTTCCCGGTGCAGTTGTCTGCAAATGTTGGGTCAAGGGCTGTTCCCGGAACCGTATAGGTGCACACACCGTTGTTGGCTGGATAGCTGGCATCAGGTGTAGCGCAGGTAATTGTTGGAAGCTGCTCGTCTTTGACAACTGCACCGGGGAAAGCGTTAAGAACAACTTCAACAATTCAGCTTCCCTGAAGGATGCAATCTTCCCGCTTGGCAAAACCACAGTGGTTTGGACTGCAACCGACGGCAGTGGCAATACGGCCACATGCAGCTATGATGTCGTTGTCAAAGACGAGCAGCTTCCAACAATTACCTGCGCTACACCTGATGCCAGCTATCCAGCCAACAACGGTGTGTGCACCTATACGGTTCCGGGAACAGCCCTTGACCCAACATTTGCAGACAACTGCACCGGGAAAGCGTTAAGAACAACTTCAACAATTCAGCTTCCCTGAAGGATGCAATCTTCCCGCTTGGCAAAACCACAGTGGTTTGGACTGCAACCGACGGCAGTGGCAATACGGCCACATGCAGCTATGATGTCGTTGTCAAAGACGAGCAGCTTCCAACAATTACCTGCGCTACACCTGATGCCAGCTATCCAGCCAACAACGGTGTGTGCACCTATACGGTTCCGGGAACAGCCCTTGACCCAACATTTGCAGACAACTGCACCGGGAAAGCGTTAAGAACAACTTCAACAATTCAGCTTCCCTGAAGGATGCAATCTTCCCGCTTGGCAAAACCACAGTGGTTTGGACTGCAACCGACGGCAGTGGCAATACGGCCACATGCAGCTATGATGTCGTTGTCAAAGACGAGCAGCTTCCAACAATTACCTGCGCTACACCTGATGCCAGCTATCCAGCCAACAACGGTGTGTGCACCTATACGGTTCCGGGAACAGCCCTTGACCCAACATTTGCAGACAACTGCACCGGGAAAGCGTTAAGAACAACTTCAACAATTCAGCTTCCCTGAAGGATGCAATCTTCCCGCTTGGCAAAACCACAGTGGTTTGGACTGCAACCGACGGCAGTGGCAATACGGCCACATGCAGCTATGATGTCGTTGTCAAAGACGAGCAGCTTCCAACAATTACCTGCGCTACACCTGATGCCAGCTATCCAGCCAACAACGGTGTGTGCACCTATACGGTTCCGGGAACAGCCCTTGACCCAACATTTGCAGACAACTGCACCGGGGAAAGCGTTAAGAACAACTTCAACAATACAGCTTCCCTGAAGGATGCAATCTTCCCACTTGGCAAAACCACAGTGGTTTGGACTGCAACCGACGGCAGTGGCAATACGGCCACATGCAGCTATGATGTCGTTGTCAAAGACGAGCAGCTTCCAACAATTACCTGCGCTACACCTGATGCCAGCTATCCAGCCAACAACGGTGTGTGCACCTATACGGTTCCGGGAACAGCCCTTGACCCAACATTTGCAGACAACTGCACCGGGGAAAGCGTTAAGAACAACTTCAACAATACAGCTTCCCTGAAGGATGCAATCTTCCCGCTTGGCAAAACCACAGTGGTTTGGACTGCAACCGACGGCAGTGGCAATACGGCCACATGCAGCTATGATGTCGTTGTCAAAGACGAGCAGCTTCCAACAATTACCTGCGCTACACCTGATGCCAGCTATCCAGCCAACAACGGTGTGTGCACCTATACGGTTCCGGGAACAGCCCTTGACCCAACATTTGCAGACAACTGCACCGGGGAAAGCGTTAAGAACAACTTCAACAATACAGCTTCCCTGAAGGATGCAATCTTCCCACTTGGCAAAACCACAGTGGTTTGGACTGCAACCGACGGCAGTGGCAATACGGCCACATGCAGCTATGATGTCGTTGTCAAAGACGAGCAGCTTCCAACAATTACCTGCGCTACACCTGATGCCAGCTATCCAGCCAACAACGGTGTGTGCACCTATACGGTTCCGGGAACAGCCCTTGACCCAACATTTGCAGACAACTGCACCGGGGAAAGCGTTAAGAACAACTTCAACAATACAGCTTCCCTGAAGGATGCAATCTTCCCACTTGGCAAAAACCACAGTGGTTTGGACTGCAACCGACGGCAGTGGCAATACGGCCACATGCAGCTATGATGTCGTTGTCAAAGACGAGCAGCTTCCAACAATTACCTGCGCTACACCTGATGCCAGCTATCCAGCCAACAACGGTGTGTGCACCTATACGGTTCCGGGAACAGCCCTTGACCCAACATTTGCAGACAACTGCACCGGGGAAAGCGTTAAGAACAACTTCAACAATACAGCTTCCCTGAAGGATGCAATCTTCCCGCTTGCAAAACCACAGTGGTTTGGACTGCAACCGACGGCAGTGGCAATACGGCCACATGCAGCTATGATGTCGTTGTCAAAGACGAGCAGCTTCCAACAATTACCTGCGCTACACCTGATGCCAGCTATCCAGCCAACAACGGTGTGTGCACCTATACGGTTCCGGGAACAGCCCTTGACCCAACATTTGCAGACAACTGCACCGGGAAAGCGTTAAGAACAACTTCAACAATTCAGCTTCCCTGAAGGATGCAATCTTCCCGCTTGGCAAAACCACAGTGGTTTGGACTGCAACCGACGGCAGTGGCAATACGGCCACATGTTCTTAACGCTTTCCCCGGTGCAGTTGTCTGCAAACTGTTGGGTCAAGGGCTGTTCCCGGAACCGTATAGGTGCACACACCGTTGTTGGCTGGATAGCTGGCATCAGGTGTAGCGCAGGTAATTGTTGGAAGCTGCTCGTCTTTGACAACGACATCATAGCTGCATGTGGCCGTATTGCCACTGCACGTCGGTTGCAGTCCAAACCACTGTGGTTTTGCCAAGCGGGAAGATTGCATCCTTCAGGGAAGCTGTATTGTTGAAGTTGTTCTTAACGCTTTCCCCGGTGCAGTTGTCTGCAAATGTTGGGTCAAGGGCTGTTCCCGGAACCGTATAGGTGCACACACCGTTGTTGGCTGGATAGCTGGCATCAGGTGTAGCGCAGGTAATTGTTGGTAATTCGATATCAGCTACCGTTACTGTGAAGCTGCATGTAGCTGTTCTACCAACTGCATCCGTTACAACAAATGTGTTAGTTGTAGTCCCAACCGGGAATAGCGATCCGGTTGCAAGACCAGCTGTCTGTACTGTTGTTGCTTCGGGACAGTTGTCTGTTCCAACAGGTGCGACAAATGTTACAATTGCACCACATTTACCTGCGTCATTGGTTACATTAATATTGCTTGTACAGGTAATAGCAGGATTCTCAAGGTCTTCAACCGTAATTTTCTGATCATAACTGTCCTGAATATCGAAATTATCATCGTAAGCATACCAGGTGACAGTGGTGACACCTTTAGGGAATGGCTGATCGGTGTATAGTTCATCACTTCGTTCACAGAAGAACGAAAGATTTCCACAACTGGTGACCACATTTGGTGCATCAAGTACTGTTGAGGAAATCGAAGTGGTACATTTCCCCGGATCTGTTCCAACCGTCACATTCGCAGGCCACTGAATTTCAGACACGGCGCTGCCTGATACAAATATCGACTGTTGGCAGGAGAAAATGTTATTATCCCCGTCTGCGGCGGTCCAGGTGATAATTGTTTCACCTCCAGGGTAAGGGTCAGTCAAAGCCTTTAAATCACTTCGTGTTCCATGTATGAGCGATACAATCCCGCATTGATCCGTAGCTGTTGGTTCATTAACTGTGATGGTCGCATAACATTTGCCGGCATCCGGATCCTTCATTATTGCTGTGGGACAGGTAAATACCGGAGCCGTTTTGTCCTCAACAGTTACTGTTGCAGTTGCTGTTGATGTGTTACCTCCCATATCGGTAACTGTCAGGGGTAACGCCATTTGGACCTTTATTGGAACAGGTAAAGCTGTTTGTTGATATTTCTTTTTTGACAATGCCACAAGCATCACTTGAACCATTATTCCACCTGATCCACCGTAATGGATGCATTACCTGAAGCGTCAAGCTGTACCGTGAAATCCCGGGCTACTGCATGAGGAACTGTATTATCCGATATAGTCAATGTGCCTGAAACAAATGTCATTGCATAATTTGCACTTAGGGCAAGTGATCCTTGGTTAATAGCATACGTGCCCAATCCTTCACCCGGATTCCGGACTAATTGCCCGTTAAAGGTGTCATCATTTACCAGTGATCCTGATGTGATGGAATAAGTAAGAGCAGGATCATTTGCAGCCGCACATTCTTTGAATAAATCATCTGCTTTAATAGTTACAGATCTACTCGTGATGGCAAAGGCAGCGGTGTTGTAGGTTATCTCGTAGTTACCAAGAGCAGCGGCAGGAGTAAGGACGGCACTTATGGTATATGGACTTGCGCCGACGGACTCACCCTGGGTGCGGCTGTAGGTAGCTGTAATGTTATCTGCAGCAAGGAACCCTGACAGGTTACCTGTCAGCGCCGGATCGGAAGACCCATAAACCTTTTGGGCGGCAGTTGGGGTAACCGATGCAGGTATTTTGCCTATTGTAAGCTGGGCAGGGGTATTGGTAATGTTGTAATTTGCCAGAACCCCAGATGGGCTTAGTACGGCAGAGATAGCATAAGGACCACCGGCAACGGTTTCACCGGGAGCCCTGCTGTAAGCAGCGGTGACATTGTCACCAGCCAGGAACCCTGATAATGTTCCGGTAAGATCGGGATCTGCTTGGCCGTAAGCTTTGTTTTTACTGTCAACCACAACGGAGGCATCCTTAGCTGTGATGGCAAAGGCAGCGGTGTTGTAGGTTATCTCGTAGTTACCAAGAGCAGCAGCAGGAGTAAGGACGGCACTTATGGTATATGGACTTGCGCCGACGGACTCACCCTGGGTGCGGCTGTAGGTAGCTGTAATGTTATCTGCAGCAAGGAACCCTGACAGGTTACCTGTCAGCGCCGGATCGGAAGACCCATAAACCTTTTGGGCGGCAGTTGGGGTAACCGATGCAGGTATTTTGCCTATTGTAAGCTGGGCAGGGGTATTGGTAATGTTGTAATTTGCCAGAACCCCAGATGGGCTTAGTACGGCAGAGATAGCATAAGGACCACCGGCAACGGTTTCACACGGGAGCCCTGCTGTAAGCAGCGGTGACATTGTCACCAGCCAGGAACCCTGATAATGTTCCGGTAAGATCGGGATCTGCTTGGCCGTAAGCTTTGTTTTTACTGTCAACCACAACGGAGGCATCCTTAGCTGTGATGGCAAAGGCAGCGGTGTTGTAGGTTATCTCGTAAGTTACCAAGAGCAGCAGCAGGAGTAAGGACGGCACTTATGGTATATGGACTTGCGCCGACGGACTCACCCTGGGTGCGGCTGTAGGTAGCTGTAATGTTATCTGCAGCAAGGAACCCTGACAGGTTACCTGTCAGCGCCGGATCGGAAGACCCATAAACCTTTTGGGCGGCAGTTGGGGTAACCGATGCAGGTATTTTGCCTATTGTAAGCTGGGCAGGGGTATTGGTAATGTTGTAATTTGCCAGAACCCAGATGGGCTTAGTACGGCAGAGATAGCATAAGGACCACCGGCAACGGTTTCACCGGGAGCCCTGCTGTAAGCAGCGGTGACATTGTCACCAGCCAGGAACCCTGATAATGTTCCGGTAAGATCGGGATCTGCTTGGCCGTAAGCTTTGTTTTTACTGTCAACCACAACGAGGCATCCTTAGCTGTGATGGCAAAGGCAGCGGTGTTGTAGGTTATCTCGTAGTTACAAGAGCAGCAGCAGGAGTAAGGACGGCACTTATGGTATATGGACTTGCGCCGACGGACTCACCCTGGTGCGGCTGTAGGTAGCTGTAATGTTATCTGCAGCAAGGAACCCTGACAGGTTACCTGTCAGCGCCGGATCGGAAGACCCATAAACCTTTTGGGCGGCAGTTGGGGTAACCGATGCAGGTATTTTGCCTATTGTAAGCTGGGCAGGGGTATTGGTAATGTTGTAATTTGCCAGAACCCCAGATGGGCTTAGTACGGCAGAGATAGCATAAGGACCACCGGCAACGGTTTCACCGGGAGCCCTGCTGTAAGCAGCGGTGACATTGTCAAGCTTTGTTTTTACTGTCAACCACAACGGAGGCATCCTTAGCTGTGATGGCAAAGGCAGCGGTGTTGTAGGTTATCTCGTAGTTACCAAGAGCAGCAGCAGGAGTAAGGACGGCACTTATGGTATATGGACTTGCGCCGACGGACTCACCCTGGGTGCGGCTGTAGGTAGCTGTAATGTTATCTGCAGCAAGGAACCCTGACAGGTTACCTGTCAGCGCCGGATCGGAAGACCCATAAACCTTTTGGGCGGCAGTTGGGGTAACCGATGCAGGTATTTTGCCTATTGTAAGCTGGGCAGGGGTATTGGTAATCGTTGTAATTTGCCAGAACCCCAGATGGGCTTAGTAACGGCAGAGATAGCATAAGGACCACCGGCAACGGTTTCACCGGGAAGCCTGCTGTAAGAAGCGGTGACCATTGTCACCAGCCAGGAACCCTGATAATGTTCCGGTAAGATCGGGATCTGCTTGGCCGTAAGCTTTGTTTTTACTGTCAACCACAACGGAGGCATCCTTAGCTGTGATGGCAAGGCAGCGGTGTTGTAGGTTATCTCGTAGTTACCAAGAGCAGCGGCAGGAGTAAGGACGGCACTATATGGTATATGGACTTGCGCCGACGGACTCACCCTGGGTGCGGCTGTAGGTAGCTGTAATACCGTCAGCGGCCAGGAATCCTGTGAGCGTACCTGTAAGTGTGGGATCTTCTTCACCATAAATCTTGCCTGCAATAATCGGTGTTACGGAAGCTGCTTTCCGAGCCACAATTAAAGTCCTGTGTCTTTATAGGTGCTGGGTTGTAATTGATATTCCCCTCTTGGATTGCTGTGATGGTTGTTGGACCCGTTTTTAAAATGGTAGCCCAATAGTGACCGGTCATCCCATCCTGGGCAATTGAAATCACTTCTGTATTGCTGCTTATAAAGGATACCGGAAATCCACTGGTTGATGAAGCCAAAAGCGTCAGATCAACTGGAGCATCCCCATATGTCTTTGGACTAATCGTATTAAAAGTGATGATCTGATCGGCCTGTAAAACTGTTATATGCTTGGAGCAAGTGCTTTCGCATCCAAGGGCGTTCGTTACCTTAAGTGTAAGATCGTATTCACCAACCTTATTGGCATCCACGGTTACTGTTTGTCCGGTATTGCTACCCATTATTTTGTACCAGTCGGGTTACTGGAAGTCCAGGTATATGAACTCATACTGGCAGGAGCGGTGTATATTCTTTCAGATTTGTACAGAACATCCTCCTGCGGATTGTTTTCGCCTTCGGGATTGATGATTGAACACTGAGGCAGTGGTTTAATTGTTACCTCTATAGGCCTGAATTTCAAACACCCGATTATCCGTGTTTGGAGCTTTAATGTAGTAAGTGCCTGTTTGAGAGACTGCTCCCGGATTACCAAGTGGTATGGTAGCATCCGTATTCTGCCAGTATGATAAAGCGATACCCTCTGGTGTAGTCACTGCCGAATGCGTAATATCAACCGTTCCTCCACAAACGGCAGCAGGATTGGTGATCGATAGTATCGGGCTGACATTGACCGTGACAATTGCTGAGCCTGTTTTAACTGCAGAACAGCCGCTCTGATCGTTCAATGAAACAATTGTGTAAGTGGTAGTATTCGATGGGCTCACCTGAATTGTGTAAGTTTGGTTAACTGTATTGGTACCTTCAGTTCGCCGCTTAATGTTCCTCCATTATTGGAAAGAACGAGATTCCATGTACCGTAAGCCGATACGACTACTTCAATACCCACGCTCCCTGTTGACCCATGACGGCATATAGATGCACTTTCGGTTTTAATTTCTGCAGTCGGCCGTTTAATAACTGTCAGTAGAACATTCTTGTTGATGAAGGTCTTTCACAGTTAGGTGTTGCTATCTTGTTAATGATCAGGTTCTTGCCATCATATCCTGATTCAAGAGGTACTGTTGCGAGCTGGCTGCTCCTGAGCCATTTGCAACTACATTTGCAACCGTTTGAATTTCGCCATCATTGATGGTGTAGCTTACCGTGGATGTACTGCCTGGCAGCAGTCCTGTCAGTTGACTGTTGCGTTCGAGCCTTCGCATACTTCCGGTACTAAAAGAGTTGCACCTCCTAAAGTAGGAGTTGCATTTACCGTTACCTCTGCCACAGTCGAAGGATCAGGATCGCAGATTCCGTTCACTAATGCACGGTAATAGGTTGTTGCCAGAAGGGATGGTGTTGTATAAGTTGTTGAGTTAGCCCCGGTTATATTGGCCCATCCGGTGCTTCCGTTCGGCGACTGCTGCCATTGGATAGCTGTGCCGTATAGCCTGTTAGAGTAATGATTGTGCTGTTTTCTGAACATAATACCGGTGCTGTAGCCGTAGCTGTCCCTCCTACGGATGCCGATTGACTGTCACTGCTGTTGTTGTCGTATTGCTGCAGCCAGTAGCAGTTTCAGTAAAGGTAAAGGTTGCGCTGCCAGCCGCTACACCTGTAACCGTACCATCATTAGTAACAGTGGCCGCCGATTCATTGTTGCTTACCCAAGTTCCTCCGGTAGCCGGTGATAATGCTGTAGTCTTATTGACACATATGGTCGTGTTACCGCTTATGCTGACAACCGGCATTGAGCTAACTGTCAAAGGTTTTGTAACGCTTTTTGAGCAGTTGTTGGTATTGGTAACTGTATAAACAACGGTTACAGTACCAGCCGTTAAACCTGTGACCACTCCTTCCCCGGTGATGCTTGCACTACCGTCGCTATTTGTTACTGACCATACACCGCCAGGCATTGCATTTGTAAAAGTGGGTGTGGTTGAACCGGCACATACAGAAGCTGCTCCTCCTTGTATTGCTGCTGACGGCGGTAACGAATTGACCGTAATCGTAGTTTGTGCAGAGTTCATACAGCCGTTGTTATCTGTATAAGTGTAGGTCAAAGTTTGGGTGCCGACTGAAGGATCGAACACATAAGGTCCGGTACCGCTTACCCCTGTTCCGGTCCATACACCGCCTGCCGGAGTACCGCCGAGGATGATGTCGTTGGCATCTGCACAAACCGGCCCGTAGAACCTGCTGTAACTGTTGGTTGCGTATTGACTGTGATCGTAGTCTGGTCAGCGCTCATACACCCGTTGACATCCGTATAGGAGTAGGTCAGGTTTTGAGTACCCACGGACGGATCGAAAAAATAGCTTCCGCTGCCGCTTACGCCCGTTCCTGTCCATACGCCTCCTGCCGGTGAACCCACCAGGGTGATATCAGCAGCGTCTGAACAAACCGGCCCGTAACTCCCCGCACTTACCGTTGGCGGTGCATTTACCGTCACATTCTGTGTCGAAGTATTTGTGCAGATATTTGCATCGGTATAGCTGTATACAATGGCTCCGCCTGTTCCTGCATTGGCAGGGGTAAAGGTAGCTGTTCCGTTTCCGTGATCTGTTATGCCGGGACCGCTGAATGTGCCAGATGGCGCGTAATAACCTGTTATTGTTACTGGTGCTGAACTCGCGCAATAAGTTGCATTTAATGTGCTGAAACTTACTGTCGGCAGAGGATTGACCGTAATGGTGAATTGGCAGTCGTCATTGGTACCATCTGTGTAGGAATAGGTAAGGGTGTGAATGCCCACACCGGCTTCGGATGGATAAAAGGTGTTGGCGCTTACGCCTGTTCCGGTGTAGGTTCCTCCGGATGGACTTGCCCCGATCAATGGGAAAGAAGCCGCATTGATGCAAACAGTCGCATTTGCCGGGCAGGCAGCTACGGCATTAACCGTAATGACCGCGCTGCCGGTCGTGTTACTTGTACAATGAACGCCCGGAGTCATAAAGTTGGCATCCGTTACGATAATTTTGGTGTTGTCATAGATTGTAGTCGAAGTTGGGGAAACTGTGTACGAAAAAGGACCTGTGCCTGCTTGAGCAGTTCCATTGATGCTATAGGGAAGTGTCCCCCCTGTGATCGCAACCGTGATAACAGCTGATTCACCAAGATTGATTGTCTCGCCTCCGGTGATAACCGCCTTCAGCTCTTCAGGCTGCGTCAGTGTAACCACCTGGCATCCCGTATTCACCGTTACTGTAGCGCTGCCCAAATCTTCTGCTAAGGCTGTGCAGTTTGCATCGCTAAGCGATGTTACCGTATAAGTTGTTGTAGAAGCCGGATTTACTGTTTTGGTGATTACCGCGTTTCCCGTGCCTGTCATTGTTCCGATTCCATTGTCGATATTCATGGTCCAGGCTCCAGTTGCCGTCACATTAATGCTCAGGGTTGCGCTTTGCCCCGTACAAACGGTTGTTGTCCCATTTATATTAGATGTCGGCCTTGAATTGACCGCCATGGTGATCGTGTTTGAGGTAGCCGGATTTGGCGAGGCACAAAGTGTAGAAGTCATTTCACATGACACCTGGTCGCCATTGGCTAAAGTTGTGGTAGTATAGGTTGTTCCACCCGTTCCTACATTCTCTCCGTTTAGTTTCCACTGGTAGGTTGGTGTGCCTCCATTGGTTGGAGTTGTCGTAAAAGTAACACTTGTGCCTGCGCATATCGGGCTAACAGTAGGTGTAGCAATGCTTACAGAGGGAGTAACCGGTGCATTTATATCTATATTCACCGTGTTATTGGCATTAATTCCTCCGGCGTAAGTTCCATCTGTAATCTGTGTAATTGTAACCGTGGTAGTGCCGGAATTAGTTAACGAGGCTGCCGGAACAGTAAATGTGCGCGAACCTGCGCCTGTACCCGACATGTTTACGGATACGTCAGTAGCAGTATTTGTTCCGCTTAAAGAATATGTAACTGTATAACTGACACTTGAAAGAAGGCTTGCAGAATTAACCGTAACTGTTGAAGAGTTGCTCACGCAAACAGGTGTTGTTGCTGAAACGCTTGTTAGTTGGTAATAATAAACAATTACCTGGCCGCGAAAACCAGCTCCTCCGGCATAATTGGCATTGTTTCTGTTCATCCGAGCTCCGGCTCCACCACCACTTAATGTCGTTGCAGAAGCACCGTTAGCATTGGATGACGAACCATCGGCACCATCGCCTCCGGTTGTGCCAATCCCACCAGTTCCACCAGTTCCACCAATGTCTGATGTGGAAGTTTGACCATCTCCGGTATTTCCAGCGCCGCCGCCACCGCCACCTCCATAATTAGAAGTTGTACTTCCAGTAGCTCCTCCACCTCCATTCCTGGTTCCGGTCGTTGCAGATGCCCCACTTCCAGTTGCATCAGAACTATTACCAGGTTGACCGGCTGCGCCTCCAGAGGCAACCACCAAAGTAGTTCCAAATGTTGAGTTTGTTCCTAAATTGCCAGCAGCCGCAGGAACTCCTGTACCACCGGTTCCAACGACAATTGGATAACTTGAATTTGGTGTGTTCACTATACCCCTTTGCATGGCCCCACCTGCGCCTCCACCACCAACTCTTTCTGTACTAGAACTTGCGGAACATCCGCCTCCGGCTCCGCCGCCGCCCCAGGCTTCTACAGTAACACTTGTTACGCCTGCAGGTTTAGTAAAAGTGCTATTTGCGGTGAATGGAGTTGATGACTGTCCAAAACCCTGCTGGATAAATCCCAGCATTATTGTCAATAGCAATGTAAAATGCCACAGCCTTCGTTTTGCCCTGCTGATCACAAGGGGTATTAACTGTGGAGTAACACTTTTTGTCGCTCCGCTATAGGTTAGCTTTAACTCCGTGTTGACTCCGGTATTTGCAGAAGGCAAATTAGCAGTTTTCATATGCTTGTTTTTTTGTTGTTGCTGTGTTGGGATATAATTATTCGAAGTGATGGGAATCGTTGGTTGCGAGATCCCGTTATTAATCTCAAATGTTTGACTTGCTTGTGTTTTCATAGGACTTGTTAATCTTAATTCAGTATCTGATTCCATCACTCGGTTATTTTAGGTTATGGTATTTGTGTTGATTCGCACTGTGTATTGGTATCTTTTACCCTGATTTTATATCCTCCAGGTCCAAGCCCGGTAATGATATTGTCCGGCTGATAATCATTGTTATTGCCGTTGTTTATTGAATAGCTGTACGACCCGCTTCCGTTTTCCCCTGTCACTATTATTTGTCCGTTATGGGCGTTGAAGCAGGTGATTTCTGTTTTCGTTGCAGATGCTGTGGGAAGAGTTCTTACGGTAAGCGCCGTTGAGTTTTCATCCGGCGCAGCGGCAAGCAAGGCGCCGCCCCCGTAGGAATAGGTAATAGGGTAGGGGGTTACAGAACCGGCAATTCCGGAAGTAGTAAAACTGATTGAAAATCCGCCTGTAGTTCCCGATATGGTTGCACTCTGGGTAACTCCGTTTATTTTAACTCCTACCGTTTCACCGTTTGCAGGATACACAGGGCCAGGGGCGCTGACTGTTCCACTTAGCAATACGGATAAATCGCCCTGGCAAATTGCTTTATCGAATGTCAGGCCGGAAAAGGCCGGTGTTGGTTTAATATAGTTACTAACAGTGAGATATCCTGTTGTGGATGTGAAATAAGTATTGTCTTTATTGGTTGCAACGGAAGGGGTCGATCCCCATGTTCCGGCTATCCTGTTGATCCCGCCCGAAGTAAGAGTGCCTACACTGATATTTAGTCCCGCGTTAATATTTGCCGAGACACCACTGGTTATTGATAAATTTCCTGAAACTGAAGTGCCTGCGGTAATTGATTTTGTTCCGCTGCCGCTGAAAATCAGGTTTCCATAAGTTTTTGGAGAAATTGTTTGAGCTCCGGCTAAATAATATTCTACAGTTCCAGTACTTCCTAACGTATTTGTATTGTAATTGGAAGGAAAATTATTAACACCTCCTATCTTTAAGAATGCGCCGTTGGAAAGGGTCAGTACTCCTCCTGCCGACGATCGACTACATGTAAACGTGCTTAAATCAAAGGTGCCAGTGGAAACAGACAGGTTACCGTCAGGCGTGCGGTTTCCATCAAGCGTCAGTGTTTGGCCTGGATCTAAAGATACGATTATGTTATTCAGTCCTGATCCTATTAATTCCGGTCCGGTAGCTTTGCTATTCCCTGTATAATTGATATTATAGGAGCCTGTTCCTAAATTGCTTACAGTCATACTACCTTCGCTGCGATTAATAGTGGACGTTGCGGACATAGTAAGGTTGCCGGCAGCAACAAAAGTGCCGGCGGTGAGGTCCAGTAAGCCTTGATTTGCAATAGTTGTTCCTGATCTGGTAAGTGTTACAGTATTGCCAGGATTGTTAATTATCAAATCCCCGGTAAGGCTGGTAGGCAGTCCTGTTCCTGTATTCTGATCTGATGTGCCGTTATATACATAATTAGCACCTGCGCTATAGGTTCTTGTACCGGGGATCTGTATATTACCTGTGCTTCCGGTTGTGATGCCTGCCGAACTGCCAATTTGCAATGTCGCTCCTGAGTTCAGTGTAAAGTCGGCTGAATTCTGACCGGTTATCAGTCCAGCATTTGTTATGGTCAGATTGCCATTGTTTGTGAATGTGCGGTCATAGCCACTGCCATTATAGGAATTCATGAAAACTGTTCCATTAATTGTTCCGGCTGCGGTTGCGGCAACGGTAAAATTGAGTCTTCCTGCGTTATTAATTCCAACGGTAAATGTCTTACCTGAAGCTACTGTAAATGTTCCGGTTATATTTAAAGTACAATAATTTGCAGAGCCTGCATCAAATTGAAGATTAACATTCCCTTCTATCGTAAGGCCGTTCAAAGAAATTGTCTCACCACTCGAAGAACTTCTGGTAATGGCTGCAGTTTGATCGGATGGAATAATAACATCATCAGTGGAAACAGGAACACCTGAAGGGCTCCAATTTCCAGCTGTTTTCCAGTCGCCGCCATTTACAGGCACCCATGTTTTAATTGCTGACCAACTGCTGTTGTGCAGAAACATTAGAACCAGCAGGATCAATAGGTGAACGATCCAGCCTCTCGTCTGCTTTATTACCGGCAGCGGTTGAATTTTCCTTGTTGTATGTTTTCCTTCAGTAGCTGATTTCATAGATTTGATGTTATTTTATTTATGGTATAGAGATTGAAGGACAGTTGCCGATCTTCACCCTTATCTTATAGGCATGATTGGCAACCAGATTAGGATAAGTATAGGTACTCTCATTCGGGTAGGGCGTTACCCATGTATCGCCGTTATCCACTGAAAAGGAATAAATACCTGTACCGCCGTTGGCTGATATTGTGATGCTTCCGTCATTCCCCGCATTGCATTTTACATTGGATTGACCTGTAACGGATGCTGTGGGGGTTGGATATAAAGTAATAACGGCGCTTCCGTTCATATCATTTACGCAGCCTCCGGTTATACGCGTTGCGGCAACTGTATATGTGCCGGCTGTCTGAATCCCAAAGTTAATCGCCGATCCGGTGCCGTTCATTGCCGTGCTTACAGCAGCACCATCTTTGTATAATTGATAGGTTGCAAGTGTTTGCGAATTATCCAATTCAACTGATAATCCGCTGCCTTCTGAGCAATAACTTCCGCCCCCGGTAACATTAAAAGCAGTTAAAGGTGGCCAGAGAAATGATACTGCGTCTAAATCAAGATTGTAGTCATTTGTTGTTGTAAGCCGGATATATCGCGTACCGGCGTTGAGGGTAAGGGTTCTGATATCCCAGGATGGATTAATTATACTAACAGTATATGTGCCAGCGTCTGTCCATGAAGTACCGTTTGCTGAAAGCGCAACCGTGACTGTAGGATCAGCTGATGTTCCGGCAGCCCTTCTCCATTTTACATCAACAGTTCTTCCTGAGGGAAGGATATCTCCGCCGGTCAGATCAAGGACTATTTGATCTCCATTATCCCAAAGTTCTGCAAAAGCTCCGTCAGGAGCATTTGATGCATTGTTTGGATTGGTAACACCGCTTTGGGAATAAACAGAGCGTGCATAACCATAACACATATTGATTGATGTCCCCCCAACTGCTACATTTGCAATTGCTGCACCGCCGCCTGCATTGGTTATATTGCCGCTGTAATCGGTATTCGGGGCAGTGGGCTTAAAGCGAACATAAATCGTTGTGTTGGCAAGCGTGGCGCTGGTATATGGAACCTGAACAGACGAACCAAAACCGGAACCGGAGGTCGTTGATACCTCAAAGTTAGCGGGAGCAGAAACGGTAATGTTTCCTGGCGCTCCGATCAGCAGTGAACCTGAGAGAATATAGGATTGTTCCGCAGAAGTGCCGCCACTGTGAGTATAACCGAAATCAAGACTGCCCGGATTAACGGTAATTATTGGTCCAGTTATAACTGTGTAGGTAATAACAACTTGTCCGGCACCGCCTGCTCCACCATTGTTACTGCTAAAGTAACCGTTGGCGCGTCCGCCACTGCCACCGCCGCCCGGAGCGTTACCCGTATTGCCTGATCCATTGTTGGTTCTGTAGGCCCCACCGTCGCCGCCTGTGTAAGGTGTATTATCGGGGTTGCCCGTTCCGCCTGTTCCGGTAACGCTATTTCCTCCATCGCCACCGTTACCACTATTTCCAGCGCCGCCGCCACCACCGGCTCCATTTCCTGAAGATGCCCCGCCGTCGCCGCCGTTAAAATCACCGGTGCCGCCTGCTCCACCTGAACCGTTGCTGCTGTTTGCAGCATTACCTCCGGCACCGCCTATCGCCGAAACAGTGCCACCGGTGCCTGTTAATGTTGTGGTACCACCGTTACCACCATTAGTTGGATTGCTACTTCCGGCTCCAGCTGTTCCAGCTGCACCAATCGTTATTGTATAAGATTGATTTGGACTAACAATAAGTGTGGAAGTGTTATAGGCACCGCCGCCGCCACCACCACCACCTCTGGTAGAATTGAAGCCTGAATAAGCTGCTCCACCGCCACCACCGCCTCCCCACACTTCAACTTTAATGGAGGTTACGCCTGCTGGCACAGTCCATGGGCTGCCTGGATTGGTAACAACCACTTCTTGTGCAGCAATCTGCAGGATAGCTCCTGTCATCAGCCCGAGGAGTAGTATTAAACGGCATATTAATGCCCATGAGGAGCGAAAATATTTCGTTTTCATCGTTTTATTTTATATCTGTACCGGTTCTAAATTCATTTTCTCATATATCTTTTAAGGAATGGCTGTCGACGTGCATCCTAAATTATCTTTTACCCTGATTTTATATGGTATATTTGCTCTAAGCCCCGTGTAGAGATGTGGATTGGGATTTGTCCCTGGTGTATAATTTTCTCCGTTATCAACGGAATACTGGTACGGTGCCGTCCCTCCTGAAGCCTGGATGGTAAGGGATCCGTCTTCTCCGCCATAACAGCTTATGTTTTTCTGATTCGTAACCGTAGCTTTGGGCTGGTTTATGGTTGCATTTAAGGTTTGCGGCGTGCCATTGCTGCAGGAATTTGAAGGGGTAACCTGCACAGTGCCGGATGTTATCCCGACTGTAACGGTAGCAGAATTGGTCGTTCCTCCTCCTGTCTGTGTCCATCCTGTTGGGAATGACCAGGTATAGGTCAATCCTGCAATATTTGTGACACTATATGTTTGTGAAGACTCCGGGCAAGGGGTTGCGCTGCCGGTTATTGTGCTCGGCTGTGCAGGAGCAGAATTAAGGATAGTTAAAGCCGAGGATGTGAAAACAGTGTTTCCCGGTCCGCAGCTCCCGTTGTTGTTGCCAAACCAGCAATTCCCCTCATTGACAACATCGAAGGTAAGGTTATTCGTTCCTGCCGATGGTGCGGTAACAGTGAGTGAATATGTCCGGGTGGCGCCAGGGGCAAGGCCTCCGGCATCGGTACGCACCAGGTAATCTGGATCACCATTCCATTTTACACCGATATTTACATCAGGGCCGGCATCGGTCCATGTTGCCTGTCCAATATTTTTTACCTTTACAGTTATGGTTCTTGTTTCCCCGGGACACCATGTTGCAGAGCCAATATCCATCGACGTATACTCTGACAGGTATTGTGGTATAGCCAAACCTCTGATGTAAATATCATCTAAATAAATAGTACGGGATCCTGATCCTGAGAACTGGATCCTGAATCTTACGCTATTTTGATTGTCAAATGTAGTGGGCAATGATAGGTTAACTGTTCCACAGGATGTTGTTGGAACCGCACTGTTTGTTACAGAATAATCATTGGAACCATCATTATTATAATCGCCATAAAATGACCAAAGGTTTGTCCCGCTCCCTCCGTTATATAATCTTTGTTGAAAAGAAAATGTGATGTTTCGGTATCCTGATGTATTAATTAAAATGTCTAAGTATTGACTGGGATCATCGGCATAAAGATGCCCGGTTCCCTCGCATTCATTGTTCGTTGAAAAAGTCAATCCACTATTTGTTGCTGAGGGGATTCCTGTTGCATTGTCGTTTGATACATTTAAGTTCCCGTTTAATTGAAAACGGGCCATAGTTGTCTGCCCAAAAATTTCACCCTGGATCATAACACACAAAGCAAACAAGCTCACGAGTAACGATCTTGCTCCCCGATAGATTTTTAAAGACTTATTTTCCTTCAGTCGTATTGTTGTAATTTTGTGAATCTTAATAATATAAACAGCAATTTCCGACCAGATTTTCCTGATCAGGCAGCTGTTTTCACCATTCGCTGAGAGCCGTTTTATGAGCAAAAAGATTCCACTGACCCCGAATTTCACTTCAGAATCCCCCTTCATTGAAAAAGATTTAAAGGATTAGTAATCTAAAAAACCAAGGTCAATCAGGCCGTTTCGGCTACCCTTGAAGAGAGGGTTGAAAAAACGGTTTTCATTCCCCTTTATTCCTGCTTTTGGTCATCTAAATATCCATTAATCAATAGGTTCAATAGATGATCAAAATCAGTAAATAAAATTTACAAATTTTATTTAATAAATTGAAGCATTTTTTAACATTTAAATAGCTTTTTTTATTTTCATGAATTTATGTTTACTCAAAAGACCTGCAATTATTGGTATTTTTAATTATTTTATACCTCTTTTCTTTGTTTAATTTATATTGATTCTTAATAGATGGGTGGGAAAAGTGAAGGAAATAAGAAAATATAGATAGCTGGCAGATTTCGTTTCTTATGCCCTTTTTGACAATAGTTAACGATTTTAATAACTTATATAAATGAATCCTTTTATACTCTTGTTAGTGCCTCCCAATTCAAGAATGTAGTAATAAGTACCCGTTGGGACCTCATTTAGATTGCTTAATGTGCTTTGGATTGTTCTTCCGTCCCAATCATTAAGGTAGTCGTCATTCTTGTAAACAAGTACTCCTGAACGTGTGTAGATGTGCAGGTGAGATTGGGGATAATACTCAAGTCCTTTAAATATCAGATAGTCATTCAATCCATCTCCATTTGGTGAGAATCCTTCGGGTATTTTTACTCCGGCGTCGTAAATATCTACGGTCACCAGTGCAGAATCGCACAAGTTTACTTCATTACATATTTCATATACAAACTGATCATGGCCGGCAACTCTCTCGCCAGGAGTATAAGTCACCGAACCATCCGGATTAACTCTGGTCTGGCCATGAGAAGGAGATTGGATGACCCTTAGGGAGGCCGGATTCAGCGGTGCTATAGACTGATCATTGGCTATGACATTTATGGTTGTATCCTCCGCCCAGGAAGTGCGTACATAATCAGGATTTGCAATCATCAGGTATTGTTCAATCGGGAAACGGAAGGTCTTTTCGGATTGACATCCATAAATATCTGTTATTCTAAGGGTGTAACTGCCAGTTCTCTGCAGATATACGCCAGGTTTATCGGGAGAACCAATAATCTTCCCTTCGGAATTATACCATTTGTAAGTAAGAGCTTTTCCACTGGAAACAGAACCATCGACAGCAATACTCCCGTCTTTTTGAGGGGGGCCTGTCGTTTGAATCTCGGCAATAGGCAAAGGATCAACTTTGATGCTGATAATTTCACTGTCGGATTTGCCTGAGCGACCTGTTACCTGGAGCTTTATTTTAAACTCTGAAGGCAATTTTCCGGCATAAGAAGAAGAAATCCTGAATTGTGTAGTTATGTTATCCAGGCTGGTTAGGGAACCACCGGGATCAATGAGTGACCATTCATATTTGACGATGTCACCTTTAGATTTGGATGCATCCAAAGTGACTTGCTGACACGCTCCGGCAACAGTTATTCCTGAGATTACTGCTTCTATATCAACAGACATGACTTTAAACATTCCTATCTTCAGATTCATCGCGCATAGCGTCGCATCCCATGCTGTGACTTTGAAGAAATAGATTCCAGGTTGATTCCATTCCACTTTGACACTTGAACCCAGATTGCTTCCAATGAATTTTGCAGCGGATACCGGGCAATTCCCCGGCAACATTGCAAAATCAACGGAAGCATCGTTGTACAATTCCCATTTATAGGTATGTCCGGGCACTGAAGTTACTTCCAGGGTTGTGCTTTCACCCACATAAACAGTCCTTTGGGCAGAGGTTGATACTCCGGCCAATAGCAACGGAAAAAATACCGACAATGCCTCAAGCACCCAATATGAGGATAATAGCTTCAATGTCCTTGTTTAATTAAATCAACTGTTTTGTTTTCAGTTTCATCACTTTTAAGTTTCCTGGCTTCTATCTTTTCATGTCACATTCTATTGGTTGTTTACATCTCCTGGAAAAACGCACCTCTTCCGTCCTGATTTTATTACAATCAGTTGAAAATTACAGGAATACAGTTTTTGCCTGGGGCGGGGGGGAAAAAATCCCTTTAACGGGTAAACTTTTCCCTTCCCGATCAGGTTGTAACTTCCTCCCGTGTATATTGTCCTGATCATTCCATAATAACGGATCCTCCCGGCCGCCTTTTCGCTGAGAAATTATTTTTATCTGTTACAATCCATTCTTTACATTATATTTCTTTTACCACGAGGGTGTTTTCATAATGCGTCCCCTGAAACGGTATTGATTTTATATATGAATATCCGGTTACTTTCCTAAATGAGATTTCTCTTTGTCAAAGGTTGTCATTGATGGTAATTGGGTTGTCATTAATTGTTTTACCGCACAATGACCGTCAATGACTATTAATGACGCGGTCTATTAGCGTTAGGCAACATACCGGATACTCATTTTGATTTATCAATGCGGTAGTTGAATTAGACCATTAGCCTTGGTTAAATTGATCCTCTTTTAATTTTCAGGAATGAAAGTGGCCGGAGCTACCGGTGAGATGGCTGGTCTTGCCTTGATGTCCTGTTCTGTAAAATCAGCAAAAGCCAGATTTTCAGAGCAATCCGATTCTAATACATCTTTTTGGCCTGCCGAGTTCACTGCATCAACTGCCAATTTGATGGTTTCACCGGCGGTGTTTTCAAAAGTGGCGTTTTGAATGACCACTTTGACGAATATTGAAGCCCCGTCTTTGGTTTCGGTCAGTGCCGTGGAAGCCACGGCTCCGGTAACAGGAGTGTTATTAGTGATGGCGCCCAGGGTATTGGTTGCACCGGCCGTGGTGTATCCCCAGAAGATTTCAGCAGTTTGACCTGGCTGGAGGCCGCTTATCTGGTAGGAAGGGGTGAAAGAACCCGTGAAATTGGCGGCAACGACTTCATAATAGAGGGTTTGAACCCCATAATCCATTACCATTTTAGTACCATCATAGGTGGCGGATTTAACCAGGGCTGCACATTGATCGGTTTTGACATCGTAAGCTGCCGATGAGGAACCATCGCTGGTCATGCTTCGAATGTCGATAGTAAAAGCATTCTTGGGGGTAATCTTATAGACCTTCATGTTATTGGCACAGCCTGAAGCCGGAGCCGTGTATTCGACCGCTACAAAGAGCGGGTTGGCTCCAAGGGCTGCAAGTCCATCGGACGACCAGGTAATATTTGTCTTGGATGGTCCCGAAGCGGTAAGCTCGGACGCGTAATCTGTGGCCGAAGCAACGGTAGAACCGGCCGCGCCGGCAGTTTCAATGGTTGCGGATCTCGTACTTCCCGTCATAAAGGTTGTGCTTTTGGTGGCATACCAAAACACTTTTCCTCCGTCCGGGTTAAAGGTGGCGGAATAGTCATAAGGTTTACCTGCAATAGGATTCAACGGGCTTTCGGTACAGGTTAAGGGCCTGGGAGCAGAATTTTTAACAGCAGTTTGTCCAAATGTACTTGTTAAACTGGTAGCCAAAGTCATAATTGACAATACGGAAATGAATAAATGTTTTTTCATGATTTAAAAAATTAATAGTGAATAAGTTAAATGTTATTTATTTGTTGTTTTTTTAGTTTTAATAATTTGAAATAATATCGGGTGATAAAGAATTTTGCAATGGCTGGCGTTTGGCAGGAACGGGCGGGCCATTGACAACTTTGTCAATAAGGAAATAGAGCTTCCCGGCGGTTTTTTGAAATCGCGGAATCAATTCGGGGTAGAAGTCTGCGTGATCAGTCTGATGGAATTCCTCTTTATATCCATCTCGCGTTTTTTTAAATTCCGATTTCTGTTGCATATTTTGGTTATTAGTAGTTTTTTACAATAATTGGTCGCGGTTTAATCACTATCTGTACTGTTGGTTTTTGGCCGGAGATATTGCCGCAGGCATCTTCCAGCCAGTATTTCAATTGGTAATAGATGTCATGATCAGAAGCCCCTTCGAGGCGAATAGAATGGCTGGCGATGGCGTCGGTTTCATCATCCAGTAAATTGCCGTTTCCATCCGTGATGTAATTTCCCGTGGAGGTTTCGGTGAGGCTCCAGTGTTGAATTATATTGGATGGCTGCGTACTGTTGTCAGCATAGTAGGCGGCCGGATCCAAACTGAGGGCTGTTTTTTCTGATTCTGTCAGAACATGATAATCAGGTCTGACGGGTGTTTCGTCTACAACATTGCGAATGTCCGTCAATGGTTCTGGTTGCAGGTCCCAGGAGGCGTAGACGATGTTCTGCACGCAGTAAGTTTGACTGGCTGTAGGTGTTTTTAGCCAATAGGGGAGAAGTTGATCCCCGCTATTTATTGCGACACTGGCCGATAGCTGGGAGGTACATCCCCTGTCGTTGGTAACAGTAAAGGTATAGGCGTTGCCGGGAGAAAGATCTGTTACAATTTTTGTATCCCCTGACCCTGTGACAGTCACCCCGTCAGGCATCCTCTTTAGAGTCCAGGTTCCTGTTGCCGGTAAATTTGTCAATTCCACACTACCCGCGGAAGTTGAGCACTTTGGCTGAGTAATTGATTTTATTACCGGTGCCGGTGGATCATTTATAATAACATTAACGACGGCTACCACGGCAGGACAACCATACCCATCCGTCACTGAGATCTGATACATTCCTGCTTTGGAGGCGTTAAAATCCGGGATTGACAGATTCAAAGAATTGGATTTGAAATCACCGGGACCTGTCCAATTGTAAGCGTATGGTGGTTTTCCTCCTGTAATTTCAGGAGATATATTCACTGTCCCCCCTGAACAGATCTTGATTTCTTCGGGTAAAGAGATCACAATCGGTATGGGAGTCAGGGTTGCAAAAGAAATATCATCCAATCCGAAATCGTTACCGGTTGTAGCTGTTTGCAGATCGATGATTTCTATTGATACAGAAGTAACCCCTGCCGGAGCTGTCCATGTTCCATAAAACTGTATCCAGTTAAATGGAGGATTATTATTCTGTGCTCTCGGTGGCAATGCAGCAGTGGTACCCACTAAAGTGTTATTCACACTGAACTGCAGGGTTGCATAATTGTCGTAACTATTCAGGCTAATGGCCCAGGCTGAAAAATAGTAGGTTGTACCCGGAACCACGGTGACAATCTCTGACCAGACTACCGGTTGAGGTGAGCCCGGGAAACCATTCACAATCATAAAATTCCCCGAACCAGTTGTGTGATCTCTTCCCCAAAATAGGCTATGATAATTTTGGGGATTTGAGCCTATGCCAAAAGTGCCCTCCGGAACTAATTCTGAATTTCCGCTCACATCAGCCTTATAAATATAGGAGGAATGAGTGAATCCTGTATATCCTGCTGAAAAATCCCCGTTAACTACCAGTTCATTGGATATATTATAGGAGGCGGTGGCTGTGCAGCAGGTGGAATTAGTGATGGTAACGTTATACACCCCGGCAATATTCACATCAACCGGATTAGTCGTGGCCCCGTTGCTCCAGAGGTAAGTCGAGCTGGCATTTCCTCCATGAGCCGTTAAACGGATATAGCCCGGGCGGGCACAATATTCAGCAGTTATGGAGGCAATAAATGGAGTGCAGACCGCCCAACTGACAACGACCTGGCCTCTTGCTCCGTTCCCGCCATTTGCGTTTGATCCGGAACTTGATTTTTTGCCTCCACTGCCTCCCGCACCAACTAAATTACCAGTAGTTCCATTACCAAATGAGACGTTATTTAACCCGGCACCACCATCCCCTCCGTTGGAACTTCCATTATTGTTGTCTCCACCTAATCCGGCAGTCAGTCCCGAAGCATTACCTCCATTATTGGCATCTCCGGCACCACCACCACCACCTCCGCTATAGGAAGAATAATATCCGTTGCCGCCGTCACCACCGGTGTAAAGTCCTCCACTACCACCGTTACCGCCGTGTCCTCCGTTGCGATTCGTGAAATACGAGCTTGAAGAACCCCCATTCCCTCCATTGGCAATGATTAATCCATTAAAAGAAGAAGGGCCGCCACCCCCACCATTGCCAGTGCCACCTATGCCTCCCGAACCTACTGTTACGTTGTAGCTATTCCCGGGTATGACGTTGACTATTCCCCTGTTATAGGCGCCGCCGCCACCTCCTCCACCGCAATGATCGCCATTACCCGTGGCCCCTCCGCCTGCTCCACCACCTCCCCAGGTTTCTACAGTGACGCAGTATATTCCGGCTGGAACTGTAAAAGTCCCCGTGGAAACAAAAGCTTGAGACCCGGATTGTGCATAAACTTTACCTTCAATTGTAAAGAATTGAAACAGGAGAATTAGAAATATTGATGAAATTATTCTTCTGTGCTGAAAAGTTGATTTTATGTTGTATTTTTTTTCCAAAACAACTGTTATGCATAAAAATTTTTTACATCCCCATCTTTAAATGGAAGTTTTAAAAAATTTAGGAGTAAAAAATTTGCATTTAAATCCCCTTTTTGAGGGAATTTAATGAGTTGCCATAAATGGGAAATTTGATAAAATACCTGCCATTATATGATCTGGACACCATCGTAGTTGTCGGTGAGAGTTTTTAGTGGAAATGATTCATTGATTGCGAATCAGGGCTTTTTTTGTTAAATGAAAATAGAACGCGGATAACCCAGGTGATTTGGATGGCCACTGATTATTTCGGATGATGTAAAGGTAAATAAACGCGGATCCTCTTTTTTGAACAAGATGATTACAGATTTGATAAGTTCATTTTCCAAACTAAACAACAATGAATAATTAAAGGCTATCGATTGGCCGACATGTATTTTATAGCAGTTTATGACGGGGAATTACCAAACCAATAAACTATGAAAATAAAATAATCGATGATGAAGTTTTGGCTGTTTTTTTTTAAAAGTACCTCGGTGTGATTTGCCGGCCTCGGCGACCCTGATTGAAATCATAGCTGATCATAAATTCGTGGGTGCCTGAATTAACCTGGGTGGGATGGAAAGTGGTAAGGTCATAGGAATAGCCGAATCTCAGTTGAGAATTAACATTGAACTGGAAGATCAGGGCATAGGAGTTTTCCATTCTGTATGTGGCACCAAACCAAAGACGGTCATACAGAATAAGCGTTCCCGAAAAATCAAAATAGGAAGGAGTCCGTTCAGCCCAGCGATAAAGAACAGTGGGTTTAAGTTTTAAAGCATCGTTGAGATAAAATACATACCCCCCCATACCATAAAAGTGAAGAACTTCCCGGTATACTGTTTCGGTAGACTGACTCTGAAAGCGGTTTTTAATAAATTTAGGCGTTGAGGCACCAAGAAAGAAACGATTGCTGTGCCATAATATTCCTGCACCGACATTAGGCAGAAATTTCAGATTTACATCATAAGCGAAGGTTTCATCCAAGGGATCGTTGATTATGAGGTCTGAGAGAAACGCCTGATAAAGGCTTATACCTCCTTTTATTCCAAATGAAAGATATTGTTCTTCTGTTAATTGTATCCTGTAGGCATAATCGAGGTAAATGCCATTTTGCCTGATTGGACCCCACTTATCATTAACTATTGAAAATCCAAGTCCTACATTGTATCGCCGGATAGGACCTTGGATGGTCAGTGTATTGGTATTAGGTGCTCCTGTGAATCCGATCCATTGGGCTCTTGAAATACCTGTAACATTAAGCGAACCCGAACTTCCCGCATAGGCTGGCTGTACACTCAACAGATTATTAAGATATTGAGTATAAACAGGATCTTGCTGACATAGTCCCGACAATGGAAAAATAAAGCACAAAAAGGCTGACACACTGAAAATTCGAAGTGTGGAACATATTTTTCCCTTGAAGCTTATTCCTGTTATTTCCATATTAATAACCAGGATAATAGATCCTAAAATTAAAATCTATGATTGATTTAAAAGTATTGAATAATTTTTTTATCATATGTCTTTTGAAATTTAATATTAATATTTAATAAAAACAAATCCTTTTATAATCCTGTTTGTTCCGCCTAACTTCAAAACATAGTAATAAGTCCCCAAGGGTAATGGCTTCTGGTTGTCAATCATTTTTCCATCCCAGTCATTGTGGTAATCCAAACTCTGAAATACGAGCTGACCGGCCCGGGTATACACATACACTTGAGATTGCGGATAATTATCAAGGCCTTTAAATTCAAGTGTTGCATTGAAAGCATCACCATTTGGAGAAAAAGCCTCCGGTATGGTAATACCGGCATCATAAATGTCAATTTCTACCATGGCGGAGTCACAGGTACCCAAAGAATCGCAGACTTCGTAGATGAAATAATCATTTCCTGGTTTATTGATTTTGTTGGAATAAGAAATGGTTCCATCCTTATTGACCACTATATTTCCCCTGGATGGAATTTGTATTATTCGTAAAGATTGAGGATTGATATCATGATCAGGATCATAATCGTTATTCAGTACCGGAATGCTTACATTCTGGGCCCACGAAATCCTTGCATAGTCCCCATTGGCAACCAGAAAGGATAATTTTAAAGGAAATCTGAAGCTCTTCACTGATTTACAACCGTATAAATCGGTTACCTCCAGATTGTAAATGCCTGTTCCATTTAAAGTTGCAAATGGTTGCTGAGTGTTGCCTATAATTTTTCCTTCATCTGTAAACCATCTGTATTGTAAACCTTTTCCAATCGAAGCAGACCCATCCACGACCATATTCCCATTTTTTTGGAGATCTCCTGTAATATGAACCTCCGCAATTGGAGTTCTATTTACAGTTATCGTAATAGTATCTGAATCTGAGTTTCCCTTATTGTCGCTTACCATAAGTCTGACGCTGAAATAGGCAGGGAAAGGCCCTGTATAATTGGGTGATAAATAGAAATTGGTTGTCTTACCCACTGTGTTGCTCAAATAACAATCATTGTCGAGTAATTTCCATTGATAATTTAGAATGTCCCCTACTGACTTCGAACCATCAATAGTTGCAGACTGGCAGGATCCAATTACCTGATTCCTTGCTACTATTGCTTTTATTAGGAGGGGCAACACTTTGACTTTTCCTACTTTTATATTAATACATCCCGTCAAGCTAATTGCTTTTATCCAAATGTAATAATTACCCTTCTTTTTCCATTCCACTGATACTTTTGCTCCCTGGTAACCATTGCTGAAAACTGCATCCAAAGATGTGGCTTCTTGTGAAAGCCGATAGTCTGTAAAAATTTTCCATTCGTAATGATCACTCTGATTTTCATTGACCTGCAGACTGCTTACTGTTCCTTCGTAAACTACATAAGATCCCTGTGCAGCCGCTGAGGTAACCGCGAAGAGTATAGGCATTATTGCCATCCAAAGCCATCTGCTTTTACCCTGGATCATTATGTTTTATTTTCTGTAGGTCCAATGTTCCCATTATTTTTATATTCGGTTTCAATACCCAAATTTTCAATGTTGCAAAGTATCAAGTTTCAGGTATAGCGATCTATTTTTAAATTTGAAACCTTCAATACCTGAAACTTTGTAATATTGAAACCCTGAAACTTTCAGATTCACGGCTTAGTAGTTAAGAAAGGAGACGGATTTGGATTTGTAATAGATGGACGGGCTTTAAGGACCTGTGTTACATGATCGTTTTCTGCAACTGGAGTACAGGTATTGGTATCCACATCCACGTCGGGATTGGAAGCCATATCTGTAGCGCTGATGTTTAAAGCTATGGACTGATCTGCTAATCCCTCGAATTTTCCATCTGTGATAATGATTTTAATATAAATATATTCGTCTGTGCCGGTCGTTATATTATCACCTCCCTTGTCAGGTACGGCAGTTGTTGCAACTCCTGTGGTGAGATTTAAATTGGAAGAACCTGTAAATGTTGTTGTTAAACTCCATTCGATGGATTTAATGGTTTGAGGTGAAGTAAGAGAACTATTCAGGGCGGCTATGTCAATAGTTGGAGTCCAGCTTGTAGTAAAATTTTTTGCTGTTACTTTCAGATACAGGGCGTTCTCCCCGTAATTGTATTCTACCTGGTCATTAGCAGGATCCACAATAGCAGATATTATTTCCGAACGACAAATATCAGCATAGGCAGATCCGTCTGATTTTACATTTTCCACTGTAATTTCGAACAGGTTTATTGGCTGAATGACCCAAGGCTTCAAATTGTTGGAACAATCCGTAGTGTATTTTACAACCAGGTAGAATTTAGTGCCGGATTTGGCGGCGGTCACGGCTTGGGAAGTCCAGGTAATGTCCACGCTTGCCGAGGTACTTGAGGGAGTGTTATAGCCGGTTCCCCCGATTAGCAAACCATCACCGCTTGCCAGCGGAGCCCCGGTTATTAAATTCGGATCCGAAGTGACATACCAGTTAAACGTACCGCCTGCAGGACTTGCTGTTACCGAATAAGTATAGGTTTTCCCTGACATTGGATGCAGGGCATCTCCGCAGTTCTGACCAAATGAAGTTGCTGCAGTTGAAAAGATTGCAAGGATCAAAAGGAATAATTGTTTTTTCATAATTTCTGATTTTAGTATTAATTTTTACTTTATTTTTATAAGGGTTGTTTAATAATTTCCGGACGCGGGTGAATAATTACAGAACATTGTTTCTCAGTGGTATTACCGCATTGATCGGTGATCCACCAGGTGATGTGGTGGGTTATATTATTGTTTGGCGCTCCTGGAAAGCGAATGTCAGAGCCATACGACGAAAACTGGCCATTACCTGTCAAGGAAGTATCATCTGCGAAATCTATCTTCCACCGGATTAATAGATCGGAAACAGATGTACAGTTATCTGAAAGATTCGTTATATCCATAGCAATGTCTCCGTTTTTCAACAGATACCATTCAGGACGTTCTGCGGCTAAATCGCTGGCAGCTTCATCAATGATCCCATTCGTGATCAGGGCTACACAAAAATCTTTATTTTCTGTGGTGAATTCAGGAGGAATGGTATCTATGACTGTAAGTGTTTGCATATGTGAAATACTTAACCCACAGGCATCAGTAGCGGTCCAGGTCCTTGTGAGTGAATAGCTATTGGGACAGGAACCATCGTTCCTTACCTCATTGAATGTAATTGTAGCAATTCCGTAATTATCGGCCGCTGTTAATATGGCTGGTGGTGGCACATCATTGCACGAAACGGTCAAATCTGTGGGTAATTGTCCTGTAAATGCCGGAGGAAGAAGATCTTCAACAGAGATGGCCACAGTCTGGAAGATTGAGCATACATTGGCATCAACTACTGTTATCGTATAATCACCAGCAGGCAATCCGTTAAAATTTCCATTGTTCTGGTAAGGACCATTATTAATTTTATACTCATAAGGTGGATATCCATTTTGCCCGATAACCGTTATAGATCCGTTCGAATTGCCGGCACAGCGGATATTGGTTTGTGTGGTGTTCATAGAAAGGGGAGTTGCAACTGTGATAGTTGCCTCATCTGTACAGTTCCCGAAGGCTGATCTGAGCTGAAAATGATAAATCCCGTCCGTGGTCATTCCTGTAACCGCACCTGTGGCCGCATCAATCGCTGCACCCGAAGGATTACCAGCAACTGTCTCCCAACTGTATTCTGTTGGGGCGTCACTAAATTTATAACTTGTTACGCCTGGGCAAAGATTGACATCCGGGCCGGCACTTAAAACCTGGTCACGTGTAACCGCAATAGTATCAGTACAGCCAGAAGTATTGGTTAAGCAAAATTTGTAAATACCGTTGACAACCATGCCGCTGATGGATCCTGAATTGTTTATGTTTGCAGGGGCAGGGTTTCCCGCGACTACAGTCCATGTTTCCCCCGGGTTTACTGCCGAGACCTGCGCCGTAGTTGAAGGATTGCAGCCTGTGATATCAATTCCTGCATTCGGTCTGTTAAAGGCAGAAACAGTTAAAGTCACATCAGCAGATATGTTACACGTGTTTCCTGACAGGTTTGCTTCGTTTGTGGCTACCTTGAGCCGGTATCTGTATCCGTCCATCGTTGCGTCCAGGGGAATATTTCCAAATACCGCCCGGTAACTGTAAGTATTGGTTCCCGAATCATAAACCGGACTTCCAACTTTGGGTGTGGAAATGGATTGCCAGGTACTTCCTCCGTTTGTGCTTCTCTCAAAAATATAATAGGTATAAGTATTTATAGAGGATTTCACCATCGCGTTAAGAGGCAAGGTATCTGGTACACAGAATTTGGGTGACGACCCGAGGTCCGGGTAGGTTATTTCCGGACCACAGATGGCCATGGAAATATCATCCAATCCAAGATCATTTCCACTGGCAACAAATGTAGCATTGTCTATTCTCAGATCAGCAGAAGTGTTTTGTCCTGAATACCATAACCCACCAACTTTTACCCATTGGGGCTCCCATCCCGTTGCCGAGGTGGAATATGCAATTGGCCCTGACTCTGAAACCTTCGTGTTGTTAATATAAAAACTAATATTCGGCTCAGATCCTGGTCCTGCCGAGGGACTATTTCCTGGAAGAACATTAATGACATAGGCCGAAAATTCATAAAGGGTATTTGGGCAAACTGGTTGACTTTTAGCTTGATAAAAGGTTTCGCCAAACAGAGCAGAGTTGGGAGACCCGTTTACTACCATGAAATAACCGTTGTCTCCTGTATGATCTTTGGCCACCCAGTCCCCTTTGATACAATTTAAAGAGGTCATGGTTCCTATAATTTTCAGGAAAGAGTAAGTTCCTTCCGGTCCGAGGCTCCCGCTGTTTTTAGCGTAATTGTAACTTGTAAGTTCAGGATGTGCTTTCCCAAGATTCTGCGGAGGGGAGGAGATAGTTGATCCGTTGTTGATGCAATTATTTCCTGTAGCAGTGAGAATAAAAGGAGTGGAAAAAGTTCCGTTTGCTCCAAGTATATTCGATCCTAAGGTTCCACCAGTACATACCAGGTTTTGATCCGGCGCTACAATGGGGATGATGAAGTTGGCTGGAGATAGGTCAGTCAATCCTTCGTTGTCTGTTACAGTAAAGGTAAAAACCGTATTCCCGGTGAAAGCGCTGTTTACCTCGAATTGCAGTCTTTGTGCTTCATCCGGTGATATAATGGTGTTGTTGGCCAAAGCAACTCCATTCAGATATAAAATTCCTGATGAAACGGGAGGTAAACTCTTTATTGTAAAGTTAACAATCGTGCCATCTGAATCTTTACCGAGCAAGGGGAGGATTTGTGAACGACCGCTGATGTTTTGAATTGGGAAATTTCTGATTTCTGTCGCCTCAGGTGAATTGGCGAAGGAAGTGGTTATCAGTGAAAAGAAAATAAGCAAGAAAAAAATGACTCTTTTCTCAGTACGAAAAAGGTAAGGCCGTATGTAGTTTTTGAATGACAAACCGTTAAGTCAATTAGTCTGGTAAATTTATTTTCTCATTTAATGAACCAATTATAGTTATTAATACTTAATTATTTTAAAAAGTAACCCAAATATTTTTACATTTATAAAAAATAATTTTACACTCACTGGTAATATGGATTTTTCATCACAGTTAGAAATATGCATATGCATAAAATACAGATTGATATGAATTATTTCAATAATATTAGGGTGTAAAATATTATATGCGTAACATTTTACACCTTATATGGATTTTCTCATAGTATCGTATGTCTATTCCAAATTTTTGTTGTTTTGAGTTAACCTCAAATTTGTATCCTTTGTGTGCAGCTCCGTTACTGCTTGGCACCAGAGTTTTTTCTTACCTTGATCTTAAGATCTCTCTCCGCAATATCGATCATCGTATTTAGGGCCAGGGTGCGATGCTTCTCTTTTTCAAGCTCTTTTTCCAATTGTTTAATCTTTAGCTCCTGTTCCCTTGGGCTTTTCTGATTTTGTTCTTTCATTGCTCTTTCAAATTCAATCTCCCGTTCGGTGGGTTTGTTCAGCCCAAATTTACGAACCCAATCCGAAATACAACTCCTGCACTTGATACCATATTTTTTCTGAACTTCAGAAACCGTGGCATCACTCATTAAATACTCCTGGACAACTTTCAGCTTAAAATCGTCCGTGTAACTGTTTACTTTTCTCTTCATAAAATCCTGAATTTACTTTACTTTTTAAGTAAACCTATTTCAGGACAAGACATACCTTCTCCGGTGTTTATTCGTACATTATTCGTAGATCATTCGTATATGATCGAATAAACTACGAATAAGCTGCGAATAAAATACGGTTAAACTCTGAAGCAGTCCCGGTTGAAAGGTGTAGTTAAAGGCAGAAGGATTATTCGTACCTCAGGGCGTCGATGGGATTGAGGTTGGATGCTGATCTTGCCGGGTACCAGCCAAAGAAGATCCCAATGGCGGCACAGACAAAAAATGAAACGACGATAGAGACGGGAAGGATCACGATTGGCCAGCCGAGAATACGGCCGATTACCTGAGATGCACCGATTCCAAAGAGAATCCCGATTAAGCCCCCGATCACGCTGATCATGATGGATTCAATCAGAAATTGCATCAGGATATCGATCCCCCTGCCGCCGATTGACATTCGAAGCCCAATTTCGCGCGTCCTTTCCTTTACCGAGACATACATGATGTTCATGATTCCGATGCCTCCAACCAGAAGTGATATCCCCGCTATGGCCCCGAGTAATATGGTTAAAATATTGCTGATACTGCTGAAGGTGTTGATCAGATCTTCCTGCGACCGGATCGTGAAATCATTTTCAGCGTTGTCTTTTAATCTGTGAGACCTGCGCAGGGCGTTTTCAATATCCTTTACCGCTTCCTTGGTTTTGGTTTCATCGATCGCCGAGGTATAAATGGCCTGGTAATAAGTGACAGCCAATACTCTCTTTTGCACGGTCGTGTAAGGTGCGATCAGCATATCATCCTGATCCTGGCCGAAAGTGTTGGGTCCTCTTTCTTTCAGAACCCCAATAACCCTGAACGGAATATTTTTAAACCGAATCGTCTGTCCTACAGGATCAACGCCCTGGCTGAAGAGATTGTTGATAATGGTCTGACCTATCAAACAAACTTTGGCGGCTGAGGTAATTTCCTTCTCGGTAAAAATTCGGCCGCTTTTAACTTCAATTTTTCTTATGCTGAAATAATCTGCATTTCCGCCGTAAAGTACAGAAGGCCAGTTCATATTCCCAAAAACAACCTGTCCGGATGATCTGACTTCCGGTGAAATGGCTGCAATGGATGGGCTTTCATTTTTTATGGCTGTAACATCTTTTTCCAGTAGCGACTGAGCGGCTGAACTTCCAAATTGGACACCGCCGCGCTGTTGAGATCCAGGCATGACGAAAACCATGTTTGTTCCCATACTGGAGATCTGGTTTTGAATGCTCATTTTTGAACCCTGCCCGATACCCAGCATGGCTATCACCGATGCAACACCAATGATAATCCCAAGCATCGTGAGAAAAGCCCTTAATTTGTTGCGCAGTAAAGCGTGAAATGCTATTCGTATAAGGTTTGATATATTCATACTATCTAAAGTGCTTAATCAAAATCAGGTTCAACAGGTAGTGCTTCAAGTAAAGTTTTTGCATTCAACCGGTCGGTCACCATCTGTTCCCGTATAATGTGCCCATCTTTAAAGATCAGGTCCCGGGTGGCAAACCGTGCTATATCCGCATCATGGGTAACAAAAACAATTGTTTTCCCCTGATCATTCAAATCCTGGAATAAGGACATGATTTCGTATGATGTTCTGGTATCAAGATTTCCGGTGGCTTCATCAGCAAGGATTACAACGGGATCATTGACCAGCGAACGGGCAATGGCAACCCTTTGCTGCTGTCCTCCTGAAAGCTGATTCGGCATATGATCCATCCGGTCTGAAAGTCCAACGGCAATCAGTGCCTCGGTAGCTCTTTTTCTGCGTTCCTTTGAACTTATTTTCCCGTTATAGTATAATGGCAATTCAACGTTTTCAAGTGCCGAAGTACGTGGTAAAAGATTGTATGACTGGAACACAAATCCAAGCTTATGATTTCTCAGTCCGGCCAGTTCATTTTTATTTAGTCTGGCCATATCAATACCATCCAGAAAATACTTTCCGGCAGTAGGTTTATCAAGGCAGCCCAGGATATTCAGCATGGTGGATTTACCCGAGCCACTGGTTCCCATGATGGCAACAAATTCTCCTTCCAGTATTTTCAGATCGATGCCTTTCAAAGCATGGACCGTTACTTCTCCTACCTGGAAATTTTTTTTAAGGCCTGTTACCTCTATTATAGTTTTCCTTTCCATCTATCTTCTTGTCGTGGTACTTTGAGAAGGCCGGCGCGGCATGAACGGGCTGTTTCCAGAGGTTGAAGGAGTACTGACTTTTTCGTTTGAACCTGCTGAAACAACTATTTCGTCACCTTCACTGAACCCTGATTTTATCTCGGTATTGCTGCCATCACTCAAACCTGTTTGTATGCGTGTTCTGTAGAAATCAGCTCCTTTTTTTACCCAGACACTTGCTGATTTATTAGCTTCTGCGTCCGATTGATTGTCTTTCTTACGGTTAATGTTGTCTCTTCCGCCCTTTCTTTGAGAGGCATTATTTTCAGGAAGGGGTTTACCTTTCGTCATGACTGAAAGAGTTTTCTGGTCGGGATTAAAACGGAAAGCCCTGTTGCTGAGGGTCAATACCTCTTTAACCTCGTTGATAAAAATATTGGCTGTTGCGGTCATCCCGGGCATAAGTTTCTGATCAGGATTCGGCGCCTCGATGATGATGGTATAGGTTACCACATTGTTGGTGACAACCGGCTGAAGTCTTATCTGCGTTACTGTCCCGTTAAAGGACTGATCCGGATAGGCATCAACTGTAAATTCTACGTGCTGATCCATTTTTACCTGTCCTATATCAGCTTCATCCACGTTGGCCTGAACCTGCATCCTGGTAAGATCGTTTGCGATTGAGAAAAGGGTAGGGGTGTTGAAACTTGCGGCTACAGTTTGCCCTTCATCCACGGCCCGGTTTAATACAACTCCGTCGATGGGAGAATAAATGGAAGCATAATCCAGATTGACCTTGTTCCTTTCGTTGGTGGCCTGGGCGCTCAACAGATTGGCCTTCGAAGAATTATAGTTGTAAACAGCCTGATCCCAATCTGCCTTGGAAATAAGCTGCTTTTCGAAAAGAATTTTATTACGGTCATAGGTTTCCTTTTTATACACTAAATCAGCTTGTGCAGCTTCAACGGTAGCTGAACTTTGAGCAAGGGCTGCCCGTAGAGGGGTCTCATCCAGCTGAGCGAGTAATTGTCCTTTTTTTACCTGTGAATTGTAATCGACATGAATCTTTTTTATTACACCGGATACCTGTGTTCCCACCTGTACGGTTTTAATAGCCTGGATGGTTCCGGTTGCTGTGACTGAATTCGAAATATTTCCTTTAGTCACCTTAACCGTTTCAAAAGTGATAGGATCACCTGATGAACGCCTGGAAATAAAGTACCACGTTATTGCAATGGCAACAAGCAAAACAAAAATTATAATGATATTCCTTTTTTTCATTTATCGTTTCTGTCATTAATAAAACTTCACCAATTATGACTCATTCAACGATAAATGGTTTAAATAGTTTTGTAAACAATACCGAAGAAACTATTCCTTGAATCGAATAACAGACACTCAATCAGGGGCTGAGACGCACAAATAATTATTAACCTGCTGCGTTTGGGCCAGGAGGAATATTGGATTGGCAGTAGCTTTGAACGGATTTAAATTTGGGTAATAATTATTTATGCCTGAGAATTTCGACTATAGATCCATCCTACAACTGCACCTGTCACTGTAAACATTACCACTGAAGCAACTGCATCGATGACCACAGGCGAAAGTCCTGAAAACATGGTGTACATGGAATACAATCCTAAATCCATTGCAATGGCCAGAATCAGACCCAAAATGGCTCCCTTCCCGGCTCCGGAAGACAAAGTTTTTACGTTGGACCAGTCGTAAACGATAGCAAACAAAAAGCCCTGGGCCAGATTTGATATGATCAAAGCCCACCATTTCATTTCTGACATCGGCCTCATGATGGCCGGATTGCTTTGACTTTGCATGTAAGAGGATAAAATCATTCCATAAATCAGCCATCCCAGAATGAAGAATGTTGCTCCTCCGGCGATTCCTGCAATTAAAATTTTGTTTGTTTTCATTTGTCGTCAAATTTTATCAGATTTTTATTTATCTAATTTACAAAAAAATAAATGGATTGGACTCCGTTGAACAATAAAAAATTACCTCTTGTGAGCAGCAAATTTACAGGAGTAAAACTGAAGAAACTGGAATCCGTATCATGCGTCGTACTGTATTGAGAAAAAATGTAAGACAAAGAACAAACTCAAAAAAAATCCCGGTTTGAATGGGCTCAAACCGGGGAAATTCTATTTGGTAAGATTAATACTATTATCCCTGGAAAGTGTTTATTCCGGCTGTGGATGCAGCTCTGTCAATTTTCTTGACTAAACCTTGCAAGACCTGTCCTGGCCCGACTTCTGTAAAGGAAGTACAACCATCGGCAATCATATTTTTTACTGTTTGAGCCCAACGAACAGGACCAGTAAGCTGAGCGATGAGATTTTCGCGGATTACATTTGGATCTGTAGAAGGTTTGGCATTAACGTTCTGATAAACGGGGCAAACAGGAACGCTGAAAGGGGTGGAATTGATTGCATTTGCAAGCTCTTGGCGGGCAGGTTCCATAAGAGGAGAATGAAAAGCTCCACCTACCATCAGTTTTAAGGCACGTTTGGCTCCAAGTTCTGTCAGCCTGGCACAAGCCTGGTCAACACCTTGTAAGGAACCTGATATGACTAATTGTCCGGGACAGTTATAATTGGCAGGAACCACAACGGCATCAATTTCCTTACAGACCTTCTCTACTGTTTCATCATCCAGACCGACAATGGCAGCCATCGTGGAGGATTCTGCTTCACATGCTTTCTGCATGGCAAGGGCGCGTTTTGAAACCAGGAGCAATCCGTCTTCAAAGGACAAAACACCATTTGCAACGAGGGCGCTGAATTCCCCCAGTGAGTGGCCGGCAACCATATCCGGATGGAAATTTTCTCCCAAAGACTTTACGAGTAAAACCGAATGGAGAAAAATGGCAGGCTGAGTAACTTTTGTTTGTTTTAAATCTTCGTCTGTTCCATTAAACATCAGGTCTGTGATACGGAAACCAAGTAATTCATTGGCTTTTTCGAATAAGGCTTTTGCTTCAGGAGAATTGTCATACAAGTCTTTGCCCATTCCTACAAACTGGGCGCCTTGTCCGGGGAATACATATGCTTTCATGAATAAGATCTGTTAAAATTAAGATCACAAATATATAAAATCTTATTGGTGATTGTAAAAGGGAACATAAAGAGCCATCATAATGGAAAGTAAAGGATGGTAAATAACAGATAATAAGCGGGATTTAAATCCTATTTTGTTCAGATTGAATCAGAAGGTAAAATGGAAATTATATATGAGGAAGATGTTAGAAATAAATATAACAATGATTCATTGCGGATTATGGATTGCAAGCTGATTTTCCATGTCGTACACCTGAGGTTCTATTTCTTCCCTTGCAACCATTAAGGCATTCATGGCCAAAGCCTTTAACTCATCGTGACCGGCATAAACAAAAACAGGAGCAATAAAATCCACTCTTTCCCGTATTTGTTTCATTAAATCCAGGCTGTAGGCTATCTGGCCCGTTATCAGAATTCCATCGATTTTACCTTTGAGAACTGTAGCCATTTCACCAATTGATTTTGATACCTGATAAGCCAACGCTTCCAGGTAAAAAGCCGCTTTCCCATTGCCATTTTTAGCTGCAATTTCAACCTGTCGGGCATCGTTTGTATTTAGATAGGCAAATAATCCACCTTTCACTGAAATCATATCTTGTACCTCTTCACGCGTGTATTTACCGCTAAAACAAAGATCTGCCAATTGTCCTGCCGGCAACGTTCCGCTTCTTTCGGGAGAAAAGGGGCCTTCTCCGTTTAATGCGTTATTTACGTCTATTACTCTTCCTTCGTGATGAGCACCAACGGAAATACCTCCACCAAGATGGGCCACAATGAGATTCAATTCCTCATATTTTTTCCCAAGTTTATTGGCATGCTGACGGGCAGTGGCTTTCTGATTCAAGGCATGAAAAATTGATAATCTTTTGAACAATGGATGACCGGATACCCTGGCTATTTCATCCATTTCATCGGTAACAACCGGATCAGCAATTAAGGCAATTGTTCCGGGATTTAACTGGGCTATGTCAAATGCAATCATCGAGCCAAGGTTACTGGCATGTTCGCCCATGATTCCCTTTCTGCAGTGTTCAACCATCAGCTCATTGATGTAATAAACCCCTGATTTAAGCGGATAAGTTAATCCGCCACGGCTGATGATGATATTGATTGATTTCAGATCAATCCTGTCATGTATAAGTTCATCGAGGATGAGTTTTTTACGGAATCCGAACTGATCTGTTATTGAATTGAAGCTTTCAAGCTCTTCATGGGAATGCTCAATGGTTTTCAGAAAGATACAGACCGAATTGTCATAAATTGCTATTTTTGTTGATGTGGAGCCTGGATTTATTACCAGTATTCTTGCTGTTTGCATTTTGAGAAGAGTTGGTTAAAGTTTATGAGCAGTTACTTCCTGTTTATCTTTTCTGTTGTTTCTGGCAGTGTCTTTTTCATTTATCCCTACAAGGGCAGCCAGCGACATGGAATAAAGTTTAGTAAGCATGGAATCTCCCCTTGAAGTTAATACGATAGGAACTTTTGCTCCAAGCAGTACCGCGGCAGCTTCTGAAGAGGCAAGCTTAGTATTGGTTTTATAAAACACATTTCCGGCATCTATATTCGGAAACAATAAACAGTCGGCGTCGCCTGCCACCTGATTATTAATGCCTTTTATGCGGGCGGCTCCAATGTCGAGCGCTACATCCAAGGCTATAGGGCCTTCAACAATACAGCCGGGGATCTGGCCTGAAAGATTCATTTTTTTCAGCTCCACGGCATCCATTGTGGAGACAACCGATGGAATTTCCTTTTCGGTGGGAGCAATTACAGCAACTTTGGGTTGATTTACTCCTAATTTTTTGGCGATACTGACCAGATATCTGATGATTATTTCCTTTTGATGCAGGTTTGGTAATGGAATAATCGCAACATCGCCTGCAATCAATAATTTATGATAGTTCTTATTTTCAATAACTGCTACATGCGAAAGCAGATTCCCCGTTTCTACTAACCCTTTTTCTTTGTTCAAAACAGCCTTAAGAAATTTATCTGAAGTAATTAATCCTTTCATCAGGGCATCTCCTTCACCATGATTGATCATATCGATTGCAAGAAAAGCTGCCATTTCATCATCAGGCTCATTGATAACGCGAATTTTGGATTGAATGGAAGGATGTTTTTTAATGAAAGGAAGAATCAGCGCCTCATGGCCGATAAGTACTGCATTAATAAGATTTTCTTCAACAGCTTTACTTGCTGCAGTCAGCGTGTTGATGTCATTTGCGCTAACTACAATAAAAGTCTTTAATCTTCTATGACGGACTAATTCAAACAGATCATTCAGTTTCCTGATTACCATTTTGTTTGACAGGTAGGTTTGTAAGCAATTTACGGAAATTATACCAGAAAATATGCTCTAAATAATGGGAAAAGTTAAATGTCGTACAAAGCGTTACCATCTACAATTCAAGGGTACACTAATTATACATTGTCTGTACAAATATTGTACAGTCTGTGTACAGTCTGTGTACAGACAATGTACAGACAACATGGACTTGGTAGGGCACTTTGATATCTTTAATTTAGACACGGCATCTATATATTCACCTTACTTAAATGGACCTAATGCAAAAATGTAATTTTTAACAAACTTTCATCAAAGGGGTAATTTGAAAAGAAAATAAAATACTGTTTTATAACTATATTTGTTGCTGGTTCGCCGGATAAGGATTTCATTTAGGAAATTTCCTGAGCAAACCAATTATTCTTGTAACGATGAAACTGATATTTATTTTACTTTCATTCATAGCTCTTTTGTCGAATCAGGAGATTTCAGCACAGGAGAAAAACAATTCTATAAGAGAACAGCTTCTTAATGATTCCTCGGATTCTGTGGTATTGCATCCTAAATATGAACACAGTTTAGAGGTCGGCACGAGTTTCATGTCTGATTTAAAGGGAGGGTATGGGATAGAAAAATATATATCACCCAGGTTTAGCTATTTCCCTTCAGGATCGATGAGACTTGATTTTAAGGCCACATTAGGCTCGGTCAATCTTCATAAAATGTCGCTTTGCGATTATTATAATTCCACCTGGTCAATGTCGGGCATCAGTCATTATTTTAGTGTTGGAGGTCAGGCGACCTATCGGGTGAACGATAAACTATACATGAGTTCAGCTGCATTTGCTGAAAAAATGCCCATCATGGATCCGGCCAGGCTTCAAAATAATATCAATTATGGAGGCGCTTTTAAGGTCGGATATAAGTTTACAGAAAAATTCAGTATGGAGGCTGGAATTGAAATTCAAAGATTCGATAATCCCTGGGATGTGAATCCTTTTATGTATAACCACGGGTTTATGCCTTAAATATCAGGTTATATGGAAGCTGTAAACGAAAAAATTATCAGCGAATACAATAAGCTGATCGAAAATTCTCCACCTCATATCATTTCGAGTGATCTTCCCCTCATCGAAAAGGCCTTTGCTTTTGCCTGTGAGAATATTGGTAACAGTACCTGGGAAAAAGGTGAGTTCATTCTGGTTCATTCCATCTCTGTGACCAAAATCGCGGTGCTTGAGTTAGGTTTGTCAGCTGATGCATTTATTTCGGCTCTTTTGCATAACGTCTACCGGCCCGGAGGGCTGGCCTTTTCATCTGAAGAGATAACCAGACTATTTGGGACGGGGGTTTCTGAAATTCTGGAAGGTATCATTAAAATTAATTCTCTTAATACCGATAACCTTATTTTCCACAGTGAGAATTTCAGACGGCTCCTCCTGACTCTCTCGGGAGATGTGAGAGTGATTCTGATTAAGATAGCTGATCAACTGCAGGATATGAGAATGCTCAGTAATACAATGCCGGAAACTCAAAAGAAATTTGCGACTGAGACATGGCATTTGTATGCTCCTCTGGCCCATCGTCTGGGACTCTATAAAGTTAATTCAGAGCTGTTGGATTTATCACTCAAATATCTTCATCCGGCTGATTTTAATTCAATTGTTGAAAAGCTTGAGGAGACTGCCGTAGAAAGAGCCAATTTTGTTTCCGTTTTTGTTAAGCCAATTGAAGAGAAGTTAAAAAATCGTGGATTTGACTTTGAAATAAAAGCACGTACAAAATCCATCTTCTCCATCTGGAATAAAATGCAAAAGCAAAAAGTCGATTTCCAGGAAGTATTTGATTTATTTGCCATCCGCATCATTTTAAATACGGAACCTGAAAATGAAAAGGCAATCTGCTGGCAGGTTTTTTCGGTCGTAACAGAGGAATATCTTTCCAATCCTGATCGTTTGCGTGACTGGATTACTTACCCCAAATCCAACGGGTATGAATCCTTGCACACCACCGTTCTGGGGCCGGATAAAAGGTGGGTTGAGGTTCAGATACGAACCCACCGTATGGATGATATTGCCGAGAATGGTCTGGCGGCCCATTGGAGATACAAAGGTGGAAAAGGAAGTGAAGAAATAGATAAATGGCTGAAAAACGTACGGGAGATTCTTGAAAATCCACAAGCCAGCCCTGTGGATGTAATCGATGAATTTAAGGTTAATATTTATGAAAATGAGATCTTTGTCTTTACTCCCAAAGGTGATTTGATTAAGCTTAGGGCAGGATCAACTATACTGGATTTTGCTTATGAGATTCATTCCAGAATCGGCGATCATTGTGTTGGTGGAAAGATAAATGGAAAACTCGTCACTCTGAAGCATCAACTGAAGAATGGAGATCAGGTTACCGTGGAGACTTCCAATAATCAAAAGCCTAAACTCGACTGGTTGGATTTTGTGGTTACGTCAAAAGCCAGAAACCGCATTAAAGTTAGTGTAAATGAGGAACGCAAGCGGGAAGCTGATAATGGGAAAGAAATTCTTCATCGGAAATTCAAGAACTGGAAGATAGAACTGAATGATCAGATTATACGTGACCTGTTGAAATATTATAAGCTGAAATTGGCGGCTGATTTGTATTTTAATATTTCGACAGGGAAGATTGATGTTCTTGAAATTAAAGATTTGGTTGCGGGTAAAAAAGAGGAATCACAACAGGAAAAACTTAAAGAAATTCTTCCTCCGGGTGAAATTAAGGAACTGACCTTTGATACCAGCGATGATTACCTCGTTATTGATAATAATTTAAAGAATATCAATTATAAACTTGCCGTTTGTTGTAATCCTATTTTCGGCGATGAGATATTTGGTTTTGTGACTGTTCTGGAGGGAATAAAAATTCACAGGGTTAATTGTCCCAATGCTAAACAAATGACTGACAGGTATCCTTATCGATTGATAAGAGCCAAATGGAATCAAACGGGTAAACGGAATGCCTTTCAGGCCGCCATTCATATCTCGGGCTCTGATCGGAAAGGGATAATAACAGATATTTCCAGGATCATTACGAAAGAAGTTGGAATTCAAATGCGGGCCATTTCAATGGATTCGGAAAATAAATCATTTGATGGAACAATCAGGGTCTATGTTAACGATCTTGAACACCTTGATTTCCTTATATCAAAATTGAAAAATATAAAAGGGGTCCACTCGGTCAGCAGATCAGATTCCTGAAGGGAGAAAGGGAAAAGGAGACAGGTGAACGGAAACCGGAGAATTGAATAGGATATTTAAATGGAAGAAACGGAACATTTAATTTCAGAAGCGAGAAATGCTTTGGAGCAGGGGAGAGCAGAGGATACACTGAAGATACTTCAGGATTCTTATCTGAATGATATTGACGAGGTGATCTTTTTGAAAGGGGAAGCTTCCTATCATCTGCAGAAATGGGGGGAATCTGTGAATTATTTCAGAGATTCCCAATCCCGAAATCCAGAAGATCTGAGAGCTCAGGTTTATATTGAGATGATTCAGAACATTTTGTCTTTTTATCATACGGATCAATTTAATCCGTAGAAATTTTAGTTGATTTTTTTAATTTTGATTTAAAATGTTATTTTTGAGTTTTACTAGTCGGACCAATATTTAAGAACAGAAAACTATTTTGTATTATGAAAAAAATGATGATGATTGCCGCTTTATGCTTGTTTTTCGGAAATGTTTTTGCCCAGAGTGCTGCGGATTTAAAAAATGCAGGGAATACAGCTTTTGAAGCAAAGGATTTTAAGAAGGCTCTTGATAATTATGATAAGGCAGTAGCTGCCTGGGGAAATGAGCCTCAGAATTACGTAATGTTATATAATGCTGGAGCTTGTGCTTATAAATTAAAAGAATATCCAAAGTCAGTAAAATATCTTGATATGGTTATTGCCGGAAGCTCTGATACAGAACCTGCTTATCTGTATAAGGCACTTGCATTAAAAATGATGAAGAAACAGGATGAATGCATAAAAACCTATGAAGAAGGTATTGCAAAAAATCCACAGAGTGCAGGTTTAAAAGATGGTCTGTTTAAATACTTGAGAGCAGAGGGCAAGAATCATTATATTACCGGGACTAACTTATATAAAGCTACTGTTGCCAAAGTCAATGCACAGAAATTAAAACCTCAGGATGCAGCCTACACAGCTGAAACTGATAAAGCAAAAAAGGAATTTAATACGGCGATTGAATTTATTGACAAATCGCTTGCTATTAATCCGGGAGATAACGAAGCAAAACAAGTTAAAACAGCTTGTGAACAAAGCTTGAAATCGATACAATAATAGTTCTAATAACTCATAATAAGAAAAAGCCCGGTAAATCACCGGGCTTTTTCTTATTATGAGTTATTATCAATTTACAAAATATACTTCTTAGAAGAAAGAGAGGAAATGATAAAAGCTTCGGGCTGATATTAGGTTATACTTACCGATCTGTTTTAGAATCCAGAGTAAATATAATAAGTAATGGATTTTTAATACGAAATTTTTCTGAGACAATCTTTCAGGCTGTCTCTCCAATAGGGAATTTCAACTGAAAATATTTTTTTTATCCTTCCTTTATCCAAAACGCTAAAAAAAGGTCGTGGAGCTGCTTGAGGATAGTCCTTTGAATTAATCGGATTTATTTTACATGAAATTCCGGCTTCCTCTACAATGGCTTTTGCAAAATCAAACCAACTGACAACTCCCTCATTGGAAAAGTGAAATACTTCTACGCCTTTTATATTCAATGCATTTGGTATAATCTGAAGGATGGTTTTTGCAAGATCTCTTGCGTAGGTAGGAGTTCCTGTCTGGTCAAATACAATATTCAATAAACCTCTTTCTTTGGCATATTTGAGCATGGTTTTAACAAAATTATTCCCATAAGAGGAATATAGCCAGGAGGTTCTAATGATAATGGCTTTATGAGATGATTCCCGGATAGCTTTTTCTCCTTCAGCTTTTGTCTTTCCATAAACCGAGAGAGGATTAATTGGATCATTTTCATTGTAAGGAATCCATGATTTACCATCAAAAACATAATCAGTGGAAATATGAATCAGCAAGGAATCATGTTTGGCTGAAATTTTCGAAAGCAATCCAGTTGCTGTTGCATTAATCAAAAAAGCCGTTTCTTTTTCTGATTCTGCTTTATCGACAGCCGTATATGCGGCACAATTAATGACTACCTTGGGATTGTGGGCTGCAAAGAATTCATTTACTTTAAGTTCATTTGTTATGTCGAGCTCTTTTTCATCGGTGAACAAAAATTCCCACGAAGGAAATTGTGTGGCTAATTCACGAAGTTCATTTCCAAGTTGTCCATTTGATCCTGTAACTAATATTCTCATGAGTCTTATTTTAAATCATTTGTAAGAATAGAATCAAAATACCGGATCGTTTTTATCAGACCTTCTTCCAACTGAATTTTAGGTGACCAGTCCAATTCTCTTTTTGCAAGATCGATGTTGGGCTGACGTTGACTCGGATCATCAGCGGGTAAGGGCATCCTAACGATTTTAGACTTTGAATTCGTGAGTTTGATTACCATTTCGGCAAGATGAAGGATTGTGAATTCGTTTGGATTACCAATGTTGACAGGACCTGTAAAACTATCGCGAGAATTCATCATCCGGATCATTCCTTCAATAAGGTCATCGACATATTGAAAACTCCGGGTTTGAGATCCATCCCCGTAAATTGTAATATCCTGTCCTTGCAGAGCCTGCATGATAAAGTTGGAGACGACCCGGCCATCATGAGGATGCATCCGCGGACCATAAGTATTGAAAATCCGGATTATCTTTATTTTGACATTATTTTGCTTGTGGTAATTGACGAAAAGGGTCTCTGCAGATCTTTTACCTTCATCATAGCAGGAACGTTCGCCTATGGGATTAACATGGCCCCAGTAATCTTCCGTCTGCGGATGTACCTTTGGATCTCCGTAAACCTCACTGGTGGATGCCTGAAGAATTTTTGCCTTAATGCGTTTCGCCAATCCCAGCATATTAATGGCACCCATCACCGAAGTCTTTAAGGTTTTAATGGCATTGTACTGATAATGAATTGGTGAGGCCGGGCATGCGAGATTATAGATTTCATCAACCTCAATAAAGAATGGAGTGGTTACATCGTGGCGGATTAACTCAAAAAACGGATTTTTCAATAAATGAATGATGTTCTGCTTCTGTCCGGTGAAATAATTATCAAGGCAAACAACTTCATTGCCTTCCTGAAGAAGTCGTTCGCAAAGATGAGAGCCAACAAATCCAGCTCCACCTGTGACTAATATTTTTTTTCTTATCATTGTCTGTTTGAACATTTAAAATACGAAGCAAAAAACTAAGCGGACAATTTACTTTGAGGTGTCCTTGCCGATACAGAAATATTGAAATCCCTTTCTCTTCATTTCAGATACTTCATAAATATTTCTTCCGTCAAAAATTACGGGGTTTTTTAACAGTTTAATTATGATATTAAAATTGGGAAATTTAAACTCTGGCCACTCAGTCACCAATACCATGCAATCGGCATCGATCAAAGCATCATACTGATCCTCTGAATAAGTAATGCTATCCCCCAAAGTGCGGCTGGCTTCCTTCATTGCAACCGGATCATAGGCTTTTACTTTAGCTCCTGCTTCCAGTAAGTTTTTAATAATTACAAGAGAAGGAGCTTCCCTCATGTCATCGGTCTGAGGTTTAAACGATAACCCCCATAGAGCAATTGTCCGGCCTTTGATATTATTATTAAAATATTTCATGATCTTGTGGAACAAAATCAATTTCTGATCCTGATTGACCGCTTCAACTGCTTTAAGCAGGCGGAGATCATAATTATATTCTTCTGCGGTTCCAATCAGGGCTTTCACATCTTTTGGGAAACACGAGCCGCCATAACCGATTCCGGGGTAAATAAATTTATTTCCTATACGCGAATCCGAACCGATTCCTTTTCTCACCATATTAATATCTGCTCCCACGATTTCACAAAGATTGGCAATATCGTTCATAAAACTGATACGGGTTGCAAGCATTGAATTCGCTGCATATTTGGTCATTTCGGCTGAGGTGATATCCATGAATATAATGGGATGACCATTCAGCGTGAAAGGCTTGTAAAGGCTTTTCATTAACTCTTCTGCCCTTGGGGAATCCAGACCGACAACGATTCTGTCAGGTTTAAGAAAATCTTCAATGGCCGCTCCTTCTTTTAAAAATTCAGGATTTGAAGCCACATCGAATTCTATATTTACACCTCTTTTTTGAAGTTCCTCCTTAACTATTTCTTTAACCTTGATCGACGTACCTACCGGGACTGTACTTTTGGTTACTATCAGAAGATAATCTTTCATGTTCCTTCCGCATTCTCTTGCTACATCCAGAACGTACTGCAAATCTGCATTACCGTTTTTGTCTGGCGGAGTTCCGACCGCGATAAATACGACTTCACAATCCTGAATGGCCTGATCGATGTGAGTGGAGAAAGATATTCTTCCTTTTTTCATGTTCCGGCTGACCATTTCCTCAAGCCCAGGTTCGAATATTGGGATTACACCATTATTCAAATTCCCTATTTTCTTTTGATCAATATCCACACAAGTTACTTCGATCCCAACTTCTGCAAAACAGGTTCCTGTTACCAGACCGACATAACCGCTTCCGACAATAACAACTTTCATTTTAAATATAAGGTGAATAAATTTTTAACAAATATAATTATTATTCAAGGAGCACCGAATGAAATGGTCTATTTAAATGCCTGATTTAGCAGACCTGATAGTCTCCTCTTTTGTCAGCCTAAATTGCCTGCTTGATCCGATAATGATGTGTATTTGCATTATATCAAAACCGGGTTGTCTGTACAGTGACTGTACACTGTCTGTACACTGACTGTACCATTAATGTACAATCAGTGTATAGACAGTTCACAGTAAATGTACAGTAAGGAATACCCTAATATAACCATTGGACATTGGAATGCATATAAAGGGATTAAAGAGGATGCGAATTAAGCTCACTTCATCAAGCGAAGATGTTCTATCCAATAGCAGCAAAACAACAACATCATAAAAATTCCCGTCTTTATTGTAAGAGACGGGAATGAATATCGATTATTTTACTTTGAAATGTTCTATATTCCCATTGTCCTCTAAAATCTTTCGGTACCAGGATTCAGGATAGGCGGGATGTAGAGGCGATACGGGTAATTTCCCTGATTCATTCTTTTCAAATTGATCATTTTTCTCAACCATAACATTGCCATCTTTGTATTTGATCATCAGGTAATGATAGAGATTTTTCCAGGATTTCATTGTATTATCAACCTGGCCCGAAGTGAAATCTGTCAGGTATTGACAGGCAAGGTCTTTTTCCCCTTTATTCCACAATGATAAGGCAGATTGATCAACAAGAGGTATGAAATTTTCAAATTTGTTTTCAAGGTTTCCCTGTACTTTCTGCACATCTTTAATCATATCGACATACCTGGAATAACAGAAGTTTGATACTTCATTGAAGGTCCAGAATGCCGAAGTATCTGACCATGTAAGAAAATCTCCATTACCTGCTTTGATAGCATTGGGAATTGACTTTATTCCACAATATACAGGCATATAACATGTTGAATAGGTGTCATCGACACCAAACCACAAAAGACCTCCTATCGGGTTTGGAAGATTTGACCGGCTCTGAGAAACAAAAGAGAACCCAGTCTGTTGGGTTGAAATTGCTCTCTCATGAAGGTATTCCACTGAATCAACTTTCCAGGTCATGGGTCGCCATCTGTAAGGGGTTTTAAAAGGTCCGGCTCCAAGATCCTTTGTCATATCCAGTGCAGTCCCCTCAAAATGATCGCGCATCATTTTGATTACATCTTTTAATGAAAGCAGTGAATCCGGTTTTATCCAAAGAGGCATCCGGTTTGTGGCGTATTTATTTTCATTATAAGTAATCTTTCCAAGTACATAATCCTGGTACATGCCCATTTGTTTGTTGACTTTATTAAAGCCAGACCATACGCGGGATTCGCAAAACCGGGCTGCACTGAAATCTATCGGAGCATAGGTATCAGAGAAACTAAAATCAGAATTCTTCTCATTAAACCATCCCTTTTCCTGAGCAAAAGAAATTACATCGGGTGAATAAAGGCAATTACGGGAGTCATTTAATGGAAACTGAGTAATTCGGGCCTGATTTGCATGACCGGATATATATCCATCAGGAACTCTCATGGCTACCCATACTGCCCCTTTTTGCCCTTCACCTTTTCCGATCATCTCCAGTATCCATGCTTCATTAGGATCTCCGATAGAGAAGGATTCACCCTCTGAAGCATATCCATATTGCTTCACCAGGTCAGTCATTACAGTGATAGCTTCTCTTGCAGTTTTTGAGCGCTGTAACGCGATATAAATAAGACTGCCATAATCCATGACAGCACCGGATTGGGTAGCAAGCTCCTTCCTTCCTCCGTAAGTAGTTTCACCAATCACTACCTGGTACTCATTCATGTTACCCACCACCTGGTAGGTATGTTTCACCTGGGGAATTTTCCCGAGAAATTTTCCTGTATCCCATTCGTATATATCAAGCATGCTCCCTTCCGGATAATCGGCAGCCGGATAAAAATAAAGCTCCCCATAAAGAGTATGTGAATCAGCTGCATAGGTGATCATCGTTGATCCATCCTTTGAAGCTCCTTTGGTAATGATGAAATTTGTACATGCAAAGGAATTGGTCTGTACCATAACTCCAATCAGCATGATTAATCTTAAAGCTTTCTTAAACATCCCTATTCCTGTTTTTCTAATTTATAGAAGTACCGTCTTTGCAAAAATAGAAATTTGCTTAATTAAACTCTTTAAAATGAAGAGATCATTTTTATTTTAATTTTTGACCGGAATGTCCAACTACCGGGGAAATGGTTCCGGTTATGCTGTCAGATTTTGCTCCGGTAACAGAAGAGAGACAATTAATCTGACCACTATATGATAAAACTCCCAAAAAGGCAAAGATTAGTGCTTCTTTGAAGTTTATGAGTATTTCATCGGGTATCACCATTTCGCAACAAATTTTAGATCTGATCCGATTCATCAGGAAACTGTTCATTGAACCTCCACCTGTGAACAGGATTTTACCGGATGAGCTTGCCGTGTCTGAAATCTGATTGCAGATATGTTCATAGTATGTAGCTGCCTGGTCTTCAATGGTTAATCCGGAACTTGCCAGTAAGGGAGTTATCCTTTGTTCAACCCATTCACGTCCCAGTGATTTGGGCCATGGCTGATGATAATATTCCAGAGAATCAAGAGATTTTAATAAAGTCTCATTTATTTTTCCTGAAGCACCTATTTTCCCGTCGTTATCAAAAGGTAGTTTTTTTTCCGAAGCAAGAGCATTTAATACAATATTCACGGGACAAACATCAAATGCAATTCTTTGGCCATTTCTATCATAGGAAATATTTGCAAATCCTCCCAGATTCATACAGTAATCGAATTCCTGGAAAAGCAGTTTGTCACCGATGGGAACAAGAGGAGCACCCTGACCACCCAAGGCCACATCGAGATTTCGGAAGTCACTGACGGTGGTAATTCCGGTTGAGGCAGCTATGGATGCACCATTCCCAAGCTGAAAAGTAAACATCTTATCTGGTTGATGAAAAACAGTATGGCCATGAGAACAGATTAAATCAGGTTTGTTTTTGCCGGCAAGAAATTCATTTACAAGAGATCCGATAAATCTGCCGTATTCGTTATGCAAAAGCAAAAAATCATTCACTCCAAGAGAGGATGCATTTTTCAGTTTATTGGTCCATTCGCTGGAATAAGCGATTGTCTGGGCTTCTGTTATTTCATATTGCCATTTATTTGAATAATTGAAGCGGCAAAAAGCCAGATCAACTCCATCCAGAGACGTACCGGACATTATTCCAAGAGCGGATATCTTCATTTATAAAATGTTGCTTTATATTCTGATTTGTTATTTTTATTATCGGTGACAACCAGAGACAGATGATGATTTTTGCCAAAATCCATTCTTTTCTTATCAAAAGTATAAGAAATAATTTTTGTCTTGGGATTAAACTCGAATAAAACCCATTTATCATCGATTTCACCACGGAAAATTTTTATGCCCGAGAGGTTATCCGTTATTATAAACTGAATTTCTTTCTTATTGGTAAGAGTTTTTTTATCATTAATGCACAAAGAGGTTATTGTTGGAGGTATGGTATCAACTGAGACAGCATAATTGCCGAATTCATTAGTCGGTGCAGTTACCCAGCCAAGCGAATATTCACCACCTATTGAATACCTGTGTCCGGCATTGTCAACTGAAACAATCAGGCTCTTTTCTTCAAGATGATCAGGAAGACCCTCGGCTTTGATAGAAAGGTTTATTGGTTTTTGCAGGGGTACTGTTGGATTGTGAATTTTCTGTATTTTAGAATAGCAACCCTTAATTTTAGGCTTTGTATCATAAAAGAAATTAAATGATTCGTATAATGCTCCTTTGGGTATTGAAACTTTAACTTCATCATTTTTAAATGTATTATTATGATCGTAGGTGAAGAAAATGGCAGAAGGGGATTTGATTACAGGAAGTTGACAAGTTCGTGAAACAACTTTAAATTTCACCGATGTCTGGTTGTCAAAAGCATCGCTGACTACAATTTGAATGGTATGAGTTTCCCCATCTTCCAGGTCGAGTACGCCGCTGTTTACAACAGGGCCATAAATGTCAAGTTCATTTCCTGGTTGCAGGTATAATCGATGAACTCTGCGTTGATTTAATTTATTCTCTTCATAATCCATTTCACTGTTTGCATATCGGGTCTGGTCGAATGAAAGATTATTCATTTTGAATCCAAAGACGGTTTCTCCATCGTAAATTAGGCGGGCAGCATAGATGCCACATTTTATGCCAACTCCGCTGTAATCATCTGCGGCTTCTACACCAAACCCGATTTTTCCAAAGACCTCAATCGAAGAACTATTTGATAAACTATAGACATTCTGTGTTTTTATGACTGGAAACCGTCTCTTTGAAGTTGATTTGTTTACATGACTATTTTCAGTCAGGGGATAAATGTAAAAAGATGAAATAACAGGCGCACTGTTATCCTTAATTTGCGGAAGATAAAACAGAGGATTCTCTGCCCTTTCAGATTTTGTATTCCGAACTTCAAAATGCAAATGAGGTCCTCCTGAATTTCCAGTGTTTCCTGACCAGGCAATTAAATCACCTTTCTTGAAATCAATTTCACCAGGAGAAAGCGACACATTGATTTGATAATTTTCAGTGTAGTATTGTTTATCTCTCACATAATCTGCAATGATAGGAAGAAAACGGCTCAAGTGTCCGTAAACTGTGGTGCTGCCGTCAGAATGTGTGAGATAAAGTGCGTTCCCATAACCTGTGGGCGACACAGAAATCCTGGAAACATATCCATCTTTAGCCGCATAAACAGGTACTCCTGTTTTTCCCTGAGTACGAAAATCCAATCCTGAATGGAAATGTGCGGGCCTTAATTCTCCGAAATTTCCTGAAAATGAAAAAGGTAATTTCAAGGGACTTGAGAAAGATTCTCCGTTTGTATGATTCTGAGCAGCTAAAAAAGGCGAAAGCAATGTAACAACAACCAGACTGATATTAAAAAATTTCATTTCATTTTAGATTTTAATGTCGGTTTCAACAATCACAATAATCGGTTCACAGCGAAAAATTATTTTCAATTGTGACAAAATCTGAAAGATTTGGCAAAATAATAAACTTTCCCTCGTTAATAGTGCAAAAACGGTTAGGATATTTTTGCAATTTGATTTAAATATTAACTTTGTATCAGTAATCCATACCTATGACAGAGCGGGAAACTGTTTTATTGCGGGAATTTAAGGAGAAGCTCGACAGGCTGATAGATCTTCAATTGAAAATCAAAAGTGATAACAGATCATTAAGAGAGGCTCTTTTAGAAAAGGAAGAATGTATCCGTAATCTTCATTTACAGAATGAAGAAATGGTAAAGAAATATGAGCTTTTAAAAATGGCAGGATCAATCGTTGGTGTGGATCAGGATGCTCATGATGCTAAGATTAAGATAAACAAAATTGTGAGGGAAATCGATCAATGCATAGCTATGTTGAACAGGTAAAAGAACCCTTATGGAGGATAAACTTTCGATAAACATCAATATTGCCGACCGGATGTATCCTTTGCGTATTGCGCGCAGCGAAGAAGAAGGGATCCGCAGGGCTGCAAAGATTATCAACGATAAGGTTACACAATACAAACAAAAGTATGTATCCAAAGATTTGCAGGATTGTCTTGCAATGGCTACCCTGCAGTTTGTAATGCAAAAGTTTGACACCGAGAAACGTGTTGATATTTCTCCTCTGGTGGAGGAACTTGAAATGATGAACGATTACCTGGCTGAATTTCTCGAAAAAGAGAATGAGGCCTGATATTTTTATATAAGCCGCATTTTTATTGGATTTCCCCCGAGTTTAAGAAGGGGGAAGGGAAAATGAATCTGCGGGATTTTTTGTTAAACCTTTAATTTATTTTTTACTAATGACAATAACCATCATCGTAGGTATAGTAACCCTTATAATCGGAGGAATTTCTTCTTATTATCTTTGGGAAACGATACTGGATAAGAAAAAGAAGAAGCTGTTGGAGGATGCTGAAGTTCAGTCGGAGATGCTGAAGGAGAAGAAAATTATTCAGGCGAAGGAGAAATTCCTGCAGCTTAAAACAGATCATGAAAACTATATAAACGAAAGAAATTTAAGAATCTCCCAGGCAGAGAATAAGCTAAAACAAAAGGAGACGATTTTTCTTCAGCGTAAAGAAGAGTTGCAACGCAGCATTAAGGAATTCGAAGTGTCTCAAAGAGAGAATGATTCTGTAAGGGAAAACCTTAGTTCACAGCTTGAATTGCTTGAGCAGAAGGACGAAGAACTAAAGAAGCTTCATAAACAGCACATTCAGAAACTTGAAACATTATCAGGAATTTCTGCTGATGAAGCAAAGTCACAGTTGGTCGATTCTTTGAAGAATGAAGCTAAAACCGAGGCGATGTCATTTATTCAGGAGATCATGGATGAAGCAAAGATGACAGCCAATAAGGAAGCTCAGAAAATAGTGGTCAAATCGATCCAGCGCGTTGCTTCTGAGACAGCAATAGAAAACTCTGTTACTGTTTTCCATATTGAAAATGATGAAATTAAAGGCCGTATCATAGGACGTGAAGGACGAAATATCCGTGCTCTGGAAGCTGCAACCGGTGTGGAGATTATCGTTGATGATACGCCGGAAGCCATCGTTCTTTCTGCATTTGATCCGGTAAGAAGAGAGATTGCACGTCTGGCACTTCATCAGTTGGTTACCGACGGACGCATTCATCCTGCCCGTATCGAGGAAGTTGTTAATAAGGTTAAGAAGCAAATTGAGGACGAGATCATAGAAACCGGGAAACGTACGACCATTGACCTTGGCGTGCATGGTCTTCATCCTGAATTGATCCGCCTGATCGGTAAAATGAAGTATCGTTCCTCCTATGGTCAGAACCTTCTTCAGCACTCCAGAGAAACAGCCAATCTGTGTTCCATTATGGCCGCAGAACTGGGCTTGAATCCAAAACGGGCAAAGCGTGCCGGGCTTCTCCATGATATAGGTAAGGTTCCTGATGATGAACCGGAATTACCGCATGCAATACTGGGTATGAAGCTGGCCGAAAAATACAAGGAAAAAGCTGATATCTGTAATGCCATTGGGGCCCATCATGATGAAGTTGAAATGGACAGTCTTCTGGCTCCTATTGTTCAGGCCTGTGATTCAATCTCTGGCGCCCGTCCGGGTGCCCGTCGTGAAGCGGTTGAGTCTTATATCAAAAGATTGAATGATCTTGAGAATATGGCTCTTTCTTATCCGGGTGTAACAAAAACATATGCTATTCAGGCTGGACGTGAATTACGTGTGATCGTCGGAAGTGATAAAATGACTGATTCGGAAGCTGAAAATCTTTCATACGATATAGCCAAAAAGATACAGGACGAAATGACTTATCCGGGACAGGTTAAAATCACTGTGATCAGGGAAACCCGGGCTGTAAGTTATGCTAAATAATATTATAACGATCAATAAAGAAAAGGCGCCGTCAGCGCCTTTTCTTATTTAATAATGGTCAAAGTTTCGTAAGAGGTCTTCTGCTAAAAGGACTTTCTCCTTGTCTTTTAATACAAAACTGGTTTCTTTTATTTTGAGCAATAATTTTTTAATCATGTCTTTGTTGCACAAAGTCAGCCTCTCGTTCCAGGATAGCTGATTTTCATTCAGGATAAGATCAAATTCCTTTATCCCTATAATTCTGCCGTTATTTTCCACATCAATAAAGAAAAGAAAAGGATGTACAATTTCTAAAAAAGCTTCTCTTGAGAGTAAGGGATCGTAATAGGCCAGCAAGATCTTGCCATTAATGTTTAACGGTACCAGCGGAAGGTTAAGTTTCCGCGCGATGATTGCGTACAGTATGTTAAGAGTGACCGGGTTTCCCATTCTTGAGATGAGTATTTTGTCAATAAGAAAGTTTTCTATGGCTGATCTCCCTGAATAATTTATCCTGAAACCGTACAGATCGAAGAGAATTTTGTTGATGATAGAAATTTTCTCAAAGGAAGTTTGATGTTGATTCATCTCAAGCCATATCTTGGTTGTTATCTGATGAACCAGTTTTTCTATGACGGTTGGAGATATTTCAATTCCTTGTATCGAACTGATCAGAATCCAGCCCTCCTGCAATGATTTGGTATCCGAATGAATCCAGGAGATGATCTTTTCTTTCATCTGCAACATTTTTAACTGAATAATTATGGATTCAATTCTTTCATGCTGTAACAGGGTGCTGGCTGATTCCAATATATTTTCCAAAACAGGAATACTTTTAATGCCCGATCTCAGGATTTTTTCTTTTACGGCGCTGAAGACCACTTCATCCTCATCGTCAAGCAGGGGCAGAATGTATTTTATTTCCAGACTGCTCATTCCATCAGATTATGAAGAATGAGTTGAACAAGTTCTTTCATTTTACTCTTATAACCAGTTTCAAAATTATTTACCATCCTGTTGGAGATGATCAGGCAGACCGTCAGGGCATGATGCCCTAAAAGTTTGCTTAATCCATAGACGGCAGAGCTTTCCATCTCAAAATTGGTTATTCTCATGCCATTGAAAGAAAAAGATTCTATTTTCGAATTTAATTCAGGATCGGCGGTATTGATTCTTAATCTTCGGCCCTGTGGCCCATAAAATCCCGGAGCAGATATATTGATTCCCTGGACAAACTGGTCATTTACAATTTTGGAAAACAGACCGGGGTCACAGTCAACTACATAAGGAGAAGACAGACGTGGATTCCAGCCAGTATGTTCTTTAAAGGCTTTTATGAGGGCTTCATCTGAAAAATCATCAGGGAGTTCATAAAAATTCAACAGATTATCAAAACCCATGGATTTTTTTGAGACAAGGAAAGAAGAGATTGGAATATCGGTCTGCAAGGCACCGGAAGTTCCGATTCTGACGAAGTTAAGGCTCTTTCTTTCCTGTTTAGCCTGCCTTTTCCCGAAATCAATGTTTACAAGCGCATCCAACTCATTGATTACGATATCGATGTTGTCACATCCTATTCCGGTTGAAATAACAGATAATCTTTTCCCTTTGTACTTTCCGGTGATGGTAAAGAATTCCCTGTTTTGTTTCTCAAATTCAATTTCATCAAAAAAACCAGCGACCACTTTTACCCTTCCGGGATCTCCTACCAGGATTATATTCTCAGCTATTTCATGTGGTTTTAAACCAAGATGAAAAATAGATCCGTCAGAATTTATAATTAGTTCAGAAGCGCCTATGATTTGGGACATATTCAGGTTAATTTTCGTTTTCGTAAAAACAGCTGAAAATTAGGAAAAATGGTAAATAAAGGAAACTTTTTGGCAGGAAAAATTTCAGGTATTTTTATTTTAATTATATTTTTGCATAAAAACATTTTCCGATGATTCAAAGAATACAAACTGTTTACCTTTTTATCGCGATCCTGCTTGTAGGGTCTTTATTTTTTGTTCCTTTTTCAGAAATGGCCAATGTCAAAGGTGAACTGTTTCGCCTGGATGCAAAAGGGCTTTATTCTGCCTCTTCACAAAGTAATGCTCCTCTATTTGCAAATACAGTGGTTGTTTTTCTTTGCGCTTCCTGTATTGCCTTGATGATCATTACCATCTTCCGTTATAAAAGTTTGGCCCGGCAAATCAGTTTGTCAAAGATATCCTTGTTGGTGCTTTTTATCCTGACTGGGGCTATTTTTTATGAAATCTGGAAAGCTGCCGGAATGGTTGGCGGTACCTTCTCAATAAAAATCTATGCTTCTTTTCCTGCAATTGCCATCGTATTGGTATGGCTTGCCATGAGAGGAATCCACAAGGATGATCGGTTGTTGAAATCTATTGACAGAATACGATAACTAATCCGAATTCGAATTGTAAAAGAGTCCGGTAAACGATTTTTGCCCTTTCCCCATTTGTTATCCCAAAGAAATAAGAGGATATTCAAGGTGATTGATCAGGTCTTTGTTCGTAATTTAAAGGTACATTATTCCTACATTATTCGATCGCATACGAATGAGGTACGAATAAACTACGGAGATGGTATTGCCGGTTTATAGCGGGAAGAGGGGATTAATGGGTGGCTGGGGGCTAAAATAGAAATGAAATTTTAGTGCAGACAGAGTTCAGAAAATCTTCATCATTTTTTGAAAAAGGGGCAGGGGAGTGGGAATCAATATCCAGTTCAGCCACGAAATTCCCATTTTTCAGAACAGGAACCACGATTTCACTTTGTACATCGATGCTGCAGGAGAGGTAATTTTCTTCCTTTGAAATATCCTGAACTATTTTGGTTTTTTTGGTTTTAGCCACCTGTCCACAGACTCCTTTACCAAAAGGGATCATTGAATGTTCCGTATTTTTCCCCGCAAAGGGTCCCAGAATAAGGTTGTCTGAGGCGGGGTCAGCAATATAAAATCCAACCCAGTCATAATGAAATACTTGGTCCTTCAGAAGCTGACTGATGTTCAGGAGAATTTTATCCCTGTCTTTTCCGGGGATTATCAAAGCGTCAATTTCATCAAGAAGAAGCCGGAAGGATTTTTCCATTATCACTGATTGTTACTGCAACTTAAGGAAATTCATTGGACTTTCGCACAAAAATAAGGATTGGACTGTATTTTCAAACAATAGTCAAATTTTAATAGAAGGTCATTTCGTTTTCTGTTGTGATTTTTTCACAGTAAGAACATTTCAGCGCGATGGGCTTTTCGTTGATCACTTCGAACTTTGGAAGGATGTTTTCGTCATGGGTAATGCATTTGGGATTGAAACACCGTACGATTCCCCTGATCGTTTTGGGTATTTCTACCACTCTTTTTTCAACAACCTCATAATCACGGATGGTATTTAATTTTGCATGCGGAGCAACAAGGGCTATTTTATTTACTTCCTCATCTTCAAAGAAGCGATTGGCTATTTTTATTATGGCTTTATACCCCATCAAACCGCTGTCAAGATTATTGCCAAAAGTTACCATGTTTGGGCTTTCCTCAAGTTTCAGAATTCGGATGACCCGGAAAAGTGCATTGGTGGGGATGTGATCAATCACGGTTCCATCTTTAATTGCATTTACCTGTAGATGTTTTTCCATGAGGATTTATTTAAGATTTAATAAATGAGAGATAATGGCCATACGGGTAAAGACTCCATTCCGTGCCTGTTCAAAATAGTATGCTTTTGGATTTGAGTCAATGTCAGGATGAATTTCATTGATACGGGGAAGCGGGTGAAGAATTCTCATGTTATCTTTTGTATTCTCAATCATGTGATTTTTGAGGATATAAACATTTTTGACTTTCTCGTATTCAACCGGATCACCAAATCTTTCTTTTTGGACACGGGTCATGTAAATAATATCGGCCTGGCTGATTGATTCAGGGAAATCCGGGTATTCAAAATACTGGATATTTTTTGAAGCGAGGAAGAGTTTATACTCATTTGGCATACTCAATTCAGGAGGCGCGATGAAACTAAATACCGGATTCTTAAACTGTACCATGGCCATCAGCAGGCTGTGTACGGTCCGGCCGTATTTAAGGTCTCCCACCATAAAGATATTGATGTTGTCGAGGGTCCCCTGGGTCTTAAGAATCGAAAACATATCCAGCAGGGTTTGGGAAGGATGCTGATTGGCTCCGTCACCTGCATTTATGACCGGTACACTTGAAATCTCAGATGCATAGCGTGCACTTCCTTCCAGGGGGTGGCGCACGATGATCAGATCTGCGTAATTGGATACCATCTTTATGGTATCTTTCAGTGTTTCTCCTTTGGTTACACTTGAAGAGCTTGAGTCTGAAAATCCGATTATTCTACCTCCCAGCCTGTTAATGGCCGTTTCAAAGCTTAATCTGGTGCGGGTGGACGGCTCGTAAAAGAGAGTAGCAATTACTTTTCCCTGCAAAAGATTGTTGTTCGGATTTTTTTCGAATTCTTTTGCCAGGTCCATTATTTTCAGGTATTCCTCTTTGGTAAAATCTGTAATTGAAATTAAGCTTTTTGGCTTCATAGGAATAAATTTCTTAATAAGGATTAATAACTATATGTCTTTTAAACAAGCCCTTTGATTTTTTTCGGATCACCGGATGAAGGATTCTGCTGTTTAGAGATTTTTCCATGATGAAGAAACAGGGTATGATTACAAAATTAAAAATATCCGTTTATTTAATTGATGAACCATGAAATTTTATTTTTTAATTATTGAAGCTTTTAATCTTTCAACCGAGTTCAGTTTTTCAAGCACTGATCCGGTCAGACTTTTCCGGACTGCAAGAAGTGCATCACATTCGAGACGGAAATCAGATTTCACCTGTTTAAGCTGCATTTCCTTCACAATATGCATGTATTCGTTCATGACCGAATAGTCAAAGTGTACTTCAATCAGATCCTCGACCACTTTTCCAATTATTTCGGCATTGTTCAAAGCGTCGAGAGCAGCCTGTTTATAAGCGTTGGTCAGCCCGCTTGTTCCCAGCAATATTCCTCCGAAGTATCTTACTACCACAATCAGAATATCCGTGAGCTCGTTGGCTTTAATTTGGTTAAAAATCGGCCGGCCGGCCGTTCCTGAAGGTTCGCCATCGTCGTTTATCCTGTAATCGTCATTTTCAGTACCAAGTTTCCATGCAAAACAATGATGGCGGGCGGCATGATGTTCTTTCCTGATTTTTAACAATATTTCCCTGATTTCCTGTTCGTCTGATACAGGGAAGGCAAAAGCAAGAAATTTACTTCCTTTCTCCTTGTATAATCCGGAAACCGGATCCTTAATTGTTTTGAATGTATCAGAGTCAATCATCAGAGAATACAGGTAATTTAATAAATGCTTATCTGATTACAGAAAAAAAGCAGACTATCTGTCTGCTTTTGGTATTTATAATTTCAGTTTGCCTTCGATTTCATCTAAAAAGACTTTAAAATTTCTGTCGGTATCTTTCATATTGGAGACTGTCCTGCAAGCATGGAGTACCGTGGCATGATCTTTCCCTCCAATTTGGGTGCCGATGGCTGCAAAAGAAGATTTGGTGAGATTTTTTGAAAAATACATCGCGATTTGCCTCGCCTGAACTACTTCTCTTTTGCGTGATTTTATATTCAAGGAATCAGGAGGAAGCTGGAAAAATTCACACACGACTCTCGAAATATAATCTACGGTAATTTCTCTGGTCGTGCATTTGACCAGTTTGTTTATCATTTTAATGGCCAGGTCGATGTTGATCTCTTTTTTATTCAGAGTAGCCTGTGCCAGCAAAGAAATGAGAGCTCCTTCCAGTTCCCTGACGTTGCTGTTTATATGGGAAGCAATGTATTCAAGCACTTCTTCCCTGATATCAATACCGTCCTTGTAGATTTTCTTACGAAGTATATTCAGTTTGGTCTCAAAATCAGGAACCTGGAGATCGGCTGTCAAACCCCATTTAAAGCGTGACAGTAATCTTTGTTCAAGACCTTTTAATTCGATGGGCGGTTTATCGGAAGTCAGAATGAGCTGTTTCCCTGTTTGATGCAAATGATTGAAGATGTGGAAGAATGTTTCCTGGGTTTTTTCTTTTCCGGCAAATTCCTGTACATCATCAATGATCAGGACATCAATCATCTGGTAAAAGTGAAGAAAATCATTCCGGTTGTTATTCCGGGTAGCTTCAGCAAATTGTGTTTGAAATTTATTTGCATTTACGTAGAGCACAATTTTTTCAGGGAACCGCTCCTTCACTTCAATGCCAATTGCCTGGGCCAGGTGAGTTTTACCAAGACCTGAATTACCGTAAAGCATAAGCGGATTGAAAGCAGTTCCTCCTGGTTTTAATGCGACTGCATAACCGGCACTGCGAGCCAGGCGATTACATTCTCCCTCGATGAAATTTTCAAAAGTATTGTCTTGTTTTAATTGAGGATCAATATTTAATTTCTGAATTCCCGGAATAACGAAAGGATTTTTGATGATTCCCTCGTCCTGAAGCGCTGAAGCGGAAACCGGATGGTTTTTTAAATTATTGTTTTGATTGGTGGGCAGCTTGATTGTGTATGGCTTGTTGTTGGAATTTAAGCTGTTATCCACTACCACGCTGTATTCGAGTTTCGCACCCGGTCCCAATTCTTTTCTCAACGTCTTACGCAGTATATCAATATACTGCTCCTCCAGGTACTCGTAGAAGAATGGACTAGGTACCTGAATTGTAAGAACGTTGTTCTCCAATTTGATGGGAACAATCGGTTCAAACCATGTTCTATAGCTGATATAAGGGACGTTGTCCTTTATAATTTCAAGACACTTCTCCCATGTCTTATTTTGATCACTCTTCATTTAGGTATTAGGGCTTACAAAAAATGTTGAAATTCCTTTATATCAAAAATAAAATGGTGTTGGGAGTTTTAATCCGAATGTAGTAAACTTATGTTTTCCATCCTTTAGGTTTTTCATTAATCAGTTAGTGTATATTTAAACATTAAAACATTCATTATCAAAAGCTTATATTCAAAATAGATTTAAAATATTGATTTAATGTATATTAATTAAAAAAATATTCTTAATAACACGAAAGCTACCCTTGCTTTTACAGCAGGTTAAAATTATACAAAAAATGATTTTAAAAAACTATTTTGGAATAGATTTTAATGCTTTTTTGAGGCTAATCTCTTTTCCTTTTTCGAACGCCCTCAGAGTTGCCTCAGGAAAAGCACTTTGCGTCTTATGTAGAATCTCTCTAACTTTCTCCAAGGAGGTTTCATGGCCAGTAAAGTAGTTGAAAAATCTCCCTGTTTTCACTTCTTCTACCTGCTTAAGCCCATCAAATACAGGATCTTGTATATTTATTGGGGTGCGTGAAGAGAGCAGATGTACTTTAAAAATCACACTGTCACCATTTTGAATATTTGAAGAGGAATTGATCACAATATCGCGACCCAAATCAAAAGCAGAAAAATGGACATAGCGTTTCGGATTTTGACGGAAATCGATTAAAAGAGCCCTGAGATTTTCGACAGTTGTATTTAGATTTTGATAGATGGAAGGATCATTCACAAATAGCCCCAGGGAACCGTCAGATGATTCGATTTTACCAAGAATCAAATCAAGACTTTTTAATGAAGAATTCAGGTTATTGAATGTTTTATTCAGTTCGATACGGGACAACGTATCACTAAACCCGGATAAATTATTCATTATATGGTTGAAGTGTTCCGAATTTTGTTTCAGGTTTTCCGCAGTTGCACTCAGATTGCTGATGGTTGACGAGAGGTTACGCTTCTGATCACCGATCACTTCGCTCAGGTCTTTGGAGAGTTTGTTAAGGTTAGCCATCGTTGCACTGAACTGATCAATGCTGTTCGTAATATCTTTTTGAGTTTCCGGGTTCAAAATCCTGGAAGTGGATGAAACAATTGAATCAAGGGAAACCATGAGCCGTTCTGCTTTGGATTTTATTGGTCCCAGTTGTTCTCCGAACTGCTGTTTGATATCAGATTCGACTTTGGAAAACAAGGTATCCTTAGGATTGTAAAACTGGTCGGAATGTCCCAGGTTAATTTTCATAACCCTTGACCCGAGGAGATCCGTGCTGGCTATTTCGGCCGAAGTCCCTACGGGCAGGGGAAATTTATTCTGTACAGAGATCTGCACAATTAAATCGCCTGAAAGATCTTCTGCGAAATAGATGTTACGGACATACCCTATTTTGAATCCATTCAGGGTGACCAGGGTAGAAGGAGTAAGACCGCTTACGTCTTTGTAACGGGCGTAGAATATACTTTCATTTCTGAAAATGTTACGACCTTTTAGGAAATTAAAACCCCATATTAGAATTATCATTGTGAAGACAATCCATAATCCTATTCGTGATGTTTTTGAGAGCTTCATTAAGGAACGATTGGTTATAATGCAAAAGTAAACAAGAATTAGCTTAAAAAAAAGTCCAATTGCTTTACTGGTTAACTGGAACCTCCCTGATGGAAATGGGGGCCCCGTTTTTCATTCCGACCAGAAAGGAGTCGGGGATTCTTTTTTTAATAATGGAAAGACTTTTAAGGGCCTCTTTTTTTGAAGAAGATTCAGCGCAATAATATTTGTAATAGCCGGAGATTTTAATTTCCCTGATGTCTTTGATGCCTTTAAATAATCGGAAGGCCTTTGATAATTTAACATTTGATGCTGCAATTTGTATGGCATAGGTATACTGATCTTTTGTTTCTGAAGGAGAGGCTTTTTCTTCTCTGACCGTTTCCTGATCTTTTTTCTGAGATTTATTTTGATTATTTATTTTACCGGATTCTTCTTTTTTATCATGATTTACTAAAGAGATTTCAGTCTCTTTCATTTCAGTTTCTTTGGATTTCAAAGAAGGCTTTGTTTTTTTATTTGTACTAATTTTTTCAGTGTCTTTTTTGGCGGAATCTATTCCATTATTTTCAGGTTCTTCTCTGATGTTCTTTTTATCTGTTGTGGTAAAGTTTAGCCTGGAATCAAATTTTGTTTTATATTCTTTAACAGATCTGAAGATTGCTGAAGCAATGTTTTCACGTCCATTTTCGGTCATCAGATAAGCGGCTTCATCTTTATTACTAAGGTACCCGGTTTCAATAAGCACCCTTGGCATTGCAGTCTCCCGCAATACCAGAAAACCGGCTTGACGGACATCACGATCAGGACGTCCGGCATTCTGTCGGAAAAAATTCTGTACCATTTGGGCAAACAAAAGACTTTGAGAAATATGAGTATCCTGTATCATTTCAAAAGAGATATTCGATTCAGGTGAATTAGGATCGTATCCTTCATATCTCTTGGAATAGTCTTCTTCGAGAGTGATAACACTGTTTTCTTTTCTTTCCACATCAAGATTATCCTGGTTGCGATGCAACCCAAGTACGTATGTTTCAGTTCCTTTTATTTTTGGGCTTTCACAATAATTGGCATGAATGGAGATGAACAAATCAGCATTGTGACTGTTGGCAATGACAGACCGTTTGAACAAGGGAACGAAAAAATCTGCATTACGGGTATAAACAACTTTGACCTCAGGAAGTCCTTTCTTTATAAGATCGCCAAGCCTGAGGGCAATATCAAGAACAATATCCTTTTCCCGTGCCTTCCCGACTACGGCACCCGGGTCCTTCCCTCCATGACCGGCATCAATGATTACAGTTGACAAACCGGCAGAAGAGCTTTTTTGACTTTTTACAGTTGCAGAAATGGACGAAAACAGAAATATCAATGCAAGAGTAAGAAGAGAATTCAAGGAAATATTATTAATTTGTCTGCTGAAAATCATTGCCGTAAATAATGGATTAACCTTTACAAAAATAACGCAATAATTTATTTTAAAGGGTTAACTGTTTGTAAAATTGGTTTTTTTACTTTTGCCCATTATATCTTAATACGATATTGAACTTTTGAGAAAGGAAAAATTATTAAATATTGCCTGCATTTTAATCCTGCTGATATACAGTAATGCTTTCGGACAACAAAGAAGAAAGACTAATTCAACTACTGATCAACAAAGGAAAAGTTCTGTTCAGGATACTCTCAGGAAGGTTTCTCCCGGGGCTGCCGGGACATTGAAATTATCCCGTGACAGCCTTGCAACAGATTCTATTTCCACCAAAGAGGATTCCGGATTTGATGCAGAAGTGACTTACCGGGCGGACGGATACATCACTTTAGTACAGGATAGTACCGGTAATAAAGTGCTGATGTACAAAAATGCATACGTCAAATACAAAGATATTGAGCTGAAAGCGGATTACATTGAACTCAACCGGGACAGTAATTTGGTTTATGCAATCGGTAAACCGGATTCAACGGGTCAAATTGTAGGTAAACCTGTATTTATTCAGGGAAGTGATAAATTCGAAGCGGATGAAATAAGATATAATTTTAAGACAAAAAAAGGAATTGTCTATGGGGTTGTTACAGAGAAGGAGGGGGGTTTTATCCACAGCGGCCGGACCAAACTCGTAAATGATTCTACCTATAACCTGGTTAATGGGAAATATACTACCTGTAATGCTCCTCATCCTCATTTCTATCTTGAAATGACTAAAGCCAAGGTTCTGTCGGGCAAGAAAATTGTGACAGGACCTGCGTATCTGGTAGTGGAAGATTTGCCGATATATTTTGTGTTTGTGCCTTTTGGTTTCTTCCCTTATACTTCAAAATATTCATCGGGAATCCTGGTTCCGTCTTATGGTGAAGAAGTCACGAGAGGTTTTTTTCTGCGTGATTTGGGTTATTATTGGGCGGCGAGCGATTATTTCGATGCAGCTATCAAGGGGGATTTATACTCCTTAGGTTCACGAGGGATAAAATTCCATAGTAATTACAGGCTTAGATACCGTTACAGCGGCGGATTTGATATGAAATTTTATAAAAATGTATTTGGTGACAAGGGTTTACCCGATTACAGGACGCAAAATGATTTCGCAATAACCTGGAATCATTCCATGGATTCAAAAGCAAGTCCGAGCCAGACATTTAGTGCAAGTGTCGATTTTTCAACAAGCTCTTATGATCAGTATAATTCATACATTGCCCGAAATATTCTCACCAATACAAAGCAATCGAGTATTTCCTATTCCAAAAGATGGGAAAATTCACCCTTTTCAATGTCCGGCAACCTGCGGCATTCGCAGAACAGCCGTGATACCACGATAAGCCTTACTTTGCCCCAGTTAACTTTTAATATGACCAGGATTTATCCTTTTAAACCAAAATACAGCTCAGGTAAAGAAAAATGGTATGAAAAAATCGGGTTGACTTATTCTTTGGATATGCAAAATACGATCAATACCAAAGAAAACAAACTAATGTCTTCTTCTTTAATCAAAGACTGGAAAAATGGTGTAAGGCAAAGTATTCCTATCAGTACTTCATTTAAAGCTCTTAAGTTTATTACGATTAGTCCATCCTTTAATTATAATGAGCGATGGTATACCCAACAAATCCGGAAAAGCTATAATGAACAATTGAAGCAGGTTGTTGTCAGTGATACAGTGTATGGTTTTACAAGAGATTATGATTACTCGATGAGCGTTGGGGCGTCTACTAAAATTTATGGTAATTACCAGCCATTAAATCCAAATTCAAGTATTAAGGGTATCCGGCACGTAATGACTCCGAGTATCAGTTTCAGCCTTAGACCCGATTTCAGTAATCCTAATTTTGGGATGTACGAAACCATCGAGTACTTTGATTCAAACGGCAGGCCGGTGAGTCTCCGGTATCCGGTCCATGAAGGTTCAATTTATGGTACTGCCGGGGCGGGGAAATCAGGATCCATCGGTTTTAGTTTGAACAACACGCTGGAAATGAAGAAATTGAATTTGAAAGATACCACCAGTACCGAGACAGAAAAAAAAATAAGTCTACTGGATCAGTTGTCCTTTTCAGGTTCCTACAATCTGGCTGCTGATTCACTGAATTTGTCCAATATCAACGTTGCTGCACGTACAAAACTTGCGGGAATCGATGTGAATTTTGGAGCTATTCTGGATCCCTATGCTTTTGAAAATGGCCATCTGATTAATCAGTATGAAATAATAAAGAATGGCCGGCTTGCCAGATTAACCAGTGCCAACTTATCTTTTGGTTTGTCATTCAGTTCTAAAGCAGACAAGGATAAAACGAAAAAAACTGAAACAAGTGATGCTGCTGCCATTAAGCAACAACAGGAAATTGAAGAACAAAATAGGCGTCAGCAGGTTGGGGAAATACCTGAATATGCCGATTTCAGTGTGCCCTGGGATATACGGTTTGATTACAGTTTCCGTTACAGCAGGCCTAATCCTTCTGTAAAGCCTAACATTACTCAGACCGTTGATTTTAATGGGAACGTGAATCTTACAAAACAATGGAAGGTTGGCTTTTCGTCCGGTATTGACATCCAAAAAATGGATCTGACCTTTACTCAGTTGAATATTTTCAGGGATTTGCACTGTATGCAGATGTCATTGAATTTGATTCCCTTTGGTTTCAGGCAGAGTTACTCTTTTACTATAAGAGCTACATCACAGCTTTTGAAGGATCTTAAAGTGACGAAGAATCAGAGTTTTTATGATCGGGCACAATTTTAAATTGTAATCATTTTAATTGAAGATCAGGCACCATTCATTAAATCGCCGGATATGATTTTCACCAAAGCGCGTTACCGATTTCCTTACCTCTTCCAATGATTTTTCTTTTGTTAATCCATCACTTTTCGAGAAGAAAGTGTCCGCAAAGCAGATAATCTGCTCCTCTATCGACACGGGAATGTAATCGCGTAAAGGAAGAGGAAGATTATTGGAAATGACCTCTTGGGTGGTAATGCCTACACCGATGTGTCTTTCGCAAACGAGTGCATGCTCAGGAAATCCTTCGGCAATAAGAAGTTCACTGCCAAGATAACCGTGGCAAAGGTAAGGATAATCTCCATAGCAATATAATTGGGGAGAATTCGTCTTGAAAATGCCTATATCATGCAACATGGAAGCTTCAAAAATAAATTTAGAGTCTGCAAGAAGTTCTTTATGTTGGTCGGCTATTCTCAATGCTTTTTCTGTAACCGCTTTGCAATGTGTCACGAGAATATCGTAGGATTTGGAACCTGGTTTGTAATATTTTGAAATAATTTCCAGTGGATCCATTGTATCGTATTTTTAAAAAAATGACCTGAATATTTTAGAGGACTAAAAATAATGAATTAATCTTATGGACAAATACCTTATTAGAGCTATTTTTAAGGCCTTATTTGAAAGGACAGATAAATGAGCGATAAATTTGAGATGGTGCCTAAAAAATTTCAGGCTGGAATTGAAGCCCTGAAAAAGGGAAAGACAGAGAAAGGTCTTAGACGAATCAATGATGCATTAAAAGAGAAATATAAACCGGCGATGCTGTTCCTTGATATATTTCTTCAGAACAGGAACGTTGATGAGGCTCTGTCTGCTTACGAAGATTTTATGAAGGCAGGCTTTGCTGAGGCCAGCTTTGCGATCGGCAAAATGTACTATGAAGGGAATGGCCGTGAATTATCCGGTGAAAAATCAGTTCCGTTTTTTCTTGAATCTGCGAGGGAAGGCGGAGTTCCGGCTTGTAATTTTATCGGTGAAATCCGTGAAAACGGGAAAGGTCTTTCAATCGATATGAAAAAGGCCTTTGAATGGTATGAACGTGGAGCCGAAAGAGGGGATACAATAGCCAAATATAACTATGGACGCCTTCTCCGTACAGGAGACGGGGGGTATAAGGATCTTGAGGATGCTGTGGATAACTGGTATGATTCTGCAAAGGCAGGTTATCCCCCTTCCATGTATAAAATAGGAGAGATTTTCGAAATTGGACTTACGGTTCCAATTAAACCTGCCAAAGCTTTTGAATGGTACTTAAAATCTGCTGAAAAAGATTATGAACCCGCTTTTGAAAAAGTCGGAATAATGCTTTACGAGGGCACAGGGCCCGAAAAGAATCTTGAATCAGCCTTTAGTTGGTTGTCAAAAATAAAAGATCCGGTCTCGTCTCAGGTTTCCCTTATCCTTGGGAAGATGTATTTTGAAGGACTTGGCACGGAGAAAAATACTGATAAATCGAAGGAATATCTTCTTCAGGCAGCGAATGCTGATTACGTTGAAGCCATTTATCTGGTAGGTTGTATTCTTGATGAAAAGAATGATCCGGATGCCATCAACTGGTATCAGCGTGCCGCGGATAAAGGAAATGCAGAGGCTCAGGCTGCCCTGGCCGGAGTATACTTAAAGAAATCGGAAGAAGAGGGTTTGGAATGGTTGCAGAAAGCTGCATTGAACGGGAATGGTGAAGCAATGTATCGTCTGGGACAAAAATATGAAACAGGTGATGAATTAGAGCTTAACACTAAAACTGCTGTGGATTATTACCGTCGGGCCGCAGAAAAGGGAATACTTGAAGCACAATATAAATATGCCAGTATTTGTCTGGCAGGAGAATTGATTGAAAAAGACGTACACGCTGCCGCTGATTATTTTAACCGTGCTGCAGAGGGTGGACATCCAAGAGCCGCTTATCTGGTTGGCATAATTCATGAAAAAGGTCTTGCTTTCTGGTCAGATAAGGAAAAGGCTTCAGAATGGTTTCTGAAGGCTGCTGAGAAAGGAGTTCCCGGAGCTATGTTCAGGCTTGGTGTATATTCTGAAAATGGAATTACTGTGCCGCAGGATTTTTCTAAAGCTATTCAATGGTATGAGAAGTCTGCTAACCTTGATTATGCCAGGGCCATTTTCAACTTGGGTGTAATGTATGAAGCGGGTCGTGGAACAGTCCCTGATATGAATAGGGCTGTGAAACAATATGAGCAAGCAGCAGAAATGGGAATAGCTGAAGCAATGAACAACCTGGGGAACGCCTATCATCAGGGCAAAGGGATTGAGGCTAATCCTGTCGCAGCGATGGAATGGTACCGTAAAGCTGATAAAGCAGGTTTTTATCTTGGAACCTATAACCTTGGAGTCTTGTATTATTTTGGTGACGCAGGTGAAAAGGATCTTGTTAAGGCTTTCGAATGCTTCTCGCGGGCAGCTGAAGCTGATTATCCTCAGGCATATTATAATCTGGCCGGCATGTATTATTTTGGTGAAGGTACCGGAATAAACATGGAAAGTGCTTTTGAAATGTACAAAAAATCCGCCGAGCTTGGATTTGCTGAGGCTTGGAATAATCTTGGTGATATGTATCTCTCGGGTGAGGGAACGGAAAAGAATATCGATAGTGCAGTTCATTGTTTTGAAAAATCTGCTGATAACGGGAATGATGAAGCAAGATATGAATTGGGACACCTGTTCTATTCCACGTTAGGATATAAGGATTTTAACCGGGCTATCAGATATCTTGAACCTGCTGCCAAAAATGGATATGCTCCGGCAGCAAATCTAATGGCGGTAATACTTGTCTCCAGGGAATCAATAAGCAGAGATGCCTCACAGGCCTGGAAATGGTTCGATCGTGCTGCAAACAACGGAATGGCAGTGGCCAGAGTGAACATGGCCACTTTCCTTAAAAATGGAGAAAATGGATCACCTGACCTGCAGAAAGCTTGGAATATTCTTGATGATCTTGTTCGGGATGAGCACAGCGGAATTGCAGCTTACTATCTTGGATTACTTATGTTATCTAAAGGAGATAACGATCAAAAGGAAGCTGCCGAGCTGATTGAACTGGCAGCTAAAAACGACTGGAAACCGGCTGTGGAACTTCTTAAACGTGAGAAGTTGCCCTCTGGCAGCGAAGCTCTCGAATTATGGGGAGATTATATAATATCTTCGGTTGCTGCCGATGAAGAGTAAATTATCATTATAGTTTGATTTCGGGTACTCTGTAAATTTAATTGAACAGTCATTAAACTTCTCTCCTTTTGAGGATGTAAAAATGAACATTGTTCCCAAAATACTTAAAAATAGAATAAAACAGAGAATTAAAAGTCCCCTGCATGGAGTATTGTCGGGGACTAAAGGCTAAATTTACTAAAACTAAAGAAAAGGACTTACTAACCTGAGTTCGATCTAAGCAATAGATTAGGTAAATCTTAGTTGTTTGAGTGCTAATGTTGTTTCCTATAACCTGATCTAATAAAAACACCTCAGTAGATGGTATTAATTTTACCCTTTCACTAACCTAATTACCTGATTAAATTAACCTGAGTTCGACCTAAGTAATGGATAACCTAATCTGTCGAAAACACCTTAGTAGCTGATGGAATCCCCCCCCCCTTATTTTACCTAATTACCTTTTGGTTTAATAAATTGAGGAATAAAATTAGATGCTAGGTTAGATGTCAAGGGATTTCAATCAGCTACTAAGGTGTTTTCGATCCTTATTAGGTTACAAAAACAAAATTCGAAAGCAAATAACCAAGCGTTACTATATTTATTTCTTAGATCGAACTCAGGTTACTACTTTCCAAATAACGTTCTACCTTTCTGTTTCTATTTCATCATCGTGATCAAAACCCCTGTCATGACCGGGAAGTCTGTGCCGACGGCGCTCACGTTCATCATGGTGTCGCTCCAATCTGTTTCTGTGGTCATAATCACTCTTTATTATTTGTGTTTTCCATCTAAGTAAGGAGAATAAATTGATGTCGTATTTTACAATCTTTTTGTTATTTAACAATAATATGCCCAAATTTCACATGGACTCTCCTCGTATTAAGTCCGTATTCGGTTCGTACCAGGTTCGTCCCGGCTTTTTTAAAGAGAACTTACATAATATAACAAAATGGAATTCATTTCTAAAAAAAATCGTCAATCTAAAATTGGACGTCATTTCATATACATATTTTCATTTATAATCAAATATCTTCTGTCATCTTTTCAAAGATTATGCCATTCCAGCTTGCTTTTTGTATTCCCTGTTATCTAATTTTAAATTATCGAGGTTATTCAACTCATTTTATTTTAATTTGTATGGTATATTTAATTAATCAAAAATTTATTCCGGAATCTGTCTTCGTGTGATTCGTCCAAATTCTTGTAATTAGTGCTTTATGGAAAATGGAGAACAGAAAATATTTGTTTGGTGTGATTTCTCTCCTGAAATGGATTGCGCAATTGAACACGGATTGACGATTGCTTCCATCCTGGGTAAAGAACTATGTCTTTTTCATATCTGGACAAAAAAGCTGCACGAAAATATTGATATGGCAGAGGCTAAACTCCGCGGTATTGTTGCAGGACTTGTAAAAAGATCGCCGAATATCAGAATGCATTACTTCGTCAGAAAGGGACATTTGCAGGATTTGCTGACTGATCTGGCTGAGCTTTATGATTGTATCCTATTGGTTGCTCATAAAAATGCCACTTCAGAAATTCTCCCGGATCTGAAAGATTCTGGTTTCCCGTTTCTTTTTATTTCATCCAGAAGCAATATTGAAATGATTTATCGTAAAATAGTTGTTCCTGTTGGATATATGAAGAAGAGTAAGGACCTAGCACTTTGGGCCAGCTACCTTAGCCGCCATAATGGTGCCACAATAGATATTTATACTGCCTCGGAATCTTCATCGGATGATATGAAAGATGTGAAAAGCAATCTTTTTTCTATTCAGAGGTTGTACAGTAAATTCAATTTCCCTTTTGAAGTGATTGAGAGCCATTCTCCAACCTGGCGTCTTCAGAAGAATGCACTTTCACATACTCTTAGCCTGAAAAGCGGGCTTCTGATTATCTCGGTCAGCTATAAAACCACTTTTGTCGATCGTCTGATGGGATTAACAGAAGAAAAGGTAATCGAAAAATCGGAAGACCTTTCAATCATGTGTGTCAATTCTCATCGTGATTTCTACACTTTCTGCGGCTGAATTCTTCCCCGGTGTTTGTTCGCTCTATGTTCGCTCTTTATTCGCTTGGCAAGCGTAAAATGAGCGAATATTATCTGGACAAACTGTGATGAAACACCGCTGATGTTATGCCCTGCTTTTTTCTTTTCTTCGTAAAAAATTACTGTTTTCAGCGGTCAAACATTCATTATTTTAAACTCATCACCTTCCAAATCGCGTCGGCGGATTCGTTTGAAAATTAACTCTTTTTTCACATGAACAATTTCCTTGGTAGGTAATTCAAAGTAAATCAGCTGTTTAAAAACATTATAATCTAAATATATAGCTATGTTAATGTGAATTTATAAAAAAATCGATCAAAAGCTATGCTTAAATGAGATAAATCTATACTTTTGGCGCGTGAAATTCCGGGTATGTTTTCCGGCATGATAAAAGATCAGAGGAATATTATAAATCAGATAAATCAGATATGGACAGTAGCGCTTTATTGCTCTTTTTCATAGCAGCTATTACCTTAGTGGGACTCGCTATGCTTTTTTCAAGTTATGTACCTCCCAGTTCATCCAACGATGCCAAATTTGAACCTTACGAGTGTGGTATCGAAACTGTTGGAGATGCCTGGTTGCAATATACCGTAGGTTATTATCTCTTTGCCATATTGTTCCTGATTTTTGACGTGGAAGCAATTTTCCTGTTTCCATGGTCAGTTGTTATGAAAAGTGCCGGAATGACCGGCTTTGTTGAAATCCTTATATTCTTTACAATTCTTGGATTAGGCTTATTGTATGGATGGAAAAAACACGCATTGAAATGGGAATAAATAGAAAGAAAGACATTAAAAATAACGAATACCCGGTTATAGCTGAATATGAAAATGGCAGTATCATACTTGCCAACCTTGATGCCTTAATCAACTGGGGAAGATCAAATTCTTTATGGCCACTTACTTTTGGCACCCGTTGTTGTGCTATCGAATTCATGGCCTTTGGGGCATCTCGTCATGATTTTGCCCGGTTTGGAGCTGAAGTGGCTCGTGGAACGCCAAGACAAGCGGATCTGCTTTATATCACGGGTACCATTAATTATAAAATGGCTCCGGTTCTCAAAAGATTGTATGATCAGATGGCTGATCCAAAATACGTAATAGCAGTGGGTGGTTGTGCTATATCAGGAGGTCCGTTCTTTTATAATTCTTACGCAGTTGTAAAGGGAGCAGACCATGTGATTCCTGTTGATGTATATGTCCCCGGATGTCCCCCAAGACCTGAAGCAATCATTTATGGTCTTATGCAACTGCAGAAGAAAATTAAAAGGGAAAAGAACTTTCTCCGGAAAAAAGAAAGTAGCGAACAAAAATGAGAGAATAGGATTAAGGGGCAATAATTTTTCCTTCATTCACCACATTCTATCAGTCTTAATTATTTAAAGATGACGAACGAAGAGTTAAAAAATTTTCTTTCCAATAAATTTTCAGAAAGTGAACTTGTTGAAGGTTCACAATACATTGAATTGACAGTCCAGGCTGAAAACCTTCATGGGACAGCTCTCGAATTAAAAAATGTAGCTGAATTGTCTTTCGATTACCTGATATGTCTTACAGGAGTTGACTATCCTGATCATATGAAGATAGTATATCATCTTGAATCAACAAAACACCGGCATATGATGGTTTTAAAGGTCAAAACAAAGGATCGAATTGCACCTGCCGTAGATACCTTGAGTGATATCTGGATTACGGCGAAATATCATGAAAGAGAAGTCTATGATTTGTTAGGTGTAAAATTTAATAATCATACTGATTTACGGAGGCTTTTTCTTGATGATGATTGGGGTTTCCCTTTAAGAAAAGATTACGTTGATGAAGTAAGAATAGTTGAACGATAGATAGCATTATGTCCGAAATTAAAGAGGTCATTTTAAATACAGACAGGCTCGTCACGGATGAGTATTTTGTCAATATGGGTCCGCAACACCCTTCTACTCATGGTGTGCTGCGGTTACTGGTCAAACTTGAAGGAGAGAAGGTATTAAATGTCGAACCGCATGTGGGTTACATCCATAGTGGAATTGAAAAGATGTGTGAGGCATTGACCTATCCCCAGATGATTCATCTTACGGACAGAATGGATTATCTTTCTGCTCACATGAACAATGAGGCAGTTTGCCTTTGTGTCGAAAATGCTCTTAATGTTGAAATTCCTGAACGGGTAAAGTATATCCGTACAATTATGGATGAACTTACCCGGCTTGCTTCTCATCAGCTTTGGTGGTGCACCATGGGAATGGATTTAGGTGCCGTGACAACCTTTTTCTATGGGTTGCGCGACAGGGAAAAAATTCTCGATATTTTTGAAGAGACCTGTGGAGCGCGGATGACTTTCAATTACAATGTTCCCGGCGGATTGATGTTTGATATTCATCCTAATTTTCAAAAGAGAGTAAAGGAATTTATAAAATATTTCAGGGATAAATTGCCGGAATACGATGACTTACTTTCAAATAACATTATTTTCAGGGAAAGAACAGAGAATATAGGACACCTTTCACTTGCTGATGCGATTGATTTCGGTGTAACCGGACCTTCGGGAAGAGCCTCAGGGTTTTCTTGTGATGTTCGTAAACATCAGCCTTACAGTGCATATCCTGTGGTAAAATTCAATGAAATTCTGGATACCAAAGGAGACACATTTTCACGTTATGAGGCAAGAATGAAGGAGATGCATGAATCGCTATCCATTATAGAACAGCTAATTGATAATATTCCTGAAGGCGATTATGCTGTAAAAATGAAGGGTGTAATCAAACTTCCGGAGGGAGAATTTTATCAACGGGTTGAATCAGCCAGGGGAGAATTCGGGGTTTATATCAACAGCGATGGGAAGAAAAATCCTTACCGAGTTAAGTTTCGTTCTCCGGGATTTTCAAATCTTTTTGCGTTGAATAAAATGGCAAAAGGATTTAAAATAGCTGACCTTGTTGCAATTATGACTACGCTCGATCTGGTGATTCCGGATATTGACAGATAATAGGCTGGTAGAGGTAAAATGAGGACTAATAATCAATAGCAGAATCAGAACTGATTACGTTAACCGATCATTGATCTTATAAATTTAAAGATATAGTAAAGAAAAAATGGGCTTTAATTTTTACGATTTTTCAACATTAACTCACAATATTCATGTGAGTCTGGCAGAAAATTTCTCTCCCGGATTGGCTACAACAATCGAATGGGTGATTGTTGGTGTTTGTTATCTGCTTTTCATTGCGCTTTTTGGACTGTTTCTCGTTTATGCAGAACGAAAAGTATGTGCTGCTATTCAGCAACGTATTGGACCAAACAGGGTTGGCTATTGGGGTTTGCTTCAGACAATAGCTGACTTCATCAAGCTTTTGATGAAAGAGTTGATAATGCCCCGGAAAGCGGACAAATTTCTCTATAATCTTGCCCCCTTTATTGTAATTATTGCAAGCTTTCTGGCCATCTCGGTGATCCCTTTTGCACCTGGTTTGCAGGCACTCGATTTTGATATTGGCATTTTCTTTCTGACAGCGGTTTCTTCAATTGGAGTAATTGGGATATTACTGGCAGGATGGTCAAGTAATAATAAATTTTCATTGATTGGGGCGATGCGGAGTGGAGCCCAGATTCTGAGTTATGAACTATCGGTTTCCCTCTCGTTAATGACTATTATTATTTTAGCAGGGACGATGCAATTTTCCGGTATTATTGAAGGACAGCGTGATGCATGGTTTATCTTCCAGGGACATATTCCGGCATTAATAGCATTCGTGATCTTTATCATTGCCGGTACTGCAGAAACAAACCGCGGTCCTTTTGACTTGGCTGAGGCTGAATCTGAACTTGTAGCTGGTTTTCACACTGAGTATTCGGGGATAAAATTTGCCTTTTTCTTTCTTGCAGAATATATCAATCTATTTATAATATCGGCGGTGGCTGCCACTGTATTCCTTGGAGGATGGATGCCTTTGCATTTTGGAAATTTGGAGTCTTTTAACCACGTGATGGATTTGATCCCCCCTATTTTTTGGTTTTTCACAAAAGTAATCGTTGTTATTTTCATTATTATGTGGTTTAAATGGACTTTTCCCCGTTTAAGGGTCGATCAGATCCTCACATTGGAGTGGAAATACCTTTTACCCATTAATCTGGTAAATATGCTTTTAATGGCATTTATCGTCTTAACAAAACTCCACTTTTAATGAATTTTTAAAAAATGAAGCAAATAATTGAATATATAGTTTCTATTTTCAAAGGAGTATGGTCTCTCCTGACGGGGATGAAGGTCACTGGAAAATATTTCTTCACTCCCTGGAAATATGTTACTCAGAAATATCCTGAGAATCGTGACACATTGGTGATGTTTGAACGTTTCAGAGGTGAAGTGGTCATGTGGCACAACGAAGAAACAAACGAACACCGGTGTACCGGATGCGGTATGTGTGAACTGGCTTGTCCAAACGGCTCTATTGAAATTATTTCCAAAACGATAGTTACTCCGGAAGGGAAGAAAAAGAAGGCAATCGATAAACATATTTATCATCTGGGAATGTGTACTTTTTGCAATCTTTGTATAAGGGCATGTCCTACCAATGCAATTCAAATGGCGCAGAATTTTGAGCACGCAGTTTGGGATCGTTCCAAACTGACAAAGGTACTTAATCACCCGGGTTCTCATGTTGGTGAAGGAATTAAAGAATAATATTGATTGAGATTATAAAGAATTCTAATCATGGTTAATGAAGTTGTTTTTTATGTGTTTGCGGCAATGATTCTGGTATTTTCTGTTTTGACAGTTACCAGCCGGAAAATATTGAGATCTGCGGTTTTTCTATTATTTGTACTGATCTCAACAGCCGGATTATATTTTCTGTTGAATTATAATTTTCTTGCAGCAGTCCAGTTGACAGTCTATGCTGGTGGTATTGTCGTTTTGATCATCTTTTCAATCCTGCTTACCAGTCATGTCAGTGAAAGGGCTGTAGTGGCTCCCATCAGACAAAGATTACTTTCTGCACTGGCTGCTTTGGCTGGAGCAGTGCTTACGCTGATGACGATCCTGAGATTTAGTTTTGTTCCGAATCCTGGCCAGGATCCCCACTTTACCATCAAAGAAGTAGGCGCTTCCCTTATTTCCTATAACAGGGACGGATATGCACTCCCTTTTGAGGTAATTTCTGTACTGCTTCTTGCAGCCATGATCGGTGCAATTGTGGTCGCCAAAAAAGAGAAAATAATTAAAAATTAAATCAGCTTTAGAAAAATTATAAGATCTACCATATGATTCCAAACATTCCACTCAGTTATTTTCTCGTCATCAGTACCTTGATGTTCTTTATTGGCATCTTTGGTTTTCTGACGCGTAGAAACCTGATAACCATGCTGATGTCAGTCGAATTAATTCTGAATTCGGTTAACATCAATTTTGTTGCTTTCAACAGGTATCTTTTTCCACAGCAACTTCAGGGACATTTCTTCACACTAATCGTTGTTGCTGTAGCTGCTGCCGAAGCTGCTGTTGCGATTGCCATTATAATTAATATTTACAGAAATTTTAAGGCAATTGACGTTACACAGGTTGACGAAATGAGATTCTGATAAGCATTCACTAAAAAGAAAATATTCATTTATGGCCGATTATACATATACATTACTCATTCCGCTGATCCCGTTTCTGGTTTTCCTAATACTGGGTCTTAGCGGACATAAAATGAAACCCCTTGTTTCGGGTCTCATAGGAACTACTGGTTTGGGTATTTCAGCGATCTTGTCCTACATGACGGCGCTGAAATATTTTGTCACCGCCCATGCTGCCGGGACAGCCTTTACCTCCTTGAAAGCTTTCGAAATAACCTGGCTTCATCTGACAGAAAAATTAACCATCAATCTTGGAATCCTGCTTGACCCTATTTCAGTTATGATGCTTGTGGTGATTACTACTGTTTCGTTGATGGTTCACATTTACAGTATCGGATACATGAAAGGAGATCCGGGATTCTACCGCTTCTTTTCATTTCTTTCTTTATTCAGCTTCTCGATGTTGGGCCTTGTATTGGCTACCAATATTTTCCAGATGTATATTTTTTGGGAACTGGTTGGGGTTTCTTCCTTCCTGTTGATAGGGTTCTATTACGAAAAGCCGAGTGCGGTAGCTGCCTCTAAGAAAGCATTTATCGTAACCCGCTTTGCTGACCTTGGATTCCTGATTGGTATTCTGATGCTCTCTTTCAATACAGGTACATTCGACTTCCAGACGCTTACTGATCCTCATGGACCGGCTATTGCTAATGCTGGTGGAATAGCCTTTATGGGAATGTCTGTACTGACATGGTCCCTGATATTTATTTTTGCAGGTGGTGCTGGTAAATCAGCTATGTTCCCACTTCATATATGGCTCCCGGATGCAATGGAAGGCCCGACACCGGTATCTGCTCTAATTCATGCTGCTACCATGGTCGTAGCAGGGGTATACCTTGTTGCACGACTTTTCCCGGTTTACTCCCTGGCTGCTCCTGATGCACTTCACGTAGTGGCATGGGTGGGTGGTATATCTTCAATTTTTGCTGCAGTAATAGCTTGTACACAGACTGATATTAAGCGAGTGCTTGCTTACTCTACCATGTCCCAGATCGGTTATATGATGCTCGCTTTAGGAGTTTCCGGTTACGGTGGTGAAGAAGGACTTGGTTTTATGGCATCCAATTTTCACCTGTTTACCCACGCCATGTTCAAAGCATTGTTATTCCTTGGAGCGGGTGCCGTAATCCACGCAGTTCACAGCAATGAAATGGGAGATATGGGCGGTTTGAGGAAATATCTGCCAATTACTCACATTACCTTTCTGATTGCTTGCCTTACCATCGCAGGTGTTCCGTTTTTATCCGCCTTCTTTAGTAAGGATGAAATCTTAACCGCGGCTTTTCACCATAACAAAATCCTTTTCGGCATTGAATTTTTCGTGGCGGGTTTAACCGCTTTCTATATGTTTAGGTTATATTACAATATTTTCTGGGGCAAGGACAGACATTACCATCATACTCCTCATGAAGCGCCTAAAGTAATGACCATCCCATTGATGATTCTTGCTTTCGGATCCATCTTCTCAGGGTATCTTCCTTTCCATAACCTGGTAACTTCTGACGGTCTTGGGTTTGAGTCACATATTGACCTGATGATTGCTGTTCCCTCTGTTTTGATTGGTCTTGCCGGAATTGCTCTGGCTACCATCATGTATAAAAAGGAAAGTCAGTTGCCTGATAAAGTGGCTGCAACGGTTAAACATCTTTACAAATGGGCACATCATAAATTCTACATGGATGAACTTTACCTTTTTGTAACCAAAAAGATCATCTTTCGCTTTATCTCTGTTCCCCTTGCCTGGTTTGACCGCCACATCATCGATGGAATTATGAATGGAGTTGCCGGAATAATTCAGTTTTCAGCTTATACCATCAAAGGTCTTCAATCAGGAAGGCTTCAGCAATATGCTTTTGTATTTATCACCGGATCAGTCGCCCTGGTGCTGATCTATGTTTATTTATTATAAGAAACCATTAAAAATATGAATATTCTAAGTCTGTTCGTAATCGTTCCCCTATTAACTATAGGGGGAATCCTGTTCACGAAGGATTTAAAACAGTCACGTCTGGTCTCTGCTATTGGAATGGGAATTCAGCTTATTCTGGCGGCCACTCTGATTTATCTTTATTTGGCAGAAAGAGCTGCCGGAAATACTGCTGCAATGCTCTTTAACTATGATGCATTATGGTTTCCCGCTTTAAATATTCACTATTCAGTTGCCGTAGATGGAATATCTGTTGCGATGATCGGGCTTACCTCGGTTGTTGTCTTTGCCGGTATTTTTGCATCCTGGAAGATGGAATCTTTACCCAGAGAATTCTTTATTTCCTTAATTCTGCTCGCAACAGGCGTTTTCGGATTCTTTATCTCGGTTGACCTCTTCACCATGTTCCTTTTTTATGAAGTGGCGGTGATACCCATGTATCTGCTTATTGGTATATGGGGTTCAGGTCCAAAGGAATATTCTGCCATGAAACTGACTTTGATGTTAATGGCCGGATCTGCTCTCCTGATGGTGGGAATTCTTGGAATTTACTTTTATTCTGCACCCGCAGGCAGCGGTCTTACTTTTAACATCCTGGAAATTTCAAAGCACACAATTCCCATTGAAATGCAGCGCTTCCTGTTCCCATTTACCTTTATTGGTTTTGGGGTTTTAGGAGCTCTTTTCCCATTCCATACCTGGTCTCCTGACGGACATGCTTCTGCTCCAACGGCTGTTTCCATGTTGCATGCCGGTGTATTGATGAAATTAGGGGGTTACGGGGCTTTCCGTGTGGCCATTTTTCTGATGCCTGAGGCGGCACATGAACAAGCCTGGATCTTCCTTATTCTAACTTCAATAAGTGTAGTTTATGGAGCTTTCGCTGCCATCGTTCAAAAAGACCTTAAATACATCAATGCTTATTCATCCGTAAGTCACTGTGGATTGGTATTGTTCGCTGTTCTGATGATGAACCAGACCGCTATGAATGGCGCCATTATCCAGATGATCTCTCACGGATTGATGACGGCTCTCTTCTTTGCCCTTATCGGGATGATCTATGGCCGTACCCATACCCGTATGATAAATGAAATGGGGGGATTGATGAAAGTTATTCCTTTCTTAGGCGTGGTTTACGTTATTGCAGGTATGGCTTCACTGGGATTGCCTGGCTTCAGCGGTTTTGTTGCCGAAATGACCATTTTTGTTGGATCTTTCCAGCATACCGATTTATTTCACAGGGTAGTAACGATTATGGCTACTGCTTCTATTGTAATTACCGCAGTGTACATTCTTCGAGTGGTAGGTATCCTGTTGCTGGGACCCATAAAAAACGATCATTACTTACATCTGACCGATGCTGTATGGTATGAGAGAATTTCTACAGTTACACTTGTGCTGGCAATTACCGCTATTGGCATGGCTCCATTGTGGTTATCAAATATGATTAATTTCAGTCTTGCTCCAATCATTCAAAAACTTTCGGCTGTCAATGTAGCCGGTTTATTTTAACTGATATTTCTTAAGAATTATATATATGAGCTTTAGCGACATTCTGACAATGAGACACGAGGTGATGCTGACATTGCTGGCATTAATTGTGCTCATTATTGATCTGAACCTGGGTATCCGGAAAAAACAATTGATCATTCCAATTACTCTTTCATTGTTTTTTGTCCTTACCATGGTCGGTTTCCTGCCAACAGGTGATGTTTCATTATTTGGCGGTATGTACCGGTCCAATGGTTTACTGGTAATGATGAAGAATATCCTGAACATCGGGGTCCTGATTGTTCTTTTACAATCCGTAAGCTGGTTGAAGAAACCCGAAAACAATGAAAAAATAAGTGAATACTTCATTATTTTGTTCTCGACTCTGATTGGAATGAATTTTTTAATCTCATCCGGCGATTTTCTGATGCTGTATCTGGGATTGGAACTTGCAACCATACCCCTTGCAGCTTTGGCTGCATATACTCATCATCAGACAAAATCTGCGGAAGCCGGAGTTAAGTTTATTCTTACTTCAGCATTATCATCAGGAGTGCTTCTGTTTGGGATTTCTCTGATTTATGGTTCTACGGGATCAATCTACTTTGATAGGATCACAGAAGTTTACGCCAATTCACCCATGCAGGTACTGGCTTTGATTTTCTTCTTTACCGGTATGGCATTTAAATTGTCACTGGTACCCTTCCATCTTTGGACAGCCGATGTTTATGAAGGCGCTCCGATCAATGTAACTTCTTATCTTTCTGTGATTTCAAAAGGTGCATCAGCTTTTATTCTGATCATCGTCATGTTTACTGTTTTTCATGCAATTGCACCTGTATGGAAAAATATGATCTATTTAATAGCAGTACTTACTATGACGGTAGGTAACCTGTTTGCTCTGCGTCAGAAGAATATGAAGCGTTTTCTTGCATTCTCTTCCATCTCACAGGCCGGTTTTATTCTTCTGGGTATCCTTGGAGGAAATGCAATGGGGATGACCTCAGTTGTTTACTATGTTCTTGTTTATATTTTCTCCAATCTCGGTGCATTTGGCGTGGTTTCAGCCATCTCCACAATGACAAACAAGGAATCGATGGATGATTACAATGGATTATATTCCACAAATCCAAAATTGTGTCTCTTGATGATGCTTTCTCTGTTTTCTTTGGCTGGTATTCCACCGATGGCCGGTTTCTTTGGTAAATTCTTTCTGTTTGCCTCTGCTGCTTCATCAGGTTACTACTGGCTTGTATTTATTGCTGTGCTGAATGCCACTATTTCACTTTACTATTATCTTTTGGTGGTAAAAGCTATGTTTATTAATAAAAGTGAACAGCCTTTGGCTTATTTTAAAAGCGATAATTTCACAAGACTTGGTTTGATAATTAGTGGATTAGGTATATTTTTTCTTGGATTCTGGAGTCAGATATACGAACTGATCAATAGTCTTACCTTTGGGATCCGCTAATATTTTATTCATGTATTTCGTCAATAAATTCATGTAATTCGTTTTAAAATGGTACTAAAAGCAAAGCATATAGTAGAGGAGCTGAATGGAATCAGATGTACAATCGTTGAAAAAGGGGCTTCTTCCGAAAGAATACAGTTTTTGAAAAATCTTCTTGGATTTAATGGTTTTCAAGTAGAGGTTTCTGAAGAGGCTCAGACCAATCCTGATGAGCCTAAGTTCTATACCATAGGGGTTACAGACACTGTTTTTAATCCTGTGATTGCTGTCTATGAGCGAAGTTTAAAAACGCCCTCCGGACAAAGAGTCGCTCCGGCCTATTGGGAACAACATACCTCCGACAGTAAAGATGAATACTGGGAATCTGAAAAGTGATCGTTAACGTATCAATAAATAAAAGAAGCAGTCTTAAGGACTGCTTCTTTTATTTTAATCTGCTGACAAATAGAACCAAAAAAAGAAGCCAACCCCTGCTTATCAAAATATCAATTTATATATTGCCCAATAGGACTGAAATCAACGTGCTTTTTAGATAAGAAAACGATCAAAGAGATTACAAAATAACAACTTTTGTATTTTTGAAGTATAACCCACCTCTGATATCCCAATTTAAGGTCGTTTGCCTTTTTTCTTCCCACCCCAAAGCCATTATCATATTTCGAACTGAACCTCAGTGTTGCCAAATTGGCCTCTTTTAAATAGGGCGGTTAATTCGAATCCTGATAATTATAATTACATAAATTAACCTTGCTTTTATTACTAAAAAGAGGTAATTTGGAAATACGTAATAAAATACAATTCATGGAAAATAGTTTTTACAGCGCCAAAGAGTTAGAGGCTATAGGTTTTAAATCTTTTGGTGAAAATGTTTTATTAAGTAAGAAAGCAAGCTTTTATGGTGAAAGTGAAATTTCTTTTGGAAGCAATATCAGGGTCGATGATTTTTGTATTCTGAGTGGGAGGATTACCATAGGGAATTATGTTCATATTGGAGCAGGAAGTTATCTCTTTGGAGGTGAAAAAGGAATCACATTTGATGATTTTTCCGGATGTTCACCCCATGTTTGTATTTATGCCACGAGTGACGATTATTCCGGTAAAAGTCTTACCAATCCCACAGTTCCCGATAGGTTTAGAAATCTTAATGAAGGACCTGTTATTATTGAAAAGTATGTGATCATTGGTGCGGGAAGCGTTCTTTTACCTTCAGTGATAGTAAGAGAGGGATCCGCAATCGGAGCATTGAGTTTGGTCGATAAAAGTACAGAACAATGGAAAATATACTTTGGTAGCCCCGCCATCCCGATCAATAATCGCAGTAAAAAAATCCTTGAACTTGAGAAGGAATTTTCGGAAGATATTAAAGCGAATCTTCACACTTAAAAACCTCTTTAATAAATTGTTTAATTATTTATCGAATGAATAAGAAAATACTTGATTTTGTTTGTCAGACAACTTTCGTTGATCCAAAAAAAATAGATGAGAGAACCCTTCTTTTTGATGAAGGAATATTTGATTCTCTCGGGCTTCTTAACCTTATTTCATTTTTGGAGAGGGATTTTCAGGTTAAAGTGGATGATTCTGAATTGGATGCTGAAAATTTTGAATCAATTAAAGCCATTGAGTCATTTGTCCAAAAGAAATTATGTGTGGAATAGTTGGTTTTATAAACCCCAATAGTTCATTTTCAGAATCTGAAAGTGAAGTTATAGTAAATAGGATGATGGCCCGCATTATTCATCGCGGGCCTGACGGTAATGGAATATTCCTGGAAAAAGAAGGAGCGATGGGAAGTGTCCGTTTGAGTATTATTGATCTTAAAGGTGGGAATCAACCTCTTCCCAATGAAGATAATTCTTTATGGATAGTTTATAATGGTGAGATTTTCAACTACCTTGAACTTCGTGAAGAATTAATAAAGCAAGGACACCGGTTTAAAACACATACTGACACGGAAGTTATCCTTCATCTGTATGAAGAATACGGTACCTCCTCTTTGAGGCATCTGAACGGGCAATTTTCTTTTGCGATTTGGGATACTCGTAAAAATGAATGTTTTTTTGCGCGTGATCGTGCAGGAATCAGGCCTTTCTTCTATACCCGGGTAAAAGAAACGTTTGTCTTTGGATCTGAAATAAAATCACTTTTTGAATTTCCCGGAACAAAGAGAGAGATCTCGCCACACGCCTTAAAAGAGATCTTTACTTTCTGGACAACTCTAACGCCTCGTACTGTTTTTGAAGGCATTAACGAATTGCCTCCGGGTCATTTTGCGATCTTTAAAAATGGGAAATTAACAATTTCACAGTATTGGTCATTGAAACATGCATTTTCTTCAGGAAAATTTGAAGGTAATTTTGGAGAGGCCCTTGATCAGTTAAAATGGCTTTTATCCGATTCTTTAACTATTAGGTTGCGCTCAGATGTGAAAGTCGGCGCTTACCTGAGTGGTGGTTTGGATTCAAGCGCCATCACTTCAATGATTAAGAAATTTGATCCGGGAATACTTCATACTTTTTCAATTGGATTTGCTGATAATGTATATGATGAAACCAAGTATCAGGTGGAAGTTTCGAATCATTTGAATACCAGGCATAAAGCTATTACCAGTTCAGCGGACGACATAGCTCAATCATTACCTGATGTGATCTGGCACTGTGAAATTCCCTTATTGAGAACTTCTCCTGCGCCTATGATGAGCTTATCCAACTTTGTACATCAAGAGGGTTTTAAGGTAATTATTACTGGGGAAGGCGCTGATGAAGCTTTTGCCGGGTATGATATTTTTAAGGAAACCATCATCCGGCAGTTTTGGTCGCGTCAGCCTCAATCCAGGATTCGTCCTCTCTTATTGAAAAAACTTTATCCCTATGTCCCTTCTATAAATCAGGCAAGTCCTGAAGCGCTACGAATGTTTTTTAAATATAAGCTTGAAGAAACGGAATCTCCGGTATATTCTCATTTATTGCGTTGGAGAAACACCTCAAATCTGCAGAAACATTTTGCCTATGATTTTAGTGATTATTTGAAAGATTATAACCCTGTTGGGATTTATGAAGAGCAGATTCGACCGCAGACGGAAGGGATTTCTATTCTGTCAAAAGCACAAATGATTGAAACAGATATTTTTCTTTCAGGTTATTTGCTTTCATCTCAGGGAGACCGTGTTGCCATGGCTAATTCGGTTGAAGGACGTTATCCTTTTCTTGATTATCGGGTGTTGGAATTTTCTGCTTCATTGCCCGATGAGTTTAAATTAAAAGGCTTGAATGAAAAGTATCTGCTAAAGGAGTTAATGAAAAATGATTTACCGCAAAATGTGCTCAGAAGGCCAAAGCAAGCCTACCGTTCACCTATTATTGAGGCTTTTACGGGAAATAAAATACCCGGATACGTAAGAGAAATGCTGCACCCCGATTTGTTAAAGAACTATGGGATTTTCAATTCGGATTCCGTTAATAATCTATTGAATAAGATAAAATTGACAAATAATCCTTCTGAAATGGATCAAATGGCAATTATAGGAATTTTATCAACCCAACTGCTCATTTATTTGTTTATAAAAGACTTTAAATCTCTCAAAAAAGATCTTATATTAAGAAGTCCGGTAAGAAACAAAGCAGAGATATGAACTATTTAATCTTTGAATTAAAAAAAAATTGTATCAAAGATTCACAAATTAACGTAAAATGAAAAAAGATTATCAATTTTCTAAAGATATCCTTCAGATTAAGGATATTGATTCATTTGTAGAAAAAATCTGTACGAAACTAAAGACGGATATTTTTCAAGTGTTAGGCAGGCGAGGAGGCGTTGTTGGAATTAGCGGGGGTGTTGATTCTTCTGTTACATTAGCTTTGGCTGTAAGAGTGCTGGGAGCGGAGAATGTGATGGGGATTATATTGCCGGAAAAGGATTCAAGTCCCGAAAGCAAAATTCTGGCTCAGCAGCTTGCTCAAAAATTTGAAATAAAGACCGTAATTGAGGATATAAGCAGGGTACTGGAAGGCTTCCATTGTTATGAAAGAAGGGATGAGGCTGTTAAGCGAGTTTTGCCGGATTACAATCCGGTAACAGACAAAATGAGTATTGGCATCAGTTCAGATTCCATACTTAAAAATTTGCCACCTGTATTTTATGTAAAAGTAATTTATGAAAACGGTGTTCAGGAGAAAAAGAGGCTTCCTGTGGATGAATATTTACAGATTGTGGCAGCTTCAAATTTTAAACAAAGGAGCCGGATGTCTTTTTTGTATTATCATGCTGAAGTTCTCCGATATGCGGTATTGGGAACACCTAATATACATGAAGTAAAACAGGGTTTTTTTGTTAAATATGGAGATGGCGGAGCCGATGTGATTCCTCTTGCTAACCTGTATAAATCTCAGGTATATCAGCTTGCACGTTTTTTAGGTGTTCCGGATAAAATAATACAAAGAACTCCAACAACAGATACATATTCCGCTGATCAGTCCCAGGAAGAATTCTTTTATCAGGTTCCTTTTGAAGAAATGGATTTAATGTGGTATGGCTGGGAAAAAGGTTACCCCGCAAATGAAGTAGCAGCGGCATTAGGTAAGCCGGAGGAAATAGTAACTAAAAATTTTAAAAATTTTCAACGTAAGCAAAAATCTGCCGAGTATTTAAGAATGGCTCCTATATCTGATTATAATTTTTTCAATTAAAATTTCTCTTAAAGGATCGAATATGAACTTCTTTGATTTTTTGTTTGAGAATTCTTCCGAAATGAAAAAAGACCTGATTCTTGGTCCCATGGAACCAAAGTCATATCAGGATGTTTTTCACGAATCAGGATTATTGGCAAATTATATCAGGAGAAATATTGGTCAACAAAAAAAAATACTCCTGGCCACATCGAATAGTCCCTTTTTTGTTATAGTCTATTTGGGAATATTGAAGTCAGGTAATGTATGCATTCCATTAAATCCTCAGATTGAGAATGAAGTTTTGGATTATATTATATATAAGACGGATCCTGAAATGTTATTTTTTTCTGAAAATGTTCTCCTGCATCATCATCCTGATCTTGAGTCTTATTCAGAAATTCGGCTTTATGAAATTTTAAAGGAAGAAAAGGATTATCTGTCTGTTGAACCTGAATTTAATGGATCTCAGCTTGCAGCAATCATGTTCACTTCAGGATCCACCGCTTTACCCAAAGGAGTTATGTTATCACACGATAATTTCATTGCCAATACAGTCTCAATTATCGATTCCTTATCTTTGAAGGGGGATGACATAATGATGGTTGTACTACCATTTTATTATTGTTATGGTCTTTCTTTGCTAAATACTTATATCCGTATCGGTGGATCATTGGTTCTAAATAATAATTTTGTTTTCTTTTCGCAAACCATTCATTATATAAATATTTACCGATGTACCGGATTTGCAGGAGTCCCAAGTCATTTCCAATTACTTTTAAGAAAAACAGATCTTTTCAGAAAAATTAAAATTCCCTCATTAAGATACGTAACTCAGGCGGGGGGACGTTTACATAATTCTTTCATTAATGAATTTATTAATTTATTTCCCCAGATAAGGTTTTATGTAATGTATGGACAGACAGAAGCTACAGCAAGACTTTCTGTTTTGTCTCCTGAAAGATTAAAAGATAAAATTGGTTCAATTGGGAAAGGTATTCCTGGCGTTGAATTAAAAGTCACCAATGAAGAACAATTGCCTGTTTCTCCGGGTGAGATTGGTGAAATAATTGTAAAGGGTGGAAACATTATGATTGGTTATTTTGATGATCCTGTTTCTACCCAAAAAGCATTAAAAGGTGGGTGGCTTTACACAGGCGATCTGGCGACCATTGATGAGGAGGGTTTTATTTTCATTACAGCCCGGAAGAAAGAAATAATTAAAATCGGAGGAATAAGAATTAGTCCCAGAGAGATTGAAGAAGTAATAGTCAAAATGAGTGGCATTGTAGATTGTACTGCAGAGGCCATATATGATGAACTGCTTGGAGAAGCAATTAAGGTAACTGTAGTTGTAAACAAAATGGGTAAAAAAATAACCAGCGATGATTTAAAAAAATATTGTGCGACAAGGCTTGCCCCTTACAAAATACCTACTTATTTTTCATTTTATGAGACAATGGAAATAAGTCCTTCGGGCAAAAAAGTTAAGCGGGTTTATTCTGAACTTAGGAAATGAGGCGGACATTTATTGGTATTAAAATAGAACCAGATCCTAAAATTCATCAGCTTTACCATGAATTAAAATCTAATTTAAAGTATCCTCAACTTCGTTGGATTGATGCTGATAATCTGCATTTGACTATTCGTTTTCTTGGTAATACGGAAGAGAATCAAATTGAAACAATCATTAAGCGGCTCGATATTTTAATCCCTCAATATACAAAATTCAATTTGGAAATAATTGGCTTGGGAATTTTTGGTTCCCGAAACTTTCCAAGAATATTATGGGCTGGGATTGAAATGCCTTCAAATATCCAAAGCCTGATTAATGGTATTGAGGATATAGTTTGTGACAATGGATTTGCGAGAGAGACAAAAATTTACTCACCTCATCTTACAATATGCAGGATTAAAAACCTGAAAGAAACGGCTGGGTTACTTCAGTATTTGGATAAGTATAGAGAAATATTTTTCAAAAGACAGGAAGTCCGGGAAATTAATCTGTATGAAAGTATTTTGAAAAGTTCAGGTTCAGTCTATCAGGTCATTCATACTTTTCTACTAAGTAATTATTTTTAGAAAATTCCTGATATATAATTCTGATAAATAAACGTAATCCTCCTTTTATCCTTGAATAGTTCCTATCTTTATTCTTAAATTTGTTTATGGATGTTTATGGAATAAGAGAATTCTATAATCTTCAGATTAAGTGTCATTATCTAAAATTATCGAATGAATTTTCAAGTTGTCAGAAGAAATGTGAAATTTATACCGGATGCCAGTCGGGTAATTGCTCGTTTCCTCTTTACCAGCGAAAACCGAAGCATCAATATTATCCGAAATGTGCTGGCTATGTCCGATGAAGGGGTTAATGTTGCATTGGGACAGGTATTGAGAGATTACTCTCGTCGGCATAGAAGCATTTCCAAGATTTTTGAAAAGCATTTTAATAAAATAACGCCCCTATTCTCCCGGTTTAATATTGATACAAAATCACTTACTATGTCACAGAAGGTGCTGATCGGATCTTATTTTACCATGGAATATTCCATTGAATCAGCCGCCTTCTTTAATCCTTCCATCGTGGAGCATCCTGACCAAACGGAAAAAAGTGAGGGAGAGAAAAGAGTCATAATAAGCTTTCGGGCTACAGGGGAAGGGCACATCTCTTCAATTGTCTTCAGAAGCGGGATACTTGATAAAAACAGCAATCTTACGATAGATCCTGTTGGTAAAATGCTCGAGGAAGCGGAACATATCCGCCGTCATGTCTACGATAAAAAATCTTTCAAAAGCAAACTGGATGAAATGCAGGATTTTCATACTATTATACCTCCTGATATGATTCTGGATAGACTGGACGACAATTTTACATATGGAGAATTGAGGGCCTGTATTGATGATGTAAGAAGTAAGTCCGGTTCTCTTGTTGCAGACAAAGAGATGCTCTTTAATCAGATGATGTGGTTGGCTTCATCACATTATGAAATTGACTTTTCTCTGGATACCGCTCTTTCTGAACGTGTAATTTTCCCAATTTCAATAACCGAGCGGAATGGAATTGAAGATGCCCGTTTTGTGAGATTCACTGATGACAATGGTGATATCACTTATTATGCTACCTACACTGCTTATGATGGACTGAGGATTTTACCCAAACTCATAAAAACAAAAGATTTTTATCACTTCAAAATCCTTCCTATCCATGGAGATATTGCACAGAATAAAGGAATGGCACTTTTCCCCCGGAAAATCAATGGAAAATTTGCCATGTTGTGCCGGATCGATGGAGTGAATAATTATGTTTCTTTTTCTGACAATATTAATTTCTGGAGGGAAGCTAAAATTATTCAACGTCCCTTATACCCCTGGGAATTTGTGCAGATCGGCAATTGCGGGTCCCCTATTGAAACGAAGGAAGGGTGGCTTGTTATCACCCATGGAGTAGGAGCAATGCGTGAATATGTTTTAGGAGCCGCCCTGTTTGATTTGGATAATCCTGAAATTGAAATAGGGAGGTTAAAATACCCTCTCTTAATACCTAATGCAGAGGAAAGAGAAGGATATGTACCCAACGTGGTTTATTCCTGTGGTTCCATTATTCATAACGAGGATTTGATTATACCTTATGCAACTTCCGATTATGCTTCAACCTACGCTACGGTTAATCTGGAAATGCTTCTCAAGGATATAAAAAATTCGAACTAATCTATTGATAGATTTGAATTTCTGTTGCAATTAGGTCTGTATTCTTCACTTTTATCTGACTTTATCAGGTAGGTAATCTGATAAAGTCTGTCTTGAGTAAATAGTCTTCATCATTTAGTTCAATATATCGCAAAAGTGAAGATCAAATTTTTCTTTTATTTTTTCCATGAGCAGGCATACCTCTATTTCATCGGTTAGGCTAAAAACCGGACTAGTATTTTTATCGATATTTTTTATAAAGGCCTCTATTTGTTCCGCAATTAAATCATCATAATTTGTATTTATTTGTGAATGAGCAATGCTTCCGCTCTTTATAAAATCATAGGTGCTTAATCCTTGTCCATTGTATATCTTCATTACATGAGAAGTCTGTTCTTCTGAAAAATCCAGAGTAACAGAAGCAGTCGATCCATTGGTGAAATTTATATGTATATTTATAATGTCCGGATGATGAATACGTCCTGTTCCGCAAAAAACATCAACACGATGAATCGGAACCCCGCTTGACTGAAGTACCAGCAGAAGATTATTCAAAAGGCTTTCCTTTAATTTTCCTCTCGCCCATGAGGTCGACTGATGAACCTCGATATAACATGTTCCGTTATTAGAGGTTATAATTCTTTTGTTTAATGGCTTAAAAATAAAATCATTCTTTACCTGGATTAAAGTACCTCCTTCTTTAGCTAAAAAAATCAGATTCTTCCGCTCTTCCACAGTAAGGTTTAATTTTTCAGGCAAAAACAAATGACAGCCCTTTCGAATGGCGTCTGATAGATATTCAAAAGTACAATATGCAGGATCGCATACTATTAAGAGTTCAGATACCATTGGCAAAATATCAGCAGACGAAAATATTATTGCATTTTCTAAATTACTGATAACGTTGTTGTTGGCAGAATAAAGACCATTCCATTCCACTCCATCAATTTTTTGCAGGGAATTGATGAGACTTTTTTTTGTTTTCTCAGGAATAATAATGGCCGCGCTTAACATAGTGAAAACAAATATAGTTACAAAAATATCTGTCCTAACCGGCGATAAAAGGTTTTTATCAACCATCTCATGTTGACAAACCAGTATTTATTAATAATTTTGTGTTAGTAGTTAAAAAAGTCTAAGTGTTTGAGGATAACTTTCAGCATCAGGGGATGCGACGGAAATTGGTTGAAGAAATCAGACGAAAAGGCATTACCGATGAAGCGGTTCTTGCTTCAATTGGTATGGTACCACGTCACCTTTTTATGGATAACAGCTTTATCAAATTTGCATATGCTGATAAAGCATTTCCTATTGCCGCGGGACAAACGATATCTCAGCCCTATACGGTAGCGTTTCAGACGGAGGCGCTTGAAATTAAAAGATTTGATAAAGTTCTGGAAGTCGGTACGGGTTCAGGTTACCAGGCAGCCGTTCTGTGCCAAATGGGAGCAATCGTCTATACTATTGAAAGGCAGCGGGCTCTTTACGATTTTGCCCGGAAACTTTTACCTTCCATTGGTTATCATCCTCACTTCTTTTATGGTGATGGTTATCAGGGATTGCCCGGTTATAGCCCATTCGATAAAATAATAGTAACTGCTGGTACTTCTTCTGTTCCTGAAAATCTTAAGCTGCAATTGGCAGTCAAAGGTAAGATGGTAATTCCTGTCGGTGATCGGAATTTTCAGACAATGAAGATTATAACACGTCAGAATGAAACCGAATTCATTGAAGAGGAAAGAGGTGGTTTTATTTTTGTGCCTTTATTGAAAGGATTATCTGATTAAAAATTCATAATGATGATAAATATACAAAAATTCACTTTTAATCCCATTCAGGTAAATGCTTTTGTTTTATGGGATGAAACGCTCGAAGCTGTTTTAATTGACCCGGCTTGTTACTTCCGAGAAGAGCAGCAGAAGCTAAAAGACTTCATTACATTGAACAGTCTTAGTCCAATTCGTCTCTTGAACACTCATGGTCATTTTGATCATGTAATGGGAAATGCATTTGTGGAAAAAACCTGGGGATTGATTGGTGAGATCCATGAGCTGGATTGTGCTCTTGCAGGTAGAGCTGATATACAGGCGAAAAATTTTGGTATCGAGATGAAAGCTCCTGTAAATTTTCATTATTTTCATGATGGCGCTTGCATCCATTTTGGAAAATCTTCCCTGAAAGTTATTCACGTTCCTGGTCATTCTCCAGGTGGGGTAGCATTTCATTCCGAATCCGATAAAGTTTTATTTGCTGGAGATATCATTTTTTACCATTCAATCGGTCGTACTGATTTACCAATGGGGAACTATGAATCGTTGGTAGACGGAATTCGGGAAAAATTATTTGTATTGGATGAAAATACAAAAATATATTCGGGTCATGGACCCGAAACTACTATTGGTAATGAAAAATTTTATAATCCATTCTTAAAATAATCATCAGTTCATCAAAATAAAATCATTATGGCAACGGATAAATTTGTAAACCGTCATATCGGACCCCGTGAAAAAGACATCGAGGATATGTTAAAAACAATTGGGGTTTCATCCCTTGATGAACTCATCGATCAGACTATTCCTTCAAATATTCGTCTCGGTAAACCTCTGAATTTTTCATCCGGACTGACTGAACGTGAATATTACCGGAAAATTCTAAAGCTGGCCAAGAAAAATAAGGTTTTTAATACCTATATAGGAATGGGATGGTATGACACCATTACTCCGGCTGTAATTCTTCGTAATATACTTGAGAATCCGGTTTGGTACACATCTTATACTCCCTATCAGGCTGAGATTTCTCAGGGGCGTTTGGAGGCATTGCTGAATTTCCAGACCATGGTAAGCGAAATGACCGCCATGCCGCTTGCCAATGCCTCTTTATTGGATGAAGGTACCGCGGCCGGGGAAGCAATGCATATGATGCTTGGTCTTCGGTCCAGAGTACAGGAAAAAACCGGGGCAAATGTTTGTTTTGTGGATGAAATGATCTGGCCGCAGACCATGGATGTATTAATTACGCGTGCAGAACCTCTTGGAGTTGAACTTGTAAAAGGAAAATTCAGTGAAGCGGTTCCTGATGACAGATGGTTTGGTGCAATCGTACAGTATCCGAATTCAGATGGTGAAGTTGAAGATTATTCCTCCTTTACTGAACTGCTTCATCAGAAGGGATGCAAAGTGGCGGTAGCAACCGATTTACTTGCCTTGGCTCATATCATTCCCCCCGGTGAATGGGGTGCCGATATTGTTTTTGGCTCTGCTCAGCGGTTTGGTGTAGCCATGGGTTATGGGGGACCTTCTGCTGCTTTCTTTGCCACCCGGGATGAATACAAAAGAGATCTTCCTGGTCGAATTATTGGAGTATCGAAAGATGTAAAAGGTAAAATTGCATTGAGGATGGCCCTTCAAACCCGTGAACAACATATTAAAAGGGAAAGAGCAACTTCAAATATATGCACAGCTCAGGCTTTGCTGGCCACAATGGCGGGCATGTATGCCGTATATCATGGACCGGAAGGAATACGGGCTATTGCCGATCGTGTTCATTCAATCACCTCCTTATTGTCCGATGAAATCAACAAGCTGGGTTATCAACAGGAAAACAGAAATTATTTTGATACCATCCGCATTTCACTTCCCCGTCACGTGAAAAGAGAAGATATAGAATGGCTCTCTCTCGATCTTGAAATGAATTTCCGCTATTTCTACAATGGCGAAGTTGGTCTGAGTATTGATGAGACCACCAACATAGAAGACATCAACTGGATACTGGAAGTATTTGCCAAAGCGGCAAATAAACCGGTACCAAAAATTGATTCAATACCTGAAAATTACCGGAATAACGAAAAATTCAAGCGTAAATCTGGATTTCTGAAACAACAGGTTTTCAGTAAGTACAGATCCGAAACTGAAATGGCCCGTTACATCAAAAGGCTCGAGAAAAAAGATATATCTCTTGTCCAGTCGATGATTCCTTTGGGCTCTTGCACCATGAAACTTAATTCAGCCACTGAAATGCTGCCTCTGAGCTGGATTGAATTTAACGGGATCCATCCCTACGTGCCGAAAAATCAGGCTATGGGATATCATGAAATGATGGAAGAACTTCGCCGTGATCTGGCTGAGATAACCGGGTTTGCCGATGTCTCCCTGCAGCCTAACTCCGGAGCAGCTGGTGAGTACACCGGACTGATGGTAATTCGTCAATATCATCAGAGTCATGGGGAAGGCCACCGTAACGTTGTGCTCATCCCATCTTCGGCACACGGTACCAATCCTGCCAGTGCAGTAATGGCAGGGATGAAAGTGGTCGTGATACCCTGTGATGAAAAGGGTAACGTGGACGTAGAGGCACTCCGGACCAATGCAAACGAACATAAGTATGATCTCTCCTGTTTTATGGTTACTTATCCTTCAACACATGGGGTTTTCGAAGCTTCCATCACTGAAATGTGCGATATCATACATAGTTGCGGAGGCCTCGTTTACATGGATGGAGCAAACATGAATGCACAGGTGGGACTTACCAGTCCTGCAAGAATCGGAGCTGACGTATGTCATTTAAATCTCCATAAAACATTTGCAATCCCGCATGGAGGAGGTGGTCCTGGCGTGGGGCCTGTTGCAGTTTCCAAAAGATTGGTGGATTTTTTACCTGCACATCCGGTGATGAATAATGGTCATGTCGGAATTCATGCTGTGTCCTCTGCTCCTTGGGGAAGTGCATCTGTATTGCCTATTACCTATGGATATATAAAAATGCTGGGTGCTGATGGCTTGACGGAAGCTTCCAGGATTGCAATTCTGAATGCTAATTACATTGCCTCACGTCTAAAAGATAATTATGGAATTGTCTACACCGGACAGAATGGTAGGGTAGGACACGAATTGATTCTTGAAGCTCGTCATTTAAAAAATTCTTCTGGTATTTCAGAAGGCGATATTGCAAAGAGACTGATGGATTATGGGTTTCATGCCCCTACATTATCTTTCCCTGTTCATGGTACTCTGATGATTGAGTCTACCGAGAGTGAATCAAAGGAAGAACTCGACCGTTTCATTGATTCAATGAACTCTATTTATGATGAGATCATGGAAATTATTACCGGAGAGGCAGATAAAGAAGATAACGTTCTTAAAAATGCCCCGCACACAGCCGAGGTTTTAACTGCTGACCAGTGGACTCATTCTTATTCAAGAGAAAAGGCGGCGTTTCCACTGAAGTGGTTACGTGAGAATAAATTTTGGGTCCCGGTCAGTCGGATTGATGATGCCTGGGGCGACCGTAACCTCATTTGTACCTGTGATCCTCTTGAAAGCTATTAAGAAATAAAGTAAGTTATGAGAAATGAGTTATGAGAGATGAGTGTTGGGATATGACATTCAACCAATTTTTATGGAATTTTTAATCTCTCATAACTCATCTCTCATAATTCCTAATTCCTAATTCATACTCCTCCCATGCTTCTCTTTCCGAATGCCAAAATTAACATAGGACTGAATATCATTTCCCGACGGGATGATGGATACCACAATATCGAAACCGTATTTTACCCCATTGGATTAAAAGATGCATTGGAGTTTGTGGAAAATCATTCAAAGGAAATTAATCTGTCTCTTTCAGGGATTCCTATGTATTCAGAACCTCAGAGTAATTTAGTCCTTAAGGCTTATCATCTTTTAGCCTCTGTAAAGAAATTGCCTGGACTTGATATTCATCTGTACAAAGCAATTCCATTTGGTGCAGGTCTTGGCGGCGGATCTTCTGATGCAGCCTTTTTTCTTAAGGCATTGAATACGTATTTTGAACTTAAATTATCAAATGAGGAATTGAAGAAATTAGCTCTTCAATTGGGAGCTGATTGCTCTTTCTTTATAGAAAATACCCCTTCACTTGCAACCGGAATAGGCGAAATATTGGAACCTGTTGAAGTAAATCTTAAAGGATATTGTTTAATACTTATCAAACCCTCTCTGGGTGTGGTCACAAGGGAAGCTTACAGTAAAATTACCCCCCAAATTCCCGATTATCCTCTTTCTGATTCTTTAAAAAAGAAACCTGAAGAATGGATCAAATTCATTAAAAATGATTTTGAGTCTTCCGTTTTTCAGATTTACCCACAAATAGAAATTATTAAAAACCATTTAGCGGAAAAGGGAGCCATTTATGCTTCTATGTCCGGAAGCGGATCCTCTGTTTTCGGACTGTTCAATTCTGAACCGGATCTGACTGAGTTTGATTCAAAAGAGAATTATTTTATCTGGAAAGAGTTATTATGAGTAATGTCAAGAATATAATGTCGTATTTTTATACTGAAGGAGTTTAGACTCCAGGCTGAAGGATCGTAATATTCCCCTTTCTCCTTTTCCCTTTAGCCTAAACACCTATAGCTTATAAGCCTCATACGCCATTATTTTTAATCCAATTAATATAAGCAGTCTTTATTTATTGAGGCTCAGGGATTGAATTTTATCAATATGATAAGCCACATCAAACAACGCTTGTTTTCAATATATTTCAGGGTTTTTTCGGTTCTCCTCTGAAAGCAGGAGGAGGGTTTATCTGTTCCTTCATTCTCACGCTGTCTACAATATAGCGGCTTTCTCCCCTCCAGGCGAGAATTGCATTTTTCTCGAGATAATGTACCACAATTTGATCTCCCTGCATTCTTTGCATCTGACTGGCCAGGACCGGATCCGTCACAGAGAATAAAAACTTCTCTGAAGCAAGTGGCACATTGGCATTACTTTGCACACTGCTTAAAATCATCTCTCCCTCATAGGTTTTAAAAATTGTACCCTTCCGTGAAAATTTCTGTAACAATCCGGCACGGTATCCATCACTATAAGTAAAGGAATATTTCCAGTAAAAGAATATCCCTGAGAACAGGATAATGATAATTAAGAACCAGAATAGTAACTTTTTCATGGGATTCCCTATTTATATAGACAAACTTAATTAAAATTTTCAATATTATAATCAGCTTTAATTCCCGCCTTCAAACCACAGCGCTATAATTCTTTTGACTATTTTGATTTAAATTGCCATTTTTGTAACATCGAATTAACAAATTAAATTCAATGGCCGACGAACGACAGATTATTTTTTCAATGTATAAGGTGAGCAAAACTTATCCTCCACAGAAACAGGTTATTAAGGATATTTCGCTCTCGTTTTTTCTTGGTGCCAAGATTGGAATCATTGGTCTCAATGGATCCGGAAAATCGACCCTCCTCAAGATAATTGCCGGTATTGAAAAGGATTTTCAGGGAGAATTGGCGTTTTCTCCGGGTTATACTGTTGGACATCTCTCTCAGGAACCTCACCTGGATGAATCCAAAACCGTAATGGGTATTGTTCAGGAAGGCGCCCAGGAGATCGTGGATATTCTGAATGAATACGAGGAGATTAATCAAAAATTTGCTTTGCCTGAAGTCTATGAGAATCCTGATGTGATGGATAAACTGATGGACCGCCAGGCTGTATTGCAGGAAAAGATCGATGCTACAGACGCATGGAATCTGAATAATAAGCTGGAACGGGCCATGGATGCACTTCGTTGTCCTGATGGCGATACACCTGTAAAAATACTCTCCGGAGGTGAGAGACGCCGTGTAGCTCTTTGCAGGCTGCTCCTCAAACAACCCGATATCTTGTTATTGGATGAGCCGACCAACCATCTTGATGCCGAATCGGTGGAATGGCTGGAGCTTCATCTGCAGCAATACAAGGGAACAGTTATCTGCGTGACGCACGATCGTTATTTCCTTGATCATGTGGCCGGATGGATCCTTGAACTGGACCGTGGCGAAGGCATTCCCTGGAAAGGCAATTATACCAGTTGGCTGGAGCAGAAACAAAAACGTTTGGAGATGGAAGAAAAAGGAGTCTCCAAGCGCAGGAAAACTCTTGAAAGAGAGCTTGATTGGGTAAGAATGAGTCCAAAAGCACGTCAGGCGAAGTCTAAAGCAAGATTGGGCGCCTATGAAAAGCTGTTGAACGAAGATGTGAAGCAGAAAGAAGAAAAGCTGGAAATATTTATTCCCAACGGCCCACGCCTGGGAAGCAGGGTGATTGAAGCCCATCAGGTTTCAAAAGGCTTCGGTGAAAGGCTGTTGTTTGAAAATCTGGAATTCTCTCTTCCTCCCAACGGAATCGTTGGGGTGATCGGTCCTAACGGCGCCGGTAAAACCACTTTATTTCGCATGATTCTCGGCATGGAGCAGGTTGATTCCGGTTCTTTTGAAGTGGGTGAAACGGTGAAAATCGGTTATGCCGACCAGTCACATAAGGATATCGATGATAATAAGACCGTCTACCAGGTCCTGTCAGGCGGAAATGACGAAGTAATTGTAGGTGGAAGGCCTCTCAATGCACGCGCTTATGTCTCAAGATTCAACTTTAGCGGGTCTGATCAGGAAAAAAAATGCGGGGTACTTTCGGGAGGGGAACGAAACCGTCTTCACCTGGCCCTGACATTAAAATCTGAGGCCAATGTGCTGTTGCTCGATGAGCCCACCAATGATATCGACATCAACACGCTAAGAGCCCTGGAAGAGGGTTTGGATAATTTTGCCGGGTGTGCCGTGGTCGTTTCTCATGACCGCTGGTTCCTTGACCGTATTGCAACCCATATCCTGGCTTTTGAAGGAAATTCGCAGGTCTATTATTTTGAAGGATCCTATTCTGAATACGAGGAAAATAAGAAGAAACGCCTGGGCGATACAACTCCTCACCGGATTCGCTATAAAAAGCTGGGTGTTTGATATTTACTTCACCACACCGGGTATCTTGTCTCGTCCTGATTTTTGTTTACAGTTTTGAACTAAGTTTTTCTAACATTTTCTTTTTAATTTCAAATCTTTACTTTTGTCAGCATCAGATGAAACGGAAAAAGGCTCTGCTGGCGAGCAACCTTCGAGGGATAAATCTGATTCAGTGAGAATAAAACTTGTCCTGGCAATGATTTCGAGCCGGGACTTTTTATTTTTATTCTTTCTGATCAGGATGCCTAAAAAAACGCATGTCGCGAAGCGACAAATATTCCAATCAAAGAGTTTAGCTGCTTTTTTCAGAAGCGACAAAACTAAGGATCTTTTTCTCATCTTTCCCTTTGCTGTAATTATAATTCTTCCAAAGTTTTCTCATTTCACCTGTTTTTGTATGTACCTCACTTGGAGTCATCATATTCAAGCTTGAATGAGGCCTTTTCTCGTTATAAATTTGGATGATCTCCATAATTTTAGCGGAGGCTTCCTCAAGGGATTTAAGCTCCAGATGATTTAGCCATTCTATTTTCAGGATACCATTTACCCTTTCAGCTACAGCATTCTCCCTGGGATCACCGTTTTCAGTCATGCTTATTTTAAAATGATTCTTTTTTAAAACTTTTATGTAATCATGACAACAGTACTGTGCTCCCCGGTCAGAATGGTGATAAACCTTCTTTATTCCTTTAGGGATCTGGCTGATGGCCATTTTAAGAGCATCAACCGTATAGTTCGCACCCAAGGTTTTTCCCAGTGCCCATCCGGTTATCTTTCTGGAATAACCATCGGTGACCAGGCTTAAAAATCCCCATCCTTGTCTGGTTCTGATAAAAGTTATATCACTAACCAGAAGTTGATGAGGCCCCCTGGGGATAAAGCCCTTTATCAGGTTAGGATACTTTCGCATCCAGTGATCACTGTAAGTGGTCCTTACCCTAGATTTCCACCTTCGGGCCAGAAGCCCGTTTTCGCGCAAAAAATCAAAGAACAGATCCCGTCCTAACCGCAGCTCCCGCGGAAGTTCCGGTTCAATTAATTTAAACAGTTTCCTTCCCCCGATTTTGGGCATCACCTCCCGCTGCTCCTGAACCAGTTGATAGAGGATCTCGGATTTGACACTTTCCTTGTAATTGTATTTTAATTGCTGATAATAAGCTTGCCTACTCTTGCCAAACAGTTCACACAAAGGATTAACCTGATAGGCCAATTCCCCCCTGTGCAGCTCCTCTACTGTTTGGCACCAGAGTTTTTTCTTACCTTGATCTTAAGATCACGCTCTGCAATATCAATCATCTTATTGAGAACAACCGTGCGCAGACGTTCCTTCTCAAGTTCTTTTTTAAGCTGGCTGTTCTCCAGCTCCAACTCCTGTTCCCTGGGTGTTTTTTGGCTTTGTTCTTTTATCGCTCTTTCAAATTCAATCTCACGCTCAGTGGGTTTATGGAGGCCAAATTTACGAACCCAATCCGAAATACAACTCCTGCACTTGATACCATATTTTTTCTGAACTTCAGAAACCGTGGCATCACTCATTAAATACTCCTGGACAACTTTCAGCTTAAAATCGTCCGTGTAACTGTTTACTTTTCTCTTCATAAAATCCTGAATTTACTTTACTTTTTAAGTAAACCTATTTCAGGACAAGACATACAACTCTATACCTTTTCCGGTGTTTATTCGTAGTTTATTCGTATATTATTCGTATCTAATCGAATAAACTACGAATAATCTACGGATCAGGTATGAATAAATAGCGGGCCGGTTCCTATCAGGGATTATTCGTCCAATTGTTTTGTTCAGCAACAGATATAAAGAAGTTGATAAGTATTAAGTAACAGGAATAAAATAATGTTGTATGAGGCTTATAGGCTATAGGTAAATGGAGAATATTATGAACCATCGGCCTAAAGTCTAAACTCCTTCAGCCTAAAATTACGGCATTATATTCTTGACATTACTTACAGCTATTTCAGGAGTCAATATTTTCCTATTTTTGGTCAAAATTAGAATGGATGAAGAAACTACTTTTCATATTACTCTTTGTGCCTCATTTCTTATTTGCACAAAATTATTCAGGAGAGGTTAAAGTTCCGGGTAAAAATGCCGTTTATTTATTTGGTAAAGCCAGGGAATGGTTTGCCGAAAACCATAAGTCACCAGATAAAACACCTTTTACAGAAGATGTTTCCAATGGTAAAATTAAAGGCAGCGGCCAGTTTTCTTTTATGGTCTATTCCAATGATATTGCCATGAATGTGGCTGCATTTTATAATTTGATCATTACGATCAGGGATAATAGCTATTCCTACTCATTTGACAATATTATGCTGGAACGCGGGAGAAAATTTCCCTTGTCAACTTTCAAAGAAGGAATGACGAAGGAAGGAACGGTTGAAATGTTCAAAACTGGAGGAGTAAAGGCACCAGGCAAGAAAATGATTGAAACGAATATGGATTATAATACGAAAGTGGTCAACCAGTGTGAATCTGAAATTGAACGCATCGCCTCCAGTATTGAAGATAAGATGAAAAGCTGAAATTTAGATAATTCTTTTTGAAGAAGGCCGGTCCGGGAACAATTAATATTAATCTAGGGGCCGGCCTTCTTCGTTTTGGCTGAAGAGTATTTTTAATTATAAATTTATTATATAATTTAGGAATTCTAAAATCGGCCTATGTTAATCAATAAATCCAATCTTGTACCGGTTCAGATTCTTAACGGATTAAAGGCAAAGTATTTTGTGCAGTCATACCGTATCAGTCCAATTCGTCTTGAGATTGATCAAATGCCGGCAGGAGCATGGTTTATAAATCTCTATATTTCAAGGATCGGTGATCATATTTACCGGTTTTTGGTTGAAGTCAGTGAAGACAGGCTCACTTTAATTGCAAGTGGTCAGTTGCCGGTTGATTATCCTTTCCTTCATCCTGAAAACGGATTTTTCTATGCTGCACTTTTTGATGAAGGCGGGGATATTTCAAAGTTATCACTAATTGATCCCATTCACCTGAGTTTTCGCAACCCCATTCCTCCGGATCAATATCTTTCTTTTGAACTTGACCTTTCAAAGACTTCTTTCAATATCCTTGAACATGCAAAAAGAAGAGGTAAAATTCTGATTGAGGTCAAGTCCGAATCCAAAGTACTGAGAAGTAATCTTCAATATGGCTCCGTCAGAAATTTGCTCATTCCATTCTCTGAGCTGATCAAAACGGCCATTCTTGATCATAATCCACGTTTATCTCTGAAGATGATCGAGGATTATCTTGGGTTTGGATTCAGTTACATGGGTATCGGGACGCTTCATACGCTCATAGAGTTAAATTGTCATACCGATCTTTTTGGAGCTAATCCTGAACTCGAAAACCTTTCTGCTTTATTTTCCATGTTGCGGGCCGATGATCCGCTGGAAATCATAGAAGCAATGCGTTATTTTAAAAATAAAAAGATCATTCCGGATTACATCCGGCTTCTTCGTTCGTTGAATAAATCAGGTTCCGGATATCTTTTTAAACTGGCTTCGCCTCATCAGGAGTATCCGGAAATCTATTTCGATTGGGCTAGGGCACAAATCATCAAGAATATCATTGAAGCCAGTTTGCCTGTAACTGATTATGACGAAGTGGTTACGGGAACCTTGACCTGCCTTGATTTTGAAAATCGCAAACGACCTGTATTTTCATTGCATTCAGATGATGATGACCGGATTTATAATGGTTTTATTGATCCTGCACTTGATGAATTGATGAATAACAAAGATTTTCAGTTTTGCAGTAAAGTTTATGATTGTACTTTACGGGTATTATTTATACCGGAATCAATTAAAAAAGAAGAGCAGTACCGGTATACTTTGCTGCGAATTGAGGAAGTGGGTGATAGAGTATAATTGCTGAATTTAAATTATGAATCAATTTCTAAAGTATAATCATATTTACATATGAAATGAATAATATTTGCACGATTTTTGGTAGATAAATCTTTAAAATTTATCTTTGTAGTAAGATGAGAAAAATGGTCTCCATTGTAATGGCCTTTATGGTTCTGCTGTCAGTAGTAAATCTGTCAGTGGCTACGCATCTATGTCAGGGTAAAGTGGTGGACATGAAAATATCGATTACTGGTCAGAAACCTCATTCCTGCGGCATGGAAGATAATCATGACTCATCACCAATTGGAAGTATTTTCAAAAATAAATGCTGTGCAAATGAATTGACATCCCTTAAAGTCGATTCTAATTATTCACCTTCCTACTTTAAAAATCTTCCGGTATTTCAGAACGAGATTCACTTTGCAGCTGCTCTGGTAGCTGATATGATGAACTCTCCTGTATTTACCAAAACTTCCAGTTATATTCTTAGTCCGCCGGATATTTTGCCCATACATTCGGTTGATCTGGCTAGTATCTGCGTTTTCCGTATTTGATTCCTTATAGCATTATCTAACAGGGTAAATTCTCTTTATCCTGCATCTCCGTTTATTCCTATTTTTTTATTAATCAATTTTATTTTTTTATTATGAAAACAATAAAAATATTTCTTGCTATATTGGTAATAGTAATCAGTTCAGCATCTAATGCCCATCCGGTGATGGGTAATACAAAAACAGAATCTTTTAAAGTATCGGGTAATTGCGGCTCATGCAAGGCCCGCATTGAAAAAGCAGCTATGATGGATGGTGTATCAAAAGCCGAATGGAATCAGGATACTAAAAAACTCACTGTAGTCTATGATCCCTCAAAGGTAACCAATGACGCCATTCAAAAGAAGATTGCAGCAGTTGGACATGATACCGAAAAGTATAAAGCAGACGACAAGGCTTACAACAAATTGGATGCCTGTTGCCAATATGAGAGGAAGAAGTAGAAGGAGGCTTTAGATGTAAGGCTTTAGGCTTAAGACTTAAGACCGAAGGAGAGTACGGCAGGTTGCGTACGCCTTCAGCCTTACGCCTTCAGCCTTACGCCTTCAGCCTTACGCCTAAAGTCTAAAGTCTAAAGCCTTACACCTAAAATAATAGAGATGCTGAATAAGATAATAAAATATTTTCTCCATAACAGGTTAATATCGATGTTGTTGTTGATAGTTTTTATCCTGTTGGGGACAGTGTATGCCCCTTTTAACTGGCATACAGGATTGCTGCCACGCGATTCGATTCCGGTGGATGCTATTCCGGATATTGGTGATAACCAACAAATCGTATCCACTGAATGGATGGGGCGATCCCCCAAAGATATAGAAGACCAGATCACCTATCCGCTCAGCAGTTCTTTGCTGGGTGTTCCGGGAATAAAGACGATCAGGAGTACTTCCATGTTCGGAATGTCTTTTATCTACCTGATTTTTGATGATAATGTGGAATTTTACTGGAGCCGTTCACGGATTCTGGAAAAATTGAATTCTTTACCTCCCGGAACCCTTCCTAAAGATGTTCAGCCGTCCCTTGGACCGGATGCTACTGCACTTGGTCAGATATTCTGGTATACTCTTGAAGGCAGGGATCCCAAGACAGGAAAACCGACCGGAGGATGGGATCCACAGGAATTAAGGACTATTCAGGATTTTTACCTGAAGTATTCCCTATCTTCTGCTGAAGGAGTTTCGGAAGTTGCTGGAATCGGAGGTTTTGTAAAAGAATATCAGGTGGATGTGGATCCCAATGCCCTGAAAGCTTACAATGTAACCTTAATGGATGTGATGAATGCCGTTCAGAAAAGTAATTTGGATATTGGGGCAGAAACCATTGAGATGAACAAGGTAGAATATGTGGTCAGGGGCCTTGGTTATATCAAAAACCTGGATGACCTGAGCCAATCGGTTGTTACCGTTCGTAACAATGTTCCGGTTAAAATCAGTGATATTGGAAGAGTGAATTTCGGACCTGCTCCGAGAAGGGGAGGACTGGATAAGGATGGAGTGGAAGCCGTTGGTGCAGCTGTGGTTGCACGTTATGGATCCAATCCGATGGCGGTTATTAATAATATAAAGAAGAAGATAGCAGAAGTTGAGCCCGGACTTCCTTCCAAAACGCTTGCTGATGGTACTGTTTCAAAAGTTACGGTGGTTCCTTTTTATGACCGTACCGGGCTGATCAGGGAAACCATCGGGACACTTGAATCCGCTCTGTCACATGAAATATTGATTTCAATCATCGTTATCATTGTGCTGATCCTCAATTTAAGAGCTTCGTTGATTGTATCCTTTCTGCTCCCTGTTGGCGTTCTGATGACCTTTATTGCCATGAAATGGATGGGTGTAGAGGCTAATATTGTGGCTCTTTCAGGAATAGCTATTGCCATTGGGGTTATGGTTGATGTGGGTATTGTGGATGTCGAAAATATTCTCCGGCATCTGGAGATGCCAGAGAATAAAGGAGCAAAGGGAAAACACCTGTTAAATGTGATCTATGAGGCAGCTGTTGAAGTGAGAGGTGCAGTTACAGTGGCTTTTCTGACCACGGTGGTAAGTTTTCTTCCTGTATTTTCAATGACAGGAGCTGAAGGGAAACTATTTACTCCCTTAGCCATTACCAAGACTTTTGCTTTGCTGGCATCCTATCTTTTGGGAATGATCGTCCTTCCATCCCTTGTCTTTTATATTTTCTCCATACGGACAGATACCAAAAAAGCCAGGAAAGTTTTAAACTGGATACTGATCCTTTCCGGAATCATTCTGTTCATCATCTGGAACTTTTTGCCTGCACTGGTGCTGTCTGCAATTGGCGTTAACAATTTAATGGCACCTCGCTGGCCGGATAATCAGAAGAAGAATGTAAACAGGATCAATATCATCATCACACTTCTATTGGCAGCCTGGTATCTTGCTGTAGAGTGGCTCCCCCTTGGGGCACATCAGAGTAACCTGGCCAATTTCCTTTTTGTGGCATTGATTATTTCAGCTATCCTTCTTGCTCTATCCATGGTAGTGCATTATTACACTCATATCCTTGATTGGGCCTTGCAAAACAAATGGAAGTTTATGATGCTGCCCATCTTTACCGTCCTGTTCGGAATGTTTGTTTGGCAGGGTTTCCCGAAAATCTTTGGTTTTATGCCTTTGAAAATAAAAGAAACCGGTATGTGGCAGGGTATCAGCCAAACCTTTCCGGGTATGGGAAAGGAATTTATGCCTGCCCTTGATGAAGGTTCTTTTCTGCTGATGCCAACCAGTATGCCGCATAGCGGAATTGAGCAAAACCAGGAATATGTGAAGACTCTGGACCAACGTTTATCAGCCATCCCGGAAGTTGAAATTGCTGTGGGGAAATGGGGAAGAATAAATTCTGCCCTGGACCCGGCACCGGTGCAGATGTTTGAGAATACGATCAATTATCTTCCGGAATATATCCTCGATGAGAATGGTCACCGGATGATGTTTAAAACCAACCGGTCTGGAGCTTTTGCTCTGAAAGATGGATCAGTATATGATCCTGGGAAAGATGGATTCCTTAAATTCGATAAAAGTCAGCTTATCTCTGACAAGAGGGGTGATTTTTTCCGGCAATGGCGGCCTCAGATTAAGTCTCCTGATGATATATGGAATGAGATAGTTAAAGTGACTAACATACCGGGACTTACTTCAGCGCCACGATTACAGCCTATTCAGACTCGATTGGTGATGCTTTCAACAGGTATGCGGGCTCCGATGGGATTGAAGGTATTCGGACCTGATCTGGAAAGTATAGAAAAAGCCGGAATACAATTAGAAAGCGCCTTAAAACAGATTCCTTCCATTAAAGCCTCCTCTGTTTTTTACGATAGGGCAGTCGGGGCTCCTTACATTGAGATTAAGTTGAATCGCCCCGCCATAGCAAGGTATGGAATGACCATAAAGGATGTGCAGGATATTTTGCAGGTGGCAGTAGGAGGTATGGCTTTGACAACATCGGTCGAAGGGCGTGAGCGTTTCCCGGTCCGGGTGCGTTATGCCCGCGAATTAAGGTCTACTCCCGAGGATATTAAAAATATTCTTATCCCGTCCGCAACAGGAGTCCAGGTTCAGCTGGGGGAACTGGCAGACATTGTCTATTCGCGGGGACCCCAGATGATCCGCAGCGAAAACACCTTCCTTAACGGATATGTCATCTTTGATAAGATTGAAGGAAAAGCAGAAGTGGATGTGGTGGAACAAGCCCAACAATTTCTGAAAGATAAAATAGCTTCCGGAGGGCTTAAACTTCCTGGAGGGGTAAGTTTTGCCTTTGCCGGAAATTACGAACATCAGCTGAGGGCAACCAAACGCCTTATGATTGTGATCCCGATCAGCTTAACTCTGGTACTTCTTCTCCTGTTCTTTCAGTTTAAAACAATGACTGCATCCTGGATCCATTTTTCAGGAGTCTTCGTTGCCTTTGCCGGAGGGTTTATCATGTTATGGCTTTATAGCCAGCCATGGTTTTTAAACTTTTCTGTAGCAGGGACCAACATGCAGCATCTGTTCCAGGTGCATCCCATTAACCTTAGTGTGGCCGTCTGGGTAGGATTTATAGCCCTCTTTGGAATTGCCACCAACGATGGAGTGATCATGGGAACCTACATCCACCAGGTATTTGAAAAAATGCATCCCAAAACGGTGGAGGAAGTGCGTGAAGCTGTCCTTATGGCCGGCAAAAAGAGGGTGCGGCCGGCTATGATGACTGCCGCAACAGCTATCATTGCTTTACTGCCCGTCCTTTCATCAACCGGTAAAGGAGCAGACATCATGATCCCAATGGCCATTCCTATGTTTGGTGGAATGGTAATCCAGATCATGACCATGTTCGTTGTTCCGGTGCTTCAGTGTTTTTGGAGAGAAGGAGCGGTGAAAAGGAGAGAGATGAGAGATGAGAGATGAGAGAAGAGAGAAGAGAGAAGAGAGAAGAGAGATGAGAGAAGAGAGAAGAGAGAAGAGAGAAGAGAGATGAGAGAAGAGAGATGAGAGATGAGAGAAGAGAGCACAATGGACAACGAAGAATAAATAGAATATGAAGAGCTTAAAATATTATATAATGTTGATGTCACAGCTGATTTTTTGGCAATATAGTTTCAGCCAAATATCATCTGACAGTTCAAGGATGGATCAATATCTGGAGATTGCAGTTAAGAACAATCCTGGAATAAAGGCTTCCTTTTCCCAATACCTGGCGGCACTTCAAAGGGTGCCTCAGGTGGGAGCTTTACCGGACCCTCAGGCGGCCATGAATTTTTTTCTAAAGCCAATGGAACAGGTAAGCGGAAATCAGATTGGGAGCATAAGTGTGATGCAGATGTTTCCATGGTTTGGAACCCTTAGAAGTTCAAAAGATGAAGCCTCCGGGATGGCTAAGGCAAGATATCAGCAATTTGAAGCAGATAAAGCGGATCTTTTTTATAAAGTGAAATCGAGCTGGTATCTTCTGAATAAGTACTATCGGCAGGTTAAACTGGTCGAGGAAAATCTTTCTTTCCTGCAATCATTTGAAAACCTCTCTTTAATAAAATTTCAGTCTCCGGGAGAATCCTCCGGGAGACCGGGATCGCAGGGAATGAATCAAACCCCCGGTACGAGCAGCAATAGATCAGGAACAGGAAGTACCGGAATGGGAGGAATGAACAATAATTCCCAGACGCCTCAAAATCCTCAGTCAAAGAATTCCATGTCCTCAGGTGGTGGAGCTTCTATGGGGAGTAAACAGACCGGCCTGTCGGACGTATTAAGAATAAGAATGGAGATCCTCGATCAGCAAAACCGTCTGGCCTTGTTAAAAGATCAGGTAAAGACCGAAATGGTAACCTTCAATTCTCTTCTGAACAGAAATTCGGGAGCAGAAGTTCCATTCGCTGATTCTATCGGGAAAGAGCACCTGCCGGTACCTGTATTAGCTATAGCTGACAGTATCATGAAAAATAATCCGATGCTTTCCATGAATGAAGCCGAGAGTCAATCTTATGCCGCAATGGCAGAGAAATCCCGTAAAATGGGGCTTCCCATGGTGGGTCTGGGATTAAATTACATGTTCATTCAGAAGCAGTCCGGGAATATGTCCATGATGAATGGCAAGGATATGATCATGCCCATGATTAATTTTTCTATACCGGTTTACCGGAAGAAATATAAGGCAATGAAAAAGGAAGCTGAGCTATTGCAGGAATCAGCTCTGCAGAAAAACGCTGATTTGAAGAATTCTCTTTTTGTGCAATATCAGCAATTGATTCAGGATTTAAATGAGGCAGACCGGCGGATCAAATTAAATAATGATCAGGCGGATCTGGCTAAGAAAACGACGGGTTTGCTGCTTTCGGGTTACACTTCAGGAACGGTGGATTTTGAAGAATTGATCCGGATGCAATACAAAGTCCTTGATTACAAATTTCAGGGCATAGAAGCTGTCAAAGATTACAATATTGCCATTGCACAGGCAGAGAAATTAATGAATTCTTTCAATGATAAAGAGAATAAATTATGAAAAGCAAAATTTTAAATAAAAAGAATATCAGAAGCGCTTTACTTATTGTGGCAGGGATCCTGCTGGGATGGCTTTTATTTCATAGCCCTGGTCAAAAGAATGCTAAACATTCAGCTGAAAATGCTTCAGCTGATACAGCGCAGCATAAACAAATATGGACTTGTGCCATGCATCCCCAGATCAGAATGGATCATCCCGGAAAATGTCCGATCTGCGGGATGGATCTGATCCCATTGGTAAAATCCAATACTACGATTGAGGAGAATGCCATTCAGATGAGTGAATCGGCCATGAAGCTTGCTGAAGTCCAGACTACTCTCGTAGGTCGGGGAATAGCATCAAAAGAAGTTCGTTTGTATGGAAAAATACAGCCTGACGAACGTCTGCTGGTATCCCAGTCTGCACATGTACCTGGCCGGATTGAGCAGTTGCTTGTTAATTTTACGGGAGAAAATGTAAGTAAAGGCCAGTTAATAGCCAGGATCTATTCTCCTGAGTTGATCACTGCACAGAAAGAATTGTTGGAATCCAAAACACTTGAGGATAAATATCCTGCGGTTTTAGAAGCGGCCCGTGAAAAATTACGGCTCTGGAAACTTTCGGATCAGCAGATTGCCGGAATTGAGAAATCCGGAACAGTAAAATCCATCTTTGATATTTATGCTACAAGATCCGGTATTGTAGCTGACCGGAAAGTAAGCGCTGGGGATTATGTCAGTCAGGGACAAGTACTTTTTGATCTGGCTGATCTCTCCCAATTGTGGGCTGTTTTTGATGTTTATGAGGCTGATCTGCCCTGGATTTCAATGGGCGCTAATGTGGAGTTTACAACACAGGCTGTTCCGGGAAAGACTTTTAATGGTCGTATTTCCTTTATTGACCCGGTCGTTGATCCTTCAACACGAATTACAAAGATAAGAGTTGAACTTCCCAACACAGGAATGCAGTTTAAACCTGAAATGTTTTTAAATGGCATTATACATTCAGGTCAGAAATCCACAGGTGAACAGCTTATTGTACCCAAATCGGCCGTTCTCTGGACAGGCACGCGGTCTGTTGTTTATGTCAGAATTCCCGGCGCTGCTCAACCGGCCTTCAAAATGAGGGAGGTGATCCTTGGAAATTCTATGCATGATCGCTACGAAGTTGTTGACGGTCTGAAGAGCGGAGAGGAGGTTGTCACAAACGGAACATTCAGTGTGGATGCCGCCGCCCAACTGGAAGGAAAACCCAGCATGATGAACCCGGAAGGTGAGACTGCCAACATCATGCCCGGGATGGATATGTCCGGTGGTGATCACCCGAAAAGTGGTTCAGTAAATGAGCAGGGAAATTCAAATGCCTCAGCGTTTAAGGTCAATATGGATTTTATCATGCAGCTTAACCCGGTTTACGATCAATACATTGTACTTAAAAATGCCCTTGTGCAAAGTGATGTGAATAAAACAAGGGATGCATCAAAAAATATGGGAATAGCTCTGTCGAAAGTTAACAGTACTCTGCTTAGCGGCCATGCTCATCAGCAATGGATGGAAATCCTGAATGATATGAATAAGCAGCTCAGTACGCTTGGCAATTCAGGTAATATTCAGGATCAGCGGCTTGCTTTTTCCGGATTGAGCAATGATCTCTACCATGCAGTGAAAAGCTTTGGCCTGATGAAGAAGACGGTTTATTATCAATTCTGTCCGATGTTTAATAAAACAGGGGCTTATTGGCTAAGCGAATCCAAGGAAATCCGGAATCCATATTACGGCGATGCGATGCTCAGTTGTGGAGAGACAAAAGAAACAATGAAATTTTAATATTGGTGTCCAGCTAAATAATTTTGAAACCAGGGTGAATTTTATTTGGCAAGGAATAACCACTTCGTGGTTCTCGAAATCCCGGAGAAGCAATGTAGTTGAACATCTAATCTTCTGAATTTTATTGGAAAACTGTGAATTTTTAGAATAGAATTTTTCAGATGTTTAAAAAATATACTATTTTTGAAGTGATAAAGTTTCAGAACAAAACAATGAAGTCATCTTTCACCCATGCTATGGATATGCGCTCAATGTTTATTAAACAGTTGAGGGTGACCTTCTTTGTTCTAAGATAAAATTTACAATACCCAACAGGAAAGCCCCTCAATCATTGAGGGGCTTTTTTTGTTTTAAAACCAGGTAAAATGAAAGATCTGATTTTTAAAATTGATGGTGAGTCACTCACGCCGGCCTGCTTTGAAGCAAAAGCACGCAATTTTAAACTGGTAATCAACGAACCTTTTGTATCGGGAAATGAAGATGACCGGGTAGCAAATTCCATGGAGTTGCTCCTTGCCAGTTATGCCGGATGTATAAATGCTGCAGCACATCTTTCCGCAATCGAACTGGGAATAAATGTAGAGAAGATCTGCATCTCTGTAAGCGGAAGTTTTAATCCGGCCAGGCTGTTGGGAGAATCTGAGAGCGGCCGGGCCGGTTTTAAACAAATTGATATTGAATTTTCCCCTGTTTCCAATGCAACCGGAGATATGATGGGAGAATGGCTGGACATGATTAAAAAAAGATGTCCGATCAATGAGAATATTGTTTATCCCACTCCGGTGTATTTTAATGAAAGAATTAAGAATTAAGAATTAAGAATTAAGAATTAAGAATTAAGAATTAAGAATTAAGAATTAAGAATTAAGAATTAAGAATTAAGAATAAAGAATTAAGAATAATTCAAAATTCCTTGTCATAATTTTCTGTTTTTACTTCATCCGGAGCCCATTCTTTTATTGTTATTAGTGATGGAAAGGCTCTTGGTTTGTATATCGACTGGTCATAAAATACCCTCAAACACTCCTGGATTCCTTCTGTAACACTTGGATGAGGATGAATGCTTTGGATCGCTTTGTAAAGTGGAATATCCGAGTTGATCAGGTAGGCGATGGAAACAATAAAGGCTGAGGCTTGCGGACCCGCGGCGCGCATTCCCAGAATCTCGTCCTTGCCGTCATTGCTGATCAGTATTTTTATGAATCCATTGGTGTTTCTCATAGCAATAGCCCTGTCCACCAACTCGTTTGAATAAAAAGCAACCTTGTAGGCGATGTTTTTCTTTTGAAGCATCTTCTCATTGGCCCCAACGGCGGCCAATTCAGGTTTAAAAAACATGAGTGTTGGCATTTTCATGTAATTCAAACCTTCGGTCGGTTTGCCATACAGAGATTCCACCACATAACGGGCCTGTTCTTCAGCAATCCCATACAGAGCTTTACGCCCTGCAACATCTCCGATTGCAAATATGTTGGAGCCTTTCTCCTGTTCGCCTTCTTCACCTTCTCCCAAAAATTTAAGATAGCCCTTTTGATCTAAAGGAACATTCGCATTCTCAAGCCCTATTCCTTCAATATTGGGTACACGCCCGATTGAAATGAGGATCGCATCAACTTCGATTACCTGGCTGTGCCCGTCATCAAAATCAAGAACCACCTCCAGATGTTCCTGTTCCTTTCGTACCGTTCGCAATGAGGCGGTATGGTGGATGATAACCCCGTTTTTGCGGAGATTCTCCGAAACAAAGTCGCTCACATCATCGTCTTCAAAAGGAATCACCCTACGGAGTCGGTCAAGGAGATGAACTTCCGTCTGCCCGAAATTTGAAAAGATGGTGGCAAATTCACATCCTACAATACCTGACCCGAGAATCATCATTCTTTCCGGGAACTTATCCAGGTTCAGTAATCCGTCTGAATCAAAGATGCGTTGCTGGTCAACCGGCAATTCCGGAAGCGGTCTTGGCCGCGAGCCGGTAGCAATAATGATATTCTCTGCTTCGATTGTTTCCGTCCCTTGCTGGGTTTTGATCTCAAGTGTATGAGGATCCAGAAATTTTGCAAATCCCTGCTTAAAAACGATGCTTCCCAAACCCTCTTTTTTATTGGCATAAGTCTCGATCTGCGAGAGCATCTGGTATTGTTTGGTCTTCGCTGCTGTAATAACTGTTTTTTTTACCTGGTTGTAATCAACCTGGAGTCCTGAGGCCCGGTAACCCCGGTCGATTGCTGCCGCAACGGCATAATCCGCTGAAAGTTCCCACATTGTTTTTGAAGTAAGGGCGCCGTTCATAATCCCGATCCCTCCGAGGTGCCCCGCCTCAATCAAACAAACGTTTTTATCAAAATCAACGGCTCTCATGGTCGCAGCAAAACCTCCCGGCCCGCTTCCTATTACTGCAAGATCAAATTTCGTCATACCATTCAAATTGCTGTTTAACAAATTTAACAAAGTTTCAGATGGGAAAGGAAGATTTTTTTATCTGAAAGGAATATTCAACTAATTAACGTGAGTTCGATCTAAACTAAGGCACTTGATTTTTCTAAATAATAGTTGTGAAACAGCATCGTAAGTTTTAAATTAAAGAAAATAAGTCAATCATAAATGATTTTAACAGGCCAACTATGAAGTTGAAATAATGTTGAAATTAATTATTGAATAATTATTTATTATTTAACTGATTATTATGATATTATATCTGATAATTAGTTGATTTAATTGCGAAAATTAAAATTAGGTATAAGGGGCTAAATGTTAACCGGCGAATGCAAGTAGATGTTTATATATTCAAACTCCCTTGTTCAAAAGAAACCGATCAATTTTTAATTTGATTCAAAGCAGAGTTAAGATTACACTCTCCAATTTGTATTTTCCCCTATACCAGCTCCGTACCAAGTCCGGTATCGGACTTATTTTTTGCTTACTGCACGAGGCCGGAGAATATTCGATCCGATCATTGAGAATAAGCTCAGGGGGTATTTATTGCATCACAACGGATAAAAACATCATAATACAAAGGTATTCAAATTATTAAACAGGTAAAAAATAAAATATGGCAACGATATTGCAATCCTGTGTCTTCGCTGAGACCGAACTCATATTAAATTATTGAAATTATGTATATTCATTGAATCTTTTTATAACTTTGCTTAAGTTATAAAATATCCATTGCACTCTTTCACTTATCTAAAAAATAAAAGAATACTAATCAAACAAGTCGTTCGAATTTTTTAATTTAACATTTATTTGATATTGAAATTCCTTTGGGACAGTCTTTAAATCTCTAAATTTGCGGCAAAATTTAATCGCAATATTTTAGTATGAAAGAAGTTAAATATGTATCTGCAAAAGAGGCTGTAAGCGTAATTAAATCCGGCGATCGTGTTCACTTAAGTGCGGTCGCAGTTACTCCGTTGAAACTGATCGATGCCATGGTCGAAAGAGGCCGCGCCGGAGAAATAAAAAATGTAACTATACAACACATTCACATCGAAGGGCCTGTTGAATTTGCAAATCCTGAATTTGAAGGTATATTTAATTCTTCTCAGTTTTTTGTGGGAGCAAATATGCGTAAGCAAACCCAATCAGGGTACGCCGATTATGTTCCTGTTTTCCTCAGTGAAACCCAGAAACTGATCCGTGATGGGTATTTGAAGGTGAATGTAGCGATGATCATGGTTTCTCTCCCTGATAAACACGGATTTGTATCACTTGGGACTTCAGTCGATGCGACCCGTGCTGCAGTCGAAAATGCTGATACTGTAATTGCATTGGTTAATCCTAATGTTCCGCGATGCTGGGGTGATGCTATGATCCCATTGAGCATGATCGATATTTTTGTTGAGGACGATTCTCCACTATATGCCGTAAACCAGGCTCCACTTTCTGATACTGAAAAACTGATTGGTATCAATGTCGCCAACCTGGTTGAAGATGGCGCCTGTTTGCAACTGGGTATCGGCGGGATCCCCAATGCAGTGCTTGCCCAATTGGGAAATCACAAGGACCTTGGGGTTCATAGTGAAATGTTTGCTGATGGTATTCTTCCTTTGGTGGAAAAGGGAGTAGTCAACGGGAGTAAGAAAAGAGTTGATAAAGGAAAGATGGTAGCCTGCTTCCTTTTGGGATCAAAGGCTCTTTATGATTTTGTGGACGACAACCCAATGGTGGCCATGATGGATGTTGCTCATACAAATGATGTTAAGACGATTCGTAAACTGGATAAAATGACCGCCATCAACTCGGCTTTAGCCATTGATCTTACCGGCCAGGTATGTGCAGATTCTATCGGAATTAAACATTTCTCAGGCGTTGGTGGCCAGATAGACTTTATCCGCGGCGCAGGTTATTCATTAGGAGGAAAACCAATTATTGCTATGTCTTCTCAAACTCCAAAGGGAATATCAAAGATTTCGCCTGTACTGATGGAAGGATCGGGAGTGGTATCCACCAGGGCTAACATGCATTGGGTAGTAACCGAATACGGGGCAGTAAACCTTTACGGCAAGACTCTCCAGGAAAGAGCTAAACTGCTTACATCAATTGCACACCCCGATCATCGTGATATGCTGGAAAAAGCTGCCTTCGAAAGATTCGGCCCGCATTATCATTTTATTCCTGAAATTTAATATAACTGAATAAAAGAACGAACTTTTAAAATATATAAATGATGAAAGCAAAACGCATAGAGCATATTGGAATTGCAGTAGAAAATCTTGAAGCTGCTGTTTCTTATTATGAAACTCTTTTAGGTACTACTTGTTATGCTATTGAAGAAGTTGCAGATCAAAAAGTTAAAACAGCTTTCTTTAAAGTTGGAGAAACTAAAATCGAACTTCTTGAATCTACTGATCCTCAAGGACCCATTGGAAAATTCATTGAGAAAAAAGGACAGGGAATACATCACATCGCTTTTGCCGTTGACGATGTTAACAATGCTTTGCAGGAAGTTAAAGAAGCAGGCATACAGGTTATTGATCAACAGGGACGTAAGGGAGCAGAAGGTCTCACAATTGGCTTTTTACATCCGAAATCAACATTTGGAACTCTTACTGAATTGTGCAGTGAGTAATTATAAACTATCTTTAAAATGAGCAATCAGGACAAAATCAGACAGTTGATCGACCTTCGGGCGAAGGCCAAATTGGGTGGCGGGGAAAAAAGGATTCTGACCCAGCATTCAAAGAATAAACTTACCGCACGTGAACGTATCGATTTGATTCTTGATGAAGGAAGCTTCGAAGAGTTTGATATGTTCGTTACCCATCGTTGTACCAATTTCGGAATGGAGAATAAAAAATTTCTCAGCGATGGTGTTGTAACTGGTCGTGGAACCATTGATGGCCGTACTGTTTTTATTTTCTCCCAGGATTTTACTGTATTCGGAGGATCTCTTTCCGAAACTTATGCACAAAAGATCTGCAAAGTAATGGATATGGCCATGAAAGTGGGTGCTCCGGTTATTGGAATCAATGATTCCGGCGGTGCGCGAATCCAGGAAGGCGTCAATTCCCTGGCCGGTTATGCTGAAATCTTTCAGCGCAACATCATGGCTTCAGGAGTTATTCCGCAAATTTCTGCGATCTTTGGACCCTGTGCCGGTGGCGCAGTTTATTCGCCTGCACTGACTGACTTTATCGTAATGAGTAAGGATACCAGTTATATGTTTGTAACTGGTCCCAAGGTGGTGAAGACGGTGACCGGTGAAGAAGTTACTGATGAACAGCTGGGAGGGGCAGTTGTCCATGGCTCAAAATCAGGCGTAACTTCCCTTATTGCTGATAATGAAGAAGAAGGATTGCTCCTGATTCGTAAACTTCTGTCTTATTTACCTCAAAATAATCTTGAAGATCCGCCAATTGCTTTTTGTGATGATCCGATTGATCGTCTGGATGATAATCTGAATGAAATAATTCCTGAGAATCCGAATAAACCTTATGATATTAAAGATGTAATTCATTCTATCGTGGATTATGGCGAATTCCTCGAGATTCATCGTAACTATGCCCAGAATGTTGTAGTCGGTTTCGCCAGATTTAACGGAATGCCTGTCGGTATTGTTGCCAATCAGCCTGCATATCTCGCCGGAGTACTGGATATCAATGCTTCAAGAAAGGCAGCAAGGTTTATCCGTTTCTGTGATGCATTCAATGTCCCATTGGTAACTCTTGAAGATGTACCCGGATTCTTGCCTGGAACGGCACAGGAATATGGAGGTATCATCATTCATGGAGCCAAACTTCTTTACGCATACGGGGAAGCTACAGTACCAAAAATCACCGTTATTCTTCGTAAAGCTTATGGCGGCGCTTATTGTGTGATGAGTTCAAAGCATCTTCGCGGAGACCTCAACTATGCATGGCCACAGGCTGAAATTGCTGTAATGGGCCCCAAAGGCGCTATTGAAGTGCTTCATAGCAAGGAAATAGCTAAAATGACTGATGATGCTGAACGTGAGGCGTTTATTAAACAGGCAGAGGAAGAATATAAAAATGAATTTGCCAATCCGTATAATGCTGCTAAATTCGGCTATATAGATGATGTCATTGAACCACGTAATACCCGTTTCCGTATAATCAGGGCCTTACAAGCTTTGGCGACCAAGAAGGATTTCATGCCTGCTAAAAAACATTCTAATATTCCGTTATAGTACTTTTATTATGACAAAGAAAAGATGTAGTTTATTGAAAATAGGTCTTTCCCTGTTTTCGTTGATGGGGATAATGGGACCTGGCTTCTCTCAGAATGCGGTGACAAACACAAATCAATCCGATGTTGGAAATGCGGTTGTTTATAACCAAAGCGGAATCGGAACCTCCATTTTAATTGTCTTTGCCGTTTTGATTATTGTTCTTCTGGTATTTAAATATTTTGGGAAATTAATGGCAGGAGAGGATAAAAAGCCGGTTCACGATGAAGTAAAATCTGAAGTTCCTGTTGTTGCTAAAAATGACGTGGAAGGTGAAGTGCATGCGGCTATTGCGATGGCCCTTTATTTATACAGCAATGAATTACATGATCAGGAAAATCCTGTGATTACCATGATAAAAGTTTCACGGACTTATTCACCATGGAGTTCTAAAATATATGGATTAAGAAAATCACCAAGATAAAAGGCTCTTAAAATGAAAAAATTTAAGTTTACCATAAACGGGAATCAATATGAGGCTGAAATTGCAAATATTGAAGAAAACAATGCTGAGGTCATTGTCAATGGTGTAAAATATAATGTGGAAATGCAGTTAAGTACACAGATTTCCAAGACTCCAAAATTAGTACGTAGTGTTTCAGTCCCTTCTACTGATGTTCATCCATCTGTTGCAAAAACCAGAAACCCTTCGGCTCCCAAAGGGGGCGGAAATATTCAGTCCCCTCTGCCAGGAACCATTCTTGACATTCTTGTGAATGAAGGAGATACTGTTAAAATTGGCCAGCGTCTTCTTGTCCTTGAAGCAATGAAGATGGAAAACAATATTGAAGCGGATAAGGCTGGAACAATTCTTTCGATTGCAAAGAAGAAGGGTGATGCAGTTATGGAGGGTGATATCCTGATTGTAATAGGATAAATCTTTCAAAACATAAAAGATAAAAAAGCGGTCAATCTGATCGCTTTTTTTATTTTCCAATTATTGTTTCTCTTTTTCTTTTTTAGAATATACTTTAGCCGCTGTTTCCAATTCAGAATACCACTTTGGTCCATATCTTCTGATGAGAGGTTCCTTTAAATATTGCCATAATGGAATACGGCTTATTCTCCCGTAGCTGCGCCCACCCTTACAGATATCCAGCTGCTGATAATTCAATGCGTCAAATCGCTTGTATTCGGTGATTCTGATGGGGAATAAATGACAGGAGACCGGCTTCCTGAATGCAATTTTTCCCTCCAGGCAAGCCCTTTCGATCGCACATTTTGTATTTCCTGCTTCATCCACAAACGTGTATACACATTCATTGTTTCCTACCAGAGGAGTAACGAGATCGCCATCCTTGTCAATAACTGAAAAGCCCTGTTTTTTAATTTCGTCTCTGTTCCTATCTGAAAGATAACTTTCAAATTCAGGATACGATTGTTTTATCGCGTTTACTTCTTCTACAGTGACCGGGGCTCCGCTGTCACCTTCTATGCAGCAGGCTCCCTGACATTTTTCCAGGTCACAGCAGAACTCTTCTTCGAGGATATCAAGACTTATAATTGTTTTATCTATTTGCAGCATGTATTATTCCTCCCGGAAACATTTGTCTGAACTGGGATTAAGCAGATTAGAAGATTATGCAGATTGTTCCGGCTATAATCTACTGTATCTGCTTAATCTGAATTTATTTTTGTATTAAAACTTTACCTGTCATTTCATCTGGAACAGGTAATCCCATTATCGTCAGTAAAGTCGGAGCTACATCCGCAAGAATTCCATTTGCAGCTTTACTGTTTTTGTTTTGTGTAATCCAGATGAAAGGAACAGGATTCAGCGAGTGGGCTGTGTTTTCAGAACCGTCAGGATTAAGTGAATTGTCTGCATTCCCGTGATCGGCAATAATCACCACCTCATAACCGTTGGCAACAGCTGTCTCAACCACTTCTTTTACGCATTGATCAACAGTTTTCACTGCTGCTTCAATTGCGGTATAGATACCGGTGTGTCCTACCATATCTCCATTGGCAAAGTTGAGGCAGATAAAATCGGCACTTTTTTTATTCAGCTCGCCCACAATGGCATCCTTTACCAGCAGTGCCGACATTTCCGGCTGAAGATCGTAAGTTGCTACTTTAGGTGAGGGAATCAGCATCCTTTGTTCTCCATCAAACACCTTCTCGCGGCCGCCTGAGAAGAAAAATGTAACGTGAGCATATTTTTCAGTTTCAGCGATACGTATTTGTTTTAAACCTGCATTGGACACGACTTCACCTATTGTATTGGAGACATTATCCTTATTAAATATGACTTCAATACCCTTAAAACTTTCTTTGTAATTGGTCATCGTGTACCATTGCAGAGGAATTGTTTTCATTCCCTGTTCAGGATGTTCCTCCTGTGTAAACACAATAGTCAGTTCACGAAGGCGGTCTGTCCGGTAATTGAAACAAATGACCACATCTCCTTCTTTGATGATGGTAAGGGGTTGGTTATTCTCATTTGTTATAACAACAGGACGGATAAATTCATCGGTAATGCCTTTGTCGTATGATTCACGTACGGCAGATAGGATATCCTTATATTTTTCTCCTTCCGCTTTTGTCAGAAGATCATAAGCCAGTTTTACCCTGTCCCAGTTGCTGTCGCGGTCCATTCCATAATAACGGCCAACGAGAGTTGCAAATTTTGCATTGGTTTTTTCCAGTGCTTTTAAATCCTCTTCTATGAATCCATAGGCTGAACGGGGATCAGTATCCCGGCCGTCGGTCAAGGCATGGACAAAGATATTTTCCAACCCTATTTCCGTGGCAATCTGGGCCAGCGCAATCATATGTGAACTTAAGGCATGCACTCCTCCTGGGCCTATCAAACCGATCAGGTGTACCTGCTTGTTATTTTCCTTGGCATAATGATATGCTTTCAGAATCTGGGGATGCTTCCAAAGTGTTTTTTCCCTTACTGCCTTATTAATTTTAACCAGATCCTGGTAAAGAACCCTGCCAGCACCGATATTCAGGTGGCCAACTTCTGAATTTCCCATTTGTCCTTCCGGCAAGCCCACTTCTTCGCCGCAGGCCAGAAGCTGACTGTGGGGATAGTTTTTATACAATGAATCTATAAAAGGGGTGGGTGTGGAATAGATTACATCCGAGTTTGTATGGTCTCCAATTCCCCAGCCATCGAGGATCATCAGCATTGTTTTTTGAATATCAGCCATGTTATTTTAATAAATTGAAATTCAGAAATTAAATTGCCGCAAAAATAGATTTTTCCTTCCATTTGGAACCGGTTGAACTCAACCAATTCTGTTTTTTTAAAAAATTCTTCACATTAAAAGGAGGATTTGTCCCGGATGGAATAAATTGATCTGCTCAATTCGCTTTCAGGCGGGAGTAGAATCGTACTGTTTATGTATTTGTAGCGTACTTTATTTGGTATACATACAAATGAGATACGGATCAGATAAGGACATGGTACGAACAAACTCCGAAGTTGATATAGCCGGGGTACGAAGATGATATAAAGAGAAATCCTCATCTGAATCGTCAGATGAGGATTTAACCGGTTTTATCTGAGTGAGTTGATGTATTATTTTACTGTTCCTTTTATTTGTAATATCACCGGGTTGGGATCTGCATTGGTTTTAACTGTGATCGTTTTAATGAAATTTCCAGGTGCTGCAGCATTGTAAGTGGCTGATACTGTTGAAGACTTTCCCGGAAGTATCGGTTTTTTTGAATATTCCAGGTTCGTACAACCACAGGAGGCTTGGGCTGATGTGATTACAAGTGGCTCTTTGCCGTTATTGGTAAGGGTAAATTCAGCCGTTTTTGGAATATTCTGAGCTATTTCACCGAAATCATTAACAATTTTATCCCATTTTGCAATAGGAGCATCGGGATTAACCGGAGCTGCTTGTGGGGCCGGTGCAGCTGGTGCAGCAGACTGGGTCTGAGCATTAAGCTGCATTAAACCCAAAAAAGGAATAACAAATAGAATTAGAAATTTTTTCATTATACTATACATTGATAAATTCTACGGGCAAAGATGATAATTTTTTTTGGAATCCTTTTATGATAAAAATGTAAAACAATCTAAATGAATGTAAAAGAACTATAAAAAGGATACCGTTTGCAGGAGACACATGTCCTTTCAGCGGTTCGAACTATGATCTTGTCAGGTCGGGGCGCCTGGTATCTTAAGATCAGACACTGAGAATATTTTTAATATTTATTTACATTTGTGAGGACGTTAATTATACTTTCCATGAAAAATCTTATTTTTCTTTCAGTGTTAGTATCATTCACATTAACAGGATTTCCATAGAAAAAAGAGGTATTGTTTAACGGGAAAGACTTTAATGATTATACTGTCTGTTCCAAAGATCCGAACGCTGATGTGGCACTTCTGTTTACTATGAAAAATGGAATTGTGGAAACACCAGGAACACCTCTGGGATATATACGCACGAACAAACAATTCTCCAATTATAAGCTTCATGTGGAGTGGCGCTGGCCTGAAAAACCGGGGAATAGCGGGGTATTGATTCATGTCAATGGTCCAGACCTAATCTGGCCTTCCCATTATCAGGGTCAGCTGAAAGCCGGAGATGCAGGCGATTTTGTTCTTCATGGGGCAGGAGAGACTGTTACGATCCGGGATACCGTATTTACTTCTTCATCTAAAGTAAAGCCCTTAATAAGAAAAGAAAAGACATCCAGTGAGAAGAAGCCAGGGGAATGGAACAGTATGGACGTGGTGGCAAAAGGCAATATCCTGACAATAAAAGTGAATGGCGTTCTTCAAAATACAGCTAAAAACTGCTCTCTTACTAAAGGGGCCATTGGTTTACAAGCTGAAGGAGCCAAAATTCAATTCAGAAATATCTGGGTGAAAGAGTTGAAGAAATAGATTTCAGCATCTATTTTTATAGTCTGGGGATTTGCCGAATATTTTTTACATTTTTATGTTTTCCCGGAAGATCTTTCTTTTTTTTCGATAACTGAGTATAAAGAGTACTCCAACAATTACAAATGGGATATTGATGATGAGGACATCCCCTGCTGACATCCATACAGAATGGGTCCGATGTAAGTTTGTAGAAAAAATGAAAGGAATTAATAACAATCCTACCAGAAGGAAAAGAATTCCGCCCATTAATTCACGTTTCCAGGAAAGAATCAATAAAATTACAAGAACATACGATGGGATGAGATGCTTTAAAAATTTTGGGATCTGATCTCGTAAATTCCCGTCGGGTGTGAAAGAATCAAGAGCAAACATGCTGATGAACAGTATACCCATGATGGCAAGAATTCTTGGAATCCAATGAAAATAAGATACGATTTTTTTCATCTGATTATAATTTGTTTTTTACTGACCAGATAGAACTCTCCCATAATCATGCTTCTTTGTGAGAAAGATTTTCTCATGGTCGTTTCACATCATTACTGCAGATTTTAAAAATACCTATATTTGAACTTTAAGAATCTAAATAATATAGGAAAGATATAAAAATAAACGGAAATGGCAACTATAGACAACGAAACCCGGTTTAAGGAACTCAATCTTTTATTACCTCCGGCTCCAATGCCTAAAGGTGTATATACACCAATATTGCAGGCAGAGAATTACATTTATGTTTCCGGTCACCTTCCTGTTAAACTGGACGGTTCTTTTATGAAAGGGAAAATAGGTCTTGATATTGATATGGAAGAAGGTAAAATGGCCGCACAACAAGCAGGACTTTCCATTTTATCTACCCTAATCAACTATCTCGGCAGTTTAAACAGGATTAAGCGGGTGATAAAGGTTTTCGGCATGGCCAATACGACCGTGGATTTTGAAAAGCATCCTTACGTGATCAACGGATGCAGCGAATTATTTGCCTCAGTTTTCGGCCCCGAAAATGGAGTAGGAGTGAGGAGCGCCGTTGGAATGGGAAGCCTGCCTGAGAATGCTGCTGTTGAAATAGAAGCAATTTTTGAACTTGATTGAAGAATTAGAACAAGGAAATGTCAGATGATTTGAATTGGTATGAGATCAGGGAAATTGATGAAATTGATTCTCCTTCGCTGGTAGTTTACAAAGACAGGATTTTGAGCAATCTTGGGACGATGACCGGGATGGCCGGAAGTCCCGATAGACTGATGCCTCATGTGAAAACACATAAAATGGAGATGATTATCAAATTGCATCTTTCATTGGGGATACGGAATTTTAAATGCGCGACCATTGCAGAAGCCGAAATGACAGGTGCAGCAGGCGGCGAAAATGTCCTGATTGCACTCCAACCGGTTGGTCCTAAATTCGGGAGATTGGTTAACCTTATCAGAAAATTTCCTTCCGTAAATTATTCTGTCATCATTGATAATCCCGGTACTGTTAAACTACTGGATGCTAAAATGTCTGAAGCAGGAGCAAGAATCGGAGTCTATATCGATGTGAACACCGGAATGAACCGGACAGGTATCGCTCCGGGGGAAGAAGCCCGCGAACTTGTTCTATTGTGTTCATCTTTAAAACAGGTTGTATTTCTTGGCTTTCATGCCTATGACGGACATAATACGCTTACGGATTTAAATGAGAGAAAGGCCCTTTGTACCCGGGATTTTAAAGCTGTGTATGAACTTCTGGCCTGGTCAGAAGAAACACTGGGGAGAAAGCTCAACCTTGTTTCAGGAGGTACTCCGACCTTTCCCATACATGCGAAGATGAGCGACACAATATGTAGTCCAGGAACTACTGTGTTATGGGATGCTGCTTCCAGAGACCGCTTTCCGGATTTGTCCTTTGAATATGCTGCCGTTCTCATCACAAGAGTTGTTTCAGTTGTTGGAAGGAATTTGATTTGCCTTGACCTTGGACATAAAGCCATTGCTGCTGAGACGCCTCTTCCAAGAGTACGGTTTTTGAATCATCCTGAAGCGATACCTGTCTCTCAAAGTGAAGAGCATCTTGTGGTCAGAGTACCGGAAGTAGGAAACTACCAACCCGGAGATGTGTTCTATGGTATTCCATGGCATATCTGTCCTACCTGTGCTTTGTACCCCGAAGTTATTGTTGCGGAAGATCATCATTGGATTGATAATTGGGCCGTTACAGCACGGAACAGATTTATCAGTGTTTGATTCCTGATTTTAATCTTCCTGAATAACCTGAGCTCGATCTAAGCAATGGATAAGACAATGCTTGATTGTTTGAGCGTTAATGTTGTCTTCGATAACCTAATCTTTAAAAAAACACCTTAGATGGGATTAATTTTACGCTTTCACTAACCTAATTACCTGATTAAATTAGGTTATTAGGTTGGTTTTTCTCCCTCGACCATGACTACTGAGGTGTTTTCGACAGATTAGGTTATCTATTCCTTAGATCGAACTCACGTTGAATAATAAATTTAAAAACTGGCCTCATGATTCAGGTCTGCCGTAAAGATTAGAAAGAGGGTGTTTCCAAAGAAAAGCTTCAGGAACAAAACAGGTTAAAGGAGCTAACGCATTAGCCGGCGCTTAATGGCAAGGTGATTGTAAATGTGCTTCCGACTCCAAATTCGGATTTGACACTTATCGTACCATGAAGTAAGTCCATTAATTTCTTGCTGATTGATAATCCTAATCCGGTCCCCTCATGTTTTCTGGTAAGATCATTTTCAACCTGAATAAATGGGTTGAAGAGTTTGCCCAGATTCTCCTCTTTAATACCGATTCCTGTATCGGAAACTTCTATCTTTAATGAATCGTTGTCTTTATAACATTTAATATTTACAGACCCCTTGTCGGTGAATTTGACCGCATTATTTAATAAATTCAGGATTACCTGACGAGTCCGTTGTCTGTCATTCACGATTTCACCGATCTCCGGAATTATTTCAAAATTGAGGGAAAGTCCTTTATTCGTTGTGGCCAACTTCTCCAGTTTTATGACCTCTTCTATTAATTCTTCGATATTGAAAGATTCGTAGATGGGTGTCAATTGTCCAGCTTCAATTTTAGAAAGGTCTAAAATATCATTGATCAAGGTTAGAAGATGCCGGCCACTCAGTTGGACCATTCCAAGCTGTTTCTTTTGTTCTTCATTTAGTTGCCCGGCTTTTTCCTGTAAAAGAATTCCGCTGAATCCTATGATTGAGTTAAGGGGTGTGCGAAGTTCATGGGACATGGTTGCCAGAAAGGCCGATTTGAGCCGGTCCGCCGATTCGGCACGTTCCTTCGCAGATTCCAATTCAGCTGTCCTTCTCTTAACTGTCTCTTCCAGGTATAGACCATAATTTTTCAGCGCCTCCTCTGCCTGTTTACGTTCGGTGATCAAATCAAAAACCGTGACAAAATATTCCTTTACCGGACTGTAGACAGAAATATCAAGCCATATACTCAGAGATTTAAGATAAATCTCAAACCGCTCCGGTTTCCCCGATAAGGCCACCCTGCTGCAGGCTTCAAATAAATCAGGATCATCTTCCATAATGTGAGGAATCACCTCAGAAACTTTCCTTCCGGTAACATTTTTTAGTCCCGTCAAAGTTTCAAATGATTGGTTAACGTCCAGGTACATGTAATCCGTAGGGCGCCCGTCCTCATACAACATTTTATAGTAGGCAAAACCCTCCACCATATTTTCAAAAAGAGAACGGAACTTCCTTTCACTTTCTTTTAATTCTTCTTCAGCCTCTTTGCGTTCGCGTTCGTTTTCAATTGCTTCAATAGCAAATGAAATATTGGACGTGACATCTTTAAACAGTTGAACTTCTTCCGGATTAAAATAGTACGTTCGATCAGCATACAATGAAAATGTACCGACAACCTTATTATAAACCTTTATCGGCAGAGTCACAGATGACTTGAGACCATGCTTCTGCGCCTCTTTCCACCACTTGACCATTCTCGGATCACTGGATATATCATTGCAGATGACCTCCTTCCCGGTAATAATGGCTAATTTAGCAGGCCCCATCTCATTAGTATTATCTAAACTCAGAAATGTAATTATTTTTGCAAAGAATTCATCTTCCAAACCATTCCACGCAACAGGTCTCACCATCTTTTCTTTTTCATCAATCATGCCAATCCAGGACATCCGGAATTTACCGAACCGAACTGAAATATTGCAAATCTCTTTAAACAGAGCATCCTTTTCATGAATATTGATGATCGCATGATTAATATGGCTGAGAACCGCTAAAATTCGACTGGCTTTTATGATTTCATTTTCTGCCTGCCTGTGACTTGTGATATCACGGATTGATTCTATTGCACCAATACGGTTACCCTTATCATCAAACAAAGGGGCCCACTTGATCCATATATAGGCGCCTTTGCCTTTGTAAAGGGCAGAAGCAAATATTTCTGCCTCAACTGTATTTCCTTTCTTTTTTACATTTTCAAATCTGGACAATAATAATTCTTCATTGTTGGTTTCTATAATTTCCATAAGAGTCATCCGATGATCACCATAGAAGGGTGCAGAATAAATCTGCGCCCCCTGCCCTATCATCTCATCTTTACTAATCCCTGTCATCTCCTCAATGGCTTTGTTCCAGGCGACTACTTTATTCCCATTATCGAGTACAAAGGTTGCGTCCGGCAGAAAATCAATGATGCTGCTCAGTTTTTGTCTGGATTCTTTCAATGCCTCTTCAGCTATTTTTTGCTCGGTGATATCCATCACAAGAGATGTGACTCCAATTGTATTTCCTGTCTGATCAACAAGAGGGGTATTAAACCACTCACAATAAATTATTCTCCCATCCTTGGTGAGATTCTCGTTGGAACTTCGTAGCCCGCCGGTCTGTTTTACAATTGAATCCCAAATATCTTCTATCGGGGGAACAACAGATTTTGGAACAATCAGGCTCCAGTATTTTCCTATGGCTTCCTCACGCGTATATCCAAACATCTTGATAGCAGCCGGGTTCCATTCCCTGATATAACCGTCCATGTCAAATTCAACGACCGCGAGTGGTGTTTGCTGAACATGCAGGGCCAACTTCTCCAAGGTAAGTTCCAGTGTTTTTTCTGCCCGTCTTCGTTCGGTGATATCCTGTAGGATACAATGTGTCTGCTTGAATTCCCCGTTAATATCATGGCCTATCTTGCCATCAAAAGCGATGAATAATGGATTGCCATTTTTATGAATCATCTCAAATTCACTATGAATCTCGCCTTTAGCTTTGAATAAGGGGAAACGTTCCCGGAAGCTTTCCCGGTAAGACGGAGAAATAAAGTCGCCAAACCACTTTCCGATTACTTCTCCGCGGGTATAACCCAATGTATCGAGCCATCGCTGGTTTACCTCGATTAAATTGCCGTCATTGTCAAGCGACTGATACCCAAGGGGAGCCTGGTTAAATAGCATATGGAATCGCTCCTCGCTCTCTTTCAGGGCAATTTCAGCTTTCTTGCGCTCAGTGGTCACTTCCGTGTACATGACAATGCCCCCGATCTCCCCATCAACATGGCGCCAGGGGCGACATTCCCAACGGTTATAAGTAATAGAACCATCGGGACGTTCAAAAAAATCATCCTCGCTGCGTTCAATGGCTCCAGCCAGGCAGCGTTGGTGAACATCTTTCCATCTTTGGGGCAACTCAGGAAATATATCATAGAGGTTTTTTCCTATAACATCCTCTTCCCTGACATTATAATCCTGGAGATAACGATTGCTCACTGCAATATACCGGATATCCCTATCGAGGACTGCAATGGCATTAGGATCGTGTTTTACAATATAGTGCATGATCTCCTCGCTGTCATGGAGCTCTTTTTCCGCTTTTTTCCGCTCAGAAATATCCTCGATTAAAGCAACAAAATAAAGAAATTGACCATTTCCATCATATATGGCGATAAATGTGACAGCTTCGCAGGAAATGGTCTGATCTTTACGAATAAAACGCTTTTCTGTCTTAAAAACCGGGATTACTCCGGACTTAAGCTTGTTTAATGATTCAATATCCTTTTCAATATATCGCATATAGGAAATATCCAAGAAGGAAAGGTTCATCAGTTCCTGCTTTGAATAACCCAGGATCCGGCAAAATGCTTCATTCAGTTCCAGAAAATGCAAATCAGCTCCGATGATGGCCAATCCTATGCCACTCTCATCAAACATGTTCCATATAGCTGAATTTCTTATGTCTGAAAGATATTCCGAAGTGCTGGTCTGGATTCTCATGGTGTACAAATAAATGGCATTAAAAATTCGTAAAGTATGAAAAGCACTTGCCATAGTTATTAAATATATGAAAATATGGCGAATCTTTCAAATATATTAACAGACGATTTTGGATAAAAATGATAAATGCAGGAATTAAAGATTCCTGCATTTAGATGTAAACATATAATTTAGAAAAGATTAGAATGCGGTTCTCATTTCGTGTGCCGGCAACGGCTTTTTATCGTAGAAAGATTTCTCTGATCTAAGGAAATAACAGCTATCGAAATGTCTTTTTACAAATTCTTCAACCATGTCAATTTATAATTTTGACATTTTAGTCCTGCATTTGACTTTACATACCGGGTAGAGCTTTTTAAAACACAATCGATTTATCAATGTTCACGATTCGAATGATGTCGCAGGTTTCCGGATTAAAGATGATGAGTCCGCCACTGAAATATTTAATCATTCCTCCGCCAAAATCTCCGGTGACATACACCAGGCTGTTGTCCTTGAGAGCATAGATTCCCTCTCTTGTAGCAATGTAAAGGATGCCATTTTTTGAATCAACGGCCATTGATTGGATCTCACTCTCTTTCTGAAACCCGGCCACTAAATTCAGCACTTTGCTTTGGGGAGAAAATGAAAACACTCCGCTTCCAATCGCAAGATAAAGCGAATCGCTCATTTCTACCACCGTAGTGATAGGTTTGGGGGAAACCAAGAGTTGTTTGTATTTTCCTCCTTTTGCGAAAGCATAGAGTTTGTATTGTTTATCTTCCCTGGATTGATCGAATAAATACATCACCTCTTTCCCTGCCGCTATTTTCATGTCTGCCCTGGGTAATTGGACCAGTGTGTCAAGGTTTCCTTCAGCGTTCATATAACCCAGGACATTGTTTCTTATCGCCATTAGAAGACCGTCCTTTGTATAAGCATATGAATTTACCGGATTCCCATCCACCTTGTTTCCCAATTGTGATATTCCTCCCCACCCCAATAAATAAATCTTGTCGCCGGTGGAGAGAGTGATGTATTTGCCGGGGGACATATCTATGGCGCTGATAAAATGGCTTTTTTTAAGTGTTGAATCCAACATGTTGCTGCTTAGCATTACTTCATAACGCAGGGAGTCTTTCTGCTGGGCAAAAGCTGATTGGACAAGAAACAGAAACAAAATTACCAGAGAGTAGATTATTGGTTTTTTCATGGTTTGTGAATTAAAAACTTAATATTTTCTCAGACCTACTTTCCAGTCATCCGAAACATGTGAATAGATATTTTTATTTTTAAGCAGCTCCATCCCTTTGGATTCCATGAGAGCAAAATTAGCCGCATCTTTAGCATCATCTATTTCGCCGGAAATAAAATCTTTTCCCTGTTCGGCGTATGATTTTGCAGTTTGAACCCCGGTTTTATAAAGCGCATTTGAGGAGATTTTGGCCCGCAGATCGACATTGCCGACTTCATCCATTCTTGCAATGTTCCCGCTGATAGCTGCATCGGAAGCATCTTTAAGGTAGGACATTGTTTCCTTTTTGATGTTCAGCATGTACCGGCCGGCCAAAGCTGCCACGCGTCCTCCCTGGAAAGTTTCTATCTTGTTAATGGCTGCCTCTAAATATTGATCCGGTCCACTCTCTGCAGGAGCATTTGATTCTTCCATCTTATAGCTGTTGGGAGGAACCTGTGCCCATGCGTTATTATCCCAGCCAATTTTGAGACCCTGCCTGAGCAGGTTTTGCCGTTCAATATCTTCCCTGGACATTGGAGCAGGTTTCATATCCAAAGGCTTGAACTCAATGTCACCGGCAATGAGTGTTTTTAACTTAATCATGTTTGTGCTCAACACCTTGTAGGATTCCATCATCTTTTCATATCTCGCCTGCGCTATAGAATCATTGTAGCGTCTCTCGGCTTCTGCTCTTGCAGCAAGAATGGCAGCCTGCCGACGCTCTGCTTCAATGGCCTGTGGGCTTTTTTGTGTGCTGCCGCTGCTGAAAATCATCCCGATAAAAGCGCTTGCAAGACCGCTTGCAATTTGCATCTTCACGGCATTTTGGAAAAGGGCTGCTTGAGAAATAGTATTTGCAACATTTGTTGGTCTTTGAGCCGGAGTAACAGTATGGTGGTCTGTATTCCCACTCGATACCTTTTGTCCGGCAATGTTTTCCAATTGTTCAAGTGCACTTCCACCTTTAACGCCTGTATCAAAGCCATTACCACTATTAGCCTTATACGTTTCTATTTTCTCCCCAGTTGTTATACCAATCTGGGAGAGAGCAATATTTGGAAGTAATAAGCTTAGGAATAATCCCATAAAAATCTGAAGTTTTAAGTGCTTTTTCATAGCTTTTGTTTTAATTGGTTATATCCTTCACTGTTTGCTGTTTACTTATTTATTCCTGCTTCCCATTCGTAAATCTTATCCTGTGCATTTCTTGCATCCGGAGAACCCGGTAAGATAAGCATGTACTTTTTCATGCTTAGAATAGCCTGGTCAAATTGCCTTAGCTGGGCATAGATCAATGCCATGTTGAAGTAAGCATCCGGGAAACCTGTTTCGTTTATCTGAAGGGCCTGCTTAAAATAGTTGAGGGCCTGACCATAGTCTTTTGTTTGCGTGGCGGCATTTGCCTGAACGATGAATTTCCTTTGTTCTTCAGAAACCGGTTGTTTTGCAGCCTGTCCTTTATACTTTTCGACAACCGAAGCAAACCGTGTCAACTCAGATCCAACAGACTCGGTGATGGTTTGTCTTTTAATAAAATACAAATCGTCCGCAAGCCGGCACATTAAATCGTAATCCAGACTGTAAATATCGGTCAAATTTTCTCCAAATTGAATGCCAATCTGATACATTACAACATGTTTCCCGCTTTCTTTTTGGAGCCGGTTTCCCCAGACAAAAAATACGTCATTAGATGATTTAGCAATATCAAGATTAAAGTTTATCAGCGAGGTCGTAATAAGGAATCCATCACCTTCCATGACCGCTTTATCAATAAGTGTCCGGTTACTGGTCAATTTTACCCTGACATAAGGTTTGCTGGAATAAAAATGTACCGTCTCTTTTTTGTTTAAGATACTCAGTATTTCCTGCTGAGCCTCTTTAATCGTGCGAATATTTTCCGGAAGTTTGGACTTGTACTGATCGAGAGTTTGTGCATGAGTTGCGAAAGTCAGCCCAAACATGATAGCTGAAACAAAGAACATTTCAAATCGGATCTTTTTCATATTTTCAGTTTTAGTAAGTCGATTATTTCGCCACATTCAATTCCCATTCGTAAATTTTATCCTGAGCGCTTCGTGCATCCGAACCATCCGGTTCCAGCAGAAGGTATTTCTTCATATAGAAGATAGCAGCATCAAAATTGCTTACCTGTGCCGAAAGCAAGGCTAAATTGGAATAGGCCGCCGGATATGCAGTTGGGTCTATTTCAACTGCTTTTTTATACAGTTCAATGGCCTTGTCAAACATTTTCTTTTCATTCAGAGAATTGGCCTGTACAATGAACCTCCTTTGCTCTTCCGAAACAGCTGGTTTTATTTTTAATTCGCGATACTTTGCGGCTATTGATTTAAAAAGGCTGAGCAATGAATCATTTTGTTGAATACTATTGAACGGCTGTTCACTATAAAGATGATAGTATTGCTGAAAAAAACATAAATAATTGGCTAATTGTTTGAAATTCCCAGTGTTCGCTTCAGTAGTGAATCTTAATCCTCCAAGTCTTATCGTGTAACCGCTCCAACTGGGTGGTACGTCGTCAACCCGAATAATTTCAATAGGTGTTTTCAGTAATTTCGAAAAAAGCCAGGTACTTGCTTTATTACGTTTATAGGTAATATTAAATCCATCATCAGAAACAGAAACATCTTTGGGGAAACTGCTGGGCCTGTTACGATCATCCCAACTTTCGGTTTCCCTTAATAATTTTGCCAGGCTATTTTTTGCCTCATTAAATTCAGCCTTGGGAATAACTGGATAATAATAATGCTTTTCATTCTGTGTCTTTGTCTGTGCATTTGAAGCGGCACTCAAAAGCACAACAGCTAATAATGTGATTAATCTAAGTTTGATGTTCATTTGACCCGGTTTAGTGCTCAAAAGAGTTTTCATTTTTTAAGGTTCTTTAGTTTCAGTCTAAGAATTGATTATTTAGCTATCATGGCTTCCCATTCATAAATTTTATCCTGAGCATTACGTGCATCTGAAGCATCAGGTACAAGAAGCACGTATTTTTTCATATTCAAAATAGCCATGTCAAATAAACGTTCTCCAGCATACAACAAAGACATATTATAATAAGCTTCAGGGTACGCGATTGGATTCACTTCAACAACCTTTTTATAGACTCCTGCAGCTTTTATATATTCCTTCGCCTGAGAGAAAAGATTAGCCTGAACAATGTATTTTCTCTGTTCTTCTGATAATGAAGGTTTTGGATTTGCATTGCGATATTGCTCAACCAATGGCATGAAGCCTTTTAATTGGTATTCGGCATTCTTCACATTAAACTTATGTTGTAAACTATACAGAATATCACATAAATCTTTGGCCTTTTCAAGGCTGATATGGTCAAATTTAAAACGGAAGTTATTCTTCAATTGAAGGTAGTAAAATACCCTCATTTCTTGACTTTTGTTTAAATATTGTTCCTTATTAACTGACAAACCAGAATCAAAATCATCAAAGTTGATAACTATTTTATCAGTTTTATTTGATAGGATACAGATATTATCATTATTTATCTCAACATTTTTATAAGATACAGTTTGGTCGTTTGATAATATCCAACATGACTTGAGTAACCGATAAAGTGTTTCCTTATCTTTATCAAATGTTAAATCAAAACTTATAACTTTAGGCTGATAATTGGTCCAAGGAATTGAAGTATTATGCGAATCTTCCTTTATTTGAGCATAACATGCTATTGCATAAGAAAACAAGATAGTCGACAATAAATACTGAATATATTTCATAATATTATTAATTAAAATCTATTTTCCTTAATCTTCTGTTTACCTCTTCACCTAAAGTGCATATTTATTCACTAATCACCAGTCTATATCTGCTCTATGTTTGGTCCGTATTTGGTTCGCTTCCGGTTCGTAATTGAAAAAGAAAGAAATTTAAAGAAGTTTGCATAATTATTGATTATATTTTGCATAATTATACGCTTTGTCTCCATTTAGTAATTAATTGTTATTTACCCAACTCTCCTTCCCATTCATAAATTTTATCCCGGGCACTGCGGGAGTCTGAAGCCTCAGGCTCGAGAAGAAGGTACTTCTTCATATAGAAGATAGCGGCATCAAAATTGTTTACCTGTGCCGAAAGCAAGGCTAAATTGGAATAAGCACCCGGATACGCAGTCGGATCTATTTCAACTGCTTTTTTATACAATTCGATGGCTTTCCCGTACATTTTTTGTTGATTATTTGAATTAGCCTGTACGATAAATTTTCTTTGCTCTTCCGAAACTGGCGGTTTCACTTTCATTTCCCGATACTTTGCGGCTATCGGTTCAAAGAGATTAAGCTGAGTCTCATAACGCTTTTTTTGGGTCTGATTTTGTATAAAGATTAGATTTTGTCTCAACTCCTCCAATTTATTAAAATTACTTTTGACCCACCCATTGGTGATAAATTCATATTTATCGAGCACCAGTACGATTTTGGTTTTTCTATAATTTGCAGATGGGATGGAATCATCGAGGAAGTCTGTAAAATAAATGGCCGAATTTTGCTTGTCAATTTTGAATTCAATCCTGTCATCCATTACCGCCAGATCTTTCGGGGTGCCGCTTAACTGATTTCGTTTATCGTAAATCTCAACTTTATCATTTAATATTTTGGCTATGTCCGCTTTTACTTCCCCTATTTTTTTATTGGCCTGAGTTAGCGGAGTGCTGCCGGCATTCAAACTTTTTTTGGATTGTGCAAGTGCATTAAATGTCAAAAGCACCAAAGTCAATAAGGTCAGTGATCGAAGGATTTTCATAGGTTTAATTTATATTTATTTTTTACTTTTCATTTAGCCATCATGGCCTCCCACTCATAGATCTTATCCTGGGCGCTGCGCGCATCCGGAGCATCGGGTACCAGTTTCAGGTACTTTTTCATGCGATTAATAGCCTCATCATATCGACCAACCATAACAAAAAGCAAGGCCTGATTATTGTACACCATGGGATTAGTGGGATCAAGCAGAATTGCTTTTTCGTAAAATTCGATGGCTTGATTATAATTCTTTGATTGAGTCATCGCGTTGGCCTGTACTATAAACCTTCGTTCGTCTTCCGATATTGGAGGTTTTTCTTTTAGCGCCCGGTATTTAGCTGCGATCAAGTCAAAATCTTCAGCATCTTTCAAATTAACAAAATGTTGCATGTTTTGAAAATAGACCAGATCATCAGCGAATCTTTTAGCAAATTCTAAGTCCCGGATTCTCCAGTAAAGTGTCAAATCAGGCAATACCATTTCGTATACTTTCCCGAGGTACGAATATTCCAAAATTTCAATCTTTTGTTTGGTAGTATATAGAAACAGGTATTTATCCAATTTTTTTGTGACATTAAACGAGACCCCATTTTTCGTGATAACCACCTCTTTATCTTCGGGTATATATTGAGTCTTTAGCGATTTGCCTAAATTTACACTGTAAACCTTACCTAACATCTCGGAGAATTCCTTTTTGACTGAGTCCAGTTTTTCAAGGGTGTTGTATCTGAGCGTTCCGCTATACACCGGAGTGATTTTTTGAGCTGTTGCCGGGACAGTTATGGAAACCAATAATGCGCAGATGATTGAATAGATATTTTTCTTCATAATCTTTTAGTCTAAAAACGTTTCAATTCTCCTGGATAAACTGTTCCCGGTTTCACTGTTTACCGTTCTCCGTTTACTTACTTATCATCGCCTCCCATTCATAAATTTTATCCTGGGCGCTTCTGGCATCTGAAGCTTCCGGTTCGAGTAGCAGGTACCATTTCATATAGGTTATTGCTGCTTTAAAATCATTTACCTGCGCACTAAGCAAAGCTAAATTTGAATAACCAGCCGGATAGGCTACCGCATCCGTGTCAATGACCTTTCTATAAAGCTCTATCGCTTTACTGTAATTTTTCTGTTGACTGAATAAATTGGCCTGAACGATAAATTTTCTCAGTTCTTCCGATAGGGGAGGTTTGACGCTCAAGGCACGATACTCTTTTATCTTTTGTAAAAACGCGGCCATGTTAGCCTCTTCCTTCTTAATTTTAAAATCTTTCTGAATAATGATCAGATTTTGCCTTAATTCAACAAGCCTCTTGTAATTGTTATTAAAACCTCCGGATATCAAATCGAAATTCAGCAGAGATAAAATTGATTTATTCTTCTTAAAATAGACAGCTGGAATGGGGTCACCGGCCAGGTCGGTAAAATAAATAGCAGTATTCTGATCTTTGATTTTGAATTCAATCCGATCGTCCAAAACCTTTATGTCCTGAGGAGAATCTCTCAATTGAGTTTTTTTGTCGAAAACCTCTATTTTTTCCTTTAGAATATCAGCAATGGTGGCCTTCACCTGAACAATATCCTGTTCCGGTTGAGATTTTGGATCAATTATGACTGAACTGTTTTTGTCATTGATTACATTTCCTAAAGGTCTGGACTGCCCAAATGCAGCAAATGTGCAAAATGCGAGGGTCAATGCTGTTATTAATCGGATGGTTTTCATGGCAAAATGTTGTATTAGCTTTTACAATTCGGTTATTGATAATTTATTAGTGACAGCTACCCTTATCCAATAAACATTGGGCATACTGTTCCGAAAATAAATTCAACTAAAATATAAATTATTTCCTTAGAGTGGACAATTTATTTTAGTTTCTATGAATTAATCTATTCATTCTCAGTCCTTCGTTCTGTAAATTGAATCCATATGATATATAGAAAGTTAATTGATGTAATTCAACCTGTTTTTGAAACATTTTAATTCTGTTTGTTCCGATTGCTGAATTGGAATAAACCTTCGGCCGAAGCCTGACCTCAACGGGATTGGCTCGTACTATCTGTATCCCATCTGTGCACTTTCTGTGCTATTTCAGCACAGAAACTGCACAGAAACTGCACAGAAACTGCACAGAAACTGCACAGAAACTGCACAGTAAGTGCACAGTGAAACCAGCTTTGATATCTTCTTTGTAGTTTAAGGAACTATCTTCTTAAATTTAGTTAGCTGCTTTTTTGAAAGTCCTGTGGATTGATTTCAGCAATCCCTGAGGGGTCCATTCCGGCACGATCATCCTGCGGACAGTTTGCAAAGGGAAAGCCGAATCGCGTGGTGTTGCGAGCGAAAAAGAAAGTTTAAAATATTTATTTAACTCTTCGGCCCCTTTGTGGTTATATATCCCATCCGGGTAAGCCCAGTATTCTATTGGACTGTTCACGATTTTCTCCAGCTTTTTTTTCGGGTCTGTTACCTCTTTTCGCCAGTCGGATTCATCTTTATATTTGGTCACCATCACATGATCCCAACTATGCAGCCCAACGCAATGGCCGGCTTTTGACAGCTGTGCAATCTGTTCGGTGGTCATGTAATTCTTCTTGTTGTAGGTGATGGTCATGATGAAGAAAACTCCTCTGAATCCATACTTCTCCATCACCGGAGCTGCAATCATAAAATGCTCAATTCTTGAATCATCAAATGTGATCATCACCGGCTTTTGAGGCAAAGCCTTATTATAAACGAGATAGTCATACAGCTGAGCTGGCAGAATAGAGTGATAACCGCTATCAGCCAGTATTTTCATGTCAGCTTCAAATGTTGCGGGAGTCACCTCATATTCGCTTTTCCGGTCCGTGCCTATACGATGGTAGCAAAGGACCGGTATTTCCGGCTTGGCAAGAATTTTGTCCGGAGTATTAGGTATCGGTTTTACCTCCGCGGTGTCCTTTACTGCAACCGGGTTGGTTGTCGCGTCCAATTTTGAGGTTCGTTGGTGTTGTTTGGGTGGATTACAACTTACAACAGTTGATCCCAGGAATATCGGAATTAAAAGAAAAAATATTGTTTTCGTTTTCATATAAAGTGCTCTTCAATAAATCATTGTGTTTGCAAAAGAAGCCTTGTTCGTTTCTACAATAGTAAATAAAAAATCAGCTTGTTAAAGTCAAAACGACGAAGAATTGTTATATATATTTCACAAAACAGGAAATTGATTTCTGAGGCATTTTTTTAATTCAAACTTCTCTGTTAAACCAGGTTCTCGCCTTAACCGACAATTATTCACAGCACTTGAATTTAATTCTCTTCCTGTTTTAAGCTAATCCGGCTTGATTTTTGTATCTTGTATTTGCTAATTAATTGTTCTTTAACGGTCTGATGGAACCTGCCTGATAATCACAAACTCGTATGAGTAAATGTAGAATGGTTCGTTTCATTAAACCAAAAGTTCAGGAAGGAGAAATTTTATGATAGTAAAAGATCTTTCATTTGGCACCATCAATATTGATGGGGAGACTTACAGAAAGGATGTGATCATCGATAATGGTTCGGTAAAAAAAAGGGAAAAGGAAGCATCTAAAAAATACGCTGACCGGTACGGTCATACTCCGTTATCATCCGATGAGAACATTCCATGGAACTGCAGGCGTCTTGTTGTCGGGACAGGGCAAAGTTCAGCTCTGCCCGTTATGGAAGAAGTCCGTAATGTGGCGGCTCGGAAAGGTGTCGAGCTGAAGATTATGAGCACCCCGGAAGCTGTTAAGCATCTCAATGATCCGGATACCAATTTTGTTCTTCATTTAACCTGTTGAAAGTTATAAATTTCAGCATTAAGCCTTCAGACCCGGCATGGAATTAACTCCAATAAATGTAGAATCTTATTCCGGATATAAAACGGATGAATACCCGAAATGCTTTTATCTGAATTATACAAGATATGATATTCAGGAGATCACCGACCGCTGGTATCAGGCTGAATCAAATCCTGATTGGCCGGTTTCGGATTATTTCAAAATCATTACGATTGCGGGCAATCAATACTTAATCAAACATGATCTTGAAAGAGATGAATGGTTTTTGGTTATTGATTAATAGGCTGTAAGCTGTAGGCTGAAGACTGAAGGCTACAGACTTCAGTCTTCGGCCTAAAGCCTGCAGTCTAAAGCCTAAAGTCAACTGATGGTTATCTCTTTAACAGATTGTTTTTTTTTGTTGTAAATGAGTCTATTTCGTTATTGTTTCCCAACAGCGTGATGTCAATGTCAAAATTCCTGATTTCACCTGGTTCCAGGTATTGGATGTTTTTTTTATTTTCAGGATCTAACCGGCCTCCGACAAAACAATTGCACGGCTCCATTCCCATGACATACTCTCCTTCGCCCATTTGTTTCCACTGAGTGAAATTGAATAGCTGATTTTTATTGAAAGAGAGAGCTACTCCAATTTCAAGCTTCTTATTGATCAAAGCTGCACGGGTTTCACCATCATTATCCGAAGCAAGATCATGATAGAAAACCTGTTCAGCAAAACCGGGAGTAGGTTGCTGGCACTGATTGTATGAAGCTTCACCCTTAGCCGCTTCCTGATCTTTGGGTTTTAGTTTCAGGGTGGGGGTCACCAGCAGGGAATCCTTATCAAGTAAGGGATATCCCAAGTTAAAATGGAATAAAAGCATGAGCGGTTCCCGGTTGAATCCTAAATTTTCAACGGTGTTTTGGATGGTTATTTTATTTTCTCCGTATTTACAGATAATTTTCCTTCCGAGTCTTAAATTTTCTCCAAAAACCCGGGCTTCACGTATTTTCCCGCTGATGGTTAACACCGGGACATCGTCAATCCATTCTGTGGAGGCACATATTTCCTCTGCGGGAGTATTGGATATCCGGCCATGCAAGCCAAACGATTCACCATTTTCTTCACAAGGGCCTCCAACATTACGCAAACCACAGGTAGTGAAAAACCCGGAATGAAAACTACGCAAAAAGCCGATGCCATTCTGATCATAGTATTGCGGAGCTACAATGCCGGTTTTGCTGATATAGCTGCAATTATACCCTTTGAATGATAATCCGGCGATGTCAAGGCACCTGTCAGCGAGAATTGTAAATACAAGCCCCGAACCGTTGTTGACGTCGAAAGCTCTTACTCCGTCAGCTTTTCCACCCACAAGCGTATATTCCTTAATTCCAAATAGCTGGCTGAAGTCTCCTACATATTTGAGCATCTGCCTTTTGTTTAAATTAGTTGTAGTCATAATTAAATTTCTTGTTCTATTTAATTCCAATTGTAACGATTTCGTGTGGTTTCAGATTTATTTTGATTGAATGACCTTTGATTTCGGGAGCTAAGGCATTTTTGAGAGGAAGTTCAATCAAATTAAGCCTGTTTGCTGATTTGACCACCATGGGAAGTTTAACAGTGGCAGTTGTTTCCTTTCCCTGTGTTTCGAATAACCGGATTATAAGCTCTTCCTTTTCCTCTGACTTTTTTATCCCTGACAGCATTACATTTTCAGAAGAAACAGAAATAAATGAATCTTCTTCAGGACGGGTTGCATGATTTTTGACCAGAGCCAAAGAAGGAGGTTCGGCTGCATAAACCGGCACATTAAAGTCATCACCTTCACTCCATACATTATTTTTCCAGTCGCCCTGATGTGGATAAAGTGCATAGCTGATGTTGAATTTTCCAAGATTGGGATAGATATCCGGATTGCCTGCTGACCTCATCAGCGTCAGCCTCAAATCTCCATTATGAAAGGAATTCCCGTATTTGGACTTATTCAATAGGGCTATTCCATCTCTCCCGTCTGTCACATCAACCCATTTCTGTGCAGGGACTTCCTGTCCGTCATTGGTTTCAGGGTCAACGCCATATATTTTTGACTGGGACTTTTGGTATGAAGGGGCATCTTTCCCATTGATTTTACCGTCAATGGGTCTTTCGATCACATCAAAAGGTACCTGGCTGTAAAAACGGGGATTTTCTACAGCCAAAGGGAACAGCGCTCTTAACATGGGAGAATCGGTGGAGTCGCTTCCGGTTTCAAGCCAGTTCACTTCCATATCGTAATCAATGCGCGGATAAGAACGGTACAGGTAAGTGCGTTCGGTAAACCTGGATTTACCCCATGTCTTAACCGTTTCGATGCAAGCTCTTACAGGTCCATTTTCTACAATCTTTACGCTTTTCACGTTGGCAACATCTTCTTCCTTTACTATTTTATTGATCACCCAGGACTTCATTCCACCTTTTTTATTTTCGAGGTAAATCTTCAACTTATTAAGCTGGCCGCCTTGTTTTACATATTCTTTATTCGAGCGTTTATCAAAAAGACTAACGATCCCACCTGTCTTCATATCAAATTTAATCCGGAAAAAATCGGTATCAAAAGTGTTATCATTAAATGGAATAGTCTTGTTGATCTCTCCCGGTTTGTTCATGTCAAGGTAAAAGGTTTTGTAACCGCAGGCCGGCATATCATCCACCACGAACTCCACTTTTGAAGTATACCCGGGAGGAGTTGATTTTCCCCAGACTATCTGTGCAGGATAGGTTTTGCCGGAAGCATCGCGTACCAAAACCGAAGCAACAGGACCTTGTCCGTTGTCGACAGGGATAATTTTATTTGATCCGTAAAAATCGCCCCAACTGCCAATTTTAGCGGTAGCCGGTTTTTCGTTTGTAAAAACATTGGCTTCAACGATTGCTTTCCGTCCTTTAGGCTGAAGATTAAAGGCCACAACAGGCTGCCCCAATCCGGTCTGAAATTTAACCTCATCAGCCATTTTACGGAAAGCGTTGTTGCGCAGCTCGGTTGTTTTGCGAAGCGCCTCAATATACCTGGCCACGTTTTCTTTGTTGGATTCGTTAATAGCCGAGCCGGGGAGTATATCGTGAAATTGGTTGAAAGTAACAGTTTCCCAGATTTCCCTCAGTTCTTTTGACGGGTAGGTATCACCCTTCAGCCAGCGGAGGGCGTTGAAGAATTCGCTCCCGTAAAGTAGATTCTCACAACTCCGGTTCCCTTCCTTGATATCAGAAACATTGGTATAGCAGCCTTCAAAAATAAACTGCATTTCACCACGGTGGGTTGGGCGTCCGTCCATCTCTTTGGAGGCTCTTTGAAAGAAATTACCCGCCGTGGTGAATTTTACGGCTGGGTAGTCCGGTGTCTTATCAAGTTGGTGAACCATTTCTATATTTGCACGGGTGGGGCCTCCGCCATGATCGCCAACTCCTGTGATTTGAAGTATCCGGTGTTTGTCAGGAGAGAATTTATTGACCTCATTTCTCATTTCCGGAGTAATATTACCATTGTAGGTGTCATTCGCATAACACAATACCCTCGATGAGTCCGGCGCTACCCACCAAAATGTCCCCAGGTATGGTTTGCAGCGGTGAAAATAGAAATAATCACAACCGGCCAATTTCAGAATTTGAGGCATTTGGGATATGTGACCAAAATTATCAGGAAGCCAGCCCACTTTAGACATCCGCCCAAAGTGGTTTTGGAAATACCGCTGTCCCAAAAGGAATGAACGGGTAATCGCTTCCCCGGAAGAAAGGTTCTCGTCGCCTTCGGTCCACATTCCTCCAACCGGCTCAAGACGTCCTTCTTTCACATACTTTTTAACCTGTTCAAATAAAGGAGGATCCACTTTTTCCACAAAATTATAGACTGCGGCCTGGCTTTGAACCATGGTATAATCAGGAAATTCTTTCATAAAAGCCACAACCTGACGAAGGTTGTCGTTGCACATCTGCATGGTTTCAGAATAAGTCCACAACCAGTTCATATCCATGTGGGCATGGCCAACTACCTGGATGGTGTCTTTGGTCGATTTGATTTTTGTTTGCTGTCCAAAAACTTCATTCCCTAAAAGGAAGGAACATATAATCACTGAAATCAAGCCTGAATAAGTGACTGATGTCTGATTGATCTGATGAACTTTCATTGAAATATTTTTTGGACTATTAATTAAAATCATGACCTTCTTTTCTATAAGCAGGGGTAAAATATGTACATGCTGATTTAAATGAACTATTGGCATAATTCAAATAGTGAATGAGTTTACCGGGATGAGAATTTAAGACACAAAAATTTTCCTTATCACAGGATGTAAAAGGATTCCGGATTAATGGCTCAAAAGCATTGATGACTTCTTCTCCCATCTGTTTTAGTTAGTTAAATACAAACAGGTTAGTTATCTCCTGTACGCAATGACAGGAATAATACAATAGTACAAAATTAAAAGATCAGGCCTACACTTTTTGGTGAGATTTATTTCTTTTAAATAATTATGTTTTTACTTTACCTTTGTTCATGAGCGAGCATAAATTTTAATCAATTCAGATGAGTATCCGTCTTTTAATTATACATTTATAATAAATAAAACAATGAATGACTTTAAAGAAAACAATCAGGAGTTACTGCGTTTGGTTCAGGAATATGAACCAAAATTACTGAACCTTTCCGAAGAAGTGATAACAAAAAGAAGAAACAGCCAAAACAGATCCATCAAGCAAATATTAGGGCACATGGTGGACTCCGCTTCGAATAATATTCACCGGATCGTCCATCTCCAATATCAGCCCAGTCCTTTGATTTATCCGGATTATGCAAATCTTGGCAATAATGACAGATGGATCGCTATTCAAAATTACCAGGAAGAGAATTGGGAAGATTTGATTCAGCTATGGAAATACTCCAATTTGCACATCATCCATGTGATCAACAATGTCAATACGGAAAAACTGGATAATCCCTGGATTACAGCCTTAAACGAGAAAGTCACTTTAAAAGAAATGATTGTTGACTATCTGTCTCATTTTAAGTTGCACATCAAAGAAATTGAGGAATTGATCAATAAAGAATGAACCCGATAGATATTTAACCTTATGAAAAACGTTACTTGCCTATTTATAATCTGCTTAACACTTGGACTTATCTCACAATCTCTTGCGCAAAATCAACGCAACAATTGTATCAGGGGTAAGGCAGAACCTATTGTCAAGAAGTCAATCTTTCCAAAATCTAATTTCCAACTTCAGGCAGACAGCTTAACAGCAATCGAAACGGTTGACTTTAAAAATGGCGACAAATTGACAATAAGAAACTGGGGATGTGAATACTATTGTCTGACTTTTAAATTTGAGACATCTCGTTTTCAAAAGGATACAACTAACCTTGAATTTTGGTTTAAAGTTTCTTCAAAACTGATGGCTGAAGTTCTTGAAGGAATAGATGCACCGGTTGACCTAAAAAGAGGAATTGCTTCTTTTGATGATTATATCGGAAAAGACAAGAAGAACAATTACAGGAACTTAGAACCAGGTAAAGAAATTTACTTTGGGCTTAGAGAGCCGAAGGAATTTGTAACTTTTGATAGAATTCAAAAGTTATCAGACAAAAAATTCTTAGTAACGTTAACCTTTGCAGTCCCACTGTAATGTAGTAAAGATTGTCAGTGAATGTCCTGCTGCAACTTTTTATATCCAAAATGAATTTATAGTAAAGGTTGGTTCATCACCAGCTTTTACTACTTATGCAAATCAATATTTCTATTTCTCAGGAGCCCAATCATCAGTTCGGAAGGATGAAACGGGTAAACCATTCGTGCCGAATAAATCACCTACTGCATAATCTTTAAATGCGTATCGAACGGCAATAGGTTGCGGAACTAAAAGAGAAAGAACCTGCACTCCTGTTCCTGTAATAAATGCTTTAGCCGGATAAAATCTTTTATTAGGTCCGGCGGTTTCAAAGCAGGATAATTCTTTTCCATAAGAGGTTAAACCATTGGGAGCATTATCAAACGTCAGATTGATGGTCTGGCCGGAGATTTTGTAATCTTTCGGCACAGGGCTTTTTCCGTCAATTCCTTTAATCTTGTATGTCTGCTCTAAGGCAAGCATTGCCAGACGTCTTGATCCGGCTGGCTTATTTGAAGGGTGAATACAATGCTCTTCGCCAAGATCCATGATGCATGCCATGCCGATATTTGGAATGGCTGTTGAGGCCTTTAACTGCGCTTCACGAAGGTAAGCTGAACTCAGAGCGCCTGTGCCATAATCGTAAGGTGCAATCTGCACGTAGTAGAATGAGAAATCGCCGATTCCCCATTGAACCCTCCAGTCCTCAACCAAGCCTGGCATCAATTTCTGGTATTCTGCCGGCTGACCGGCATTGGCTTCCCCCTGATACCAGATAGCTCCACGAATGCCATATCCTACCATAGGATTAATCATGGCATTGAACAAAACCGTGGGTGTTTGCTGCGACAAGTTCCCTGTTTGTTTTTCTTCCGGCAGTTTGACCCAGTCGAATTTTTTATTGCCGCTCTTGCTGATCCATGGTTCTATCCGGGTGCCTCCCCAACTTGTATTAATCAAACCGACCGGAACATTCAAAACCTGGTTTAACATTAATCCAAAAAAGTAGGCCGTTGCACTGAACCCGGATACATTTTCCGGTTCGCATGGATTCCATTGTCCGGTAAAGTCATCAAGGGGGGTAACGCTGGTGCCCTTTTTTACAGTAAAAAGACGAATGTTGGGATTGGTGGACTGGGCAATAGCCTCTGTAGAACCTACAACCGGTTGATTAATGAAACCCTTCACAGGCATTTCCATGTTGGATTGTCCTGAACAGACCCATACTTCTCCAAGGAGAACATTTTTGAGTTTCAGGCTTTTCCCATCACTGATGGTGATTTCGTAAGGTCCCCCGGCTTTAATTGTGGCGACTTTCAATTTCCAGTTTCCGTCGTTACCTGACCGTGTGCTGTAACTTTTGTTATTCCAGGAGGTGGTGACTCTCACAGGAGAATTTGCTGAAGCTTTACCCCATATAGTTACATCGCTTTGCTGCTGTAACACCATGTTGTTGCAGAAGATGGATGGCAATTTTATTTCTGCCGGGAGGTTTAGTGAGGTAAAGAATCCCACCAAAGTAATCGTTAAAGCGTAAAAATACTTTCGTTTCATCTTGATTAATTATGTTTTATAATCTGGTATAATAAAGAATCAGGGATTAAAATGTCACCACCAAAAATAATATATTTTATAACTTAATTTATTAGAAATGAACATTAAGTATATGAGATGAAATAACGTCGTATTTTAGATTGACGAATTTTATTTTAAAAATGAATTTCATTTTATTATATTATGTAAATTCTCTTTAAAAAAGCCGGGACGAACCTGGTACGAAGCGAATACGGACTTAATACGAGGAGAGTCTATGTGAAATTTTGCTGTATTATTGTTAAATAACAAAGGGATTGCAAACTACGACAGCAATTTATTCTCATTACTTAGTTACATCGACCTGCAAGTTTATGCATATTCAAAGCCATTTTATACTATTAACTAACCACCTTATCCGAAATTGATAGTTTCACCCTCTTTTAGTTGATAGCTTATATCGAACTCAGGTTAATAAATCAAGAGGGTGCCTTTTCGGACACCCTCTTGATTTATTATTTTCTTGTTTTTCAACTAAATATCGATATTGGCATATGAGGCGTTGTCCTCGATAAATTTTCTTCTTGGTGGAACATCGTCACCCATCAGCATAGAGAATACGTGATCAGTTTCGGCCGCACTTTCGATGGTTACTTGTCTTAAAGTCCTCATTTCCGGATTCATTGTGGTACTCCACAGCTGTTCTGCATTCATTTCACCTAAACCTTTGTATCGTTGAACATGAAGACCTTTTTCATTTCCGCCGGCCCAATCCTCAATGATTTTAAGACGCTGTTGATCTGTCCAGCAATATTGCTCTTTATTTCCTTTTTTAACCAAAAAGAGGGGAGGAGTAGCAATATAAAGATAACCATTGAGTATAAGATCTACCATATACCGGTAGAAGAAGGTCATAATCAAAGTCGCAATATGAGATCCATCGACGTCGGCATCGGTCATAATCACGATCTTATGATATCGTAATTTTTCCAGATTTAATGCTTTAGGGTCATCTTCAGTCCCGATAAATACTCCAAGAGCAGAATAGATATTGCGTATTTCCTCACTGTCAAATACCCTGTGAGGCATAGCCTTTTCTACATTCAATATTTTTCCCCTTAAAGGAAGAATCGCTTGAAATTTCCTGTCACGACCTTGTTTTGCTGTTCCACCTGCAGAATCCCCTTCCACGAGAAATACTTCGCACAATGCAGGATCTCTTTCGGAGCAATCAGCCAATTTTCCAGGTAATCCTCCACCAGTCAGCACCGTCTTTCGCAGAACGAGTTCCCTCGCTTTTCTTGCCGCATGACGTGCAGTCGCAGAAAGAATTACTTTATTAACAATTATTTTTGCTTCTCTTGGGTGTTCTTCAAGATAATTGGCCAACATTTCACTTGTAGCCTGATCAACAGAAGCACTTATTTCGGAATTCCCAAGTTTGGTTTTGGTTTGCCCTTCAAATTGAGGCTCTGCAACTTTAACAGAAAGAACGGCGGTCAATCCTTCGCGAAAATCATCTCCACTGATTTCAAATTTGAGTTTCTGGAGCATGCCGCTTTGTTCCGCATAATTTTTTAAAGTTCTGGTTAATCCTCTCCGAAAACCAGTCAAATGAGTTCCACCTTCAATCGTATTGATATTGTTAACGTATGCATGTAGATTTTCGGTAAAGGAATTGTTATAACACATCGCAATTTCTACAGGAACATCATTCTTTTCCGTAGAAATATGAATCGTGTCTTCAATTATTCTTTCCCTTGTTCCATCCAGATAATCAACAAATTCAGCGAGTCCCTTTTCTGAGTAAAAGTTCTCATGCTTCAGTTCTCCGCGGTCCGGATTTTGTCTGAGATCGGTTATTTCAAGTTTTATACCCCTGTTTAAATAGGCTAACTCCCGAAGACGAGCAGAGAGAATGTCATATTTAAATTCTGTGGTGGTAAAAATGGTACTATCTGGAATGAAAGTGATAATGGTACCGGTTTTGTCTGATTCACCTATTATTTTTACATCACCGAGTGGTATGCCTTTTTCGTATTCCTGTTCCCATATTTTGCCTTCCCGGTGAATTTCAGCTCTTAAATAAGAAGAGAGAGCATTTACACAGGAAACACCTACTCCATGTAGTCCTCCGGAAACTTTATAACTTTCTTTATTGAACTTTCCTCCTGCATGAAGTACTGTCAGTACCACTTCAAGTGCTGATTTGTTTTCGCTTGACTGAAGGCCTGTGGGGATACCGCGTCCGTCATCCGTTACTGTAAGGGAACCATCCTGATTGATGGTTACTTCGATATTACTACAATAACCGGCTAGCGCTTCATCAATTGAATTATCAATTACTTCATATACCAGGTGGTGTAATCCTTTTACATTAATGTCTCCAATATACATGGCTGGACGTTTCCTGACAGCTTCGAGTCCTTCAAGGACCTGAATACTATCTGCCCCGTAATTGTCTGTCTCAAATGATTCCTTGTTTTCCAGATCACTCATTATACTGTAAATTATTTTAACATTTCAATAATCTCTCCTCATCTCAAATGGACAATATTTTGACAAAGTCAATAATATTCTTAAGAATTTAAATTATCCTTTATTTTGGGAAAGATTCTACCCACTTTAACGTGGTTTGCAAAGGTAATAAAATAGATGAAATTATCAATAAAACTGAATGTAATATTGACTGCTTTTTAATTGAAAAATAGGAATAATTTTTGCTGTTATAGCTATGAATACCTGTAATTTAAATTTAATATGAATAAATCTTTTTTTCCGTTTTTCTTTAAAATAAAATCTTTACTTTAACTGCAGTAAACTTGAAAATTTATCTCTGGTTCAAAAGGAAAAAGTAATACCTGCAATTAATCTTAAACCTTGTGATGTATAACCAGTATATTGTTCATAATGTTGATTGAGCAGGTTGTCTATTCTCCCGAAGATTTTAAAATTTGATTTTAACTCATAGTCTGCTCCAACATTTAACTGATAGACAGGTTTCAGGTTTATTTTCATATTTTCACCAGGAGTTATTATTAGTCCATAACGTTCTCCTGTAACTTTCATATCAGTAAATCCCGTTATCTTGGCATTTAATCTTATTCCTGCTGTACCTTCAATATCAAAATCCGGCATTTGAGGGGCAAATGATAGATGATCAGGTGTATAGTTATAATAATTTCCTTTTAACAAAAAATAATAATCCCTGTCTTTCACATAGGACAGCTCCGCAGAGAAATTAGTTATCCCGGTGTTATCATAGACCAGGTCAAAGGAATTGTTATAAGTGAATGGTGACGCCTGATTTATTGATCTAAGGACATAAAAATGCATGTCATTCACGTTTTCATACTTAAGTTCTACTTTGTAATTAAATTCCTTGTTGATTTTCCCTTTTAATCCTCCTGAGAGAATATATTGATGATCTTCATTTAATACATTGTGAACAGGATTAACCCAATTGTTCTCATAAGAAATAGCTGAATAATTGCAGTTTTGAAGGTAGCCGTTGATCCCTGCATAGAGAGTCAGAATGTCTTTTACCGGACTAAAAGTAAATTCAATTTTTGGATATAATTTTATATCATCCTCACCAACCAGATTTGAACCTACGGAGTAAAGACTAAATCCTCCGCTGAATACCCAATTTTCACCTGAGAATTGTGCTGAAGGAGCCAACTTTAACAAACCGACGCTTTTATTATCTATTGTATTAATTGTCGTATCAAGAAGCCCGTTGGTCGTATAATGTTCATAAGAAGTTTCCAGTATTCCTTTAAATTTTTCAAATTGATAATTAAAATCAGCTGATAAACCAATTGCTTTCTCTTGTTGTCCTGTTTTTGAATCAAAAAAATGATACCATAATCCGCTTTTATATTTTAAAAGGTTTTTGCTGTCATCATTGCTTTTAAGCCCAACCTGAATTTTTGCTTTCTGGAATTGCTGCTTCTCCCCCAATAAAGGTGGTTTTAAAGACGAAAAGACTGGAATAACATCCGGATATCCATAGTATCTGAATACATCCCTGTCATACGACAAATTTCCTGATAAGGTAGAGCCTCCGATTATCTGGTTCCCATAAATTTCACCTTTGTTATTGCTATAGGGAGAATCAACAATATCACCTTTGGAGAGCTTCGTAGTTCCTTGTGAAGAAAAATGCTTCAGGTGTAAACCATAAGATCCATTTTTACATTTGTTATTACTCAGAAAAAAATCACCATATGTGCTGTTGTACATGCCTGCACCTAATTTTAGGTAGCCTATTCCATTATTTTGGTCTGCTTCAGCCTTAAGCTCCTGTATGCTAACAGGTCCGGATTTAAATGCTGAAGAAATTGGTCTGCTGTCAATGGAATAATTGAATTCAGGAGTAAATCTGGCCGTGTCTTCAATGACCGGTAATTGATTTAATTTATTAGCTGTTGAAATATTTGGACGGTAAGGTTTGATTACCTCTACCTCCTTGTTCAGTTTAGTGGTATCTTTTTGACCGAAAACATGGTTTATATGGATGACAAAAGATAACAGAATCAAAATGAATATTTGGGAATATATTTTTTTCATCATTGCTTAAATTTAGTTCTCAGTTTATTTTTCTGAAGATTGTTTGTTAGCTCCTGAGGGATCTTTTAACTCCAATTCCTTTAGATAAGTTTCTGCTTCAGTAATGATGCCGTCGTCTTTCACTGAATAATTTTCAATCACACTTTTTAAGGTATGAATAGCCTGGAAGTAATCATTTTGTTTTTCGTAATTATGAGCTAATAAAATAAAACTTTTGGCAAGCCAGTACTGGTGAGGAGTATTTTTGTCAATAAAATCAAGCACTTCATTTTCAGCATCTTTATACTTTCCGCTGTTGTAAAAAAACTCGCACATGCGGTATTTTGCTTCTGAACCTTCTACGGATTTTGTGTCATTTGATAATTTTTTCCATAAGGGTAATGCTTTAGATGGATCATTAAGCTCAGCAAGTGCTTTTGCCGTTTTATATGAAGCTTCACGATCCAACTCTGCAGGAATATTTTCCATGCTTCTTATTTTCCAACCCAGTCTGGAAACTGCATTGAAATTTTTCAATTCATAATTACAACGCATTTGTCCTGCAAGAGAAGTTAAAAGATTGTTATTGTTATTCGATACCTTCTCAAGTCTTTCATAATAAATTAAGGCCTTTTTATAGTTGTCGTTTTTATAAAGTAATTCAGAAACATTGATCAGCGAATTTTCTGTAAAAGCATTATCCGACTGAGAAAGTACAAATTCATAATCATGGATTGCTTCTTCAAAATTATTATCACGATATTCACAGTCCGCTTTATAGAAATGAGCATTCATTTCAAAATTTCCTGAAGGAAATTTATCCAGGTATTTGATTAATTCTTGCTTGGCACGCGAATCCTTTGACATGTATAGTTTTTCGGCAGCTAAATAGGTAAGCGAGTCCTTCTCATTTTCGGAAGGCGAGGCATCTTTCCCAAGACTTCTTGCATAGGAAATGTATTCATCTACTTTATTTGTCTCAAGTAAACTGTTTTTTATACCAGTCATGGCGGCTTTGGATTCTGAACTGCTGCGGTAATTTTCAGTAACCTGTTTGTAGTATTTTATGGATGCATCAAAATCATTTCTGTTATAAGCTAATAATCCCAACTGAACTAATGCTTTAGGGTTATATGAACTTTGAGGATATGTTTGAATGAGAGTCTGATAACTTTCAGCAGCTTTCTCTTCATTTTTCATTTGCTCATAGGCTTTTCCCGTTTCGAAAAGCGCATCATCAAGATAATTGGATTTGGGGAAGGCAACAGGAATCTTGCTTAAATCATCAATCTTTGCCTGATTATCCAGCATCAGTCCGTGGCAGAAGGCTTTCTGAAAAAGTGCGTAGTCTGCATCTGCTCCTCCCAACAAATATGCCTTTTCGTAATAGGCGATTGCTTCATTAAAATTTCTTTCACCATAATAACAATCTCCCGTACGGTTTAAAGCATCAGCATAAATCGGGGAATTCTTATCCGGGTTAGCAGATAGATATTTTAAAAACCAGGAAGTGGCTGAAGCAAATTGGTCTTTATTAAAAAGGATATATCCGATGTTATAGTTTGAAATTGGGAATTCTTTTCTACCCGACGCCCCAGGGATGCTTTGAAATTTTTTGTAATCTGAAATTGCAGCATCCGCATTGCCGGTTCGAAAATTTGATTCGCCACGCCAGTAGTATGCTAAAGCATTTATTTCATTATTGCCGCCAACCTCAATCGTTTTATTAAAGAGCTTAATTGCTTCATTGAATTTCATGTCTCTGAAATATTCAATTCCCCTGTTGAAGGCAACCCTTTGATAGGCCTTCTTTATGGCAGGGCTTTTTACTTTAATTTTCTCGAGTGAAGCAAGTGCATCCTTGTAATTGCGCGTGGTCATAAAAACCTTTACCAGGTAATTATACGCTTCGTCATTATTTTCTGAATCGGGATATTCAGAAATATACTTGTCGAAAGCTTTTATCGCTTCATTAAAAGGTGAATAATCCAGCTCATAGGTTATTTTAGCATATTGAAATAACGCATCTTTTCGTATTTTAGGATCAAAGTTCATGTCTGAGGCATTTTGAAAGGCAATCATAGCTCTTTTTTTATCCCCCTTTTTGATATAAAGTCCAGCCAGATGATAATAGGCATTTTGAGAAATAGGATCTTTTCCCTTGACTGATTTTTCAAAATTCACTATTCCTTTATCCGTTTGTCCGGAATTAGTATAACAGAATCCCGCAATATAATATTCATTTGGAGTTACATTCGTACTCTTCAGAAAATGATCTGTATAGGGAATCGCATCATTATATTTCTTAAGCTGGTAGAAAGATATAGCGAGTATTTTGGATACCTCTGTTTTCCTTGGTTCAGAAGCTACTGCAAAAATTGCCGGAGCAATTTCTATAACCTGCAGATAATCTTCTTTTGCATAAGCAACCTGAGCTTTATAGAAGGAAATCTGGCCTGAATATTGTGATGAATGTTCCAGTCCTGTTAATTCCTGCAGAGCCTCATCATATTTCCCTTCCAAAAAATTAAGGTGCCCTCTGTAAAATTGAGATGATTCTGCATATGGTCCTCTCTTCCCCTTTAATTCGTTGAAGAATAATTTTGCTTTGACATGATCTCCTGTTTGAAGATTACAAAAACCGGATTTAAAACAATATTCATCAAGATCTTTCTTTAGAAGAGAATACCGGTCTATTTTTTGATAATAACTCAAAGCTGATTTGTAATGTTTTAATCCAAATTCAGTATTGGCCAAATGAAAATAGACCGTGTTAATATGGGGTGAATTGGGGTATTTTTTTATAAAATGCTCCAGAATATCTCTTCCGTTTTTATTTCCCATTTCCATCTGGCACATGGAAATGTAAAACTCAATTTCGTCCTCATTGATGGTTGGCGATTTTGAAAAATCTTTTAGATTTTCAAATTCATGCAGTGCAGCTCCATATTTCTCAGCAGAGAAAAGCTCTTTTGCCATGCGCATTTTTTCTTCATTGCTTGTTGACTTCCCAAAAGGCTGTGAATAAGCGGAAGAGTTTATTAAAAGAACAAAGATTAATACTTTTAAATATAAAAAATTATCTTTCATAATTTGCTTTAGCTGTCTCAATTTATGTGTTCGCAATGCTACACAATAATTTTTGTTTTCTTTACCCGTGAAATGGTTTTCTCCCACAAAAATCATTAAAAAACATTAGTTTTGTACTCACTGGTCGTACAAATTTATAATAAATTAATAACTGTGCTACAGACGGAGTCAATAATTGAATTGAAGAATGCAGACATTTATCAGTATGAAAACCTTGTTCTGCAGAATATTGATCTTTCAATTGCCAAAGGTGAATTCCTTTATATAATTGGCAAAGTTGGAAGCGGCAAAACCAGTTTGCTTAAAACTTTCTATAATGAATTACCTCTGATTTCCGGGGAAGGTATTGTGGCCGGTCATCATCTGGAGAAAATTCGTCAGAAGGAAATTCCCTTTCTTCGCCGCAAATTAGGTATTGTTTTTCAGGATTTTCAACTCCTTACTGATAGGAATGTTTTTCAGAACCTTGAATTTGTGCTGAGGGCTACCGGTTGGAAACAGGAAAATGTAATCCGGGAACGCATCGGAAAAGTGCTTGAAATGGTGGATATGCAATTTTCAGAGACAAGAATGCCACACAGATTATCTGGTGGAGAGCAGCAGCGAATTGTTATTGCCAGAGCCTTGCTGAATAATCCTGAAATAATCCTGGCCGATGAACCCACTGGTAACCTTGATCCTGAAACTTCCGAATCAATTTTGCTTGTCCTCAAAGAAATAAATGCGGAAGGAAAAACGATTGTTATGGCCACCCATGATTATCCGATTATTCAGAAATTTCCTGCCCGTAAAATTATCTGTGAAAACAAGAAAATAAAAGAGATCGCCATCGAAGAAAATATTATTGATTTTGATTCATTGCTCGAAAATGAAATTACTCCTGCTGACTCTCCGGATTTTCAATCCGAAACGGATTTATCGTAGGGGAATTCTCTTCCTACCTTCTCCGTATCTTCTCCGTACCATGTTTGGAATATCATTCGGGAGAATTAGAGTGAAATATAGATTGCCGGCTCTTGGAATCTTAACACTATTGCTGCATGAACAATTCCTGATTAGGCCGTTGAATATAGCTCTGAATATCTTATAGACAAACAATTTATGTTTAAGCTTTCACATAACCTTTCCCTTAAAGAATACAATACTTTTGGCCTTGACGTGAAGGCCGGATATTTTTTATCAATTCAATCTGCTGATGATTTAATCTCTTTTTTCTCTGATAACAAACAATTTCGTCAGGAAAAGCGATTAATATTAGGCGGGGGCAGCAATCTGCTTTTTCTTGAAGATTTTCAGGGATTGATTATATACCCGCGGATGAAGGGTATAGACATTAAATCGGAGAATGAAGATACCATAGAAGTGGAAGTCGGAGCCGGAGAAGTTTGGGATGATTTCGTTGCACTTTGTGTTGAGAAAGGTTGGGGTGGGGTGGAAAACCTTTCATTAATTCCCGGAAATGTTGGTTCGGTGCCCGTCCAGAATATTGGCGCGTATGGAATGGAAGCTGAAACATCGATTTTTAAGGTGAATGCTTTAAACCTCCAGGATTTAAGCAAAAGGGTTTTTACACACGATGAATGTCATTTTGGATATAGAAACAGTTGTTTCAAAAATGAATTCAAGGATTTATTTATGATATCTTCTGTAGTGTTCCTTTTAAAAAAGAAATATAAGCTTAATTTTTCTTATGGGGCCTTGCAATTGGAAACGGCTAAAATTGGTCCGTTAAATTTGAAAAATCTTCGCCAGGCTGTAATTTCAATCAGGGAATCAAAATTGCCCGATCCTAAAAAAAATGGAAATGCTGGAAGTTTTTTTAAAAATCCTTTTATCAGCTCTGAGTTGTCTGAAAAAATGCGTAATCAATATCCGGAAATTCCTTTATATCCTTGCCCGGACGGAATCTTTAAAACTTCTGCAGCATGGTTGATTGAAAGAGCAGGCTGGAAAGGAAAATCATACAAAAACGCTGCAGTCCATGATAAACAGGCCTTGGTTATTGTGAATAAAGGAAACGCAACGGGTGAAGAAATCTTTGAATTATCAGAACAGATAAGACAGGACGTCAATTCAAAATTCGGCATTCTTCTTGAACTCGAAGTAAATATTATCGGTACAAAATAGTGAACCTGGCTTCTTAGGCTATAGCCGTGGCATTTAACTCCTACCTCAGTATTTTATTTCTGTTAAGTGCCGCCTGGTATTTTCTGGCGTAATTTAGATGTTCTGTAAAAGTTTTTGAGAAATTATGATACCCTGAGAAATCTTCTTTAGCACAAAAATACATGTAATCGCTTAATTCTGCATTTAGTACTGCATCGATGCTTTGTATCTCAGGAAAGTTAATTGGTCCCGGAGGCAGTCCTTTATACTTATAAGTATTATAGGGAGAATCAATTTCAGTGTATTTATCCAGAATTCTTTTAATTGAGAAATCACCAAGAGCAAATTTAACAGTGGGATCTGCCTGAAGATTCCAGTTTTTGCGCAGTCTGTTGATGTAAACTCCTGCTATTTTTGGTTTTTCATCTTCCTTGACAGATTCTTCTTGAACGATAGAGGCAAGTGTAATTACTTCCCCGATGGATAGTTTAAGGTTTTTTGCTTTTGATTTACGAACATCGTTCCAGAAAATGTCGTATTCTTTTTTCATCCTTTCAATGAATCTCCTGGGGGAGGTTGTCCAATAAAATTCATAAGTATTGGGGATAAACAGGCTGGTGAAACTTTCGTGGGTAAAACCCATTGATTTCGCAATGCTGTCGTTATTCAGACAGCGGAGGAAAGAAATGGAATCACTTTCAAAACATTGTGCTAACCTGCCAGCCAGATTCTCTCTGAACCGAATATTATTAAAAGTTACTCTTACGGGAGTTTGTTGTCCTGAGCTTAGTACATTAAGAATTTTAATGTTGTTCCATCCCGCTTCGATCCTGTAGGCGCCTGGTTTTATCTGAGCAGGATATTTTTTTTTCAAAGCCAGCCAATTGAAGGATTCTACATTATCAAGTATATCCTGGCTTTTCAATATTTCCAGCACCTGTGGGTAATCTGTACCTTTCCTGATATATACCATCACAGTTTTCTTGACATTCAAGTTGTACAATTTCGGATGTGTAATTAATATCCAGATTACAGCGCACACCATCGCAACTGTGGCAGGAAAAATAAATATAAGACGAATATTACGGAACTTCAATGAGGTAATATAACTCAGGTCCGAAAAAGATTTCATCTGCTTAACCTTCGTTAAAAGCAATTTCATCTTTATGAAAGAAGCACGCGGAAGCGGTTTTCCCGATTTTATGAATGCAATCCATTTCGAAAAGAAAGCAACCGGTTTAATTGCTGAAAATTTAACTCCGGAGAATAGGTCTCTTACCTTTTGGTGTAGCCTTTGAAACATAGAAAAATTTAAAATGCAAAGGTAAAAAAATCAATTTAGTTATAATGGTGTGATTTGTTATGTAAAGAACATCCGTAAAATTTTGTAATTTTGCCTTTGAATTTAATTCACTAAAAAAGTGTTCATTATGCATCAGATCAAGCTGGCAGATAATATATTTTACCTCGGATTTAATGATCGAAGAACTCATCTTTTCGAAAATATTTGGCCTCTTCCCAATGGCGTTTCATATAATTCATACTTGATTGCAGACGAAAAAATAGCCTTGATTGATACGGTAGAACGACATTTTATCGAAGATTATTTTCAAAAAATTGAAGAGATAATAGGAGATAAAGCGATTGATTATTTAATCATTAATCATATGGAACCGGACCATTCCGGAGCCATGAAATCGATTGTAAACAGGTATCCTGGAATCACTCTGGTGGGAAATAAGAAAACTTTTGCAATCGTTGAAAATTTTGGCATCCCCACCACGCACATTAAAATAGTGGAGGATAATGAAACATTGGATCTGGGTCATACAAAGCTCCGGTTTCAGACAATTCCAATGGTCCATTGGCCTGAAACAATGGTCACTTATGATGAAAAGGATCAGATTCTTTTCTCCGGTGATGCTTTTGGCAGTTTTGGCACTCTTGATGGGGGAGTCTTTGACGATGAGTTAAATCTTGAATTTTATGAAAATGAAAGTATGCGCTATTTTACCAATATTGTTGGGAAATATTGTCCGCATACCCAACGCGCATTGAAAAAATTATCGGGCCTTCAGATAAAGATGATTGCTGCAACACATGGACCTGTCTGGCGAACAGACCTTAATTGGATTTTGGATCGATATAATAAATGGAGTACCTATTCCTCAGAAAACGGTGTAGTAATCGTTTATGGTTCAATGTATGGAAATACAGAAAAAATGGCTGAAGTCATCGCGAGGCAGCTTAGTGAAAGAGGCATTAAAAATATACGAATTTATGATTCTTCGAAAACGCATCCTTCTTATATCATCAATGATATTTTCAGATTCAAGGGTGCTGTGATCGGAAGTTGTGCCTATAACAATGAGATGTTCCCCAATGTTGAAAGCCTGCTTTCTAAAATTGAACATATGGGTATAAAGGACCGTTTCCTGGGAATTTTTGGGAACTTTCTCTGGAGTGGGGGAGGTGTTAGCAATCTCAAAAAATTTGCTGAAAATATTAAATGGGAAATAATTTATGAGCCCGTTGAAGAAAAGGGAAATTTAAAGAAGGACCAATTTTTGAAATGTGTAGAATTGGCAAATGCAATGGCGGATAAACTCAATTCAGTACAATAATTGGAAAAAAAGAAGCCTTTCCCCGGGAAAGACTTCTTTTTTCAGAAATTTCTATTTTAAAATAAACCGAAACGGGAGGTTATAGCTAACTCTCACTGTCTTGCCACCTTGCCTTCCGGGTGTCCATTTCGGCATAAGTTTCAATACACGAATAGCCTCTTCGTCGCATCCGCTTCCTATTCCTCTGGTCAACGATATATTGCTTATTGAACCGTTTTTATCAATAACAAAATTTATAATTACTGTTCCTGATACCCCCATTTCCTGCGCCAGAACAGGGTAATGTAGATTTGTTTTGATAAAGTTCATCATTTCCTTTTCCCCTCCCGGAAATTGGGGCATCTGTTCCACGATGACAAATGGGGCTTCAGCGTCCTCTGATATTTTGGCATGTTCAGCCGCTACGGCGATCGGAGCGCTGATGTCATCAGTACCCTTATCATAATTTACTGCGCCAATAGCTGCTTTTTCTTCGACTACCTCTTTTTGCATTTTAGGTTCGTCCTCTTCGCTGACTTGCTCGTCTGGTCTGATCACGGGTGGAGTAAACTTAATTGTATTCCGCACCTGCTGGGGTGGCGGAGGAGGTACTTCCTTTAGAATATTATTTTCCTTTGGTTTTTCCAGTTTTATATCAGTTAAGGATCTTATTCGTACCTCGACTTCTTTTTTCTTGGGAATAATACTGCGAATCATGGAGGGTAGGGCGGCTGCGAAAATAACCAGCAGGCAGGCAGTAATCAGAGCGATAAAATGTCTTCTGGGAGAATTCTTCCTCAGCTCATACGCTCCATAGGACTGATTTTTACCTTCAAAAACCAAGTCACACCATTCTATGGAAAAGATGTCAGTTTTCATGATTTTCTAAAGATAAATTCACTTATCAGAGTCCGGTGACAGCGATTTCCAATGAGGATCATGAATTGATTGGATGATTAATCATTTAATCTAAGCAATCATCAGGTCCCTGTGAAAATCTTTAACCTTGCAGGACCACCTAAAAGATAAGAAAAAATTTATCAAAAACCAAAAAAAAAGTTAACAACAATCGCAATGGAAATGACCAATAATTTCGTATTTTTTATTTTCCAAAATTATTTTTGATTTAAGATGGAGGTATAGGTAATAGGCTTAAAGAAAATATTTATTCGGAATTTTCAAGGTTATTTTTCAAAAAATTCCTGCTCGAGCATGAGGCACATTGCATGATATACCGGCATATGTAATTCCTGTATGTCAGGGGTTGAGATCCGGGGAACACGAATAATCACATCGCATAAATTCAACATTTTCCCGCCTGTAAGTCCTGTAAGTCCAATGTTCACCATTTCTTTTGCTTTAGCCACCTGCAAAGCTCGGATAACATTAATTGAATTTCCTGATGTACTGATGCCCCAAAGAATATCCCCGGGATTCCCATAGCCAAAAACCTGTTGAGCAAAAACCATATCGGCAGCCACATCGTTAGCAAAGGCAGTATTGAGCACCGAGTTGGATGTAAGTGAAATAGCCGGAAGAGCGCCTTGCAGATGCCCTGTAATATAATCACTGATTTCAGGAAAAATATTCTGGATTTTCTCTTTGAATTGGAGGGGAAGAAAGCGGTTGGATTTAAAACCTTTCATTAATTCACCCACGATGTGTTCACTGTCTGAAGCGCTGCCCCCGTTCCCACAAATTAAAAGTTTGCCATTTTTTCGATAGCATTTGCTGATCAGCTCAAAAGCCATCAGGATGTCGGATTTGCAGGTTTCCAGATCAGGATATTTCTCCCACAACGCATTTAGAATATCGTTCATAGGCTAATTCTTGAATTCTGTTGTGGAAAATTCTCCACTCCAGTCGTGAATATCAATTGCTTAAAATTAACCAAATATTTTAAGAAAGAGAAGATGACAGGATATGATTTTGGGCTTTTTCTGCAAATCATTCCGGCCTGATCCGGTTGAGAATAGGATCTATTCCCTCATATTGTGATATACAGCTGAAACATCCTCATCTTCTTCAAGCTTTTCAAGAAGCTTCTCCACATCAGTGACTTGTTCTTCTGTCAACTCTTTGGTATCTGAAGGAATTCGTTCGAATTCAGCGCTTACAATTTCAAAATTATTATCTTCAAGATACTTTTGAATGGGCCCAAAGGCTTCAAAATCACCATAGATAATAATATTATCTTCTTCTGCAAAAATTTCCTGAATGCCGAAATCAATCATTTCCAATTCCAGTTCTTCAAGATCTATGCCTTCTTTACTTTTGACTTTAAACTGACATTTATGTTCAAACATGTAATCCACACAACCGGAAGTTCCCAATGATCCGCCGAATTTGTTGAAATAACTGCGAACGTTTGCAACTGTTCGTGTCGGGTTGTCTGTGGCCGTTTCCACAAGTACCGCTATTCCGTAAGGCGCATATCCTTCATAAACGACTTCCTTGTAGTCCGCCATGTCTTTTGAGGATGCCTTTTTAATAGCGCGCTCGACATTCTCCTTCGGCATGTTGGCATTTTTTGCATTCTGCATCAGAACACGTAACCTTGAATTAGAAGCAGGATCAGTCCCTCCGGCTTTTACACAAATTGCTATTTCTTTTCCTAACTTAGTAAAAGTCCTGGCCATCGAGCCCCATCGTTTTAATTTTCTGGCTTTTCTGTATTCAAATGCGCGTCCCATATTTGTCTTTTATAACTTTTTCAATTGAGGATGCAAATTTAAAAGGGATTTTTTAATAATCGGAAGTAATTGAAAAATATTCCAAAGATTCAGATAAATGTATCTTAATTATTCTGAAGATTTTATCACTGAAGATTTTTTTGATTTAAATATCCTCAGAAAAGAAAAGGGATTGACATAAAAAAGCAGGATGGAATTGATGAGAAACGCTGAAATAATGATCAGATTTCCGGTCAGGCGATCTCCATACATCGAATAGATTTTGCCGAATAAAGAGATGCAGCCTCCGCTGATGATTGCGGTTGTACTTTGTAATTTGCTCGTTCTGTAATTTAAGAGACCGGCAAGGGTTGGGATTATGAATGCTCCCGAAAAGAAGGAAAGAGCCAGAAGCAATGATTCTACAATTGAACTGATTTTAAGTGAAAGAATAATACTTAGCAAGCCTACTATCCACATAATCAGTTTTGTTGTTCGCAATGAATTTTTATCATCAAGGCCTTTGGTGGTCAGATCACTTATAATGAGGGCAGAGGTTAATAGAGTTGTTGCCCCGGATGACATCACAGCCGAAAGAAGAGCAGCAATCAATAATCCGATGCACCAGTCTGGAAGAATGTAATTCATTACAGGTATCAGGGCCGATCCCTGATGCTGATTTAATTCAGGGAATTTATAGGAAGCATAGACTCCGATAAAAGTGATACAAAGGGAAAAGGGTATTAGGATGAGGGCAGTCCAGAAAACACTTTTTCGCGCTGTGGATTTGCTTTCGGCACAAAATAATCGCGAATAAATATCAGGACCCACAATGAATGTAGTCGAGTAGGTGAGGAGAAGCACCACTAAATCGAATGGTTGAAAATCATTGTTGAAGGGAAAAGTGTTTGCGGCTAAAGGAGTTGTTGTCCCATTTTTTGAAAAAATAATAAAAATGGCCGTAATCAATATCCCTGCTAAGATAATGAAAGACTGATAAAGGTCCGTTTTTATGACGGAGATTTGTCCTCCGATCACAGTATAAAAAATAAAGATCAAACCGGATCCCCAAACTCCGATGGAATAATCAAGCCCGGTGAAGCCCTGAAGTACTTTTGCTGCACCGATGATCTGGGCCGCAATTACTCCGATCCATGCAAAAGAAATGATCAGGGAGGAGATGTTTTTGGCCTCTTTCCCATAAAAATCTCCAATCATTTGTGGAAGCGTGTACTTTCCTTTTTGACGCACGAGATGCGAAACAGGGATCAGGATAAAGAGTCCGCATGAAGCGGAAATAAGCAGCCAGCTCGCGGCCCATCCGCGGGTAAGGGCCAGATCAGCAGTGCCCAGAATGGCCGAACTCCCAAGAATTGTGGCCAGAAGAGATCCGGTAATCTGCCAGAAATTTCCTTTCTTCCCGGCTATAAAATAATCTTTATTGGAATGAATCTTCCGTGAAGAAACAATCCCCACGATAATCATCAAAATAATATAAAGGGCAATAATGATATACTTTATCATAGCACTCCTGGATAATTGCAGATTAATATAAAATTGCAATCTAAAAATCCGGATCGGATGCCATTCCCTTTGCTGTAAATCAATATCTGGACCGGATCAACGCCGGAGTTTATTCGTAGTTTATTCGTACATTGTTCGTACATCATTCGTATAAATACGAATAAACTACGAATAATCTGCGAACAAATTCCGGAAAAACAGTGGTTCATGTATAATGATTAACAGATGAAATCTATTTCAGGAAGGCAGATCCTGAGTCTCCAGATCATTTATATTGACCGGATCGGGTTCCCGCCGGAATGGAGGGAAAAAGACCCAATACATACCGCCTGATGAAAGAAGCGCTGAAAGGATAAAAAACATCAGGCTCAGAGAAACTGCTACCTCATTGTCGAGGAAAAGATATTTTGCACCAAAAAGAAAAACCATCTCACGGGCTCCGACACCTCCAATAGTAATCGGCAGAGCGGTAGCAATAGCCGAAATGAAAAAGAGAAACAGATAATCGGATACTTCGGCTTTTACATGAAACGCTTTCAAAATAAAGTAAGCTGATACCAACTGCATTAATTGCAAAATCATAGACCACCAGAAAAGGCCTGCATGAATTTTCAGAAAACCTTTGAAGAAATATCTCATCACTACCAGGTAAAATCCGTAGAGCAAAGGAGCCAGCACCCACGAGAAACCGCCATAGGGTATTTTTATTCCGGAGAGATAATACAGGGTAATGGTAATCATCCCTATGGCGACAAGGCCGCTGATGCGGTTGACCAGCATGGCGCCGATGTTTTTCCTTATTCCGTTTTTCCGGTATTTATTGACAAGATATACTTTATACCCATCTCCCCCGATACCTCCCGGCAGAAAAAGGTTATAAAACATTCCAAGCCAGAAAAGCTTCAGATTGAGTAGTTGAGAAATATGAGCGCCTGTGATTTTAAAGGATAAATTCTGGCGAAGGGCTGAGAAGATAAAAGAAATCATCAAAAAGAGCAAGGCCAGACCAAGAAATAAAACATTGGAAGTGGCAAATACTTTAAGGACTTCCTGAAAAGATATTTTAGATATTACCCACCATAGGGCTGTCACAGAAAAACCTAATTTCAGCAGGTTTATTGAAATTTTTTTTATCTTATTTTTCACCAATACTGACCTTTTTAACCTGATAAGGACTTTTATGCTGCGATTCGTAATAAGTCCGCATTTGATAATCCAGGATGATCCCAATTGTCACAATCTGGAAACCCATAATGAAGAGCAATATTCCCAATAAAAGAACCGGACGGCCCCAGATATCATGTCCCATTAATTTAATGATGAGCAAATATAATAGAATACCGGCGCCGGCCAAAGATATTAAAATACCGGTAGTCCCGAAAAAGTGCATGGGTTTTTGAAGGTATTTTCTGAAAAATACCAGTAAAATAAGATCGCTCATAACCCTGAAAGTTCTGGAAAGGCCATATTTGGAAATTCCGTGAATCCTGGGATGATGGCGGACTTTTACCTGTTTGATTGAAGCCCCTTCAAAATGAGCCAGCACAGAGATAAAGCGGTGCAGTTCTCCATAAAGTGGTATGCTTTTGGCCATGTCGGCCCTGAAAACCTTTAGCGCGCAGCCATTGTCGATAATATCAGCATCGGTGATTTTCCGTATGATCCAATTTGCAATCCGGGATGGGAATTTCCGCAAAAAGAATCCATCCTGTCTTTTTTCCCTGATCCCGGCCACAAGGTCAAATTCGCTTTCTTCTGCCACTTTGATCATCATGGGGATATCAGCAGGATCATTTTGCAAATCTCCATCCATGGTAACAATATAATCTCCGGAGGCATAATCGATACCTGCTTTTAATGCCGGGCATTGTCCGTAATTTTTCCTTAACTGGACCAGTTTAATGCGCGGATCCTTCAATTCATTGATTCGCTGAACGGTCTTGTCTTTTGATCCATCATCCACGTAAACTATTTCATAATCAAAGTCCTTTAAAGCCTCCGTAATCTGTTTCACAAGAGGCTGAACATTTGATTCTTCGTTATAGACAGTAATTACAACAGAAATTTTACTCATACCCAGATAATCGGTTTCCTTAACAAAAATAAGATTTATTATTAGATAATAGAAAAGAGATATGAGTTATGAGATATTAGTGATGAGAGATTAGCAGCACATCAGCACATCAACACATCGCCACATCAGCACACCAAGAGAACAGCGTTAGCTGTGCGATCTTTGTAGAGATCGCGTTGTTGGGTGCAAACAAGGGGCGTAGCTGCGGTATCTTTTTTCATTCCAAGATTTCGCAGCTAACGCTGCTCTATTTTAAGGGGAAGACAATTGCTACAAAGATTTGGCAGCTAACGCTGCCTTGCTGATGTGCTGATTTATTGATGTGTTGATGTGTTGATGTGTTGATGTGCATCACTCATCACTCATGACTCATCGCTAATCTCTCATCACTCATCACTAACTAAATCTTAACAAAGATCCTTCTTTTGTAAAGAGTGTAGCATATAAGCCAAAGTGCAGCCCAGACCGCGAAGGTAACGGCAAAATCCCGCCCAAGATCCGTGCTCCAGCTGAAAAGAGCATTGGTGAATGGTTTGGCCATGCCATGGATCATTTTATTACCACCTAAATGAGCAAATAAGTAAATGAACAAGGGGTTCATTCCAACAATGGCAAAAAAGAAAGGTACTTTTCTGAAATTAAGCACATCAATCAGCCAATACGACAACGCTAAACCAATTAAGCACCATCCGCCGCTGACAATGACAAAGGAGGAGGTACAAATGTGTTTAATGATGGGAATCCATGGATTCATTAAGAAGCCAATGATCACTCCAATAACTCCTGCGATAAAGAAGATTTTAATTTTATGGTAAGGTTTCCAATTATTCATTAATATTTTCCCGGCAATCACTCCCCAGATCGTATGAGCTGAAGATGGAATGGCATTAAATGAAGCCCAATGACCCGGACTTAAACTTCCCTGCACGGTGAGATCAAACCAGGAGCCGAAATTGTGATCGGGGGTAAAAGGTTGATTAAAACCTTCCACCGGCCAAAACTGGTACAACAGATCCGAAATCAGAATCAATGCAAAAGAGATCACCAGTTGCCATTTCATCTCTTTACGCATGATTAAAAAGGCAATAAGGTAGGTTACCGCTAATTGGGAAAGGACATTGGTGAAATTGAAAGTGATTTTTCCGGGTGAGATGCAGTATAGGGCCCATCCGAACAGCAGAAGGACAAAGGAGCGTTTTAAAACATGATGGAAGGTTTTTCCCCAGGAATCGCCTTTAGCCCATCTTCGGGAAAAGGAAAAGGGCATCGCGACTCCTACAATAAACATGAAAAAAGGCTGGATCAGGTCCCAGAAGTGGAGCCCGATCCAGTCTACGTGCTGCAGCTGTGTTCCGATTGCAGAAATGAGTGTTCCGTCTAAAGCAGGATTCTCCATTACATTGAAGAATCCTGAGAATTCGCCGACAAGCATAAACATGGTAAAACCGCGGAAGAAATCTACCGAGAGAATTCTGTTCTGTTCCTGATTCAAAGTTGCACTCATACGTAGGGTTTAGATTGAATTAATTAAGTTCTGGATTTATGTTTTGTTTGCTGATTGGATTCAAATTTCTTTAATCCGGATATTTCTGAATTTTACCACAGAACCATGCCCGAGAAATCCAATGTGGCCTTTTTCGTTAAACAGCCCCGGATGTTCTTTATGGTCAGGAGTTCCGTTTTTGGTGGCTTCTTTGATATCTCCGTCAAGAATAACTGTGCCGTTCAGCGTAATGGTGATGTGAGTACCTTTGGCTGTTACTTCCTGGTAATTCCATTCTCCGGTTGGTTTAAGAAATCCTCTTTTGGCTGGTATAATGCCATAAACTGATCCATGGTATTGGTATGGTTGTAGTTGGGCATAAATAGGTGCATCATTGTCCAGTATCTGGAGTTCCATTCCAACATAGGCAGCATCTCCTGTAAGAGGAGCCCTGATTCCAAGTCCATTGTTAGCACCCGGAGTGAGTTGAAATTCAAAACGGTAGGTGAAATCCTTGTATTCCCCTTCGGTATAAAGATTTCCATGTGAAGGGCCATTATCCACATTCAAAACAATTTCTCCGTTTTCAACCTGGTAATCTACGGTGTTACCGACCCAACCTTCGAAGTTCTTACCATTAAACAGCGGCTTAAAGCCTTCTGCTTTCTCCTGAGGGGTCACCGTATATTCGACATTGTTTATTTCCTTTACATAGATGTCGCGGAAAGCAAGATCGGTACCATGAGCCTGTAATTCGATGGAGCCTTTCGGGAAAATCGGAATGCTTCTGTCCCAGTAATTTTCAAGGGGCACGTTATTTACAACCAATTCACCATTAAGATAAACGGTTACTTTTTCACCGATCATCTTAATCCGGAAAGTATTCCATTCTCCGACAGGATTATCCGCAACCTTTAAAGGTTTGTCCTGGAATTTCTGGTTGTTGTAAAGACCTCCTGATCCAACCTGTGCCCCTTCCTCTACGCGTGAAGTATCCCATATCTGAACTTGGGGAGAACCTCTCAGGTAAATTCCGCTGTCACCTTTTTTGGTAATTCTCCAGTCGACAACCAATTCAAAATCGCCGTATTGCTTTATGGAGCATAGATTATCTCCTTCGCCGTTAAATACGATGCAACCATCCTTTACACTCCAGAGTTTAAAAGCTTTCTGGTTAGCTTCAACTTGTTTTTTTGCTAATTCCTGGGGTTTCATCTTAGCCCTGGTGATAGGATTGCCTACAAGGCCCTGCCATCCGGAAAGATCTTTGCCATTGAACATGGAGACAAAACCTTCGGTGTTTGGCATCTCGGCCAGATAATTCTTAATCCTTTCACCTTCGTACTGGCTTTCAGATCCGGTAAGTTTATTGGCGGCTTTTGTCAGTATTTCCTTTGTAATTGTGCCACTGAAACCCGGGTAATCCTGTGAGGGTAGCGCTATCGCCATGGCAGCTTGTGCTGCTGCAGCTGATAGTTCAGGGTTGTCGAGGTAATTTGAAACAGTGATAAGGGAAAGGAAGGTTTTGAGTTCTCCAATCGATTGAATTACAAGAGTCTTGTCTTTATCGGTTGTTGCAAAAGGCATTATTTTCCTGTATTGAAGAAGCTTCTGATCATCCGGCAAGGCAGAACTGCTGATCTGGCGGACAAAGCCTTTCAATGCTTCCTGGCGAAGCTCTCCCTGGGCATCCTGGCAATATTGATATAAAGATGCAGAAGCAGAGTAATCTTTCCAGTTAATCAGCGAATTCAAGGCTGCAACCTTTTCTGCTTCAACAGTTGAGTTCATGAATTTTGTTACTGTTTCTAAAGCCTTGGATCCTCCTAATCTGGGAAGGATTTCAATGATTCTCTCCTTTTTGCTGACTTCGGACAACTGTTTTAATAAAGGAGCTATTCTTGAATTTTCATCTTTCTCACCGGATAAAACATTCACTATTCCATTTTGGATATTAATTATGGCTGATTTGTCATCGGTGCTGTACAGCAATTTTATCAGCTGATCGATAGTAGAAGCAGAAGCAACATTCTCCATGGCAGCATAGGAAGCTTTTTTTATACCTTCATTAGGATCACCGGTATATTTATAGATCTGGTTGAAGAATCTCTTTCCTGCTTTGGCTCCTGTAATTTTTATGATTTCAATCTTAGCCTCTGCCGGTGCGTTATCCAATTCATTAATCAGAATATCCAGGTTCTTTTCATCCACAACGCTTAACAAAGTCTTTCCAATAAAGGGTGCATTTGATCCTGATTTCAGAACATTGGTCAGTTCAGGAAGCGCTTCTTTGCCTTTGAGCTTTACCAGAGATGATATGGCAGCCTCGCTTACAAGGATGGAAGGATTTTTAATCTCGCTTGTGATAAATTCTTCAGCAGATAAATCGCCCTTTTTGCCAAGCATGGCAATAATTTCAGCTTTTCTCTCAGGATCGGCTTTTCTGGTCATAGCGATCCATTTTTTTGTCAATGCAGCATCTTTGCTTTTTTCTGCAAGATTTAACAGGGCAACCCTGTAAACTTTATCCGGATTGTTATATTTTTTCAGAAGTAAGGAGCTGACTTCATTGCTGAAATATTTGGCGTAAATAGAAAGAGCAGCTGCGTTATTGTGCAAGAGTTCAGGAGTTGTGCACGATTTCATGATCTCATCACAGGCTTTTTTACAAAGGGATGAATTTCCTGTTTCACCGAGCCGGTCGACATAGGTCAGCAGCTCCATCGTAGCATTGGTGGCTTCGTATTTAAAACCATCATTCCGGGCTTCTGTCATGAGGAAAGAGTACGATTCAGGTGAAGCTATCTCAGCCAGGGCAGCCAGGGAAACTTTTTTAAGATCCTTATCGGTTGAACTGGCTTTCTTTAAAATTTCTGCATTAGCATCCGACACCTGTAATTCACCAAGAACTTTTATGATTGGAATGCTGGTTTTACCTGCTGCTTTTGATAAAGCATTTTTCAATTCTGTTTTTGCAGTCTGGCCTTTGATGGAAGAAAGTACAGCTGCAGCGGGTTCAACCAACTTCTCGTCAAGAAGATAGGGTTCAACAGCTTTAACTGCGTTTTCTTTTCCTACTAAATTCAACTGGCGCATAAAGAACGACTTCACTTCAGCAGATTTTGCAGCATTCAGTGCAGCGATGAAATTCTTCTCTGCAAATTCTCTTTTATCTTCCATGCCATTCTGGCTTGCATAACGGGTAAGCCCATTGAGCAGGAATACAACGGCGCTGTGATCGCCCTCTCCCGAAGGTGTCAGCTGATCGGCCACCATTTTGAAGCCTTTATCCCCAAGACCGATAAACTCTTCCATCAGTTTATTGCGAAGCTGGAGATTTTTGGTTGGCATCTGGGCCAGCAGATCGGCCGTTTTAGTTTCAAGAGTTCTTCTATCCTGGGCTGGAGCAACCTGTGCAAAGACACAGAAGAGCAGGACATAAATCAAAAGTGTATATCTGTTTTTCATTTTCAATTTCTTGTCAGTATTAATGTGGTAAAATTATCAGATCATCGACCAGGGGCCTCTCATAGGCTGGTCAATCAAACGGTTGGCTGATTCATCATTCAGGAACTCCTGTTTATCAGGATCAAAATGGAGTGTTCTGCCAAGTCTTACAGCAATGATTCCCATATTAACCAAGGTACACGAACGATGTCCGTTCATTTCATTAAGAGCGAATTTTTTCCTCGTTTTCACTGATTCGGTGAAAGTTTCAATCCTTGGTGCAGGATCGGGGAGTGTCTTGATGAATTCCTGCAAATTAGGAATATCTGATTTAAATCCCTTGAATATCTTCCCATTGGGCCCTTCGATATAGGCAGAGTTCTTATCTTTATTCTCACCGTCAAGAATGATCTTGCATCCGTCAGCATAAGTGTATTCGATTCTTCTCCAGGTGCCGACTGCGTATTCATCCTGCTGGGGTGCATCTACTTCTACCTTGATGGGACTGGTATCGTCTTTGCCTAAAAGATATTGAACAGGATCCAGGTAATGCTGACCCATATCGCCCAATCCGCCTCCGTCATAATCCCAGTATCCGCGGAATTTCAGATGGACATGTTCCGGATTGTAAGGCCTATAGGGAGCAGGTCCCAGCCACATATCGTAATTCAGCTCTTCAGGAACAGGCATCGGTTTCAGATTAGTTTCACCTTTCCAGTAAAACTTCCAGTCGAAGCCGGTGATGCCGCTGACGGTAACCTTTAAGGGCCATCCCAGGATACCGCTGTCGATTACTTTTTTCAAAGGTTTAACTTCAGTGTCCAATCCATAGAAAACGTCTTTGAAGCGGAACCAGGTATTAAGACGGAACATCCTTCCATGCTTATTCACTTCTTCCACAACTCTTTTCCCTTCGCCAATCGTACGGGTCATCGGTTTTTCGCACCATATATCTTTGCCTGCACGGGCAGCTTCCATGGCGATCAGCCCATGCCAGTGGGGTGGGGTGGCAATGTGAACAATATCAATATCGGGTTGGAGCAATAATTCCCGGTAGTCCTGGTACATCTTCACGGGATTGCCTATCGCCTTTTGAGCAAGCTGCAGATGCTTGAAATCCACATCGCAGATGGCCACCACGCGTGTTCCTTCGTAGGGAATATGCCCTCTTCCCATACCGCCTGTTCCAATAATGGCTTTAGTTAACTGATCGCTCGGAGCTACATGTCCCGGACCACCTAAAACATGGCGAGGAATGATCATAATGCCTGCCATGGAAACAAGCGAGCTTTTAAGGAAGTCTCTTCTGTTACCGGACATTTTTTTCATTGTTGATAAATTTATTTGATTATGTGATTAATATGGTTTAAATAGGAAGCAAATATAAGTTTAAGTTAGAAAAAGAGCTACTCAATTAATAAATTTCTTTTGGAAATACCGTTTGTATTTTAAATTTATTGAATTTCATTTCAGTTTGGAGACTGTTTAAATTTCTTTTTAACAAAGTTGAACCCACTTCGGGGTTCCGTATCGTATGTATTTCAGTGCCTCCGGTTACACCTGAGGTTATTGACTTCGCCGATCTTCGATTCATATTCGGGTCCTTCGGACTCAAATTTGCTTCATACCCTGAAACGTTTTAAAACGAATAACCGTGGGTGGTAACCCACGGAAAATGTGACATATAAGACCTCAACCCGGAAGGGGTTGAACTACTTAAAATCCAAAAAGAACTAAATTTAAACAGTTTCTTATTTATTGCAGGTCTCTTGAAAAATATTTTAACAATTTCCCTGATTTCATATAATTTTAAGCATTTTGCTCTAATTTCCATTATTATTTGTATCATTGCACCACAAAAAGAATAAAATCCTTGACATATGAAACTTTTTTTTCCTGAAAATTATAAATCAAAACTTGATTTAAAACAAACAGAAAAAGCAATTAAACTCATTAAAGATTTTTTCCAGGAGAATCTCTCGGCAGAATTGCGTTTACGTCGCGTAACCGCTCCTTTATTTGTTTTGAAAGGTACCGGGATAAATGATGACCTGAATGGCATTGAACGTCCTGTAACTTTTGCGGTAAAGGAAATGAATGATGCAAAAGCAGAAGTAGTTCATTCGCTGGCAAAATGGAAAAGAATGATGTTGGCTCAGTTGGGTATTCCGGTAGGTTATGGTATTTATACGGATATGAACGCCATCCGCGCCGATGAAGAGCTTACTAATATTCACTCATTGTATGTTGACCAGTGGGACTGGGAAAAGGTTATGACTGCGCAACAGCGGAATCTTGAATTTCTTAAGAAGACCGTCAGACAGATTTATTCTGTACTGCTGAGAACCGAATTCCTGGTTTATGAAAATTACCCTTCCATAAAACCAATGCTTCCCGAGGAGATCGTTTTTGTACACGCCCAGGATCTGGCGGAGAAATACCCTGCATTGACACCCAAAGAGAGGGAATACGAGGTGGTTAAGGAGCATGGTGCTGTATTTATCATCGGTATCGGCGGTGATTTCCCAAATGCGGAGAAACATGACGGAAGAGCTCCTGATTATGATGACTGGACTACTCCCAACACGGAAGGAACCAAAGGGCTTAATGGGGATATCATGATCTGGAATCCTGTTTTGCAGCAGGCTTTTGAAATATCTTCCATGGGAATTCGCGTGGATAAGAAAGCATTGCTCCTCCAGTTAGGGATTGCTGATGCGATGGACAGAAAAGATCTGATGTTTCATAAGAAACTTCTTAACGATGAACTTCCTTTGTCAATAGGGGGTGGAATTGGTCAGTCCAGGTTATGTATGTATTTCCTTAGAAAGGCGCACATTGGAGAAGTTCAGTCAAGCCTTTGGCCGGATGAAATGATCAAACAGTGTGAAGAGCATAATATTTCAATGTTCTAAGTAGGGTATAGGGTATTCAGCTAAGGGTTTCAAGGTTTCAAAAGAGTTTTAAAGTTCCAGCGTTCGCGACCTTTGAAACATTGAAACGCTGAAACCTTGGAACCCTGAAACCTGAACCCTGAAAACTTTCTGCAAAAAATCTCCTTACTGCTTACTGGTATGGGGATTTTTTTTAATTTTGCACCACGAAATTCGTAATTCGTAATTCGTAATTCAAAGGGCCCAGTAGCTCAATGGATAGAGCAACAGCCTTCTAAGCTGTAGGTTCCTGGTTCGAGTCCAGGCTGGGTCACTTAAATTTAAAAAATCTTTCAAAGTCATTGATTTCGAAGGATTTTTTTTGTTCGATAAATCTAACAGAATCTGTTGTTAATTCCACAACTCATTGATATACATTAAAAATTGAGGTTCGAGTCCTGTAAGGGTTCGCTCTAAACAAGCCTTTCCTCCAATGCGTCTTTCCATAAAACAAATCCCTTACGTTCATCGGAATAATCATGCAATATTCTGCTAAAGTTGATTGGATTAGTTTCCAGAAATATCTGCCTGCCGTCATTATGGATTTTGTTTAGATGTCTGTCAATTTCCAGAATGCCTTGTTTTAATGCATTAATATTTTTAGGCAAGTGCCAAATGTATGTGGCTTCCTCTGTATCCAAAGTTTCCATAACAATATGATATTGCTCGTTGCCTGTAAGTAAAAAAACAAAGGCAAAAGGGCTTAAAACAAACCGGATCTTCAAGACACTGCCGTCATGCTGTTCTGCAAGATAATGTAACTGCTTTTGGTGCTTATAGTTGCCTTTGCTCAAGACATCTGCAAGCAATTCTTCCGCTGATTCATAGATGTTGTTTCCTGTTCCGTTGCTGAGGACTTTATTTAAGCCTTTTTGTTCTATTGAAAAATTTTTGCCAAAAAAGTTCTTTTCCACAAAACGAAACCTTACACTTTCCACGATTCCCCTGTTCAGCTTTTCAAGATCGGATGAGCTTGCAGACAAAGCAGTGACAGCTTTCTGTTTAGTTATAATGGCTGTTATGAAGACTGCTACTGTTTTGGATTTTAAGAATTTCTCAAAATAAGGTTTCAGAACCTCAAATTCAGGACGGATATTCAAATTTTCAATATCAAAGATCAATTCTTCTGAATATTCCGGAATACTATACCGGAATTGGAAACTGCCATAGAGGAATTCCAGGTCTTCTATTTTGACCCTAACGGTTCTTTCCAGGATTATTTCTTCGTATAATGTCTTCTGTTGATTGATGTTTTCATCGTCTGGCAAATCAAATAGTGTCCTTTGCTTTTCCATTTTTCGGTAATAGACATTCCTTTTTAGAAACATACGGTTCAGGTAATCTATTTTAATATCCCTGTAATCATAAATAGTTGGGCTGATTTCCGAACGTTGCACCCTGCCCATATATTGGATCAACTTGCCCTCAAAGGAAAAAGGGTAGACCAGAAAAAGGCATTGAGTATTTTGCAGATCGGAGCCTTCTCCAAAAAACTGGCCGGTGGTGATCAATGCCTGGTAGCTGCCCGCTTTCAATAACTTCCATTTTAAATTCCTGCTGCTTTCCGAATCATCACCACTTAGAGTTATCGTTTCGAACGATTGTTTGAGAAATTGTTGTAAAGTATCAATATGCTCTTTTCTTTCCGTTAAGACAACAACCTTCTTCCCTTTATTTAATTCAATGACCAAATCCCGTAATATAAGCTTGTTCCTTTCTGAATCATGTACCAGTATTTTAGATAAAGTTTCAAACCGGTCAGTTTTTGCGTTAAAGGGAACATCCAGTTGTGTATTCCGGATAATAATTTCGGGGTGATTTGAAGCGGAGAGTTCATTCGTCCGAATTTCTGCAATTACCTCTCCCAGATGTATAAAGATCAGCCTGCCATCATTGTATTTTCTGAAGGGAGTTGCAGTTAATCCATAAAGATAACGGGAGTTGAATTTACCAATGGTATTACGGAATGTTTCAGCAGGAATGTGATGGCATTCATCTACAATGATAAGCCCGAACATATCCGTAAGGTTTTGTAAATCAGCTCTGGCAAGGCTTTGCATCGTGGCTACGGTGATCTGCTTTCCGATCTCTGTTTTTCCCTGTCCGATACGGCCAATATCCTTTTGTCCAATACCTAAAAAAGCTTCAATTCGTTCCATCCATTGCATGGCAAGTTGTTTTCGGTGAACAACGATCAATGTTGGCTGCTGTTTTTCGGCCACAATTTTCAATGCCATCACTGTTTTACCGGAACCTGGTGGCGCCACAATAACACCGATATCTTTTTTACTGATGGCTCCCATGCTTTCCTGTTGATAAGGTCGCAAAGTTGCCTGAAATGAATAGGTAACCGGGCTATTCAATTTCCGTTGGTCTATAAAATTATATGCTATCGAATTTTCCCGGCAAAAGCGGATTAGCTTTCCAATGAACCCTTTAGGCAAAAGAATAGTATTACCTAGTTCTTCAATGAAGCGGAAATACCGGTCAGTGCCGAAAGTATTCCTGCCGCTATTCTTTTTGATGATAAATTCCGTGTTCAGAAAATTTAGTTCCTCTTTAATAAAATGGAATAATATCGGATCAATGGCATTTCTGTTCAGCACAATGTTATTTCTCAGTGTAATGCTTAGTTCGCCATTATCGTTTTCCGGTTGTGGATCATTCGATAGTTTGGAAAACAATCCTTCAAGATGCTCCGTTGAAACCCGTTCTATCTGCCGAATAAATTGCCATTGGTCAGCATAAGGATGTAAAGTTATCGGGTCGATAAAACAACTGTTGCCTTGTAGCAATGAAGTGCCATTTAATGGCAGTGCGATGAGGTTCCCAAATCCTTTTCCTGAGTGATAGTCTTGGTTGGGGAACAACCTATCAAAGCTTGTATTCTTATCAAATGCTGATACAATACCCGATGAAGTTAATAATGATAAGATTACTTTTCTGCTTTTAAAAGCAGAAAATGGCTTGTCAAAAAATATCCAAATATGCCCACCATTTCCGGAACGTGAACGTTCAAAATAAGCAGGTAAGGAGACATCATTGCAAGCCTGAATAAACTTTTTACAGGATGCAATCCAATCTCCTTCATCAAAGTCAGCGGCAATAAACCACGAAGTATTGTCTGATAGTAGCGGATACAAACCAACAACCTGTTCACCATTCAGATGTTTGGCAATCTGGTCATTGGTCAGTTGGAGATAGGATTTGTCAGGATAGTTCTGAAAAGTACCGCCTTTCATTTTATGGGTACGGTAACGGTAGGGATCGAAAAAGTATGCAGGCATATAACCGCTTTTTTTGTCTTTCTCCCACCGGGTAGCAAAAACATCTTCCCGCCCTTTGAAAAGGGATCGGAACAAGGATATTTTTGTTTGAAGATTTTCCATTTGCTTGTTGAAACAACAATTCCTTAAACTTTAAAAGCAGCAGCCATTAGCATTTGCTCGTTTCGAGATATTCCTATCTCAGTTGCTATTTTTTTCCATCCTGATATCCCGGATTTCACTTCATCAATAATAATGTCCATTTCTTTTTTCCCTAACCTGAAATAAACGCCTACACTTTTTGCAAGGTCAATATCTGGCGAATTGTTATCCATATCAATGTTTAATGCCAATCCAAATTTGTCGATTGAAGGATTGATATCAAACGCCGGAGATAAACGCCAGCCTTTATCAGTGAGTATAAAGCCATGATTTCTCAGGTGATCGTCGGTATTGGAAATTAGTATATTGAAAACCATTCGTCTCCATAACTGGTGTAAATCCTCCTCTATCTGTATTCCGGAAAACTGGATAAATTCTACGATATCCAGATAAGAAGGTGTCTCATCCCGTATGAGTTCTTCGTTTTTCCCGGTCATCGTCATAGCTGAGGCAAAATGAATCCGGGTTTGCCTTTCCCTGTCAAATCGTTTGGTAAAAAAAGTATGATAAGTACCTGCAATATGTTCTATCCGGGATTCTGCCATATTGATGCCGGAATCACCTGCAATACGATAAGCCAGGTATTCCCAGGCCCCTTTATCTATGGTATCGTTTTTTGATGGGAATTTGGCAATCCAGGGATGGCCGTGTTCGTCCAGAATATTAGCTTTTGGTCTGGCTCCTCCGAGTGAAGAACCCGGAGCCATCAGCATGGCAAGCCATTTTCTAACTTCAACTGTATCTTCATTGGATTCAATCAGTTTTGCCCCATGTTGTAATTCCCGGATACTTGACCAGGGCGGAGTGGGTGAAACAGGATCGTTGTCCAGAAAATCTCCATCGGGTTCTCTTTTAAACCTTAATGCGCCCATCCGGCTTAAATCATGAACACCTAAAAGAAAATCAATATCATACAATACAGGCGCTGGTTTGCCTTGCTCTTTTGCATTTAATGCTGCCCGCCGTTTCATCAGTGTTCTGCCCCATGTGTCGGGCATAGAATCCAGAAAGACACCAAAATTTTCCTTCCCGTTTGGATATTGCTGCCCAATATACCAGACAATATCCGGGTCAAGTAGCAATTGTTCCTGAGAGCTAATCCAGTCCGCATCATAAGAAAAACTAAAAGCTTTCCTTTCTTTAGCCTGTTGAGCTGACAATATTCCTATACATTTGGGAGAGACCATACCTTTCCAATCAGCATACACCCATATATCTGTCTTGTCTGCCATGTTTTATTTTCCAATCAATTTTAAATCCTGTAATTTTCTTCCAAACTCATCATCGGCAGCTAGTTTCAAAAAGTCATCCTGAAGCCCTAATACCCTAAGTACATTAAAATATGCACCCAGAGAAACGCTGGGATTTCCTTTTTCAATGTGGTATAGTGTCGAACGGTCAATACCAGCCCGCTCCGCCACTTGTATAGTCGTCAGGTTACGCCGTTTTCTGGCCAACTTAATATTTTCACCCATTTGTTCAAATATCTTTTGAAACTTAGGGAGCAAAGTTTGTTTTTTTGATTGCATGATTTGTTGTTTATTATCAACAAATATAAACTAAATGTATTAAATAAACAACACTTGAAGAATATACTGCATTTACAATTGAATCAGAGTACTTCTAAATAAAATACAATCGCTAAAGGCAGCAACATAAACTGGTAAATCGGATTTAGAGACTACCGGTTGTGCGATTAAATAGCGAGTGCGTAGTTAAGTCGACTATGTGCTAACTAATTCATAATTTGAGTTTTTTCTTCTGCGTTTCAGTATTCATAAACTTCAATACAACCTCATAATCTTCAACCAAAAAGTTCGACACCTCTCCGCTTGGGGTCACCAGACCTGACAGGTTTTTAATACCTGTCAGGTCTTTTGGTTTTATGACTATTTCATTGAATGACAACATGCCACCAAATCATCAAAACACCAAATTTTAACCAAATGCTTTGGCGAACTTTGGAAACCTGGTGTTTTGGTGGCATCTGTTTTGATGTTCGGATGTAAATCTGCGAGGACTCACTGTTAAAATATTGATCTTGTTTCGATAACCTAATCTGTCGAAAGACACCTTAGTAGGCAAAATTGAAGGCCCCCGGTATTCTAACCTAATTACCTGATTCGGATGATAAAAAGCAACATTTGAAGATGAAGGTCGGCATCTATCAAAATCCTGAAAGGGTTTAATTTTAATAGCCGTAGGTGAAACCTAAGGCTAAATGAATCAAAACGGCAGCAACCCTGAAGGGGTTGAACATTTATTGCGTACATTGTAAAAGATCGAATAGGGTGTGTCCCTTACCAATATTTCTCTGGTTTCATTGTGCGATATAAACCCATCGTTGTCCCTGATTTATATCGTATGCAAGTTCCAATTTTTCTGTTTGAATATTCATCGTCTATTCATCTATCGTTACTGCAAACGTTAACGTGGGTTCAATCTAAGGAATGGATCACCTGATCGGTCAAAAACACCTCATAGTCCTTAAGTATTAAAATCCGGCCTCGCACAAATAACAGGGGTTACATAAGAGAGATGGCCGAGAGAGAAAAAATGGACCTAATTTTCTGATTAAATCAGGTAATGAGGTCGGTGAAAGGGTAAAATCAACCCCATCTACTGAGGTGTTTTTTTCAGATTAGGTGATCTTAGCATTAAATAACCATCCCCTGGATTTGGGAAATAACTTCAAATCTGCTTTTGTGACAAGTGAAATCTCTATTAATACTTTGTTCTTCTCAATTTACTCGTAGTTTTTAGAGTTTGATTGATAGTTCTAAGTGTCCGCCCAATCCAACCTCTACAATTTTATGAAGAGTCGAAAGACGCGCTTCCTTAATATTGTTTTCAATTTTTGAGATATATGATTTTGTCGTGCCAACTTTATCAGCAAGTTCTTCCTGTGTTAAACCTTTTTCAAGCCGGGCCTGGCGAAGTAGGACCCCTATTTTGAAGTTTTCATAACCCGCCTCTAATTCGTCACGCTTTTTTGTGCCGCGTTTACCGTAATTCTTTTCCTTGAATTCGTCAAGGGGCATTATGTTTTTATTTTTCCCTTTCATATTCTTCCCTTATTTTTATTGCTATTTCAATTTCCTGTTTTGGGGTCTTTTGTGTTTTCTTTTGAAAACCATTAGCCAAAACAACTAACTGTCCATGGTCAAAAAAACAGAAAATGCGAAAAATATCGCTTTCCGACTGAACCCTTATTTCGTAAAGACCATCGGTGTTTTCAATGTGTTTCAGGTACGTCTCAGGAACCCTTTGCAAATCTTCTATCAGGTCAAAAGTCCAGACAATTTTCGCTTTTACTTTTTTGTTTTGTTTTTCAAAGAATTCTTGAAAATAGTCTTTGTAAAAAATAACAGTCCTATATTTCAGCTTCTTGTCCATTAAAGCAAAGATAGTAATGTTTCCCTAAAGTACAACAATAGTTGTTCAATATCCTTAGCCGTAACACCAAAACACTGGCAAGAATTGCAGCAGGAGTATTCAAAACACTGGCAAGCATTATGGTTCCATGTTCTGTAAATGCATAAGGATTTGTTCTTGAAAATTTAATTTTTGAAAGGTGATCGCAATTTGCGATAACTTCTTCCTTCTCCTGGTCAGACAATTGAAACATAAAATCTTCAGGAAATCTGCCAGAATTTCTTTTGACTTGCTCATTTAACCTGCTGGTTTTTACTCCGTAAATATTTGCAAGGTCGGTATCCAGCATTACTCTATGTCCGCGTATTAACAATATTGCACGATCAATTTTTTCTGCTGGTATTATTGCTAAATTAAATTGGACATCAGCGAAGGTGGAGTGCAAATCCGCACCAGCCGGGGAAATGAGCTTGCAAATTGCACCTGAATCCGCTATGTTTTATGACTCCCGGTTAGTGGCAGTTATTATTTCTTTGGATTTTGTATCAAAAATAATTAAACCTTCTTCTTTGTCTCCAAGTTGCCCGATTAATTCTCCGTTCTTATTCCAAACCGATGATTTTCCTGCACATTCATATCCTCCTGATTTTCCAACATAATTGGCCATAAATGTTACCATATTTTTATTCTTGGCTATGCCGGATAGTTTTTTTAGTTCAGCATCAATTCCTCCAACAGAACTTAATACACTTGCTATATAAATTGTTGCATTATTTTGGCTTGCATACTCGCAATGTGCCTTAATAGTCGCCTCATAGCAAATTGCAGGGGATACAACTTCTGTTTCTAAATTAAGGACCAGGGGATTTTTGCCTGCTGTAAAAATCGATTTTTCCGGTGGATATAAATACTGTTTTGAATAGGTGGTTATTCGCTCCTGATGAGGTTGAAAAATAATCATACTGACAAATACATTCCTCTCTTTTCTTGTTGGTAATCCAACTCCAATTGTGATGCTGTTCTTATCGCTTAGGCTTTGCATCTCATCCAATCTTGTATTATCCTGATTGGTAGCAAGACTCTCTGCTAAATCCGGTTCGTAACCCGTTAATGACAACTCAGGAAAAACCACCATATGCGCATTATGCTGAATTGCTTGTTTTATCCACTTTAAATGATTTTCTAAATTTTTCTCAATGTTCCCTTTAAATGGCTCTGTTTGTGCTATTGCAACTCTCATTTTGTTATATTGAAATTTTATAATAGTGGAACTGTGTCCCGTGTCTCATTAAAGAACAATGGCACGGTTTTACAAAACCGCGCCAGCGAGGGGATGAGTTGTGAAAAATTATTGACACGTCGACCTCTTGTATTATTAAATAATGAAGATTGAAAAGAAGAAATCTCATTCCGGCCGACTAATTCAAAAATATTTGGAATAGGTGCAATAAATCCCAGGATGTTTATATTCTCAATTAGCAGAAAGAAAATTCGATTTTATTTCATTAATTCTTCGGTTGAAAACTTCGATGCTATCGTAGGTCTCAGTTCTGGGAATATTATAATCATTTACAATTGCCTCAATACCCTTTTTTTTCAGTTCATTTGGGTACATGATCTCATACCTGCGGTATAATTCTGATCTGAAGGTTGAATCAACAATTCCAGGCACTCCATAGACCTGTTTGTGGTCCTTTAAAGGGCTATAAAAGACCATGCCCGTAAACATATCTTTATATTTTAACTTATCGGTTGTACTTATCACATAATCAAAATGATCGTTTCCGAAAGGAGAATTTCTAAAATCAAAGCCTATAGTCGGATTTCCTACCAAATCAAAGGCTGCATCCCAATATCCTTCCTGGATCAGTGTTTCCGGCGATTGTTGGGTTTCACCAATAGTGTTGATAAGTACATTTGCAATTATTTGAATGCCATATCTTTTTGACAAAAACTGACCTGCACTCGTAAAGCCGTCTTTGTCTTGCCATTCAGGATTAATAAATGAATGATATTCATTCAAGATTACCAATAATTTCTTTCTTTTCTCACTTTTAATTTGTTCAAACCTTTTAATGATATTAACAGCCATTACACTGTCACGTTTTACATGCATAAAGTGTTTTCTATCATTCCAAGAGGAAATGGAATACCAATCATAATAAAGATCGCAAGCATAAAGGTTTACTCTTTTCGATAGGTCTAATTTTCTGTTTAGACCATAAACTGTTTTTAGCAAATTATAGTAGTTTGGATTATTCCAGATTGGGTAAAAATTCATTTCCCGTTGAAAATGTTTGAGTTTGATATCAGCTTCGTTGGTATCATTACTGCTGTATTTTAAATAATTATTTATTGAATCGGCATAATTTACGCTTCCTATTTCCGTACAAACATTTCCCACTTTATCTATAAATCTTTGATCTTTAATTATATCTATTATTAAATCATACTGTTTTACCTCAGCATGATATCTTTCGCAAAGGATAACAATATCGTGGTCATTAAATAAATTTAGGATATAACTCTTTGGTGGGAGGTCAGTTCCTTTGATGAAAGTGATATACTTAGCTAATCTCGCATTATTATCCTCATTTTTTGATTGTGAATTGCAAAAAGATGAAACTATAAAACACAAATAGAATATATGAATGGTCTTTTTCATCTTTTACTAATTAAATTTTAAGTCATTGAACATTTTTGGAGCTTTGCTGCATCTTGGATCAGGAAAGTCCCAGTTATCATCCCCCTGGCTGGCGCGGAACTGTGTTCCGTGTCTCATTGAAGAACAATGGCACGGTTTACAAAACCGCCCCGCTCCTCAGCATTTGTTCCACAGAAGTTCAAAGCAACTGGTGCGAATTTGTAATTCGCATCTTTTAACCAGCGATTTACAATCACTATTTCACCAATTTCTGAATTAATCATCGTCAAATACACGTAATCTACCCTCAATCCTCTCCATATACGTCTTTCCCAAAACCCTTTGTCCAATTTTTGCAAGAGCCCACGGATAATAAATTCCAAGGGTGATGATGGCAAGTAAAGTCTGTCCCCAGATGAATTTGAAGTCGTTCCACTCCTCGAGGTCATAGCCAAATTTGATGCTTTGGTTATCAACGATGTTGCTTACCGTTCTTTCCGAAAAATATTCATACAGCCTTAAATAAGCCAGCGGGAAGTAAATGCCGAAGGTGATGATCGAGAGCACCATCTCAAGAAGGATCTTTCCGGCAGAAGGCCAAAACTTTGTATTCCAGCCGATCTGGTACTCCCTGTAATTGAATTTGACCGCCCATTTATAAACAAAATACATGTAAGGCACCATGATGATCATCATAATGATTTGCTGTGCAAGGGGCTGAGGCCCCCAATGTTGAATTATAATCAGAGTGTTCAACACGATCGTAATCACGAGGGTGAGGGTGATGATCAGAAAAAGTTGTCCACCCTTTCCACGAAATGAAAAATTGCTGCCTCGCCAGGAAGAATTTTCGGCGGTAAACCGCTGAAGATCCCTTATAAACCACGGCGAGTAGATCCCAAGGGTGATGATCGAGAGAAACATTCCAAGGCAGATCAACCCGATGAATTTCCAGATGTTGAAACTGCATTGAATAGTGGTTTCCTTCAGCCCGATATTTTCGAGGACAAGCTTGAAAAAATAAATGGTCCAAACCATCGCTGCCAAAATCAGGGGTATGAAGAGAAGCAGGAGACTGTAAGAGGGTTTCTCATCTGGCTCCATCTGCTTGAATGATTGTATTTTAAACAGCAGAAGGCAGTAAGGGATCAGGAAAATAACATAAAAGGTCATCCACAGCGGAAAAAATTTCCGTCCGTTTAATTGAAAGTCAAAATAGTTTTTCATCGAAAATCAGTTATCGTAGTGAGTAATTCGCTCCGGTCAGGATCATTTTTTTCATTAATTGTTACTCATTAGTTATTCGGTTCAGCAAATATAAAAAATATATGGATGTTCCAAATATACACTTACATAATTTTCAATATTTGTTATTCAATGCAGGTATCCGATTAGGGTGAGGCATGCCGTAAACGTTTTTTTTGTCACGGACTGTCAGAAAGTTTATGCCCCGACGAAATAGCAACAGGTATTGTGGGAGAAACAAATTTGTGATTTCCTGTTTTTGTCCGCTTGTAACATGACTAAATCATTTCTATCAAGGCCCGCGTCATTTGTCTTTTTAGCCGCATGACGGCGATATTTTGGTAGCTGGAACCGAAACACATTTTATTTCAGCCGTGTAACGGCGACATGATGGTGTCTAAATCATTTCTGAATAATTATTCACATTTATCCGGCCAATGATCGCTCCGTATTTTCTCCGTATTTGCTCCGTATTTGCGTCGTACCAGGTTCGGTACTGAAAATTGTTCAAAAACAGCCAGGAATCGTATATTTATTCATGTTTTTGCATAAACATACACAAGGGGGGATTTGTGAAGCTAAAAGGGCCCGAACCCATTCCGGTATTTAGTTCTTGTCGCTAATTTAAATGTTTCTTCAGAAGATTCCTCACTTCGTGTCATCTTAAAGAGCAAGATGAAATGTCACTCTGAGAGCCTACTCAAAAAAATTGCGCACGATGAGACAAAGACGGCCCTGTCATTCCGACGCGAAGCGAGGAATCCCTTACTCCTTGAATAAATCTGTCATTGGTACGAAGTGAGGAATCTTTTGAGGAATCTTTTGAAAAATGTCTTTAAAACGTATTGTTGGGTTATCGTAAGAATGAAAATCCGATAGATGTTCCATTTTTAAGACCGTAGCCAAGCATAATGTTCATAAGAGCCATTGGTTCAAGATTCCTTGCTGATTTGAGCGGACCGCAATCGACCGCATCAAAGCCCATCTGTGTGATCAGGTCAGCTGTTTTCTTCCGGGCCTGCTCGTCATCGCCCGCATAAAATACACTGATGGCCCTGTCATTAATTCTGGGATTCTGCGAAGCATATACCTGAGCGAAAACGGTGTTGAAGGCTTTAACAACAAAGGTTCCCGGCAACATTTTCGCAATTTCTTCAGCTGCCGAGGTGGTTGTTCCAAGCTTTAAGGAAGAGTAATCTTCACTGAGCGGATTGGTAACGTCGATTAAAATCTTTCCTTTTAAAGGTGATTTAATTTGAGGGAGTACTTCTTTTACCGCACTATAAGGAATTGCAAGAAGAATCATCTCTGCATCCATCACCGCAGTAATACTATTTGCGGCCCGCGCATTTTTGCCCGCCTGATTGGCAGCCTCTTCAGCATGTTGTTGATTATTAGCCGAAAAAATAACTTCATGACCTAATTTGGAAAGCCAGGTTCCAAGTGATTTTCCTATGTTTCCCGAACCAATTATTGCAATTCTCATTTGTTCCCTCCTTTTATAGACAAACAAAAGAGAAATAGAAAAAGTTCGAGATCAAGAAGGTTAGCTTACGATGTTTCACAAATAATTTGTGCCACTTTGTGAAAAACTTAGTGGAACATTGTGACCCAAAGATCTATTTTTTCCCGGATTTTAATTCCTTGATTTGATTCGATAAAGCCGTAATGGTATCCTGCAGATCGAGCAATTCCTGAATTTGTTGATGATAAGCATTGAACTGATCAATAATTATATCATTTAGCTCGGCGTTTTTGTAACCCGCTTGTTCGAAACTTTCCCGCAGGCCCTGGATAAAATTTTCGTGCGCTGTAGACATGGCAATGATAATTAAGGTTGATAATAAAAAGACCTGACAGTTTTGAAAACCTGTCAGGTCTTTTCTGTGTCGGGGTAGCCGGATTTGAACCGACGACCTCGTCGTCCCGAACGACGCGCGCTACCAAGCTGCGCTACACCCCGATTATTGCGGGGCAAATGTAATGGATTTTTCAGGAACTAACAAAGACAAGGCAAAAATAGTATAGAGTTCGAAGTATTCTAAGGCCTTTATACACTGTTAATGTGTATAGTTTTTAAATCTTTCCGGCTCTATATTATTTCTTGCAGAGTACTTATACGGCTTCTTCGGGAAGAGGGATCTCAGGGCCTCCTTAAATTATTCAGATCCCTGGTAACTGTGAGGCTGAAGAAAGGTGAATAGTTCTTAATGGATCGACTTTCTATGAAATTCTTCCCATTTTCCCTCAAATAAGAGAATTCCGCAGTCCCCACGTGCATCAATGAATTATCACTTACAAATATCAGTTTTGTTGAAGAAAAATTTCTTTTGAAGTCTGCAACTAATTTTTGCTCCATCGAGATATATTCCTTATCGTGCACAAATTCACGCCAAGGAGTCACTTCCACTAAATGGATATTGCTTTCATTTAAATACTGATATTTGAAATTGATGTTTTTTATGGATGATAATAAATTTGAAACAGGCGGTCTGTTCAAAAATTCCTTCGATTTCATCTCTGCCACAACTGATGGTATTTTAAATTAATAATAAATCTCAATGAGTGTATCTAATGAGATTTTAATTTAAGACTAATCGGCTTAAAAAGCAACAGAGGAAGCGGGATTGAATCTATTTATGGTTAATGATTAATGCTGCTAAATGCGACCAGGGCTAATGAAAGTAAGACTATTGTTTTCACGATTTAGAGTTTTCAGGTAAAAGTCTAAAGATAATCATTCAGAAAGAACTTGAAATTGAATCTCAAATATAATTATCTGCCTGATTTATCTTAGGAAATTTCTAAAACAAAAATAACGTGTAACTTCAGGTGAAATTTTGCCTGGAATATTTGAATTTCAGTAATATTAATTGAATATTTGTTGAGAAAAACCAAGGATTACTCATTTAAAACAACTGACATATCCAAATGACAAAGAGAAGAGAGTTTATCAAAAAGAGTATGACGGGAACAGGCGCTATCGCCATTGGAGCCATGGGCTTTAGTTCAAAATCATACGGCTCCATTATCGGTGCTAATGATCGCATAAATCTGGCTGTTGTCGGAGTCCGCAACCAGGGCACTGTCCATCTCAATGCTTATTGCGGTTTAAAGGACAGCCATAACGTTCGGATCAAAACCATCTGCGACACAGATGAGGCTCTTTGGGGTCCTGCCGTTAAGCTTATCAACGATAAAACAGGCGTTACCCCAGGCACAGAATGGGATTTGCACAAGGTTTTCGATGACAAGGAAATCGATGCAGTTTCTCTTGTTGTTCCCAATCACTGGCATGCCCTGGCTACCATATGGGCTCTCCAGTCCGGGAAACATGTCTATGTAGAGAAACCTTGTTCCCACAACATCTGGGAAGGCAGAAAAATGGTTGAGGCTGCCCGCAAATACGATAAACGGGTTCAGTGCGGATTAAATAACCGCTCCTTCAGGAACGTGAGAGAAGCCATCAAATTCCTTCACGATGGGGGCATTGGTGAGGTGTATATGGCCCGGGCCATTTGCTTTAAAGGCCGTGATTCGTATGGTTATGCAAAAGACAGCTTACCCCCGGCAACTTTCCATTACGATCGCTGGTTAGGACCAGCTCCATACAGGCCTTACAACGAGAAAAGAAGTCACTATGTATGGCATTGGTACTGGGATACCGGCAATGGAGACAGCGGCAATACCGGGCCTCACCAGCTTGACCTGGCTCGTTGGGGAATGGGAAAAAGCGAGCATCCTGCATCGGTTTATTCGGTAGGAGGTATCTTTGGATTGAAAAATGTCCCCAGTGAAGCGGACAATAAGTCGCGTAAAGTGTATGGTGATGTGATGGTTTACGGTGACGGTATGACCAAACAGGAAACACCAAATACCCAAACGGCCGTATTCAAATATCCCGACGGAAAAATGATTGAACTGGTCGTCAGGGGACGTTACACCAATTTTGAAGGCAGCGGCGAAGGCATCGAAGTTGGCAACATTTATTATGGAACCGAAGGATGGCTCGAAATCTCAGCAGAAACGTGGAGGGCTTTCCGTCAAAGAGAGAAAACCCCTTTCGCGGGTTCAAAGACCAATAGCCGGGAAGGAAATCACTGGGCCAATTTCATCGAAGCCCTGCGTTCGGGTAAAAATGAAGATCTGAACGGGGAAGTAAACGAGGGATTCTATTCTTCCTGTCTTCCTCATCTTGCCAATATTTCCTACCGGTTGGGACGTGAACTGCATTTCATGAATGACTATGAGAAGTTTGTTAATGATCCTGAAGCCGATACAATGCTCAAACGGGTATACCGATATCCTTATATAGTCCCGGAACAGGTATAGGAGCATTAATTTCTATAAAATTACAAAGGTGAGCAGTCCGAAGGAACTGCTCACCTTTGTTTTTATTAAAAAGAGGTTTCAACGACTAAAGATTTCCTGTTGTAATAACTGCTTGTACTTTGTCCCTTGCCGTCTGCTTTAGCTGACGGACCAAGATTTATGCTGAGAGAGGCTTTAGCCGCTTTTATTAATCAATAAACAAATGTGGCTAAAGCCGTTTAAAGAACTTACATCTTCCGTTAGTTAAAACTGACGGCAATGGGATTCAATGATTCAGATATTCCTTACCATTTCCCCGGTTCAACGATACAGCAAACGAGGCCGGCATTTACGGCCGGCCTCGTTTATTTCAAACCAAAGATTTTATTTCAATTTGTAGCGATAGCAGTGATCCAGTGGTCCGGACCGAAATTGTCATTCAGGTCTGACGCTATTTCAGAAATTTTTCACGTTTCTGCAGATTAGTGAGGCCTCCAAGGAGAAAAACGATGCAGGCGACGGCAAGAAATAACCTGTTTTCCTGCGATATGGATGTCCAGACAATCTCGTTCATCTGGTTGGGTATGTCGTAGGGATTGTGAAATACATTCCACCGGCTGCGACGAAGCGAATCACTGATCATTAATAAAAATACCCCGATAATGATCATCACCACTGCCGTTCCATTCCCGTTCTTTACAATGGTGGAAACAAAAAAAGCAAGGCATCCGAGAAAAGCTACCGGAAACATCAGCTGCCACGACATTTCAAATACCGGGACCTGGATTAATCCGATGTAGGCTACCCAGCAAAACAGATAGATGAAAATCCAGGTAAGGAACAGAATCACCACCAATCGGACCATCCAGACCTTATAGCGGTAATTGGGGATCCCGAAGAGAATTTCCAGGATGCGCGAGTCGGCATCGCTTTGAATCCCGAAAACGGTAGGGTAGAAGATGAGCAGGATTCCCGGGAACAGCAGTATCCTGAAAACCGCCGATGAGTTAAATCCCGGCTCGTTTAGGGCCAGGTTTGCGGACAGGAGAAGAAAGAAAGCCAAGGCCGCGAGAACAAACCAGATAAACCTTCCGGCAAAGATGATCTTTAGATTATACCGGAACATTTTCACGATAAGGTTTATCACGAACCGGAGCTTACTCTCTTTGGATAAATTTTTAGCAATTATATTCATATTACTGATGCGTTGATTTGTTAATTAGCTGATTTTTTGATTAGCTGATTTTTTGATTAGCTGATGCACTAATCAACAAATCAGCACATCAGCTAATCAGCATTTTTCAGTTTAATTCCCTTCAGCAAACATAAATAAGCTTCTTCAAGGACCGGTTTTACCGGGATCGCTTCTTCGGATGGTTTGGTGGCAGAAAGGAACCTTAACTTGATATTTTCACCTTCGCGCATGTGATGTACAACACAATCTTTTGCAGGGAAAGAATCAAACTGGCTGGCCGGAATCGTGAATTGCCATACCAACCCATCGGCCAGTTTATTCATGTCACCGGGATGGCCTGCATAACGCAGCTGGCCGCGGTTGATCACTACCACCTGGTTGCAGGAACTGGAGATATCCTCGATAATGTGTGTGGAGAAGATGACCACCCTTTCACGGCTCAATTCCACCAGAAGATTCCTGAACCTGATTCTTTCACGCGGATCCAGACCGGCTGTAGGTTCATCCACGACCAGAATCCGGGGAAGGTGAAGAAGAATCTGGGCAATACCCATCCGCTGTTTCATACCTCCGGAGTATCCGCCGATTTTGTCATCCTTCCGGTCCCAAAGATGCACGGATGATAAGACGTATTCAATCCGCGAGGCACGTTCTGCCGGGTTGGATAACCCTTTTAAGATGCCCTGGTAATCGAGGAATTCATAAGCAGTCATGTTTTCATACGTGCCGAACTCCTGGGGAAGGTATCCGATCAATCCCTGAAGCTCCTCCCTTTTCACCTGGGTATCAATCCCGTTAATCCAGACTTTGCCATAGCTCTGTTCGTAAATACCGCAGATCACCCTGATCATGGTTGATTTACCGGCGCCGTTGGGGCCCAGAAGGCCAATCATCCCTGTTTTTATTTCAATGGAAACTCCCTTCAACGCTTTAAAGGCATCACGTTTGAGTCCAATTAAGGGGATTTGCTCGACCAGCTTGAAGAACATTCTCCGGAGTCCGGCAAACCGGCCTTTTAACCTTTCAACATTTACATTCTCACGGTATAACATATCGGCCGTTACCCTGACCGACAGGGCAAAATACCAGAGAACGGCAATGGTTACAACTCCCCCGATGGTTTCCCATTTAAGATAGAAAATAATCAGAAACACAAGCGGCAATCCCCAGTAAAGAGCCGAACGGACTGTTTCTGCCAGTTTAACAGGCCATTTTTTATCCTTTTTAATTGCCAGATTATTTAATCCTTTACTGACCATGTTCCACATGGCTAAGGCCATAAAGAAGACAAAGTGAGAAAATACAAAGATGTAAAAGGAATTATTCAGGTATACAAAGGTGAAGTATACCAGGAATCCAAGCAGGGGATTAACCAGAGGAAATCGTCGAAGTCCTTCAGTTTATCGTAAGCCTTTAACTGGCCGGCTCTTTTGCGGATATTGCGGTTACCAATCCATTCCCGTTGGAAGCGGCTGCCCCAATTGTAAATCTTAACCAGATTCTGTATCCTGATGTTGATCTGCTGGCCCGGATCAATGACCGTATCCTGTGCTTTACGAAGGCTGTGGAGTATAAACCAGGTAGTGCCCGGGATGATGACCGTAATGGAAACCAGGGAGATCATCCTCCAAAGGAAGGCATCTACCTGGACAAAGGTGAAGTAAATGCCCGCGATGTAAAGAACGCCCTGGATGATTTTAAGGCGCAGCGGGAGCGATTTCAGCCAGGTAACTGCATTGGCCATTCCGAAATAGAAGGTCGGAATAAAGATCAGGGTAAGCAGGGTGCTCATGCTCAATCCACCGATCACCGTAATGGCAAAAGGCGCTCCGATGGCTCCCACGTATTCTTCATCTCCCATGGCCAGCGGTACCATGGCAACCATGGTTACGATGGCGGTAATCAGAATAGGCCGTATCCTGGACATACCGGCCATGATCAGCGAGCGGTCCATCCGGAAGCCCCGTTTCCTTAGGATATTGGTGTAATCAATCAGAATAATCCCATTATTTACCACAACGCCCAGCAGGATCAAAAATCCGATCATGGTATTGGTATTATTCAATATACTATTATTCGTTAAAATTAAAGCGATGAAGGAACCGATAGCCGCCAACGGGATCGAGAACATCAGCACAATCGGGGTGGTCACGGATTCAAACACGGAGGCAAGTATCATGAAAATCAGGATGAAGGCCGCCAGAATGAGGAAATAAAAATCCTTCATGTCATCTTCCTTGTGTAATACCTGTACAGCGATACCGGCCGGCAGGTTGTAGTTTTCGACAATCTTATCGATCTCATCCCTGTAAGATTGCAACAGGTCTTTTGAATCCTGTGCTGCGTTGATAAAAGAATAGGTTACTTCAATCTGTTTTTCCTGGTTTACCCTGGCGATATTCGAGTACCCTGAAGAATAAACGATATCGCTTAAGGTCTGCAATTCATGAGTGGCGCCGTTTGCATCAGGGATGGGAAGTGTTTTCAGATGATAAATGGAACGGCCCTTTTTCTGTTCTTCTTCCGTGGTACCAAGCTTCGGCATTTCCTTGATGATGATATCATACTGGTCGGTTCCCTGGAGGAATGGGACGTTGGTATTTATTTCGGTGCTGAATGAATTCAGTTCCCCGGAGATATTGGCAAGAGTGGTGTTATTTTCGCTCATCAGCAAAGGATGAAAACGAAGGTGAACTTCAGGCCTGTTATCCGAATAACTCACCCTGACGCGGTTGATGGATTCAAGGCTTTCGAGGAAATACTGCAGATCGCTGGCCACGTTTTTCATGACATCAAAATCCTGGCCTTTGATCAGTATTCGTTCCTGATTAGCTCCGACTCCCATTGTCCGAAGCAGGTTCCCGGCTCCGCTGCGTCCGATACCGGAGCTACCGCTTGTGGTAGGACCGGAAGTGATCGATGCATCGGTTAATTCAAATTCAGCGCCAACAATGGAGGCAATTCTTTTATTAACATCATCCCTGATCTGTGAAATGGTCCTTTTGCTGGTTTTGCGGAAGTCTTCCTTTAAAAGCACCGTCACACTGGCCGATTCCACCTGGATATTGCTTGAGATATCCTGCTTTTCGGGCAAGGTATCAACCCGGCTTTCTATCTGAGAGACGATTTTATCGGTACTCTCAATGGTTGATCCTGAGGGCATGGTAACGTTGATCCTGAAAGCATTGGTTTCAATCTGCTTATTGGATTCACTTCCAACAAACAGGCAAAGGAAGATCGTCACGAAAAAAACGATAACAGCCGTAATGATGGTTTGGGCAGGTTTCCGCAAGGAATATTTAAGCAGCATCACATAGGCCTGTACGAGTTTGTTTCGAGTGGAAACAACCGTAAAGCTGAGATTTCCCCCTTCGGTTTTCTTCAGGAATGAATAAGCCAGCATGGGCACCAGCAGCAAGGCAACCAACAGCGAAATGGATAGTGTTGATATAATGGAAACACCTACATTCTTACCGATGAGGGTAATCAGGATATTATCCGAGAAAAGGAAGGGCAGGAATACGGTAACAGTGACCAACGTGGCTGCAAACACAGAGCGCCATACTTCCTTCGTCCCCTGGATAACAGCTTCACGCGGGGATTTACCAATCCCCCGCAACCGGTATATGTTTTCCAGCACCACCACGCTGTTATCCAACAGCATCCCCACCGCTAGGGCCATTCCTACCAAGGTAAGGCTGTTAATGGATACACCGGCGGCATAAAAAAAGTTGAAGGCGGTGAATATAGAAATCGGGATGGCCAAGGCAATAATGGATACAAGCTGGAAATTTTTCAGGAAAATCCATAGCACAAAGATGGCCATCAATCCTCCGACAATGGCCAGTTCTCCAATCTGATTCAGATTCTTTTCCATGGTATCGGCCGCATTGCTTTGTACCGTTATCTGGACATCTTTATCAGCAAGGGCCTTGTTTATTTTCTCAATTACCGCGAGCGTTTTATGCGAGAGTTGAATCAAGTTGGCCTGCGAATCATTCACAAGGGTAATGGATACAGCGTCTTTGCCGTTCACACGGGAATAAGAAGTTTGGTCTTTCGTTCCGAAATAGACTTTTGCCACATCTTTCAACAGGATAGGCCCTTTTGCAATGACGAGGTTTTCAAGTTCTTTAAGATCTACATAGTCTGAGCTGACCTGAACGAAATATTTCAGATTGGACTCATGAGCATAACCTGCAAATGATCTGGCCTTGTAATTCTGTGATATCTTAGTCCGGATGGTAGCGGCAGTGATATTATAGGCTTGACAGACATCCATATCCAATTGTATCTCGATGGATTTCTGGCGGCCGCCATAGACATTAACGCCTGCGATTCCATCTATATTCTGGAGGTCAGGCTGAATGTTCAGGTCGGTTATATTCCGGACGCGATCAGCGCCTCCGCTACCCCTCACCTGGAGTGACATAAACTGGTTGCTCATCTGGTTAACATCAACCTTCTGAACAGAGACCGTAAACTGAGTTGGAATAGATGCTTTTAGTTCATTGATCTTCTCCTGTAATTTCAGGTAAGTATATTTGAAGTTGACATTTTTGTTGAACTGGACCATGATTGAGCCGCGTCTTGACTGAGCGGTGGATTCCATGTTCTCAATTCCCTCCAATGTGCCGATTGCGCCTTCCAAGGGTATAATAGCCTGGTTTTCCATGTATTTCGGATCGACCTCTTGCTGACACGATACCTGAACATACAGTACCGGGAGCTCAGCATTGGGCAACAATTCAATAGCAAGATTACGCCATGAAAAGTAGCCCATCATACTTAATCCGATGAAAAGCATGCTGATAAATACCTTCCTGTTGATAATAAAATTCATATATTTCCGTTTTTCCGGGTTGGAATTTCTATTAATCCTGTTTTCATAACCTTATTTAAGGAGTTATTCTTCCCTGGCCAATGTTTTATTGCTTGTCATGATATCATAAACACATGGAATCACGATAATGGTAAGCAAAGTGCTGGTTATCATACCGCCGATTACTGCAAGAGCCATGGGTGAGCGTAATGAAGCGCTCTCTCCGAAACCAAAGGTCAGTGGCAGAAGGGCAATAACGGTGATAATACTCATCATCAGGATAGGCCTTAATCTTTGCTGGCTTCCAAGGGCAATTGCAGCCTGTTTTTCCATTCCGGAATGCCTGAGTTGATTAATCCTGTCAACCAGTATGATTGCATCGTTTACGGCAATCCCACCAAGCATGATTATACCAATCAGCGCCATCATGTTAAACGTCTGGCCCATGATGAAAAACAGAACAATGGTTCCGACAATGGCAAACGGAATGGTCAGCAGAATGATCAAAGGATGAATTAATGATTCAAACTGGCAGGCCATTACCATGTAGACTAAAACGATAGAGAGAAGTAAGGCAAATTTGAGATTTCCCATGGATTCCTCTCTTTTTTGCTCTTCACCTGCTATTTTAATCGAATAAGCTTGCGGAAGATCAATTTTTGAGATTTTAGCCTGTATGGCCTCCACCACTTTATCGAGGGAAGAATTCTTATCAAGTTCAGTCATAACCTTCCCAATCCGGTTTTGATTTCTGTGATAGATTTCCTTAGGGGCGATTGATTTATCAAGTTTAGAAACTTCATAAAGACGGATTTCCTGAGTCCCGTTCTTTATGGTCATATCGCCCAATTCTGATACTCCTATTTTGGGCAGGTAGATCGATATGTCTTTTAGTTCTCCTTCTTTATCGATCTGGCCAACGGTTTGTCCTTTTAATTTGGCGGTAACCTGATTGACAATCTCCGTAACGCTGAGATTATAAGATCCGGCTTTAAAGCGGTCTACCACCACATTTACTTCCGGATATCCTTCCTCCATGTTGGTCTGGATATTAAAGAGTCCTGGCACACTTTTAATGGAATCTTTTACGATAGAAGTAATTTTTTCTATCTCTTTCAGGTCATCTCCTCTGACTTCCACAATGACCGGAGCTTCTTCGGTACCAAGTATGCTCTGAAGCGCTGACTCATTTTGTTTAAATGTTACTTCAAACTGCGGGTTTTCTGCATACCAGGAAGCGATTGCTGAAACGACCTGAGAAGATTTGTATTTAGCATCAGGTTTTAATACCACCTTTACTTCTGCCGTGTTTTCACCTTCAAATACCGAAGTAGCAGTCGTCGAGAGTCCGGAAGAAGGACCAATTCTTGAATAAATTGACTGTACGTTATCTTCAAGCAATTGCTTTATCATTGATTCAATGGAAGAAATAGCGGATGAGGTTCTTTCCAGTGGAGTGCCCTCGGGCATTTTCACTTCAATGGAGAACTGCCTGCTTTCCGAATTAGGCATAAATTCACTGCCGATATAGGGGACGAGAAGGAATGCCAGGGCCATTAAAACTAATGAGACAATGGTAATTTTCCACTTGTGCGGAAGAATCTTTGAAATGAAATTATGGTAATTTGAGAATTTGATTCCTTTAATTTCCTTCATCGGCTTGTTCATAAAGAACCGGTGGTAAAGCATTGGAACAAGGAAGATCGCCACGGCAAGGGATGACAGTAATGAAAAGGCTACAGTCCATGCCTGATCTTTGAACAATTCTCCCGAAGCTCCATGAATGTAAACGATTGGAAGAAAAACAACAATTGTGGTGAGAGTTGAAGAAGTGATCGCTCCACCGACCTCGGCAGTACCAATTACGGCTGCATCTTTTGCAGACATGCCGCTTTCGTGATTCCTGAATATATTCTCCATTACCACAATGGCATCATCCACCAACCTTCCTGCACCAAGGGCCAGACCTCCAAGCGTCATTATATTCAAGGTGAGCCCATTGAAGTACATCAGGTTGAAAGCTGCGACAATGGAAATAGGAATTGAAAGACTGACAATAAGTGTAGTTCCTATTCTTCTGAGGAATATGTACAGAACAACGACGGCCAGCAAAATACCTAAAAGAAGGGTGTCTTTAACTTCATCCACTGCATTTTTAACAAAAGTACCCTGATCTTCTACCATGGTGAATTTATATCCCGGAAGAGCTTTTTCTATTTTCTCAAGTGATTTTTTTATATCTTCTACGGCTTTAACAGTATTGAACTTGGTTTCCTTGTAAATGGATAATCCTATGCTTCTTTCGCCATTTATTCTGACAATGTTGACGGGCTCTTTATTTGTAAAGGTTACTTTGGCTACATCACGTAAATAGGTGGCTGATTTCTCGGCAGTTGTATTACCTGATACCGTGGAGTTATATCCAATTAAAAGATTTTCGAAATCTTCTTTTTGCTGCAGGAGACTGACGCCTTTTACCACATATTGTAAACCGGTTTCAGTAATGGTACCGCCCGAAATACTTTGATTGTAGGACTGGATCTTTTGAGAGAGCTGTGCGACAGTAATGTTGAAAGATTCCAGTTTATAGGGGTCCGTATCAATTCTAACTTCATTTTCTTCAATACCTTCCAGTTCCACCTCAGCAACACCTTCCAGGCGAACCAATTCATTGCGGATGTAATTTTGAGCCACCTTCCGCAATTCATTCATATCTTTGATTGATTTATGGGAGAGACCTACGATCATCACGGGATCTGTATTCGGATCATGCTGGGTGATTGTAAGTTCATCAATCTGGGAATTTTGCGAATAACTGGTCAGCGCTTTCTGCAGGTCAAGAAAGGCTTCATCCATATCTTTATTCCAGGAATATTCTACAGTGATCTGTGCAGAACCTGTTCTGGAAACGGAAGATACTTCCAGTACTCCGCTTTGACGAATGGCAACTGCTTCCATTTTTTCGACAAACAGTTTTTCCATTTCTTCGGGGGGCCTTTCCCCTGATTTTATTTCAACGAATACTCTTGGTGAGTTCAGGTTGGGAAAAAGGTCAATACCCAGTTTCTGGTAGGAAATAATTCCCAACAGTAATATAGCCAGTATAGCCATTAATACTGTGACCGGATAATTGACAGCAAAATTGGTCAGTTTTTTCATTTTTTAAATTTCACGAATTAGAACTAACACGTAATGTATTTAGCGTTCCAAAGCTCAGTTGAATACCCCTGAAATGCCGGGAACAGGAACTGTAACATTATTGATTTATAATCTTTACTTTTGCATGGTCGCGAAGGGTTTCATATCCTTTGGTAACAATACGGTCATTTTTTCTTAATCCATCTGTCACTTCGACCATTTTTTCATTTTCCAGTCCGGTCTTGATAATTCTGGCCTGGGCATTGCTTCTTTCTATAACATAGACTGTTTTGCCCCGGGCGCCTGAAAGAATTACCTCTTTAGGAATAATAATTACACTGTCGCGCCTGTCAACTTCGATATCTGCTTTAACAAACATCCCCGGACGCAGCTTAAGATCTGTATTATTAATAAGAACTTTACCTTTGAAGGTACGGGTCTCCGTATTTACAACAGGGGACAATTCACCGATCTGTGCCTTTAAAGTATCTTTGGGCATGGTGTAATTGGTGATATACACTTCCTGTCCGATTTTAATTGTTGACATCGATTTCTCAGGCAGATTTACTTCCATAGAGAGCTGGCTATAATCCATCAGGGTCGCTACAGCAGTATTTGTATTTATTCTTGTACTATTGGTAACTGTTGGCAGATCTACAATTACACCACGAAATGGAGCCTTCACCTGCATTTTTGCAAGCTGAATCTTAGCATTCTCAAAATCGGTCTTGGATTGTGCCAGCTGAACCTCTGAATTTTTTAATTCCCTTAGTGTAACGCCACCCTTTTCATAAAGAGATTTCTGTTTTTGATTCTCCAATTCAGAGATATCAAGATTCAGCTTCTTTGTATTTAATGCGATGCTGTTTTCTGTTTCAGGATTATCAATGCGGATTATTACCTGCCCTTTCTCAACAACATCCCCCAATTTAAAGGCTCTTCCTGTTTTCGGATTTCTTTCAAGATTATAATTACCCGCCATTTCGGAATAAAGCACAACCTGACTGGCTGCGCTGGCAGTTCCGGTCGTATTGATATATTGAACAATGGCCCCTTTTTTAATATCCATTACCGAAACAGGTTGGGCAAGGTCCGTATTTATCTGGCTTTGCTGATTTGCGCAAGAAGCTAAAACAGGCACCAGAGCCCAAAATATCCATTTACTATTGTTTTTCATCTGTTTGTATTTTGTCTTTGTTTGTTTATTTCAATTTAATGTTCGTACGATATTCCTGTATATACTTTTCCGGAAGAACGGATTCATTGGTAGTGAAGTCATAAAGTGATTGAATCTTCAGGTTCAATAATTCAATTTTATAATTGATTAATGACTGCGCATAGTTCATTTTGCTTGAAGAAAGCTGTTGCTGAAATAAATTGAGATCCATACTGGTAAGATCTCCGTTTTTATACCTTTCAAGGTTTAGATCATAGGTTAATTGTGAATTCTTCTGATTTTGAAGTGCGATGCTAATCTGATTCTTCAGATTATCCAGGTTTCTTACGATCTGCCGGATGTCGACCTTAATCTGTGTTTCCTGGTTTGAAAAACTTAACTTCTGAGTATTGATGACAGCTTCCTGTGATCTTATTCTTGCCTTCTTTTCACCCCAGTCAAAAACGGGAATATTAAATCCAAGACTTACCACAGGACTCCGCGTCGTACTTCTCGCGTCATAAATATTGCCAAGATTTTCATTGTCACCGGTCAATCCTATTGAAAGTTTCATATCACCTCTGAATTCATTCTGAGCTTTAACGGCAAGCATATCCAACTGGGCGTTTTCAATACTGATTTGTCGCTGTCTTAATTCCATACGTGATGCCAGCCCGTGTTCAATAGCCTTTTTCCCGTCTATCGGAATAGGGGTAACCGCCACATCAGCCATTACGGCAATCTCATCGAAAATATCCATTCCGATGTATTGTTTAAGAATATCTTTGGCGTTTTCCAGGGAAACCCTGGCCGATTCTACCCCGGATTTTGCAGAGGCTAAACTCACTTCGGCCTGATACAATTCCCCAAGAGCCGAAAGCCCGGCGTCTGCCTTATTTTTGATAATTTCATAGCTCTTTTGAGTGTTGGCAAGCTCTTCCTGTTTAATGGTAAGGCTCATCTGTGTCATATAGACATTAAAAAAATATTGGGATACACTTCTTTCCAGGCTCAGGCGCTGAATGGCATAATTCAGCATCGCATTTTCCTGATCCAATTCAAGTCCTTTAATATTGGTTTTGGTTCTGTTATAGGTAAACAGTGGCTGTGTCAAACTAAGGTTCAGGTTATTGATAAATGATTTATTCTGATAGGCAATAGGTTGATTTTGAGAGTTTAAACTGGTAGAAGTGGTGGATACCCAGCTGAAATTATTTGATAATGCTACAACTCCATCTGTGAGAAGTATCGGTTGTGCGACAGTAAAAGTTCCTCCGCTGGAAAAATTGTCTCTGGTATACCAAAAAGCCTTTGAGGGTTCAAACTGTCGTGTATTGCTATATGCCAGAGGATTTACATTCAAAGAGAAATTGGATTTAAGGGCTGCTCTTTGTGCATTAAGCGATTCCCTTGTTCTTTCAAGATTAAATAGCGCACTCTGAAGACTTGGGCTGTTTCTCTCGGCAATATTCATAGCCTGTTCTATTGTCAGTACAGATTGTGCATTACCTCGAAAACACGTTATAAGTAATAGCAGGAGGAAAATTTGATGTTTCATATAATATTGGTTTCTTTTTGATGTTTAGGTTTAATTTTCTTTTACAAGTTTAACTGCATCAGCGATCACGGTTCTTGATTTTGAAAGATTGGATAATTCAACTTTTGCCGAACCTCTTGAAAAATGATAAGAACCTATTTCTGTCCAGCCGCCATCTATATTTTTCAATTCTATAGCTTGCTGTTCTTTTCCATCATCATTGAAGATCGTATAGTTATATTGGTCATTGGAATCGTCATCACGTCGTCCGAACCTGATCTTTGGGATATAGATATACAGTTTATAGTACCCCGCTTCCTTTAAAGGCAGGTTCCATATGGCCTTGCAACTTCCGGTGCCGCCTTTCATATAGTAAGCCGACCTGATCTGTTTCCCGTAAAACTGTTCATTCGTCGTCAGGGTCCATTCAACGGGCGGATTCCAGAAGCTCAGGCCTTTGTATTTCAGTTCATTTTCTGAATTACGGGAATTCTTAAGCAATTTCTTAATAAGACTTTGAGAATTGGGTTGAACAAGAGTAAATTGTTTATCCTCATTATCAACAATTATTTCAGTTGGATCTGAGCCTTCGGTATAGGCTATGATTTCTTCTCCTTCGGTACCCGTGATTTTCTCATTTACTTCAATCTTTTCGAATTGTTGCGAGATCGTTGAAGGAATATTATGACTGGCATAGGTATCGATGGTCATCATCCTGGGGTCTCTATTTAACAAATAACTTACTTTTTTGGATTGTTTAGCGCCAATCTGAATGGTTTTCTCCACAGAATTATCCCTTCCTCCAAATCCTCCTCCACCGCCTCGCATTCCGCCGCCTCGCATTCCACCCCCTGAACGTCCTCCTCCAAGCCTGAATGTTACTGAAATAGCGCCCGGAGCATCTTCCGTGTTAGTTACGATGAATGAAACCATCGTTTTAATCTGATCATCTTCCTTGATCTTTACTGCTTCGATTTTCGAGATGATGTAACCGGGTAAAGTGTTTGAGCTGTACCAGGAAGGAAGGAATTGCTCCAAATCCAGATTATACGAACTCTTTAATTCATCACTGACTTCCTTAATCGGTACTTCCCTGAATCTTTTGCCTTCAATGAGCTTATGAAAGTATTGATCAAATTCTTCTGTGCCCACTGCGCCTTTCATTAATGCAAAAAGGAATCCACTCTTTGTTTGAATCACATTGCTTATGATCTCAGGATCATTCTGTTCGTTGATGATTTTAGCAAAGGAATTTTCCTGAAGGGCAATATTTCCTTTTTCATTGGAAGACATTCCGGTAAAGTTTCTCATGAAAGGATTCCCGCTTTGCGTGGCATCTTTGGAAAGATAAGATTCAAAAACCCGGTTGGTAATAGGGTAGGTGTCTGATTTTATATAAGTCACATAATTATAATAAAGAGGAAATATAAAGTATGGGTTAGTTTCTTCTGAAACATTTGGGCCGCCTTGTCCGAACTGAACTCCCATTCCTCCTCCGGAACCGCCTGGCATACCGCTGAATTGACTTAATTTATTGCTGAAGAAAGACTGAGTCGCAAATCTTCTGAAATAATTTTCTTCTTTTTCCATGGGACTGACACTCTCATTATCATGTTGACTTCTCCTTTGTTCGAATTTCTGTGTAAGAGCAAAATTGGTGCTGCTTAATTTAAATCCTCCTTCAGGCATATAAATGGTTTCAGGTTGAACCTGCTCATTCAAGCCGCTCCAGACGTGGTCGTATGAACAAAATTGAGCCGGAATTTCAACAAGGCTCAGCCTGTTAAAAGGATAAACAAACTGAATTCTTGCTTCCCATGATCTTCGGATATCCCTGATTACTGGTGCGATGGAATCGGGCAGTACTTTAAAATATTTATCGAAGAAATTATGTCCGTTCAGATAATTAATAGAATATTCAACATCGTCGACGGTAATTTTTCGTACTTTATAATTGCCAATAGCTAATGAAATCTGCGTGAGTTTTGTTTCCGGTTTAAAATCAAAAGAGCCGTCACCATTATCGGTTGCTTTACCTTGTGAAATAGCAATTAATCCTTTATTCGTCTTAACTTTTAAAGAATATTCTGTAAACTGGGTAGCGAGCCAGTTCAATCCTTTGGATGAATAACTGATGCCGGCAGTAGGATACCACCTGGTTTCAGGAGTCAAAAGAAGGTAGTCAGGAGTAACAAATGCGTGATTTTGATCGGATATTTTATTCCCACGGTTCATTAGAATTTCCAACCGCTCTTTGGTCATATCAAGATAACAGAAGGTCTCGTCGATTTTACCCTCGTATGATACAGAAATGTTAATTGTATTATCCGGCTGAAGCGGATTATCAGGTGTAATTTTTATCAACTGAAGCTCGCGGAAATATTTTGCTCCTTTAAGGTCTGTAACCTGCAATCCGGGATTTAAGGTGAGGACAAATTCGCTGATAGCCTGCTGACTCTGATTTTTAATCAGAAGGTCGGCCTTAGCTGAAATTTCTCCCCCTTTATGCTCAAGTTCCAGATTGCAATTCTGAACAGCAACGACCGGTAACGCAGCGTATTTATTATTGAGAGCCAACATGTCTTGCCTGTGTTCATCCTGTACGTTTATGCTATGAATATATTTATAAGCTAATCCAAAGCCCAGGAGTAAGAAGAAAATGGTGGTTACAAGGGTAGTCCGGCGTATAATATTTGACTGGGGAAGTCTCTTCAATATCATAATAGTCAGCCCAATAAAGCCTAAACCAAGAGACAGATAGATACCCCGGTGAAGAATAATTTCTTTTAATGATGCAAATCCGACAAAATCGGAATAGGTTAATGGCAGATGAAATGCCATGTAATCAAATAAGTAATAGTAAATCTTCTGAAGGTAAAATAAAGTAGCAGCAATATAACCCAGCAATATAACGAATGTCACAGCTTGATTATGAATTACAGACATCAGGAAAAATGAAAATCCAAGAATAAAAACCAATGTCGGCAAGCTGATAATCAGAAAGTAATAAATATAGGGCATTAAATGAAAGGTGGTAAAAGGGGAAGCCAGATTAAAGACAGCCACCATTCCAAGAGCTATTACATTCAGAAAAAGGAAAACCCATATATTCCCAAGGGTTTTACCGATCACGTAATCGGCATTGGTCATTGACCTCATGTAGATTACTTCCGTTGTGTCCAGCTTTTTATCGCGTTTAAGGAAATCGGAGGCCAGGAATACAGCGATGATTGCCTGTGCTACATTAATAATATAAAGATTGGTAAAAGGAATCATGGCGGGTAATGCAATCATATCCCCGTTTGGCATTCCGATGGATGTTTGTGTACCTAAATTGTAAATAAAAACAAAAATGAGCGACAGCACAGAAAAAATGCGGAAAAACCAACTCCTGAAAAGAGTCTTGGCTTCGTATTTGGAAACAGTAAGAATATTAAAAATCGCTTTCATTGGGTAGTTTATTTTTGTTATAGCTGCTTTTTAAATTTCATGCCAATGTTGATTCAATTCATTCTCCATGAAATTTACATACGCATGTTCCAGGTTAGGTTCAATGGGTTCACCATCATAGCCATTCATATCCTTTGAAACTACCTGTACTTCCCAGCCTTTTTCAGTTGGGATAGAGGATATTATAGGATATTTATCCTGTATTTCGCGATATTCTGACTCTGTGGCTGAGATTTTCCAAACATTTGCTTTAGCCATTTCAATCAGTTCATCCGGGGATCCCTTAAAAGCCAGGGTACCTTGGTTCATCAAAGCCATATCCGTGCAGGTACTTGAAATATCTCCAACAATATGCGTTGAAAGTATAATGATGACATCCCGGTCGGTAATGCGGGTCAGAAGGTTACGGAAGCGGATACGTTCTTCCGGATCCAGTCCAGTAGTTGGTTCATCGACGATGATGATTTTTGGATCACCGATAAGCGCCTGTGCAATTCCCAGTCTTCTTTTCATACCCCCTGAAAGATTGTTGGCAAACCGGTTGCGGGCTTCATAAAGGCCAACCTCCTCAAGCATTCTTTCAACAGCCTCTTTTCTTTTTGAGGAACTGGTCATGCCTGCCAATCTTGCGATATAATCCAAAAATTCATAGGTCCGTAACTGGGCAAAGAACCGGAAATCCTGAGGAAGGTATCCCAGCATGGTTCTGATCTCTTTCCTGTTTTTCTGTAAATCCAGACCGTTGAATAAAATCTGTCCTGAAGTAGGTTTCATTAAAGTCACAAGAATCCTCATCAGACTGGACTTACCTGCACCATTTGGCCCTAACAATCCGAATAATCCGTTTTCAATGGTCATGTTCACATCTTTCAGTGCATGCTTTCCGTTCGGATAAATCTTATTCAGCCCTTTGATCTCTATTTTCATCTTGCAATAAATTTTAAAGGACAGACGGAATCTGCACAGAGTGGAACTAATATGGGAAAAATTATTTTCACTGGCTTAGACTATTTATCTATACGTAGTTTGACCATACAAATTGATAAAGGTTTAATTCCTTAACCGATAAATTTAGACCAGGATTGACATTTAGGAGTCCCTTCCTCATGATGCTTTCAGTTCCGTTATCGAAGCAGTGAAAAAGTAATAGAAACAGGAGTTTGTAATCATCCTTTTTCAAAAGAAATACCGTTAATTACTTTTGAAAAACTATTTTTGTCTAAAATATTAAACCTTATTTATGAATACTTGGTTCGAATGTACTTCGAAGTACAACAAAATGGATGAGAATGGTTATGAGAAAAAAGTAAGCGAAACATATTTGCTGGATGCAGTCTCTTTTACAGAAGCCGAAAGCCGTATTTATAAAGAGCTTCAAACCATGGTCAGTGGAGAATTTTCGGTAAGCAAGATCGCAAAGACCAGAATCGCCGAAATAATTCCTTCCGAAAATGGGGACCGCTGGTATAAAGCAAGAGTAACCTTTATTACTGTCGATGAAGAGAGCGGAAAAGAGAAAAGAACTTCTCAGAATGTTCTTGTTTATTCTTTCAATGTTAAAGATGCCTTTGATCAGGTTATAGAAGCCATGCAGGGAATGATGGCCGATTTTGAAATCAGTGGTATTAATGAAAGCAACATTATGGATGTATTTCCATACGAGGCTGAGAAGATCCCCGATAATCTAAAACCCGTTAATTTCGCTGATCAGGTCACTGTGGATGATGTTCTCTCTGAAGCTGATCAGGATCCTGACCTTGAGCATGAATTAACTGAAGATGTTTAAGCTATTGTAGCACAGGCTTCCATTTTATTCCTGCAGAAAGCGCAAATCCCTTTTATTGAATACTGGTATTCATCAATTTTAAATCCGGTCAGAGGAAGGTTGGGCAGATCTTCCTTGTTCAGATCGAAATCAAAGATCTTTCCACAGGTTTTACATTTAAAATGGCCATGCGAAGAAGTATCGGCGTCATACCTTAGTTCATTGTTTTCAATATTGAGGGCAACAACCAATCCCTCCTGAATAAATAGATTCAGTACGTTATAGACGGTTGTTTTTGATAACCTGTCAATTTTCTTGACAAGGTCGCTGTAGATGACGTCAACGGTAGGGTGGTTGCGATTGGAGATAAGATAATGCATTATTTTCACCCTTTTCCGGAGAGGCCTTACCCCGTTCTTTGTTAAATAACTTTTGATATGAAGCTCTTGCATGGTTAGGAGTTAAATAGGTGACAAAAATAAATTTTATTTTAAAAAAAAACAGATTGTATAAAAAATTAATTATAGTATTCACACTTAAAAAATTGTGACTTTGCTGCTGATGGGTTTTAAAATTTCAGTAAGGAATAATAAAAGATTGTAAGTTTAACGTTAATTAACTTTACTTAGAGTAAGTTAAGCCTTTCTGTATATACATTTGTATTGTTGCTGAAGAGCAAGTTTTTTCATAGGATTTAGGTTAGTTAGGTTAGGTAGAAAGAGGGCGTCGCTAGATGCCCTCTTTTGATTTGGGCTTAAGACTTAATGATAAAAGGGAACTCATCGCTCATCTCTCATCACTCAAAAAGTCCTTCTTCTCGTACAATCATCAAAATCGCGGAATGAGGGATAATGATATATTTTTCTTTCTTGAATTCAATCTCGAAACCGGGTTTACTGAGATAAACTGCCAAATCACCTACTTTTGCCTGCAGTGGAAGATATTTGGCATCCTTGTGTTGTTCTTTCCAGGGTTCATCTTCTTCCGTCATATTAGGAAACGGGAATCCGGGTCCGATTTTAATCACATATCCTACCTGAACATTTTCCTTATCCACGGCAGACGGCGGTAAATAGAGCCCGGAAGAAGTTTGGAAATTCGGATTCTTTGGCTTTATTAAAACCCGGTCGCCCACCATTTCGATTTTAGCTATGTCCTTTTCATCGAGATTCAATGCCATAATATTGGATCTAAAGATTCAGTTATAAACCGAATGTATTATTAAATTATTTGTGATGTGAAAATATCCATGGTAATAACTCCGGAGTGGCAAACGTACTGTCCCAACTGTTGTGATTTGCATCCGGAAATTCTGTAAACTTTACTTCGGCTCCCAATTCTTTAAGTCTGGTATAAAGATTTCGGGATAAATCGGTAGGGACCACCGTGTCTTTGGCTCCATGAAATAACCAGATTGGGACCTTCTTCGCATAAACTCCAGCCAGATCTGTCATATGGCCGCCACAAATTGGAACAGCCGCCGCAAAAGTATTGGGGAAAAGATAGAGCATTTCAAGTGTTCCGAATCCTCCCATAGACAATCCCATGATGTACAACCTTTTTGAATCAACTTTAAAATTCTTTTTAATTTCTTTCAGTAAATCATTCAATAGTTCAGCCATCTCGCCAGGTTTTTGACCTGAAGTGCGCCGGTATGTTTTCTTCCCATCCTGGATTCTGATATCTAAAGAAGCCCATGTTTTCCCTTCGGGACATTGAGGAAATAGAATAATAGCCGGAAATTTATCCCTGTTTGAATCTTTCAGGAAAAGATCTCCTCCATGCATGAGTTGTTTCTCGTTATCATTTCCCCTTTCGCCTGATCCATGGAGGAAAACTAAAACAGGATATTTTATGTCAGGATTATAATCTTTTGGATAAAGCATCCGGTAATTTAACACATCCCCGTTTTTAGCTTTGTAAACTCTTTTTTGATAAAGTGAAAAATCCTGCGCCATAGAAAAATGATAAAGGATAACAAGAACAGGAATTAAAAGAAATTTTGTCATTGGAAGTAGATTTTTTATAATTTCCTCAATATTGAAAATAAAAGAGGCTATCCCGACTCTGACAGCCTCTTATGTTATTAGCGCGAAATTACAAAATGCTTAATCATTTGATTAATTCAACACTGCGTTTTACAAAATTATTTAATGCTTCACCTCTCAGCATATTATTGGCTAAAAGTGCAAGATCAACAAGTTCTTTGGCCAGGTTGTTCTGTGATCCAAATGCTTCAAGCTTTTGTCTTTTCGTCTCCTCAAGTTTTTTGATTTTATCTTCTGTCTCATTCAAAAGATCTTTTTCTTCCTGCGGAATTTCTTCTTCCTTTTTATCTTGTTTCATCTTTTTCAAAGAGTCGGCTTCACTCTTTAATTTAGTTAATTCCGGAGTAATGGAATCGAGGTCTGCTGAAAGTTTCTCGTGTTTCTCATTGATTACACGTTTAACAAGAGGATGGGAGATGTTTACAACCAGGTTGTAGCTGTTTGGTAAATCGCCGTAAAAGCTCATTCCATTCTGCATTTTTGACATATCTTTCATCCTGCGCATAAACTCATTTTGAGTAATGACCATTGGACTTCCATTTTCCCCTAAATCCTGGAAATCAACAATGAAATTGCCATTTTCTTTTGGAACAATGGCTTGAAAGATCGGACTTAATTCATTCTTTTCATCCAGTGAGAGCTGTGCTTCCTGCTTGTTATCCTTATCTATAAGTTTTTCAGGAACATCGGCATCTACTCTTACGAAATGTTTTTTAGGAAATTTCTGTTCAAAATGATTCAGCAGAGGAGTTGCCAGTACATCATTCATTAACAGCACATCATACCCTTTTGATTTCGCCGCTTCAATAAAACTATACTGCTCCTCTTTATCTGTAGCATAGATATAAACCAGCTTATTATCCTTATCGGTCTGGTTGGCATCAATTAATTTTTCGTATTCCTCCCAGGTAAAGTTTTTGCCTTCAGTATTGGTGAAAAGGAAAAATTTCAGTGCTTTTTCATAAAATTTCTCATCAGTAAGCATTCCATACTCGATGAAAAGTTTCAGATCATTCCATTTTTCCTCAAATTCGCTTCTTTTTTCCTTAAAGATATCCTGTAAGCGGTCAGCTACTTTTTTTGTAATATGACTGCTGATCTTTTTTACATTAGAATCGCTTTGCAGATAGGACCTTGATACATTCAAGGGTATATCCGGTGAATCAAGCACTCCATGCAAAAGAGTCAAGAATTCAGGAACTATTCCTTCGACGGAATCAGTGACAAAAACCTGGTTTGAAAAAAGTTGGATTTTGTTTTTCTGGACTTCAAAATTGTTTTTCAGTTTGGGGAAATATAAAATACCCGTCAGATTAAAAGGATAATCCACGTTAAGATGAATGTTGAACAGCGGATCATCGGCCATAGGATATAGCTTGTGATAAAAATCCTTATAATCTTCATCCTTCAGATCCACCGGTTTGCGGGTCCAGGCCGGAGTGGTTTCATTGATCTGATTATCTTCTTCGGTGTCCTCGTATTTGCCATCTTTCCATTCCTTCTTTTTGCCAAAAATAACAGGGATCGGCAGGAACTTGCAATATTTATTCAGCATGTCCGAAATGCGGTTTTCATCAAGAAACTCAGCTGAATCTGAATTGACGTGCATGATGATATCCGTACCAACCTGGTCTTTCTCCGTCTCTTCCATCAGATATTCCGGCGATCCGTCGCACACCCATCTTACTGGTTTGGTATCCGGCAGATAAGAGCGGCTGATGATCTCAACTTCCTCGGAAACCATGAAAGAGGAATAGAATCCAAGTCCGAAATGACCTATAATGGCATTGGCATCATTTTTATATTTCTCAAGAAATTCATTGGCTCCGGAAAACGCGATCTGGTTGATGTAGCGTTCTACTTCTTCGGAAGTCATTCCTATTCCATTATCAGAAACAGTGATTGTTTTGGCCTTTTTGTCAAACGAAACACGAACTTTCAATTCCTGTACATCCCCCTGGTATTTGCCGGCCCTGGCAATGGTATACAGTTTCTGGGTTGCATCAACAGCATTGGATACTATTTCACGAAGAAAAATGTCGTGATCAGAATAAAGAAATTTTTTAATTATTGGAAACAGATTTTCACTGGTTACGCCGATTTTTCCTTTCATCTTGTGTATTTAATTTTAAAATTAACTTGATAGAACAGATTCAAAGGTTATGCCAATTCGGGTAAACTGTCGATATGGCAGAAAAATTGAATAAAATGTGACATCTCAATGTCAGGATGATTTATTAAAAAGGAAAATAAGGTGAAGTCCCATGACATTCAGAATTTAAATATGAAAAATATATTGACTTCGAGGTAACCTTCTTATCATTTCAGGTATTAAATAACAACTGGTAAAAAATTATATAATTATCATTATTTAAAAATAAGAAAATTCAGTAATAGATTAAACAATCTGGAGTCTTCCTTTAAAACCATATGATGAATAACGAGACTTATCCGAATTTCAAACAATTTCTGCTGCTCTTAATTTTTTTCTTTTCCTCCTTATTTTGTTTGCATATGATATTTGCAATCTCTCATGTAATTGGAGGGCAACTATCGGATTCATATATGGTATTTATTATACCTGTTGTTCATTCTATTTTTTACATCCTCTTCATTTTATACGTGAGCAGGAAAAGTGGCATTCCTGTTAGATGGACAGTAAAACTTCCGCCTATCTATTTTGTTTTGCTTTTGTCTCTTTTAGCAATATCCACAGTAATAATTACACAGCCTTTTATTTACCCAATTGAATACTTTAGTAGTCTGGGTGAAGGTAGATTTAGATTTGTCGAGTTTGTTATGCCGAAATTTAATTTACTTGTAGTCTATAGATTTATTTTCACTGTTTTTATTGTTCCCGTTTGTGAAGAGATATTTTGGAGAAAGCAAGTTTTCGGAATTCTATTAAAGAAATATTCACCTACGATGGCAATTGTTTTATCGTCAGTTCTGTTTGCTTGCGGACACTTAAGAAGATTTGATATAGGATCACTGTTTATTTGGGGTCTTCTGTTTTGTTTCGTCTATTATAAATCAAAATCAATTGAGTTCTCAATCCTGCTCCATTCAATTTCAAATGTCCATTCCTTTTTTGTTAAACGTGTATTCATCGATATTAATCAAATTCAATTCTTTAAATATATCACGATAATAATCATTAGCGCCCTAGTCTTTTATATGGTAATTTCATATTTGAATAGGAATAAATTAATAAAAGATTATGAAATTGATAACAAGATTGTCTAGTTCTAAGGAAGATCATTATCTGATATATATTGCACCCGTATTAACTTTTTTACAGGGAAGGGGAAAAATTCTGGAGTCTCTTTCCTATATTTCAGATAAGGTTCGCCAAATGTTCTTTCCAGTTCAAGATATTCACTTTTAATGCAGGCTTTGAAAACCAGGTACCCCACGAGGGTAGTTGTCAGGATCAGCCAGGAGTTCATCAGCAGGGCAATGGCCGGAATAATAAGTAGCAGGATAGAAGCATACAAGGGACTCTGACAGAAGAAAAAACCTCCGGTCGTGACCAGTTTGGCCTCTTTTAATCCTTTGAGTAAACTCCTTACAGTTATAAAATAGAATATCAGCCCTGCCCCCAGTAGGATCGCGCCGGTCAGTCGAAGATAACCGCCAGGATTGGAAGTAAACACAAAAATATCTTTTTTGATCAGTGTCAGAACAACGGTCAGGGCTAACCAGGGAAGGGTGATTCTTCCAATCTTTGGCCCGGCTCCGAAGAAATTTAGTTTTTCCATGGAAAACGTTAAAAAAATTGATGTTACTATTATCTCTTTCGAGCTGCAAGATCATGGTATAAAAGTAATAAAATATTTTATGAAAAATAGTGCAGAGGCATCAGGCATCAGGCATTAGACTTTAAGGTTTGTAATTCAGGGTTTAGGCGGAGGGTCTATTGTTTTCTGGATACTAATTCATAACTCCTCTCCAAAGTTTTCTGTAAAACAGATGAACCAGACCATGATACTGTTTATCACACAGGGGAATGAATGTTCCGACGGGTTGCGGATTTAAAAGACAAATTATACTCATACCAAACTTAACTGGTCCGGACCAGATCCCTGATCTTTTCGTATCATCTCCGGGGTTTGTGTATGGTTCCTGTATGGTTTGTGTATGGTTCCTGTATCAAATCATACATAAGCCATACATAAGCCATACAGGATGATTACTCGAAGGAGGATGAAGGCAGGGATCAGGCATTAAGCTACGATGAGGAAGTGTCGGCTTTTGTTTTATTTAATCACAATTCCAAACAAGCGCTATTAATTTCGTCGGTTTTATCGATTATATTAAATATTCCAATTATGATTGTGAGTATGGTACCTATTAATCCTATAATGATTGATAAAAATAAAGGGGAATTAAATATCAAATTAACCGTGAATCCCAGTATAAATCCTGTTAAACCGGATAGAAAATATAAAATATCAAGTTCAACAGACCAATTAATGTTCAATTTATCCTGTTGAATAAAGATTGAAATATGACCGTCACGAAACACTTTTAATGCTTCACCTCTGTATTGGTTTCTGCGCGTAAAAAATACTTCTTCAGATCCTGGATTTGTCTTAAAACTCAACGAATTCATGTAATCCTCATATTTCAATCTTATTGTTTCAATCGAAACCGATTTATTGAAGTCAGTTTGCAAGGATCTTTCAAGTTTAAAAATATTCATTTGTTTAGGTTTTTCTTCAGATCAACACTAATCGGCTAAACAAATATAGCTGTTAAATCTACAACTATGAAATAAATGAATTTTTGAAATTTGGCGGGATTATGAAATTAAAAAACCAATCTCCCGAAGAGGATTGGTTTGAAATTTTTTCTGCACGGGAGGAGCGACTCGAACGCCCGACACCTGGTTTTGGAGACCAGTGCTCTACCAACTGAGCTACACCCGTGGGTGCGGAGAGAGAGGGATTCGAACCCCCGGTACCTCACAGTACAACGGTTTTCAAGACCGCCGCGATCGACCACTCTGCCATCTCTCCAAGCGCTTGCAAAAGTAGACGTTTTTTTGGTTAGGCAAAAATTTGAAGTGACTTTTTTCAATTTATTTTCGATCAAATAGCGAATAGCGAATTGCACGAATTGGAAACGAATTACCACGAACGGGTTTTTCTCAAAGGGCGCACTTGCGGTTTGTAATTCGCTCGCCTAAAGCCTAAAGCCTTCAGTCTGTAGTGGAAACTTAGCCATTTCATTTTCAAGTCTTTCACCTTGAAATTCTGTAACCGGCATCCGGATCCGCCATTCTTTCGGGAAGGCGCTGTTGTAACGGCTGCCGAGGTTTTTGGCCCAGCCGAGGGGAATTTTGCGATAGGAGAGGAGGTGCCAGCCTTTTTCGTGTGAGGATGGAAGGAGGTCATCGCGTTTCAAAAATTGAAGAGCCTCTTTGATGGTTAAGTCAAATTCGGGAAATGACTGACGGTTAAGAATGGGGGAGAGGGCGAGTTCGTGTGCAGGTATAAAATCATTTTGTTTGAGCTCCCCGATCTTAATCCCTGCATGGATGATCCGAAGGTTGTTTTTAATGTGGAGCAAGTCGGGTAAAAGGGATGAGGGAAATGCAAGCAGGGAATTTTCAAATCTTAATATTTCCAAATCCTCCCTGTTAATCAGATTTTTGACCAATGCTTTCTCTGGTTTTGAAGCGAGGAGCTGATTGTCTTTGTTTCTTTTTTCCGTTCGTGTTGCGTTTTCACCTTTTTTCCTGAGCACCGTGATGAAAAATCCTTCACCGTCGACGTTATGGGGATAGAAACGGTAGCAGGGGAATCCACCGGCATCCGTCACAGTAATACCCCAGCGATCGTCTAAATTTAAAGGCACCGGTTCAACCGAAGCAAATTCCTTCAGCCATTTGATGTTTTCCTCATTTTCTCCCGGGTTAAATGTACAGGTGCTGTAAATCAGGATGCCGCCATCTTTCAGTGAGGGCCAGGCATCGGCCAATATTCTTTGTTGGCGTTGTGAACAGAGCTGTGTATTTGAATCCGACCATTCTGCCACTGCTCTTTCGTCCCGTCTGAATAATCCCTCACCTGAGCAGGGAGCATCCACCAGGAGGACATCAAAGAAACCTTCCAATCTTGCAAAGTCCCTTGGATCATTATTGGTTACAATCACATTGGAATTACCCCATTTCTTCAGGTTTTCGGAAAGTATCTGTGCTCGCGACCGTATAACCTCATTGCTGATCAAAAGACTCTCCGGAGAGAGGAGGGAGACGAGATGGGTGGATTTACCTCCGGGAGAAGCACATAAATCAAGAGCAACCAGAGGAGAATCAGGCAACTCCTGTTTAATCGCTTGCTCAAGAAACATCGAACTTGCCTCCTGAACGTAATATACTCCTGAATGTAAAAAAGGATCAATGGTGAATAAAGGCCTTTGGTTTAAAAAATATCCTGTCGAACAGTACTTTATTGGTTCAAGAGTTGGCTTTTCATGATATTTGGAAGGATTTATCCGTATTGATGTTTTTGTCTCCTGATTATAGGATTGCAGAAATTGATCAACTTCGCTTCCTAAAATCCGACTCATTCTTTGAACAAATTGATCAGGTAAATTCATTGTAAAATAGTATTCGTGTTCATCAGGTAGACTTTAATTCAACGTCCTGCCGCATGGATTCATGAGAGTCACAATCTTCAAAGAAATTCATGTATTTTAATATTTTCGCGGTTCTTTGAAGGCTTTCGATGTTATATCAGCTAATAATCAGAATATTATGTCGTCTGACATAGCTTTTCCAAATATAGTCATTAGGCGTAATTCTGCCATAACGATAGAAAAATAGTTTTTGGAGTAAAAACATAAAGCATTTTTCAATAGTTTTACATTGTGTTTATAGTAGAAGTAAAATTTTTATAACTGACTTAAACTTTAAATCATGTCAACATTATTCCGGTTAAAATACATCTTAGGATTAATTCCTTCTGCAAAAAAAATCGATGCTGAATGGAAAGACCTTTTAGAAATCCGTGATGAATTAAATGCGTTGGAAAATTCGAAGGACATTCAAAGGTGCAATGAATTAAGTCTTTTAATAAAATCCTATGATTTTCAAATTCAGAAGAAGGAAATCCAGAATCAAAATTATAAAGACAGTGCTGAAAATCAACTTGTCACAGAATATGATCAACTTGAAAAGTCCAAATCTATCAGGGGATATTTCAAACTTTTAAAATCTCCCCAATTACCGGGATTCCAAAAAATGGAAGACAGTCCGGAATTGAGCCGGTATCATCAATTGAAAAAGAAAGTGGAATCTCATGAATTACAGCGCAACAAGAAAGATCCCGATTATAAAGAATATTTAAAACTTTCAAAAAACAGAGAAATTCTGTTTTTTGAAAAATTCCGGAACTCATGGTCCTATAGAAATTTCATCAGTACAAAAAAATCCTACGAGCTTGAACGTCTTGAAGAGCTAAAGAAAATAACTACGGATCCGGAATTTTTAAAAAGGGTGGACTGGCTGAAAAATAAAAACCGCTATAAAACGACCGAGTTATATAAGCAGGAAGCTGAATTAAAAGCTCTGGAAGGGAGCAGTACGATGAAAAGGTACCGTCAGCTGAAAGTGTCGCCGAAACTTGATTTTTTTAAAGAATGGACCGTTGTATTTGAGGATAACTTTGGTAAAAACGTTTTTGATAACTCGCAGTGGCAGGCTGAAAATTATTTGGGATACAAATTGAGCGGGCAAAGTTTTTCACAGGCCGACGAAGCACAATGTTTCAATGGAGAGAAAAATATTTTTGTTAACGGCAACACTCTTTCTATCCTGACCAAAAGAGAACGCCTGCAAGGGCAGGTCTGGAATGCCGGGGCAGGATTGATCCCGAAAGAATTTAATTACAGTTCCGGGATTATAAACTCGGCTGAGAGTTTCAGATTCAAAGAAGGAGTCGTGGAAGCCAAAGTTAAGTTTATTGCTGATGTATCCCTGACAAATGCCTTTTCATTGACCGGTTCCAAACCAATGCCTCAGATCGATGTATTCAGGAGCGGGAACAAATGTGTTGGTCTGGGTTATACAGAATCCAATGGAGGGAGTCTATCCAAAAGATACAAGCAGGTTTATGGTTTGAATTTTGATAAATATCATATTTTCCGGCTTGAGAAAAAGGACCATACTCTTATTTGGAAAATCAACGGGGTGCAGGTTCACAGCGATTATTACGGAGGAGCAGACGAGGATTTGTTTTTGAATTTTGTATCAAGTCTTCATGAACCGGTAAATAGTCATTTGATCCCTCACCACTTTGAGATCGATTGGGTAAAATGCTATTTCCAAAATCAACAAAATTGATTTGGTGAAGCGGCGATGGGTCCTGGATTTTCAGATGAACTGATTTGTTGATAATAACTCATAATTCGTAATTTAATGCCGTTTAGTGAATTAAGGTGATCATGAATTGTTGAACCTTTTCAGGGTTCAGGGTTTCTGCTTTAATTACCACCGGATTTCATCCGGGGCTATTTAAGTTAAACCACTTTGTGGTTGCTGTTTGGTATCATTTTGCCTTAACTAAGCGACATTGACTTATAAAATTTAATTAAAATGACCAGACAATTATTTCTTATCACTTTATTATCTGCCTTTCTTGTTACTTCCTGCAGTGTTACAAAAAAATACGTCCAGGAAGCCTCGAAATGGGAGAAGAATATACTAAAATTTGAAGAACTTGATAAAAATGAACATTATCCAAAGGATGCCATCATCTTTACGGGTAGCTCAAGCATCACAATATGGTCAACGATAAAAGAGGATATGGCTCCTTATCCGGTAATACATCGCGGATTCGGAGGTTCAAAATTTTCTGATCTTGCCTGCTATATAGACCGGATAGTCTATCCGCATTCGTTCAGGGCCCTGGTAATTTACGCGGGTAATGATATAACTGGCGGTAAAGCTGATAAAACTCCGGAAGAATTAGCTCATCTATTTAAATACATTGTCAAGGAAGTCAGGAAAAAGAATCCGGACCAGCCTATTTTTGTGATTGAAATTTCCCCAACCAAGAGCCGGTGGGCCGCATGGCCAAAAATCAAAGAGGCGAACAGCTTATTGGCTAAGAGCTGTGAAAAACTTCACAAGGTCTATTTTATACCTACTTCTTCCTATTATCTGAACGAAAAGGGTGAACCAAAGACGGAGCTCTTCCGTCCTGATATGCTGCATCAGAACCGGGAAGGATATATCGTCTGGACCAAAATAATTAAGGCAAAACTGGATGAGGTTTTGAAAAAATAAAGCCTTATAATCCAATAGTCCCAGAATCGCTATTGGCTTATTTTTCGAATAATACTTTGAATTACATCATTCTCAATGAAACGACTCATCAATCCACAGGCATTTCCAATAGCCCTGTTACTTGCCATCCTTCTTTCTTCCTGTTGTACCTCAAACAGTATTACGAAAAAATATTCACCGGAAGCAAAAAAATGGGAGAAGGATATTTTAAAATTTGAAGCACTCGACAAAACTGAAAAGTATCCTGAAGATGCGGTCATCTTTGCAGGCAGTTCAAGCATCCGGTTATGGTCGACGATCAAGGAAGATATGGCTCCTTACAAGGTTATCCCACGAGGATTTGGCGGTTCGAAATATTCAGATCTTGCCTGCTATGTGGATCGAATCGTCAACCCGCATCAATTCAAGGCATTGGTAATTTACGAAGGCAATGATATTATCGGTACCCCTTATGATAAAACCGCTGAGGAAATGTCCGATCTGTTAAAATACATCGTAAAAAAAGTGCGGAAGAAAAATCTGGATAAACCAATCTTTGTCATTGAGATTACCCCCAATAAGAAGTTATGGGAAGCATTGCCTAAAATCAAGGAAGCCAATGCTGCTTTGGAAAAGACCTGTCGAAAGCTTCATAATGTTCATTTTATAGCCACCTCCTCCCACTATCTGACACAAGATGGTGAGTCAAGAACCGAACTCTTCCGGTCTGATATGCTGCATCAAAATAGGGAAGGATACATCATCTGGACCAAAATAATCAAAACAAAACTCAATGAGGTGCTGATGAAATGATCTGGTGATTTATGCAGGAGAGGCTGTCCCAAATAACGGATTTGATATAAATCCCTCAGTTTTTTCAGGACATCCTCCCCTGTGTATAATTTAATTTTTGGGTAGCAGTTTATCTTTAAGTTCCGGATAGTACCTGGCGATTTGTGAACCTTTGGTCAAGTCCCAGACAGAGGTGTTCAATTCGCGCAGGGCCAAAATAGCCGTAATCCAGCCTTGTGTCCAGCCTGTTTCAATAGCCCAGGCGCCCCAGCCATGATCTGCGTTGGATCCCCAGTGTTCAAATCTCTTGTAATCGAAAGCCCTCATCCATCCACCGTCCAGTTCAGGATGCCCTTTTGAAGCCACCTGTATCCGGCAAAGGAATTCAGCCAGTTTGTCAACGGCCTTTTGTATTTTAGGGTCTTTCGTGGCATAAGCGGCTTCGTGCAATCCAAGGAAAGCAAAATTGGTGGTATAAAGAAGGTCGCTTACGGAATCGCCGTTTCGTGCAATCAGAGAAGCTTCTGTCGTTCCATATGCCTCATTGGATTGAGGGGGTGGGTATTTCCCCATCTTCAGTGAGCCGAGTTCTTCCCTGATCGCGCCGCACACATCCTGGAGCTTGAGTAGATCATTGACGACGGTCATAAGCATCTTCCTGTTTTCGGGAGTATCGTTTGTTCTGACGAGCCATGCCAGAGGAAGGATCATCCGCGCTTTTTCCTGGGCGAGTCCGTTGGTCCAGCGCCAGCCGTTGGGGTAGAGGTCCATCATCGTGTGAATTCCTTTTTTGGCCCGGTCAAGAAAGAGGGTGTCGCCGGTTTTATCGTAAGCCCATAAGTAGCAGGCCCAAAGATAGCATTCAAAATGTGGAGCAGGGTTTATTATTTCACTGTTAAAATAATATCTCCAGCCATTCTTTTCAAGACCAGGTAAGTCAATCCTATTCCCTCTAAATCCATTTTTCCCGGTAGTCCTTAGAAGGGCGAGCAATGATTTCATCATGGTTTCGTCCCAACGATCGGTACCGGTCAGGGCCGCGGCAGTCCATGCAGCCAGTAAAAAGCGCGCGTTGTCGTCGCCATAATTTACCTTGTACCAGATATTATTGCTAATACCCCATGGGATGAGACCATAAGCCGCGTGGGCCGGATTGGCGTATTCATTTTTTAGTGCAATAGATTTCAATAAGTAATAATCCAGTAATTTTTGTGAGGTGGCCAAATATTCCTTATCCTTCAAAACACGTCCAGCGGAAGCAAAAGCCATGGATGTTTCACTGACACAGTCTCCCCGCTCCATAATCCCGATGGGTTGGCTTCCTTTTTCATCAATTTTGGAAAAAATACATTCAAATACACCATTGGATCCATCTCCTGAGGGAATATCCTGATTCCACTGCAGGCGCTGTATTCCTGAATCAACAAGCCGGTGAAGGGTATCTGAATAATTGCCCGGAATTAACATCCTGGCGTTTTTATACCATTCGATTCCCCTGGAGAGACTTTTTCTCTGGAAATCTCCAGGTAATTTTTCCTTTTGAGAATAAGAGGTGCCCAGAACTTGATTCCATTCCAATTCCCGGATTTTCACCTCGGGCAGAACATATTTCAGTATCCGTGTCCATACTGCCCCCCACTCCTTTACCGGGGCATATCTTCCCGATACAAAACGGCTAAAATTCGTTGTGGAGACCAATACTGGATAGTCATGGAGCTCAAATAAAAGGGGCTCCCGTTTTTTAGGTAATCCATATATGGCTGAATCAAAACCGGCCACTTTTGCAGCCACAATGTGCTCCTTTTCTCCAAGGGGAGTCATACTGATATAATGCAGTCCATTAACACCCAAAATGGCCAGGCTATCCGGAACTCCACGGAAAAATCCGGAGCTGACCACTGCCCGCTCCAAATTGGCTTTCTCAATTCCTCCCATTTTAATTCCAGGGACATTTGATGGAAATTCCACGTATGCCCTTAATCTTTTTTTCCGGAGGTGTTCCCAAAAAACGTTATCCAACTTAACCTGACTGTCAGGATAGGTATCTGCAAGGATCAAAATACCCTCGCCCCTTTTGGCGCTTTCAACCGCTTCAGCTGCGTTGTCGTGCAATACGGCGGTAATGTTTTTTTGTCTCTGTACGATTTTGACCAGATCATTATCTTTGTTGCCGACTATATGTATCGTTTTTATCGGGCCAGTAAATCCCGATAAAATCAAGATTAAAAATGCACAATATTTTATTAAATTTTTTTTCATCTAATTGTTTCAGAAAAACTTTTAGCTGAATTTAGCTAAAATGATTAAATAAATTGAATTAAATTAAATTGTAGGGCAATATTAATGATTAAATTTAATTATTAAAAAAGTAATACAAAATAGTTTAGTAACTAAACAAAATTGAATAATAGATTTGAATAATGTAATTGGGTTGATTTGTCAATAATATAATGTCGTATTTTGATACTGAAGGGGTTTAGACTTTAGACTTTAGACTTTAGACTTTAGACTGAAGGCTTTAGGCTGAAGGATCATAATATTCCCCTTTTACAAATTTTCTTTAGCCTAAATACCTATAGCCTATAAGCCTAAAGCAACATTATTTTATTCCAATTACTTATAATGCCTTTTGGGTTATCTTTATTTCTCACCGCTTACGATCTGCTTTGCCAGAACCGTTAAGGATATTTAATCTAAACTAAACAAAAGAAAACCGCTGGCAGTCGTGAAATGTTAAATTTATGAGTATCCGGAATGTTGCCCAACCGTTTAGTGACCTTGTTATTAATAGTCATTAATAGTCATTGTGCAGTGAAAAACAATTAATGACAATCAAATGACCATAAATGACAATATTTGACAGAGAGAAATCTCAATTAGGAAAGTAAACGGATATTCATTTTAAATTTTTACTACTTATATCATAATAATCCCTATCTCATGTCTCCTGATTTCTATTGCAGCGTATAATGATTATCCAATCTTTCGATAATCTGATATTGGAAATAACCATTATAAGAAGCCTGGGGCGGATTTTGCTGCTCAATGATTAAAAATCCCTTTAAATCTCCGTTGTCATTGATTATCTGCTGAGCTGCATAGGGATGCATGTTTCCGGTATAATTGGGGAAATTATAATTGGGAGAGACACAAAGATTGGCACACCACTGGTTTATAATCATCGAACGGTTATGATTGCTTCCAACATGATAAACTATTCCTTTTCTTTCAGTCTGATCATTTGGATTGTCACAGGGAGCGGCCGTAGGCTGACGGTAAAATAACAAGGTATCCTGTGCCATTTCCAGAGAAAAATTCGCCAGGTTCCAGTCCGAATTAACCCAGACAGAATTTGTTCTTCCACCCGCTGCATAACTGGCAATTACACTCTTTCCATGATAATATATCCTGGGCACCTCCGTGATTTTTTTATACACAGACCAGTTGCTGTTACTGCCATAACCCACCCCATGCGTGATGCCGTATGTCGATGATAGAAAATCCAGTTTTGCCAAACCTGCATTGACAACCGCATAGACTTTCCATATTTCTGTTTTTCCATCCGGCCATGTCATTGTAACCGTACTATTGGTGCTGTCATAAACATAAGTGCCTGTTTTCACGGTTGGGATTCCCCATCCCGTGGGAGTATAGATATTAACATCACCTGTTATTCCATCCACTGTACAGGTATGATTGCAAATGGGTAAAAGGGTTTTTCCTTTCATCAAATCTGAAGACCAGCTGCAGAAACTCTCTGTAAAGGTGCCTTTCGGTCCGTCAAACGTAATGGTGGCCAAACGGCTCCAAACAATAGGATCAGCAGTTGTATTGGTCATATGCCCGTATACTACCGTATAGTATGATTTACCGCCGGGAATTTGCTGACCTGGATTGTTAACCGGATCTGGTTCTGGCTCCTTAGGATTGGTTTCTGGTTCCTTTTTGGAACAGGAAATTAATAAAGAGACGACTAGTATATACCAGATTTTACTTTTCATAAAACAGAGTCAAATGAATTTTCATGCAAAGATTAAATACCTGAGGTTTAAAAAACGTAATTCCGGTTTTTAAACCTCAGATTTTTATTTTAAGTGTTTTTCCTGCCGGATTACTGATAACCGGTAACTTACGGCGGCAACAATAAAATAAACAATCATCTGACCTGTAAGAAACAGAAGCTCCGGACGGACTGAGTCAATTGAAACACCCATGGTTCTTATACGGAGAAACGCCGGGATCATCGAAGTACTTGGAAAGACATGTGCCAGTTTGTACAATAAAGGAGGAATGGAAGAAGAAGGCCATGACAGGCCGCTGACAAAAAGCACGATAGGGGAGATGAATACCATGGTCATTATGGAATGTTCTCTTCGTTGAAAAATCATTGAGATCGTAAGGCCGAGAAAAATAACCGAAAACAAATACGGGACCAGTAAAATACAGACATCTGCAAAACTTCCTTTGTTTGGAAAACCAAACAATCGGACAAGATATACCAGGGTAAAAGCAAGATTGGCCAGGTAAATGATGAAATAGGCAGATGCTTTGCCGAAAACGATTGAAAACATCCCCTGTTTAACTTTTATTCCAGGTCTAATCTGCCGGTTGTTGCGCTTTTCCTTGCCAGCTCCTCCAATCATTCCGATACCGATAAGCAGTGTCTGCTGAAGAATGATCAGGATCAGACCCGGCATTACATAGGATCCATACGAACCAGCAGGATTGTAGAGATTATAAAAGACAGACGGCATTGGATCCCGCTGCTGCATGGCCTGTTCCTCGCCACTTCCGGAAGCCATCAGTCTTTTGATCTCAACTCCGGCCGATAAAGTGCCGACGGACTGAATGGTGCCGGTAAGTGTTTCTTTATAGACCAGGAAATAACTGGCATCACAATAAACGCTTACCGAGGCCTGGAAGCCCTTGAGCAATTCCTTTTCAAAACCTTCCGGAATCAGGATAATGCCTTTTGACTTTTCATCCCAAAAAAGTTGCCTGGCTTCGTGAAGACTGCCGGCTTTCTGAGCAACGGATATCTCTTTGGTTGCTCCCAGCATCCGGATCATCTGTCTGCTTGTTGAGGTATTGTCCAGGTCTACTATGGTAACCGGAATATCGCGTACTACATTGTTCATATAGGCTATCGAATAGGCCAGAGGATAGGCAAAAACCGCTACCAGAAGAATAAGAATTGCACCTTTGTCTCTGAGAATGGTTTTTAACTCATCGACAAATGAAAACCAGGTCAGCTCTATTGCTGAAGAGATGTTGTTACTCAGGTGAATAGGGTTTTTCATTTATGTTTGATATACATTTATACATTCTCTCTACTAAGGTGATTAAGGTCACTGTTTGCTGTTTGACTTTTTACACTTCCCTTTTTTTCATTCCCGGTACCAGTATCTGGGATGTGATAATTTTCTTTTGATTCCCGGGAAAGCCATTGCTCCCAATATGATAAAGGGAAGGAAAGCCAGGAAGGGAATAATAACCTCCCTCAAAGGTTCGCCTCTCATGGTCTGGCTCAGAAATATCCGAAGCCAGAACGTGTAGGGAAAAATCAGTGCAAACAGTTTTGCAATCAATGGCATGGCTATCGCGGGAAACGTGAGCCCTGAGAAGGAGAGGGCCATCATGGTATAAGCACTTCCCAACGACAGGGATAACCGCAGATTGGCTGTGAGCTTTAAAAAAAGAATGGCCATCATTTGATAGGAGATGATGAGTAAGATCTCTGACAGAAGGATCGCAGATAAACTTCCGTGCACCGGCGTTCCCAGGGTCCTTATCAGCAAGATATTCATGACCATCATATCCACAAAAAATAACAGCGTATATGGAAGCATCTTACCGGCTAAAGCTATTGTAACATTATTGTTGGCCATTTTGATCAGTTCGCCGGCCGTCCCTTCTTTAAATTCCATGCCCAGCGCATAGACAGACCCCAGGAAAATAAAAACAACAGCCAACAACGGCAGCAGTCCCAATACCAGAAAATAGGAATAATTCCCGAAAGGATTAAAAAGCAAATGGGTGTTTACTTTTACAGGCCTCGCTTTTTCAACTGCCTGCTCCGGAGTCTGTCCTTTTTTTATGGCAACCTGAACCTTTACTCCTGCAGAAATAGTTGAAAGAGTGGAATACAGTCCTGATTTTAAGGCCCCGCCTTTAACCACATTTGTATTGTTGATGTAAACCGCGATCTCCTCTGCACTGTTATTCATCACTTTGCGCTCCAGATCCGGGGGCAAAACAATAATGGCATCAATGATCCCTTTATCCATCAGTTCTTTTGCTTCAGCAATTGAGTTGAGCCGGTTTACTATCTTGCAGACCGGGGCAGCATCGACCAGCCGGGCAACTCTCGATGAGAAAGCTGAATGGTCCATGTCGACCACTGCTATTGGGAGGTCTCTGACGACTCCGGCTGAGAAGAGCCATATAATGACCCAAAAAGTCAGTACGGGTGCAATCATCGTTGTAAAGATCAACACCCAGCTGTTGGCTATCCGTCCCGTTTCGCGCCTTATTACCCTAACAAGAGCTGTATTTATTAATTTAGTCAGCATCTTTATTTTTGAGCCTGCTTCTTAACCTCATCCCAATTTACCAGGGCACTCATTCCGGGTCTTAGTCCTTCAGCCTTATCAACCGGGACAGCATGAACTTCAAATGTCTTCGTGTCGAAATCTCCTGAAGTTTTGGTTGCATTCCATGTGGCAAATTCTCCGAGTGAATTGATGTAAGTAACTTTTAACATTATTTCCTTCATCCCAAGAGCCGGGAATCTGGCCTTAAAAGTGGAGCCTTTGCGAATGGAGGAAAGTAAATCTTCCCGCAGATTGAAGGTTACCCAGACATCGTCCAAATCAATGATGGTAACCACGGGGTAACCTGCCGGAACAAGTTCCCCCCGCTCAGCAATGATGTTGGCAATTTCGCCTTTGATGGGTGCGGAAATCCTGGTTTCATTAAGATAGGAATTCACTTCGGTTAAAACTCCTTCAGCTTGCAGTAAAAGAGCCCCGGCTGATTCTTTATCTTCATAACGTGCACCGTTCTTTGCCTTCTCATACAAAGATCTGGCGGCCTTTTCTGTCTCCAGGGCTGCTTTTTTACGGGTTTCCGCTTCATCTTTTTGTTGTTCGGCCACTACTCCTGATTTATAGAGATTTTCTATTCGCTGGTAGGTCTTCTGTGCGAATTCAGCAGCAGCCAATGCAGTTTGCCATGAATTGAAGGCGGCTTGAACATCTTCCTTCTGCGCTCCGTTATAAGCTTTTTCTTTTTGGGCGCCTGCGGCCTTTCTGACTGCGGAGGCCTGTAGATATTTTGCATCCAGTTCAGGGCTGCTAACGGTAAAAAGGAGCTTTCCTGCCTGAACGTCATCTCCTTTGTGCACCAAAAGGCTGTCAATTCTTCCAATCAATTTTGAGGCAACCTTTACCTGGGTGGCCTCGACTTCTCCCTGAACCTCAAGTGGAATGGGGCGGGCTACAATCCATATGGCATATCCGATAAAAACAATCATTGCAAGAATTGCAGCTGCAATGAGGAAACTTTTTTTCTTGTTCATAAATTTATTGTATCGTTGTTAATATCTTCCCTGTTTTGCTTCCGGGTGGTTCAGGTAACTGACATATTGGTCTGACAATCCGGAGTAATAGAGCAGTTTTGACAAGGCTACATCCCATGCATAAATAGCCTGTAACCGTTCTATTTTTACTTTGGCTACGGCAAGATTTGCGTCAGAAACCTGGGTCGTTGTGGCCATCCCTTCCGTAAAGGCTTTTTCTCTGGCCCGTAAATATTCCAGAGTAAATTCCATGGCTGCATCCAATTCGTTTATTTGTTCAAGATTCATGTTTAACTCCTGATAGTATTTATTAATGGCAGAATAAATATCCGATTCTGCTTTTGCATAAAAATCTTCAGCTTGCAACTCCTGGTACTTTGCACCTTTGACTTTGCTGCTACGGGCGCTGCCGTCGAACAGACTCCATTGTAATCCTACACCAAACAGATAATCAGGAAGATATGGCGACAGATCCTTGTTGACAATGTCATATGTTCCAGTGGCTGCAATTGTGGGAAGATAGGCCGATTTTTCCGCTTTTGTGCCCTGCTGGGCAAGCTCTTTTTTCTTGTTGACCTGTTTGAGTAATGGGCTGTTCTCCAGGGCTTTTTGCTTATAAAAATCTAATGCTGCGATCTTATCGAGATAGAAGAGCGCTGATATGGGATTAATCCTGATTTCTTTTTCCTCTGCTACGGTATTTAAAACCGCCTCGTTTAGTATTTCTACCTGACGTTCGGATTTCTTCAGCTCGCGGTCGGCATCGGAATAATAAACTTTCGCATTTAAAACCTCGACCTGGGCAATCATCCCCTGGCTGGCCAATTTCTGCGCGTCTTCAAAATGCTTTTGCATGCCGGTTTTTACCTCATTGCGAACTTTGACTACCTGGTTGGCCAGAATTAAACCGAAATAACGTTCGACTAATTCGCAGGAAAGTTCATTCGACTTTTGAATAGTTTCTATTTCAGATTCTTCTAATTTAATTCTGGCTGCATTATTGGCCGCATTGATTTTTCCACCCGTATAAATTGGCAGGACAAATCCGGCATTTACTGTTCCGAACTTTTTGTTCTGAATGGTTTGTATCCACTGGGCGTTATTAACAGACTCAAGGCCTTCCAGCATTTTACCGCGCACAATGGTAGTTGAAATGTCATCTGGCAGATAAGGCATTACCCCCCTGGTAGCCGGATCAGGATTTGGAACTCCGCCAAATTTTCCATAGTTGCCAAGGGCCTTGTAAAGGGGTGTTATTGCATCACGGACGGGGGTGAGATCGAGTTCAAGATTGTCGGCCATATAAACATAGGAAGCACTCAATGATAGTTTCGGAAGATGCAGTCCTTTGGCTGCTTTCATCTCCTGCTCCATCTGAAGGGTTTTATTATTGTATTGTTTGATGAGGTGGTTTTTATGAAGAGTGAGGTCCAGCGCTTCTTCAAAGGTGAGATTCTTTAAATCTGCCGGGACACTCTGTCCCCACAAAGCAATTCCTTTTATTAAAAAAACGGCTATCAGTAAATTAGTTTTCATTCTTCAACTATTTTTTATTTTAAGGCATTGATTGAAAATTCTATAACCCTTTTTTGGTCTTTTTCTGTCCATCCGGTTTTCCCGAAGAATCCTTTTATCCTTAAATTTATGTATTCGATCGGATAAATTATGCTCATTCCATAAGCCTCTTCGGGTGAAATATTTTTGCTCACTTCGCCATTCCTGATCCCAAGACTTATGACTCTTTCACAAAGATTTTTGATAACCCTCCGCTGTTCCTCTGATACCGGAAAATTATAATCATGCATCAAAACATGCATGAACTTGATTTCCTCCGGAGAATCTTTAGCTATTTTAAAAATAACACTGATCAATTGACCGATCACTTCCTCTACACTGTCGAAGGAATCGAGCAGGTATTCCAGCCTTTCGATGATTTGGGCCACCTTCGAATAGAGAAGTTCAGTTACGAGCTCCTGTTTGCCGGAGTAAAAACGATAAAGATACCCTTCGGCTACACCAGCCCTGGCGGCAATTGAAGAAATGGCTGCCCCGCCGTAACCATTTTGAACAACTAATTCTATGGTTGCCTCCCTGATCCGCTGAATTTTTCCTTCATCAATTAATCGTGCCATTAAATTTTGTATTAATGAATGATTATTCATTCATATTTCGGCACGAAAGTATAAAATCCATTTTGATAAAAAAATAAATAAGGGAAGATTTTTAATGTTTATAAAATAGAACCCAGATGACGCAGATAAAGCAGATGAATGCAGGCAGGAGTGAAGGATATTTAATGAATGATAGAGACATACGACGTGCGTCTCTGCAAAATCACCCGGTCATTATAATAAAGGAACCGCTAAAATCCTCCTGATCCGCGTCATCTGCGGTCTGAATGCAATTCAGTAGTCTTCGATCTTGTGTTTCAACGACTGGAATCCTTCACCCAATATTTCACTGGCATTCATGATGGTAATAAAGGCATTGGGATCGATTTGGTTGATACGTTCCTCCAAGAGAGCCATTTCACGGCGTGAGACCACTGTGAATATGATGTTTTTCTCCGTATTGCTGAACATCCCCAGGCCTTTAAGATAGGTTCCGCCCCGTTCCAGTTCAGAAATTATGATTTCACGGATCTCCTCGTGTTTGTCTGAGATGATAAACAGCGCTTTGTTGTAATTTTCCCCTTCAAGGATCATGTCAACGGCCCGGCCGGTAATGTATATGACGATCATGCTGTAAAGGGGAATCTGCCAGTCTCGAAAAGCAATCAGTCCTACCAGTACAATAGCCGTATCAACCCAGATCAACATCTGACCTATTGGGATGCGGGTGTATTTGGTAATGATCATGGCAATAATATCACTGCCGCCCGAAGTTGCCTTGGCCCTGAAGATAAATCCAAGTCCGATACCTGACAATACGCCGCCAAAAATACTGGAGAGCAGGACATCGTTCACAAGAGGTGCGTCACCCACTTCGCGCATCATGGTAATCGCATCCATGAAAACAGAGGAGGAAACGAAACCATAAATGGTTTTCACACCGAATCGCGGCCCGATCAGTTTGACTGCAAAATAAGTCAGGGGAATGTTGACGATCAGGTTAAACAACCCAATGGGAAAGCCACCGGGCCAGATCCCCGATTCCTTTGAAAAATAATAAAAGACAATGCCAAGTCCATAAACACCACCCGGGACGATCTTGTGAGGAGTAATAAAGAAGACGTATCCGATAGCCATCACAAGCGAACCAAGGGTAATCATCCCATAATCCAGAAACCATCGTTTCGGGAGTCGTTTTTTCTTCTCATTTAATCCCATGACGCCTGAGATTTTTTTCTTAAAAATATAAAAAAATTATGATTAAGTGAAAAAAGGTTTTAAATCGATAAATAGACCAATGAGAACCCGGCAACAAATATAATCGTCTATTGTTATTTTAATCATCATTGGTGATTGCGGGATGATCAATTTGTAGAAACCCTGATGTAAGAATTCCAGCGCCCTTTTCCCTGTTCAGGTTTCTATGAGCCCTGAGTCTTTAGTCTCCGGGTTTCAGCCTTAGTAAACTGAACGGGAAAATCTATTACAGAATTTGGGATTCATCCAATTTATTAAAAACAGCCTATGAGACAAAAATGAAAAACGGAGTGTGATCTGAACCGGATGGCGTGATTGATCAGAAGTAATCCCTGCAGAACCGGGGATTACTGTATTGTAAATGGGATTCTGGTTAAAAATTAAGAAATTCAGTTATTTGATGCCAGTCGAAATTTATAGCAAACAGATCATGGGTAATGGCGGCTATTTTTCAAGGGAAACGACATCAAAATATTAGTTCAAAATATTTTAGACAGAAGATGAGTCGAATTCTAAATAACTTTTTATATTTGCCTGCATATTTTATCTATATGAAAGAAATTTCAAAAGAATTAATCGGTGCGTCTGCTTCTTCGATTATTTTATCTTTATTGCAGCAGGGCGACAGCTATGGATATGAGATTATCCAGAAAGTAAAAGAATATACCAGCGGAAAGATCAAGTGGAAGGAAGCCAGCATTTATCCGGTACTTAAAAAAATGGAAGCTGAAGGAATGATCAAATCATACTGGAAAATGGAAGAAGGCGAGCGCCCAAGGAAGTATTATTCCATCCAGGATTCCGGAGTCCAGCAGCTTGAAGATAACAAGACCGAATGGAACATGGTACAATCCATATTTTCCAGACTCTGGAGTATCGGATGATTTGAGGTATAAAAAATTGAGCAACTGGTTTCAATAATAAGACGGAAGCGGTTCCGTTTTTTGTTGAACAGATTTTCATTGATTAACTGTTTTTTCAATTAGTAATCAAAAGCTTCCTGTTATTTTGATGAAGAGTTTGTCCCATTTTGCGGTGAAGAACCAAATGAAATCCAACAAAAGGGCCCAGGTTTTCTCCTGATTGGTCACTTTATACCTAACGATACCAAGACTTTTTCCCGGTTTTTTTTATAAAACCAATTGTTTTCTCCCGGATTTTCACAATTAAGTAATATCAGGAATATCATGCCGTATTATCAGGTTGAAGGAGTTTAGACTTTAGGCTGAAGGATCATAATGAGCTCTTTTACCTTTAGCCTAAACACCTATAGCCTGTAATCCTCATACGACATTATTTTGAATGAATATCCGTTTGCTTTCCTAATTGAGATTTCTCTTTGTCAAATGTTGTCATTTATGGTCATTTGATTGTCATTAATTGTTTTTTACTTCGCAATGACCATTAATGACCATAAATGACCATAAATGACCATAAATGACACAATCTATAAACATTAGGCAACATACCGGATACTCATTTTATTTTATCTCAATTAGTTATCATCCCCGAATCTTTTATAGAAAAAGAATCAGATTGATCCTGTTTATCCCTTTAGACACCTGATATTTCACAACCAACTTCTATCCTTGATTGGAAATATTCAGCAAGAGGAATATTGATAAATAAAATATATTAAATTGCGTTGTTTTTTTTTAAACCTAATCTAATTATAAGTAATGCCAAGAATATAATGTCGTATTTTTAGGCTGAAGGAGTTTAGACTTTAGGCTTTAGACTGAAGGATCATAATTACCTCTTTTACCTTTAGCCTAAACACCTATAAGCCTCATATGACATTATTTTATTCCAATTACTTAGAAATGAGATTCTATCTATTTTTTTCATGATTCCTGAAAAAAACTGCTTCTGAAAGGATTTTTTCCGGCACGATTTATGCAAGATATTTTTTAACAAAATTTATCCTATGAACGAATATTTTTCCAGAAAGATCATAGGTACGATGATCTTAACAATCTTGTTTTTTGTTTTCTTATCTTTTCCTTCCCCCGCACAGGAGGGCAATAAGTATTCCCCTGCTTCGTTTGCGGAGAAGATTTACCTGCAACTGGACGGTAAGGTTTATACAACGGATAAGACCATCTGGTTTAAGGCTGTTGTAACCAATGCTGTTGACCATACGCCAACTGCCTTAAGCAGGGTGCTGCACGTGGAATTGATAGGCCCTGACGAGAGGGTGGTTGAAAAGAAACTGATCAGGATCGAGAATGGGATCGGGGAAGGTTTTTTTGATTTGAATCAAAGCTCCCAGGAAGGACTCTATCTGATCAGGGGGTATACCGAATGGGATCGAAACTTTGGGGATGATTTTTTCTTCAGGGAATACATCCGGGTATTTGCCCCCTCCACCAAAGCAAAAGCAGAACCGATCAGCGGGGTTGTCTTGACCGAAAAACCTGATAAGAGTCACAAGCTTACTGCCCGTTTGGATCCCCTTGCAGTTGACTCGCTTCATAAAAAAGAGCTGACCGTTTATATCACCCTTGACGGGAAGAAAGATTCGCTTCTGGTTAAAAAGAATAAGGACAATAAGTACCTCCTGGATTATGACATCCCTGAGAACAACCGGTATGTAACCCTTGATGTGCAAACCAAAAATCAATTGGGGTATTCCAAGACCATAGCCCTGAGCGAAGATTACTTGGATCTTCAGTTTTTCCCGGAGAGCGGTGAACTGGTTCACGGACTGCCCTGCAAGATTGGTTTCAAGGCTGTGGATTGTAACGGGAAAGGGAAAAGGGTAGAAGGTGAAGTGGTGGATAGAAGCGGTGAGGTGATCACCACCTTTGAGAGCAATCAACTGGGGATGGGGAGTTTTGTACTTACAAGAGCGGACAGCAGTGCGAAGTGGTACGCGAGGGCATGGAGCAGAGAGCAGAGGGCAGAGAGCAAGGGGCATGGAGCAGAGAGCATAGAGAACGGAGAACGGAAACAGGAGAACGGAGACGGGAAAAAGGAGACGGGAGCAGAGGGAGGAGAGAAGAGTCCTGCATCTCCCAACCCTATGCCCTCTGCTCCATGCTCTCTCTATCCGCTGCCCAGTGTAGCTGCTTCCGGCAATATTCTGTCGGTTAATAGGATCAGGGATGAGATACGTTTACAGGCTGCATCGAGTTACCTCAAAGATGACACTGTCCTTCTTCGGGTAACCTGCCGGGGAAAGTTATGCTATGAGATAAAAGAACGTTTGCGGGAAGGGATAAGGGCTTTTTCACTTTCAGCGGGCGAGCTTCCCGAAGGTATTGTTGCCTTTACTTTGATGGATCATCAGTCGCATCCCCTGGCTGAAAGATTGTATTTTAACGAGCGGCCCCAGAGCAGGATCAGTATCAGGGTTTCTCCTGATAAAGAGAGCTACAGCCAACGGGAAATGACCAGGCTTGACATTGAAGCCACTGACGAAGACGGGATGGCTGTGGACGCCAGTTTATCGCTGCTGGTACTGAACAAGGATCAGCTGGGTAAGATACAGGACACGCGTCAGAATATTTTGTCTTATTTTCTTCTGAGCTCAGAGCTAAGAGGGGAGATCGAAAATCCCGGGTTTTACTTCAGTGGTAATCAGGACAGGCATGATGACCTGGATGCGCTGATGCTTACCCAGGGGTGGAGCAGGTACAATTATACCAGGGCTGTTGATAAGATCCTGTTTCAGCCGGAGACCAATCTTAGCGTCTCGGGGAAAGTGAGCGGGGCGGTTTTCCAGAAGACAAAGAAAGGGGCAGAACTGACGATGGCGACCTTTGGTAAGAACCGAACCTTTATAAAAGCAGTAACTGACAGCCTGGGGAGGTTTACTTTTAAGATGGATGATGAATACGGGCAGAACCTCAATGTTTTGATCCAAAGCGCCAACCAGAAGGGAGAAAAAAAAGAATACAGCATTTCGCTGGACCCAAGGGAATCGCCTGCTGTTTCGTTTAATCAGGTAAGAAGCATCGAGAAGCCGGACAGTGTGATCCGCACGATCGTTGAAAAGAACATCGAGCGAAAGAAAGTGGAAGATGCGCGAAAACTATCTTCGGGTACCATTCTGCTGGATGAGGTGGTAGTGGAGGGTACCCAGATGACTCCTGCTAAGAAACTGGTAACAGAGGAATATGGTAAACCAAAAGTGGTGATCAGCGGAAAAGCCATCCAGGAGAAGGAGCAGAAGTGGTCTTATGGATTGTACAGCGTGCTTATGTACAATTTTCCGGACCAGATAAGAATTTTCAGAGGATATAATGGTTTATATGCAGAGGTGAGACCATCAAGCAAGTGGGCGCCGGAGTTTAACTTTATTGTTATAGATGGGATTACGGTTAAATATCGTGATTACCCATTAGTCCCCAACATTCCGCCAAGCGAGGTTAAAAGTTTTGAAATAATACTATATACCAGTAATTTCGCCAAAATCTTTTTCGAAACTTTCCCCCAAGCTTCAAATCTTCCAGATTATCTTATTGGACATGTTATTGCCATCTACACTCATGCCGGGAAAGGGCTTTTGGGAGCCCAACAAGCAAAGGGTATGATGAAGACCACTGTTCCGGTATTTTCTGCTTCGCGTGAATTTTATGCCCCTAAACATGACAATCCCAAAGCATGGGTTAATCCTGATTTGCGGGCCTTAGTGCATTGGGCGCCTAATTTAAGGACTGACAGCATAGGCAAAGCCTCGGCGAGTTTTTACAATGCTGACAATACCGGAGAGATGAAAGTGGTGGTTGAGGCCATTTCGGATAATGGAGAGATAGGGTATCAGGAATTGGATTATAAGGTGAAGAAGAAAGAGAACATTGGTCATTGATGGTTATTGATGGTCATAAAAAGTCATTAATAGTCAATAATGGTCAATAAATAGTCATTAAAGATTGGTCATTGATGGTCATTGGAAGCCGATCGTAAAGGCAGTAAAGTTTTTGCGCTAAGATCTTAGTGATTTGGACTATAGCCGTCTTGAGCGTTCATTTTGGAACAAAAATGTTTATAGAAAAAATGTCAAATTCATTGAATTTTGTTTCTTTAGGGACATGATGAAAATAAAAGTATTCAGAATCAAATCAGAGATATTTTGTACCTAAAGTCATTTTGATTGTCTCTTTAGGGCAGGATGTTTGTAGAAAAAGATCAAATGAATGATGTTTGTTCCTTAATGACAATTATTAAATTCAAATAAATCTGTTACCCTTTCATGGTATGGCACATTCAGCTCAATGGTTTTCTGTATTCATTTCAATCTGTCGGATTTAGGAAAGGAAACAAAAAACTCAATTCTTATCAACCTATCCGGGAAATTTACTATATGAATTCACTAGTGTCCACTAAAAATCAAATATTGTTCTTTGAAATAATTGATAATCTATTATTTACAGCACTTTTGGCTACGTGTCGATTTGAAATGCTGAAATTCGCGAAATTTTTTTACTATCATGAATACAGACAAATACATTTTCGCACAAATTACGGAATTTTTACCTAAAAGAGTTTTTGACTGTATCGTTGCTCGCCACTCCGGAGATAAATATGTTCGCCATTTTAGCTGTTGGAATCAAATGCTTTGCATGATCTTCGGACAACTCACTAATCGAGATAGTCTTAGAGATTTAATTATTGCAATCGATGCACACAGTCGTAAAGTTTATCATCCTGGGCTTGGCAAAAATGTAACCCGAAGTAATTTATCTAAAGCAAACGAGAGCAGAAATCGCAAAATATTTGAGGAATTTGCCTACCATCTTATTGAAACTGTCCGCAAAAAGAGGATAAATGACAATTATAACGTGTTACGTAACAGGACGCAAATTGTTCAAAGAAATATCAATGTTTAAATTGGGATAGAGGAGATCGGTGTGGTGATTTGTTGATGTGATGATGAGTCGCGTAACACAGTTCCGCGCCAGCGTGGGGAAATCAGAACACAGATGACGCGGATGTTACGGATGACCACGGATTAATGGATAATGGATAATGGTTAATGATTAATGGATAATGGATAATGGATAATGATTAACGGTTAATGATTAACGGTTAACGGTTAATGGATAATGGATAATGGATAATGGATAATGGATAATGGATAATGGATAATGGATAATGGTTGATGGATAATGGTTAATGATTAATGGTTCATGGATTTAACCAAAGCCGCAGAGCGGCGAAATATTGGTAGATTATGAATTGGGGTTATGCAGAGCCGTGTAACGGCGACATTTTGGTTAATGCGGGGCACCAGTTAACGGACAGAATTAAAGAATTAAAGAATTAAAGAATTAAAGAATTAAAGAATGAAGGAATTAAGAATGAGGGAATTAATGGTTAATGAAGAATGAAAGCAATTTCTTTAAAAAACCTTATTTTTATTATTTTTAACCTTAGTAGCCATGACAGAGGGACGGAACCGACCTTATTACCTTATTAGTGAAGGAATGAAGGAATTAAGAATGAAGGAATGAGAATGAAAGAATTAAGATGAGCGGTTTTGTCAACCGGCCTTTCGCTTCTTTAACGAGGCACGGACCACTCGTGAACACAGTTCTGCGACCAGCGAGGGGGAAAAGACACATTCAACCCCTTCGGGGCTGAGCGCAGAGAGGTCGTTCTACCCCCAACTTCATTGGGGGTTATTTACATTTACTCCCTTTGGGAGAGATTAATGGTAAAAAAGCAGTCGATCCTCTGCCCGAAGGGCAGAATGAAGTGTTTTCAGTGCTTTCCTGGTTGATTGGAACATTGATTATTGTTAAATTCGCACCGTAAATTTGGGATGATGGAAAAAGAGTTTAATCTGGAAAGAGCGGCCAGGGATTGGCGCCTTCAAATTGAGGCGGTCCCGGGTTTTACGGAATCGGATTGCCGGCAATTTGAGACTGATCTTCTGGATATGGCCGATGAGCTAGCCGCCAGTGGAATGGCCAAAGAAGAAGCATTTGCGATCGCCTCCGAACGGTACCGGCAGATGCTTGCCGGTTCTCAAAGCCAGCTAAAGCAATTCAATGAAGGGTGGCTCCAAATGCGAAGAGTGACGCTGGTCCTTTCCGGTATTTTAGCCTATTTTTTCTTCTTTTTCTTTATGCAGGTCGTATCAAGAGTGTTGTATTTGGGTTTACTAACCTATGGGCGCCCACCGTTTGAGTCCATGCGTTACATTTATATTTTCATTTATTCTTATCATTTTTTATTTGGCCTGTTTGCTCTCGCAATTTATTACCGGGGCAAAAAATTTATAAGGAAACTGGATGTTTTTACCTTAAAACCCATTCAGGCTCTGCTTTCCCTGACAAGTGTACTATCTCTGGCTGTTTTCGATCCTTTATTGATGACACAAATTCACAATCCTTTCATCCGTTCGATATTTTTTGTCATACACCATTTATCTGGTTACACCTTTCCCTTAATTTTTCTGACACTGCTCATTCTCCTGTACCGGAAATATTACCTCTGTTGCTTTTCGGAAAATGACAGTATACCCGGTGAAATTTCGAATGAAGACGAAGGCGGCGATTGTGAAAAGCTGCTGACCTCTCAGGAGGTGAATAGTCTCAAGGAAAAAGGACTTGATGAGCGGGAGATTTACCTGGTCGGATTAAACCGGCGGAAAGTAAAAGATCCCGGGGAAAATTCAGAAAGCCGGGAATTGGCAAACAAAGCTTCGTGGAGGATCCTGCTGACCATGCTTTCCGGTGTGCTGATCTATTTTTTAACCTACTTTTTACTGCAAGGCACTTCACGTCTTCTTTTTGGGCTTTTGCACCAATTCAGACACGATTTTGTCTTTAGCATGCGGTGGACCTGGTTTTATGCTATTTCCTGCCAGTTGATCGTTATTTTTTTCATGACCAGTCTTTACATCCGGGACATTAACCTGGTCAAAAGCCTTGAAAAAATAAAAATCAGGCCTCTTCTAATGGGATTAATTTTCATGGCAACTATTTTATTTGCCTTTATTCATCGCCTTTGCCTTATTTATTGCAGAAATCAGGTTTGGGACGATCCCAAGTTATATTATACCATGGAAAATATCTTTCTCAGTATCAAGTATAGTTTTCCTTTTATCATCGCAGTGGGCTGTCTGGTTCTTTATTTTAGATATTACAAAAATATGGTTGATGATGGGGAATTTACTATATGAATTGTTAAAATAAACCTTCCAAATGTCGGCCTGATGTTTTATGGAGCTTTAACCCGGTGAAGCAGATCATTCTCTATCGGGCGTTAACCCGAACTCTTCCTTTCAATTACTGATTTAGAAAAATTGCTAAGCAGATGAAATAGTTTATGCTGATCTTTCTACTGCGGAGGTTGCAATACCTATAATTGAACCAATCCTATATATCTCATTTTTCAAAAAAATATTTTAAAATAATTTATGTTAGGAATATGATAAAAAAAAGTATATATTGCGCTGTGTTTAATAATTAACTAAATAATAACAAATGAAGTATTATTGCATAATATTTATCCTTTTAATTGTGGTTTATTCATGCCGTGAAGAGGTCCTTGAATATTCCTGTGATCCGATACTTAATGAGATGATTGCAAATCACCGGATGGAATATGCTCAATATACTGTTAAAGAATTGACGGCTTCAGACATAACAGTCCAGAGAGCGATTTTCAGGAGTTATACCCCTACCAAGAAGAGAGAAATGTGGCTCGAGAAGATAAATTTTCTTTTAGCAAATGAGAGCTATACTCCAGAAGAGAACATGCATGTGGTCAAACTACGGGATCAGTTGCATGAAAATTATTTTGATCAAGATTCGATAAAAGCTGAAGCCGGAATACGAAAGCAATTCTTTTCTGAGTGGATCAGTTATGCAAGAAAAAGTTTAGGATGGTCAGATAAGTATATTGCATTCGTTATTTACAGGCTGTATACCGTACCGGGACAATTAGATGCCGAACTAAGCGCCATAAAAACGATAAGCCGGCAGGCAGTAGCAGCTTCAGAAGGTTATACATGTAATTGTGATGCCACCTATAATGATTACTGCTGGGGTACAAACTGTGTCAATAGTGATTGTCAACAAACTTCAGGTTGCGGTCTTCTATGGCAAAGTCCCTGTAATGGTGTGTGCAAGTAAAAGTTGTCTGGCTACTAATCTTTGTTAGAATAAAGGTCAGGCCTTTCCAAATGGTCTGAAATAGATATTTTTTTATGAATGGGAAAACGGCAGATGTGACTGACGGAGGCGGTGCTGTATTGAAAAGTGAAAGAATGGAGGAACGGGAATATTAAGTGACAATGTGCATTTTATTGCGGAGTTACAAGAGAACAGCTACGAGATAAAAGCCAATGAGTAAGCATAATTACTTATCAATAGCTGAAAAAGTACTTTATGATTATTGATCTGCTTGAATTTTTTATTGATGATCAGAAATATGGATAACCGAAGAAGGGATGTCACACCCTTAACTTATTGTTAAAAACCTATTTGAGTTAAAAAGAAAAAATATGTATAAATATAAAATGCACAGAATTTTAATTCTTTTTTTATTGTCATACGTATTATTCTCGTGTAATAATACTCCCAGAGATGTATCCATGATATTGGATGCGGCCGGAGATAACAGAGTTGAACTTGAAAAAGTCATTGATCATTATAAATCCATTGGAGACAAAGAGAAATTAAAGGCGGCTTATTTCCTGATTGGTAACATGGATGATAAATATGCCCTGGAAGGCAATGTAATCAGAAAATATGACCCATTTTTCAATTATTTGAAATCCCTTCGTGAGAAAAATATACAGATTTTAAATAATTCGCGTTTTATTGAAGCCAAATGGGATTCCATTGTATCGGTTCTGGGTCCTGTTCGTATTCAGGATGCAGAAATCGTTCCGGATTACAGGATAATTAAAGCCGACTACCTGATTCGTACTATTGATCTGGCATTTGTCGTGCGTGATTCTTCTCCCTGGGGGCGTAAAATAAGTTTTGATCAATTTTGTGAATATGTGGTCTCTTACAGATTTCGACATGAGCCGCTGGAAGATTGGCGGAGCTACTATCGTGATAAATACCACTTAATTTCTGATACTATTAAAGCTGATTCATGTTATCAGTTAGCAGTCCGAATGCATCAACTTGTTCCGAGAGCCAGAGGTCTTTCTCTGTTTTTTAGATACCCATTTGATTTTCAGATCCGTCAAATGGAAGCGTCACGATTAGGGACTTGTCACCATATTTGCACCTATGAATCTATGGTTATGCGTTCGGCCGGGTTGCCTGTGGCAATAGATTTTGTTCCAAGTTGGGGAAACCATTACCCGGGACATACCTGGAATACCCTGATTATGGAAAATGGCAAACCCTTTCACTATGAAGGTCATCAATTTGTATTTGGTCAATATTACATCTATCAATTTGCAAAGGTCTACCGGAAAACATTTGGCCGGCAGTATACAAATTTCCATGGACATGAAAAGGAAATTCCCCAAAGCATCCGGAATGATCATCTGATCGATGTAACTCCGGAGTACACCAAAACACTAAATGTCAGCATTCCTCTTACGTATTATTCATCAACAAAGAAGAAATACGCACTTATTTGCACTTTTGGCGAGAATGCCTGGGTCGCACAGGATTGGGCTGAAATTCGTAATAATAAGGCTTTTTTCAAAAATATGGGAATAGATAATCTTTATCGTGCCATGTATTTTGAAGACGGGGCGCTTAAACCTGCAAGTGATCCTTTTGTCATTAATGCTAAAAGTGAGATTATTTATATTTCACCATCAGCGAATGAAAGACAACCTCTGTTATTGTATCGAAAATATCCCATTCTCAAACATATTCAATTCTACCATGAGAGGATGGTTAAAGGAAGTTTTCAAGGATCGAACAGCCGGGATTTCAAAGATTGCGTTAATTTATATACCATTACTACTCCTCCTTCAAAAATTGAGACAGTAAATGTCACAAATACTTCAAGGTTCAGATATGTTCGTTTTAGTTCCCCTTTCCCGGGCAATGGAGATATTGCAGAACTTGAGTTTTATGGCGGGAATGAAAGCCGCGATTCTTTAAAATTGACGGGTCAGCCCATCGGGTACCCGGAAGTTTCACCATCCGTTGGAACTCCTTATCAGAATGCTTTTGATGGTAACATAGATACTTATTTTAATGGTTACAGTACAACATTGTTTTGCTGGGCCGGCCTTGATCTGGGGAAACCCAGACGAATAACCAAGATCAGGTATTGTCCAAGGAGTGATACAAACTTTATAGTCCCTGGTGACCGGTATGAATTGTGTTACTGGAAGAATGATGAATGGATTTCGATGGGAGTGCAGATAGCAAAGGAAGCATTCCTGAAATATGAAAATGTTCCTTCCGGTGGATTGTATCTTCTCCATAACCTGAGCAGGGGAAAGGAGGAGCGGATCTTTACTTATGAAGAGGGGAAACAGGTGTTCTGGTGAAAAATGAAAGAATTGAAATTTGTCAATGATTGTCAATGATGGTCGTTTATAGTCATTTAAAAAGGTCATTTATTGTCATTCGTTTGGAAGGAGAGATTAAGGAAACCTTATTTTATGTTTTTAAACCTTAGTAGCCATTAAGAACGACAACAAAACCGACCTTATTACCTTATTTTAAACTAAATATGCTGTGAAAAGATATTTTTTTATTTTGATCATTATGTTGATGTGCTCCTGTTCTACTTCGATTATTCGAAATGACGCTGCTATTGAATTCAGTAATAAAAGTTATGATTTCGGGAAAATTCCCTTTAAGAAGGAAACTTCTCATTTGTTCGAATTCAAAAATTCAGGAAAATCTTCACTGGTCATCTATGATGTAAAGGCCTCGTGTGGCTGTACAGTTCCTGAATGGAGCAAAAAACCAATAAGACAGGGAGAGATTGGACAATTGAATATCAAATATGATGCGGCTTTCCCTGGTGTGTTTCAAAAAACATTGGAAATATTTTACAATGGCCCTAACTCTCCGGCAAGAATAGAAATTAAAGGTGAGGTGAAAAAACAGGAAGTGATGAATTGATAGACACCGATAACACCTCAGATAAATTGGAATTCTACTCGAATTAAAATGAAAAAAGATAAATTAGCTCTATTTAGGCTAGTATTTGTTTTTGCGTTTGGCGCATTTCTGTTGTTGCTTCCATTTCAAGTATGGCAAAGACTTTTTTTTACCACTCAGGCAGCTAAAGTCCTGTTCTTAGGATGGAGTGTAATATTTTTTTTAATGATGTTTGGAGGTTACTATTTTTTTAATGGAGGATTGAGAAAGCTAAATTTTACAAGAATAGATGTGTCGCTTATTTTGCTATTATTTTATACGGTTTGTCATATTGTCTGGATTAAATCGGTGCAGCTTCATCCGCTTTTTGTATTTCAATGGCTTTCATTGACTATACTATACATTTTATTCCGCATCATAACATTCCGGTATCAATTATTGTTAATCATCTTTCTGATGGTAGCAGCTGCTTCTCAGGCGGTATACGGTAACCTTCAGCTTTTCGGGATTTATTCTTCCTATCACAATTTTTTTAAGCTTACCGGAAGTTTTTTCAATCCAGGCCCATATTCGGGATATCTTATATCAGCATTGCCTGTAGCTATTTGTATTTGGCTTTTTAATGAGAAAAGGTCTTCGTCTTCAGATTCAATAGAAAAGACTAATCATGACAGCCGTTTTTGTTTACGGAAGAACTTTGTTCTCGGGTTCATAAGTCTACAAGCTTTGGCAAAATGTACCGCCATTGTTACAATTGCTACAATACTAATAGTACTACCGGCCAGCCGCTCACGAGCGGCATGGCTTGCATCTGGAGTCTCTGTACTATACCTTTTAGCAGCAAAAGGTGAATTTAGAAAATTGTGGCAACTATTGGCCGGTAATGGAGGTAGAAAATGGTTGTTCTATATATTAATAGCAGTTACAGTATTGAAATTTGCAAGCGGACTTTATCTGATGAAGAAAGGCTCTGCTGATGGACGTATATTGATTTGGAAAGTAACCTTAATCGCTATCAAGGAGCAACTTTTGTTCGGACGTGGTCTTGAAACATTTAAGGCATTTTATATGAATGGTCAATCGGATTATTTTAAAGATCATCCTGATTCGCCAGAAACAGCTATTGCCGGGGATGTTAATTACACTTTTAACGAACCATTACGAATCGTTTCTGAAACCGGGTTGATTGGCTTCTTATTTGTGTTATTTATAATTTGCTCAGCCTTTAAAAATGTTGAAGCTGATTTTAATCAACATGACCACGATCACGTTACTCTATTTTCCCGGGCAGGCTTGCTTTCTATAATGATTTTCAGCTGCTTCTCTTATCCTACTGAGATTGTCCCGATAATAGTCAATGTTTTACTTTATCTTTCATTTATTTCAGCGGGTCAGCGCCCTTTATTTATCTTGTCTTTTGGTTCGAAGCATCGTAATACTTTTGTACGATTGCTTCCTGCCATGGCACTGTCAGTTATTGTGATATTTACTAGCCAACAACTTTACTGTGTTGACAGAGCATATGGCCAGTGGAATAATGCCTATGTTGTTTATAATATGGGAGCATACAAAGAAGCAATAGACGAGTACGAAAAAGTTTATCCGCAATTAAAGAATAATGGCGATTACCTGATTAGCTACGGCAAATCCCTCTCAATGGCCGAAAATCATGAAAAAGCTATTGAGATTTTAGAACGAAGTAAAGCCTTTGTAAACAATACAATCCTCTATACTGCCTTGGGTGATAGCTATAAAGCAATCGGTCAAACCACAAAGGCGGAAAATGCCTACCTTCACGCCTGGTACATGGTTCCTTCGCGCTTTTATCCCAAATACCTGCTCGCAAAATTATATGATGAAACCGGACAAAATCGAAAAGCAATGATGACTGCTAAAGAGATTCTCGGGAAAAAGATAAAGGTTGAATCAATAGCTATAAAAGAGATCAAGGGTGAGATGAAAAAGATAATTGAAAAACAAGATAGTATTTAAATCCAGCTAACTCAAAAAAAATGGATTGGAACTTGTAAGAAGTATCGCATTTATAATTGAAAATCAAATATGAATACTTTGGCAGGTCTGTAAAGTATTTTAGGTTTTCGATGGAATACCAAAAGCGGTTTTCAGTTTCCGAATACGGAATAGAGCTCTCCGTAAAAAAAGAACAACTAATAATCAATTATCATATTATATTCTATGGGCAGGTACAAAATAAGGAGTTTTACATGGTCAGGTCCTGTTATGGAGAAATAGAATCACTGAATGTAGGTAATTTATGAAACACAAAATATCATTGATAACATACGGAGTTTTCATTTTAATGATAGCGATTGTTGGCCTTTATTGGCTAGCATTGGGTGCTTTTTTGATTTATGTGTTGTTTACTTCTATTGTGCCAAAAGATATTTGGAAACGAAGATATCATCATCTTTATTTCCTAACGGTAATAATGGCAGTTTTTCTTTTGGCTATCTCATTGCGCGTATTTTTGTTCGAAATCTTTTCCATTCCCAGTCGTTCGATGGAAGATACACTGATACCAGGCGATAAAGTATTGGTGAGCAAACTTGAGTTCGGACCTGCTTTACCTAGATCACCACTTGAAATTCCATGGTTAAATCTTGTCTGGTATTTGAGTTTAGGAAAAAAAAAGACAGATTCCCTTTGTTGGCCCTATAAGAGATTAAGTGGTTTTAGTTCAGTGAAAAAGGGAGATATTACTGTGTTTGTCCATCCGCTTTGGGGGAAAAGAGACAATTATTTTATTAAACGTTGTGTTGCGGTTGCAGGAGACACTCTGAAAATTATTAGAGGGGTAATTTATGTCAATAACAAGGAATTGTCAGCTCCATATAAAATTAAACAGAGTTACCGTGTGAACACCAATAATCAGAAACAATTTTTAGTTGTGGGGAAAAAATTGGGGATTGAAGCAAGGTTTACTCCGTATGATAGTTTAGAAATTTTTTTAAACTTTCTTCAATTTAATCAACTTCGGCTACAAAAATGTGTCGATTCTATTTTAGTCAATGTTGTTAAAAAGGATTCAGTCCATTGGGTTTATTCGAAAAGCAAGGATATCCGTTGGACTATTGATGATTTAGGGCCGTTAGTCATTCCCAAGAAGGGTATGACGATCGGTTTAACCGATATAAGCTATGCGATTTATCAGCAGACAATTCAAAAATTGGAAAAGCAGGAAATTAATAGATATAATGGTTTGTTTTACCTGGATGGGCAGGTGATTACAAAATACACTTTTCATCATAACTATTTGTTTTTGATCGGAGATAACCGTCATGCATCCAGCGACTCCCGATACTGGGGAGTTGTACCTGAAGAAAATATTATAGGGAAGGGTATAATGGTATTATTTTCTACAGATTTCAATGAACGAGGATTCGAAATGTTCAGATGGAAGAGATTTTTCAAATTTATTGAATGATTAATTAATAAGAATTTGAGAAATAGAATAGATTTCAGATTGTGTGCCTGGACCTTTAAATCTCCCTTTATGTTGCGGAACATAAAGAGCATCTTTTTTTATAACGGATATAGAGATATCAAGGAAGACAAGATGATCTATATATTAATTGATATAAAGAATATTAGAGCTGAATTAAAAGAAGGGAAACTAAAATTCTAACAAAATGAACAGCGAATTCAGACTTCAGAAGTGGTAGTTCCCTTCGGGGAGCAAAGCTATGGAAATAAATTGAAGAAGCCACAGGTTTCTGTGTCTATAAATTAATTATAGACAAATAATATTTATTCTTACTATAAATTTTTTAAACATTAAATTATGAAAACTAAAAAAATAATTTGCACGTTTTTTATAATATTTATTGGCTTAGTCGGTTTTATTGGTTCTTTACGGATAAATGATTCAACTTTGGGAAACATTGATCTTCAATCATTAATGCATTTTAATAAAGTTCAAGCAGAAGATCCTTGCCCTAATACTGGAAATAAGCATTGGGGTTGTTTTTGGTCTTGGCAGGATGGTTATGATTGTTGTCAAGTACCACGCAACAATGTTTGCGACGAATGCTAATTTGATTACATTATGGGGGTTAACCCCCATAATGTTTTATTTAGTTAAATAATATTTAATAAAAAATATAGTTATGAAAATAAATTTTTGTATTTATATAATATGTATTTTATTCATTTTTAGTTGTGGACAATCGAAAAAAAATTATGTAATCGAAGATAAGGATTTTACTGGTTTGTTGCATTTAAATGAGAAGAAATGTGTCATAAAAAGTATTCTTAATGTACGTAATTTTATTGCTATTGATTCATTTTTAATAATTAACAATAACAGAAAAGATAGCGTAATAATGGTGATAAATCTTAATAATTTGAATTGTGTAAAATCATGGGGAATAAAAGGAAACGGTCCGAACGAGATAGGAGTCTTTACACATTTATTAAAAATTGATTCTAATAAATTTCAATTTATTGATTTTAACAAAAAAAAAATAAACACTTATAGAATAAATGATTTCCAAAATGAAAATGAAGAGAAGATAAATTTTAATAAAGGGTCGATTAAGGATGTAGTTCAAAATATCTTTTTAAAGGATGGAAGAGAATATTATTATGATAGTCATGTTAATAATGAACTATTCTTGAATAAGTGGATAAATGGAAGTTCCCCAATCGTTTTGAGAAAAATTGAGAAATACAATAAGATGAATAAATCGATTGCATATGCCGGAGTATTAACTATTGGTGAAAAATCTCAGAAAATGATATATGCCTATAGATATATGAGACGTATTGACATAATGAATTTAGATGGCACATTAATTAAATCAATAATAAGGAAACCGGAAGTAGCGCTTCCGAAAATGGTAAATAACAAATTTGATACAGAAAATTCTAAATTATGTTATTGGGATATCCATGCCACGAATAATTCATTTTTTGTCTATTATATTGGTCATTCGGGAAGAGAAGTTTATAAAAATGATTTTCAAGTAGAATGTTTTATTGAAGAGTATGATTGGAATGGTAATCCATTAAATCTATATAGCCTTAATAGATATATATCGAAATTTGAAATATATAAAAATAATGATGAAATTAAAACTTTCATTGGGAATGTACTGGATGATGAGAATCCTTTAATTTTCTATTCCTTAGAAAAAAATAGAAAAAATTCATTAAAAGGAAACTAATGATGTGCACGATTTTTTTTATATGTGCGTTAAATATAACAGTTCAAACAATTGGTTTTGGGCTTAAGCTTTTGGTGTGTATTTAAATAGAGTTTAGAAACCAATTGTTTAACTGTGATGTAACTAAGTATTTTTGTAAAGGTCTTTTCAAATTGAAAGTCAAATATTAAATAACGTGAGTTCTATCTAAGTAATAGATAACCTAATCTGTCAAAAACACCTAAGTAGAAAATGGTAATACAACTCATCCTAACCTTATTAATTTTTGTTTTTCAATTTTGCAGACCGAATTAGGTTAATCAGGTAGAATATCTGAGGGTATTCAATTTTTTCTACTTAGGTGTTTTCCAGTAGATTAAGTTACTGAAACAGAATTAGCACTCAACCAACCAGGCATTACTTTATCTATTGCTTAGATTGAACTCACGTTAAGTAATAAATAGCACAACAATATTAATATATCAATTTACGAAAATGGGAAAAAGAATTATTATAACATTATTAATAACGGTTTTATTTATATTTTCGATCTTTATTACTGTTAAATATTATATTTCTCAAGATAATTTATTTAGAGAAAAAAATAAATGTGCAGAGGAATTTATAGGCATGTCTTCTTTTTTTAATCTATTGTATGTTGAGAATGGTCATTTAGATAAATTCGCAATAGAATTAAATAATAATTACCAAATTCAAAATAAGTTGATATGTGTCTTTAGTTCAAATACTTGCACTAAATGTATAGTTAAGGAATTGAATTTTTTGAAGATGCTATTTTCCAAAGACATACAATTATCTAATAATGTTGTATTAGTATGTTTGACAGATGAGGAGAATTTGTTTGAAAGCTACCCATTTAAAGAATATGCTAAATTATTTAAAACTGTCTGTCTTAATTTCGGTGGTGAATTAAATAGAATTAATCAAAGTCCTTTCTATGTATATATTACAAAGACAGGGAAATGTAATTATTTCTATATACCAGAATTGATACCTTCTTTTAAAGAAAAATATTTTGAAGAAGTCACCAATATACTTTTAAAAAATAGTTATAAAAGTAGTGGCAACTGATTTTTTGGGGTCATCCAATTTTGGGTTGTTCATTAAAAAATATTTAAATCATTGTTGTCCAAACTATTCCGGTATGTCTACTTTAAGTTGCGACACCAAAAGAAGGAATTTTAGCGAGCAGAACTTTAGTCCCTATGTTTGTAATTGCGCTATGCTAAAGAGGCATAAGCCAGAAGAGTATTATTTTTGATTTTCGGATTAAACAATAAAACTCAATGACTTATGCAAACACAAAGAACGGAATTAAATTTCGAAGGTCAAAGCTTATTTGTAGGTATTGATGTTCATTTGAAAAGCTGGACAGTATCAATTTTAACTGAAAAACTGTTACATAAGACATTTACACAACCTGCGAGTGCAGAAGTGTTGTCGAACTATTTGAATTGTAATTTTCCTGGCGGCGATTACCATTCAGTTTATGAAGCGGGTTTCAGTGGTTTTTGGACTCACTACAAACTGAAGGCAATGGGAATAAATAATATCGTTATCAATCCGGCAGATGTTCCCACGACACAAAAGGAACATTTGCAAAAGGATGACCCGACAGACAGCCGGAAACTTGCCCGGTCATTACGCGCTGGGGATTTAAAGGCCATTTATGTCCCCGATTCGTCAACATTGGAAGACCGGTCTTTGATACGGCTGCGGGCAACTTTGGTAAAAGATATGGTTCGGTTCAAACAGCGGATAAAATCGTTCCTGCACTTTTATGGGATATCTATTCCTGCTGAATTTGAGAAATCGGGAACCCACTGGTCCAGACGATTTATGAAATGGCTCAATCAGGTTTCTCTTCAGCACGAATCCGGAACTCAAACGTTGAAAATATTGGTACAAGAAGCCGACGGGCAAAGGAAACTTCTGCTGGAAGTTTTACGAAAAATCAGGGCTTTGTCCCGTAGCGAAAAATATGCAACCAGAATGGAATTATTGCGGAGCATCCCTGGTGTTGGTTTTGTTACGGCCATCACTTTTTTGACCGAAATAGAAAATATAGAACGATTTGAAAACGCAGATCATTTTGCCGGGTTTGTAGGCTTGATCCCCAACAGGCATTCTAGCGGGAACAAGGAAAATAACGGGGATATGACCTTTCGAGGACAGACAGCCTTGCGCAAATCGTTAATCGAGAGTTCCTGGTTTGCAGCCCGGCTTGATCCAGCCCTTGCAATGAGCTTTAATGTCTATGTCAGGCGGATGGAACCAAACAAGGCAATCATCCGAATTGCACGAAAAGTATTGAACCGAATGTATTACGTACTTAAAAACAAAAAAGAATATGTATCAGGAGTTGTTAAATGAATCCTTAAAAACAATCAATATATCAAGGTGACCGCTGACAGTTTCTTGCAGCCAGTCTGCTTTTTTAGAATGCGGCACTTTACTTATAAAAACTGAAACAGGGAAATGTGGCATTTTGTCCACTGATAGAAGATTGTTTTTATAGGACTTTTTATCGGCATTGGCGAAGAAATACAACATGGGGTTTTCTTTAGCCATAATTGGATTCCTGTATAAGTAAAAGGAAGGCCCGAAAACCTCCCCTTATACAGTGTATCCGTAAAGAGTATTGCTGACAGGTTGCTCCCCAGTAGAGCCTGCGTCCTCTTCCTCTTTACTAATTGCAAAGTTAATGTTCTGTAAACGAAATATTTGAAAAATAAACAAAATAAAATAGCCAAAAAATAATGCTCTCAGAATTTGGATTACAACATAGAAGAAACTGTTTAAATTTTTTTTAACAAAGTTGAACCCACTTCGGGGTTCTGTATTGTATGTATTTCAGTGCCTCCGGTTACACCGGAGGTTATTCATATTCAAGTCCTTCGGACTTAAATATGCTTTATACCCTGAAAGGGTTTAATATGAATAACCGTGGGGGCAACCCACGGAAAATGTGACATATAAGACCTCAACCCCGAAGGGGCTGAACTACTTAAAATCCCAAAAGAACTAAATTTAAACAGTCTCTTATCTTAACTCCAAATTTTATAAACTAACTTTAATTCGTGGAAACGAAACCTAAAATATCCTCTTTTACTGTTATTGTTGTTTTTATACTGCTGATCCTGTGTGGAATGCCTTTGGTGTACCGGCTGAACCTGGAGCTGAACCCGGGAGGAAGGTCGTCTTCATTGACCATAAGGTTTTCATGGGCAGGAGCAGAGCCGAGGGTTATCGAGCAGGAGGCCACCTCGAAACTGGAGGCTCTTTTTGCTTCAGTAAGCGGAATTAAAGAGATCAGTTCTTCCTCGGGCAACGGGAGCGGTACTGTTTACCTGACCCTCGATAAAGATGCCGATGCGGATGCCGTCAGGTTCGAGGTCAGCACATTGATAAGGCAGGCATGGCCGGATATGCCTGCGGACGCGGCTTTTCCCACATTATCTGTAAGCCGTGCTGACAATGACAGTCAACGTCCGTTACTGACTTACAAGCTGAATGCGCCACAGTCTCCACCCATGGTGCAGCAATACGCAGATGACCATATCAAGCCCTTGTTGTCGCAAATTCCCGGCATCAATAAAATAGAAGTCTACGGCGCATCACCACTCGAATGGAGATAGTGTCCATAATATGTTTAACCTTAAGGGAAAGAGCAGGAAGCACAACCAGCGAGTTGCAAGCGCTTCCTGCCCGACACCTTTTCTAAAAAGAAAGTGAGGTGACAAAGATAAAAGAATTAAAATAGAATGGGAACAACGCTTCTCTGACCTGTGAAAGGATCGCAGGTGTTTTAGGTATAAATTTTCATTAAAACAAAATAATCATGAGAAAATTGTTAGGAATTATAATCAGTGCAGTTATGATAGGAGCTTTTGTCTCGTTAAATTCAACTAATATCAAATCCAATGAAGTTACCCTAAGCAATATTGCCGCTCTATCTGTAGCCCAAGCCGAAGGCAGTGGTGTTAATTATTGCTTATTAATAAGCATGGATTTGTGTTATATAAATACATGGACAAATCCAGTCACTGTTATCTATGGAGAATGGGAAGAATTCTAAATATACTAAAAAAGTAAAAGAAGATGGCTAATATATAGCCATCTTCCTGAATTACATATCAAAATAGATTAAAATATGAAAATAAAAATAAACAAATACTCAAAACATAGAATCTGTTTAATGTTTTTTATTCTTTTATTTGGGTGCGTTACAGATCCGGGAGACGAATTTATTAATTCTTTCAAGCAAACGCCAACTATTGAACTTCAATCTATACCTATAAAATTGAAACAGGATACACCCTTCTTGTCCTATATGTTTGAAATGATTTATTCTGACAGCTTACTATTTATTAACGAATTTCCTGATCCAGAGTATTGCATGAAAATTGTTGATCTGCGCCACAATACCATTCGAAATTTCGCTAAGAAGGGGAAAGGACCTTTTGAAATGCAATCTCAGGCATGCGATTTCTCAGTTGATTATTTAAATCGAAATTTATATGTGACGGACCATAGCTTTTACAGTATATATTCCATAGATAGTTTGTTGTGTTATAAAGATAATCCTCAATCCAGGTTCTCCATTAGACCACAAGAAGGCTCTTTTTTAAGAACGACTTATTGCAATGGCTATGTTATAGGAAGCGGCATTAAAAATCGTTTTGCGCTACTAAATATCAAGACAAAGGAATATAAAGGTAAATACCAATATCCTACAGGGCTCTTGGTTGATCAAGCAAATTTTTATTCACACCCAAGAAAAAACATTGTGGCCTATTTTAATTTAAAATCAGCAACAATGGGCCTACTTCATATTTTAAATGATACAATGACTATGAAGGAACATTCCTGGTGGAAATCTAAGAATAAAGAAATTATTAATGGTCAAGGTAGTCGAATAATTCCGGGAAAAGATGAAAAAAATGGTTTCATCACCACGACTGTTTCAGAAAAATATATTTATACACTTTATAGTGGTAAAAATTTAGATCGTCGATCTATTGAAAAGCTAACAAATGCATTTGTTTCACAATACATATATGTTCTCGATTGGGAAGGGATACCGGTAAAGCGTTTTAAATTAGATCAGGAAGTAAGGGCAATTACTATTGACGATAGAAATAATACTATTTATGCGGGCTCTAATGAAGGAGGTGAACCTCACATAATTAAGTATCAATTAAAATAAAACATAACTTTATTATGAATAAAAAATTATTGAAATATTCATTTATAATTATTATTTTAAGTTTATTTTTATCTTGTAGAAATAAATCAGATGTAGGGAAAATCGTTGAAAAATGGTATGGGAAACAATTTATCTTACCGGATGATTCATTAATGATGACCACTAATGGAATCACAGTCAACCCTTTTTCAAAAAAGATTAAAATAGTGACAGCGATCAATGGGAGTTGTGGAGCCTGTATTGGCGAACTGAAAGATTGGATGTCTTTTATGAGCGACATCGATACATGTCAGGTAGGATTAATTTTTCTCATCTATTCAAACGACTATCTAATGGCTTTTGAAAAGATTAACAATTCTATCATCCATTTCTCATATCCCTATATTAATGATAAGGGAAAGAAATTCTTTTTAAAAAACAACATTCCTGATGACAAGCTCTATCAAACTTTTTTATTGGATTCAACAAATCACGTAATTTTAATTGGAAATCCAATTTATAGAAAAGAGTTATCCGCTATATACAAATCAGAAATAAAGAAGAGAGCAACGATGCCAACTCATTATATTGAAGCTCCAGGAGTAAAGATCGTCTTCAGAGACAATTGTGCTTTTCTTCACTTTGGAGAAAATATAATATGGCAAGACGAAGATGGGAAAAAGCTCACTGGGAAGGAAGTCAAAGAATTATCAAATAAAAATGATTATTGGTTAGAGCAAACCAGTCCTAAACTTGTTACTATAAAAAAACGGTCTAAATTCAGGGTTAAAAAATTATTTTGAACATAAAAACGCATAACCGTACTTTATACTTTGGTGAAATCAACAACATCAATTCTAACAACGAACAATTTCAAGCATTTGAAACATCCGTTCTCATCGTTTTTTGTAATCATTGTTTTCATCCTGCTTATTTTGTGTGGGATACCGCTGATTAATTCTCTTAACCTGGAGCTAAACCCAAGTGGAAATTCATCTTCTTTGTACGTACGGTTTTCGTGGTCGGGTGCTGAGCCAAGGGTGATCGAGTAGGAAGCTATCTCGAAGCTCGAGGTGCTCTTTGCGAGCGTGAATGGTGTAAAGGAGATCAGCTCTTCGTAGTGCAAGCGATTAACAATTAAAAATTTGACTTTTAAACAGCAGCAGCCGCCTCGGACTGAATGTCATAAAAACTATCAGTTTACCACCGAAATAATCAGGGATAATGAAATAAGCCAATATCGGTATTGTTCCCGGTCAGCAGGGAGCTCATACACAAGCTTGGGACATTGGATGAATTGCAAACAAACCTTAAGGAGGTTATTCAACTGTAGTATGCCTGATTTTGTGGGCTTCCAGCAAATTTTTGTAGCCGTATGAGTCAGAACACGGATGACACGGATGTTACGGATGACCACGAAAAGAATTAAGAATTAATAGGTCTTTTCCTGATATAAACTGAAAAAAATTGTTTGCAGGAAAAAGTTAAAAAAAATAGTAAGCGGGGAAATGGGGAAAATGGGAAAATGGAGCTGAAACCAGGGCGGGAGGTCTAAGGAATGAAGGAATGAAGGAATGAAAGAATGAAGGAATGAAAGAATTATTATCTTAACTCCAAATTTTATAAACTAACTTTAATTAGTGGAAACGAAACCTAAAATATCCTCTTTTACTGTTATTGTTGTTTTTATACTGCTGATCCTGTGTGGAATGCCTTTGGTGTACCGGCTGAACCTGGAGCTGAACCCGGGAGGAAGGTCATCTTCTCTTTCGGTAAGGTTTTCATGGGCAGGAGCGGAGCCGAGGGTTATCGAGCAGGAAGCCACCTCGAAACTGGAAGCCCTTTTCGCCTCGGTAAACGGGATTAAAGAAATCAGTTCCTCCTCGGGTAACGGAAGCGGTACTGTTTACCTGACCCTGGACAAGGATGCCGATCCGGATGCCATTCGTTTCGAGGTCAGTACCCTGATCCGTCAGGTGTGGCCGGAGATGCCTGAAGGCGCCGGTTTTCCAACTTTAACAGTAAACCGGCCCAACAAGGAAAATGAAAGGCCATTATTGACCTATAAGCTTAACGCACCGCAAGCTCCGCCCGTGGTACAGCAATATGCCGAAGATCACATCCGTCCATTGCTTTCGCAGGTTCCGGGCATCAACAAGATTGAGATCTACGGGGCGATGCCGATGGAATGGGTTATCGAATATGACCAAGAAGCTATGGAACCGGCCGGGGTAACCACCGAGGATATACAGAAAGCGGTCGGAAGGGCGCTGAAGAAGCAGAACCTCGGGACGGCAGAAATGGGAAGACCGGAGGAAGGGAGACTGGAGACCGGAAAAAAGGAGACCGGAAAAAAGGAGGAGGGAGGAGCGGAAGAAGCTGTAGATGAAATATATACGATGCCGGTGGTTCTGCAGGCTCAAGTTGCAAACGGTACGGACCTTCTGAAGGTTCCTGTAAAAAAATCAGGCGATCGTATTCTGTATCTCTCGGATGTGGCTGGCTTAAAACATGCCGAAGCTCAGCCATCGGGCTATTACCGCATTAATGGCCTGAATACGATTAATATCCTTGTTTATGCCGGACCGGGAGAGAATAGTCTGTTGGTTGGCGAGAAGGTAAAAGAGGAGGCCGAGAAATTAATATCATCTGAAAAATCCGGATTACCCACCGGGTATGAGTTGATCCTGAGCGATGATTCGACGGAATATATTTACAAGGAAATCAGTAATATAGCTATCCGGTCGGCCTGTACCTTTCTGATCCTGCTGGTCTTTATCCTGTTGGTCACAAGAAAAGGCAGACATGCACTTCTGATTCTCCTGATGCTGACCGGGAATTTGAGTATCGCGGTGATTTTCTATTTTCTTTTCAAACTGGAGATCCACTTGTATGCCCTTGCGGGCATCACCGTTTCGCTGGGACTGATGACTGACAATATCATCATCATGAGCGATCATCTGCGCCATCATGGCAACCGAAAAGCCTTCCTGGCCATTTTTGCCGGGACCCTTGCCACGGTATCGGCTCTGGTGATCATCTTTTTTCTCAAGGAACAGATCAAGGCCAACCTGGTGGATTTTGCCCTGGTGATCATCATTAACCAGTCGGTTTCACTGTTGACAGCCCTGTTTGTAATCCCGGCGCTGATGGAGAGGCTCGGGTTAGATAAAGAACATTTGAATCGGAGAAAGGAGACGGAAGACGGGAGACGGGAGAAGGGCGTAAGGAGACGGGAGAAAGGAGACGGGAGAGGGGAGACGGGAGAAAGGAGGAGGAAGAGATTAAGGTTTATTGTTGGTTTTACGGGGATTTACCAGAGAGTTTGTTTTTTTCTAAGGAGGTGGAAGATCTTTGCTATTCTGGTATATATTCTTGGATTCGGAGTGCCGTTGTATATGCTTCCGGTAAAATGGGACGGAAAGAATTGGTATCACAAAACCTATAACAACCTCTTCGGTTCGGAATGGTACCGTGATCGTATAAAACCATGGATGGACCAGGTTACGGGAGGGGCATTGAGGTTGTTTACCGAAAAGGTTTTTGAAGGATCTTACTTCAGGACCCCTGAGGAAACTTCTCTTTACATTACCGCTACCATGCCAAGAGGCACCACCCTTACGCAAGCAAACGATATCGTATCAGGGATGGAAACCTACCTGAAACAGTTCAGTGAAATCAAGAACTTTCAGGCCAATATAACGGCTCGAACCGCCTATCTGAGCGTTTACTTTAAAAAGGAATATCAGCTCAGCGGATTTCCTTATGCCCTTAAAGGAGAAGTGATCTCGAAAGCAATTGATCTGGGTGGGGCAGACTGGAGCGTGTATGGTTTCGGAGACGGATTCAGTAACCGGATCTCTGAAGGAACCGGCAATTATTCTATCCGAATGCTGGGTTATGATTTTGATAAAATGAATCTTCTCGCTGAAAGATTAAAGGACAGTCTGACCTTAAACCCAAGGATCAAACAGGTATATATGCTCTCGGAGAACTCTTATTATAAACCAGACAACACTGAATTTGCAGCTCATGTTAATAAGGAAAGGGCGATGATTGCCGGTGTATCACCCCATGAACTGTTTAGTTCCTTGCAGAATTGGTCGCTGAGCCAGCAGGCTTTTACACAGCTTATCACCCCTGAAGGAATGGAAAGTGTGAGGCTTCAGGCTCGGGAAAATAATAAAAAGGATGTTTGGACCCTTTCGCGTCAGCCGCTTCGCAGGGATTCGCTGATGTATAAGTTCGCGGTGTTATCCACAGTGGAAAAGGAAACGGTACCCCCGGTGATCAGCAAGATCAACCAGCAATACCAATTGTTCCTGAAATTTGATTATATCGGCTCTGACCAGTTTGCCAGGAAATATATCAATGAGAAGGTCGATCATTTTAAACCGGTTGTACCCATCGGGTATTCGGTCTCTACCGATGGCGGCGGAAGGTATTACTGGAACCAGCAGGAGAAGAAACAATACTGGCTGCTGGGACTGATCGTGGTGATGATCTTTTTTATCTGTGCCGTTTTATTCGAATCGTTGCTGCAGCCTTTCGCGGTGATCCTGACCATCCCTGTAGCCTATATTGGTATATTCCTGACGTTTTATCTTTTCGGGCTTAATTTCGACCAGGGGGGATTTGCGGCGCTGGTGATGCTGACCGGCATCACGGTGAACGCGGCTATCTATATCCTGAACGATTTTAACAATCTTAAGAAAGAGCATGCCGGCAGGCGCATCTCTTCGGCACGATTGTATTTCAAGGCTTTCAATTACAAGATTATCCCGATTCTGCTGACCGTGGTGTCAACCGTGCTGGGTTTTGTTCCCTTTCTGATAGGTGAAAGGCAGACGTTTTGGTTCGCCCTGGCGGCGGGAACGATCGGGGGACTGGTGTTTTCGTTGGCGGGGGTTATTTTTTATTTGCCGGTTTTTCTGGGAATAAATGAAAGAATTAAGGAATTAAAGAATGAAAAAGCCGCGAAGCGGTTTAATGTGAATAACCCCGGATGGAGTCCGGGGTGAATGAAGCGCGCGTATCAGAGCCCCGAAGGGGTTCAATAAAAATGGAGAGATATTCGCCCCCTTCGGGGACGTGGATCAGAGAGGTGGATCTGCCGTGGGTTGCGCCCACGGTTATTCAAATTTACCCCTTCGGGGAAAGAAAGGAATTATGGAATGAAGGAATTAAAGAATTAAAATATGAAAATTAGATTGATTTATGCTGCGGTTTTATGCTTGTTGATCAGTTCATGTGTTCAGAAGGGGAAAGGGAGTTCGGGTGAGGAGGAGAAGGAGACGAAAGAGGTTATACCGGAAAACGCGGACAGGCAGAAAGTTTCGGTGATGGCGTTGAGATACGGGGATTTTAGCAAGGAAATTATCAGCAACGGCAAATTGATTGCTCTCAGGAAGGCGGATCTTAAGTTCCGTACTTCAGAGAATGTGTCTGCTGTTTATGTAAAGAACGGTGACCGGGTGGAAAAAGGACAGGTTCTTGCCGAACTGGATAAGTTTGCCCTTGTCAATACCCTAAAGCAGGTGAGAGATCAGTACGAAAGGTCAAAGATTGAGCTTCAGGATGTACTTATCTCACAGGGATACAGCGGGTCGGATACCTCTAAAATTCCGGCTTCGACTCTGAAAAATGCGAGGGTAAAAAGCGGATATGACCGGGCCAGGGCTGATCTTGAGATGGCGGAATATAACCTGGATGCGTCCATCCTGAAGGCCCCCTTTGCCGGTGTGGTGGCCAATCTTTTTTCCAAGGAGAGCAACCTGCCGAGTCCGTCGGAAAATTTCTGTACCATCATCGACGACAGCCAGTTTGAGGCTGAATTTCCAGTCCTTGAAAGTGAACTGGTTTCTGTCAGGCAGGGACAAAGGGTACGCATTCTCCCTTATTCTTTTAAAGATATGGAAGTTCATGGGGAGATCATGAAGATCAACCCGGTGGTGGATCAGAACGGAATGGTGAAGACGAATGCTGTCTGTGGTAACATCGATCACAAGCTTTTTGAGGGAATGAATGTGAAAATCATCCTCGAAGAACGTGTCCCTCACCAGCTTTTTATTCCCAAAAAGGCTGTGGTTTTAAGAAGCGAAAAGCAGGTTGTTTTTACTTACAAAGCTGGTCAGGCAAAATGGGTGTATGTAAAGACGGGAATGGAGAATGTTAATTCATTTGTAGTAAACGAAGGACTGCAGGAAGGAGATTCGGTGATTTATGAAGGGAATCTGAATCTGGCGCATGATGCGGGAGTGACAATTAATTAAGAATTAAGAATTAAGAATTAAGAATTAAGAATTAAGAATTAAGAATTAAGAATTAAGAATTAAGAATTAAGAATTAAGAATTAAGAATTAAGAATTAAGAATTAAGAATTAAGAATTAAGAATTAAGAATTAAGAATTAAGAATTAAGAATTAAGAATTAAGAATTAAGAATTAAGAATTAAGAATTAAGAATTAAGAATTAAGAATTGAGGCTATGAAGGAGAATGTTATAATTGACAAAAGTTTTAAATTTTCAGTTGAGGTGGTAGAATTATACAAGTATTTGACAGAAAAGAAAAAAGAGTATGTTCTGAGTAAACAATTATTAAGAAGCGGCACTTCGATTGGGGCTAATGTAGAAGAAGCTGTCGGAGGCTTTTCGAGGAAAGATTTTATTGCAAAACTTCAGATCGCTTATAAAGAATCCAGAGAATCTAAATATTGGCTTAAATTACTTTATGCAAACGGATTTATTCAAAATTCTGAATTTGAAATAATTTCTAACAATTTAGAAGAAATCATCAGAATACTTGTTTCTATTCTCAATTCCTCAAAAATTGAAATCTCCACTAATTCTTAATTCTTAATTAGAAGAAAATGGTTAAGTTTTTAATTTCCAGGCCGATTGCTGTTGTTATGGTGTTTATTGCGGCTGTGGTGCTGGGGGTTGTGGCGTACAGGACATTGCCGGTTTCATTGATGCCGGATATTCCGATCCCGGTGGTGACGGTAAATGCCGTCTACAAGAACAGCTCGGCCCGGGAACTGGAGAGTGCAGTGGTAAAGCCTTTACGGGCCCAGTTGATGCAAGTGGCTCATTTGAGCGACATCAAAAGCGAAACACGTGACGGGCAGGCGGTGATCAATCTGAAATTTGATTACGGGACCAATGTGGATTATGCCTTTATTGAAGTAAACGAGAAGATCGACCGCGCGATGAACTCTCTTCCCAGGGATATGGAGCGTCCGAGGGTGATCAAGGCAAGTGCGACCGATATCCCGGTTTTCTATCTCAATCTGACGCTCAGGGAATCGGATTCCCTTCGCAGGGATAATTCCGATGAGGCTAATGACAGGTTTATTCAGCTTAGTGAATTTGCTGAATCAGTTATCCGGAAAAGGATTGAACAACTTCCCGAGGTGGCCCTTGTTGATATCAGCGGAACGGTAAGTCCGCAGCTTACCATTGAGCCCGATATCCGCAAGATGCAGAGTCTTGATATTTCACTGTCACAGCTCGAAAGTGCACTGACACAGAATAATGTCAATGCAGGAAATCTTGTAGTGCGCGACGGGCATTACCAGTACAATATCCGTTTCACTTCCGTACTGAGGAATAAGGAAGATGTATCAAATATTTACCTAAAGAGCGCGGGGAAAATTTTTCAGCTTAAGGACATAGCAGCCGTCAACATAGAACCGCAAAAACGAACCGGAATGTTCGCGGCAAACGGCAAACCTGCCATTACAATGGCTGTAATCAAACAAGCCAATGCCCGGCTTGCCGATATGAAAGATCAGATCGGGGGGATGATTGGACAATTTGAGAAGGATTATCCTGGAATTCATTTTGAAGCCTCGCAGGACCAGACACAGCTTTTGGACTATTCCATTTCAAACCTGATGCAAAACCTCAGTCAAGGGCTTCTGCTGGTTATTATTGTAGTCTTTGTCTTCATGAAAGATCTGAAACTGCCGTTGCTGATTGGTTTATCCCTTTTGGTTTCGGTAATTATCTCGCTGTTGTTTTTCAGGATGATGCATCTGTCGATCAATATTATTTCCCTTGCCGGGCTTATTCTCGCGGTGGGAAATATGATGGATAACTCCATTGTGGTGACCGACAACATCAGCCAATACAGGGAGCGAAACTATACGGTGGATGAAGCCTGTATTGCCGGTACCGGAGAGGTGATCGTTCCGCAGTTAAGCTCCATGCTTGTCAATATAGCCGTTTTCCTGCCCCTGATTTTTCTGAGCGGTATTGCGGGGGCCCTGATGTATGACGAAGCCATATCGGTTTCAATTGGATTGGCTGTTTCGTACCTGGTGGGTATTACTTTTATGCCGGTCATTTACCGTCTGGCCTACCGGAAAGTATTTAAAGCGGAAAACCGGCTTCAGCATGTCAAAGAAAAAATGTTTGATGTTTTAGGCCAAGGTTTCAAAAGAATATTCGATCTGGACAAGATCTATACCGCAGGATTGGATTTTACTTTCCGCTGCAAAAAACTGAATCTTTTTTTGTATCTCATGATACTTCCAATCGGGATCGCCGCGCTATTTTTGATACACAAGGAGAAGATGCCTGCCTTTACCCAGACGGAAGTTATTATCAAAATTGACTGGAATGAGAACATCAATGCCGGAGAAAATAAACTTCGTATTTTAAAACTATTGAAGACATTGCAGTCAGAAACGGTACAGAGCAACGCTTTTATCGGACGGCAGCAATTTCTTCTTGACCGGGAGCAGGAGATGGATCCATCGGAGGCACGCCTATACATCAAATCCGATTCGCCTGAAAAAATTGAAATGATTAATTCGAAGGTGAAAAAATTTACTTCGGTAAATTTCCCCAAAGCGATGGTTGGTTTTGAGCCGCCCACCTCTATATTTGAAAAGCTTTTCACAAGCAGTGAGCCTCCTCTGGT